>CALEYW010000024.1 GCA_937927945.1 uncultured candidate division WPS-2 bacterium | reverse complement strand
AGGGGCGGTTCAAATTTCGCGAGCGTAAGGGTTCAATTTCTCGCGAGCGTTCCCATCTCGTTCATCAACAAGCACCGACGAGGCGGCTCAGGCGCTGGCCTGGTATTCGCCGTGCCGGTGCAGTAGGTGACGCCGTGCCTTAGCGCCGTCTCTCACGCGATATGATTGGGGAGCCGCACCGCGGGGGATGGGCCGGCCGTGCGAACGGCGCGGTCTACACGCCGTCTGCCAGCTACTTCGTAGTTACCGAGGATTCGCGGCCCTCCGTTTTGCTAAATCGTCGGGCGTTCGACAAAACGACGGATCGACGCGGGCTAGCCGGACGGTCAAAGCGAGATTCTCCTCCAGGAGATTCCGCACTTGCATCTGCAACTCCGCGACGCGATCGGCAGAGGATGCTCTTCCGGAGGCCGCCTTTCGGTTGCCGAACGGGGCCTCGTGGCGAAGTTGACGTATCCGTTCGTGCACCGCTTCCAGGCGATGGACGGTGGCACGGCTCAAGCCCGCCTCGCGCGCAACTGACGTCACCGTTATGCGTACCGCAACATCCCGGTGCTTCGCGTAGTGACCGTTCCCAGACCGTAAGCGCTCGATCGCGCCGAGAGCCCGTCGTTCGCTGCTGAGGCGATCGCGTCTCACGACGTGCGCCGCTCCGCGGCGCCGATCTCGAGCAAGATGCGCTCAACGCTTTCGACGAGCCTCAACAAATCGCGTCTCGTCGGCTCGGGCAAGAGCGCGAACGTCTTGAGGGACGCTTGCGAACGAAGCGACTGCACGTGCATATTCCAAAACTCGAAGTGCTTCGGCCCAACGACGAGGTTCGCGCACGAAAGGCAGGTCCCCGAGACCGATATTGCTGGCATCACCTCCACACCCGGCAATCTCAGCAACGTAAATGCAATAGCCGTACCGGTGACGCAGCAACAGGAGAGGGTCGGACTGCTGGACCTTCCGAAGCCGCTCAATGTATTCCAGTACCGTGCCGCGATTATCGACGCAGTCGGCGGCCTCGGCACGACAAGCGAATTTCAGGCATACGTTGCTGACGTCGCCCATTACGTCCCCGTCCGTACGTCAACGTTGGCGCTGCACGCGGTGGCCGGTTCGAACCGGCCTCGTCTTACCCGAGAGCCACCTTGTTGTGTACCGCCGCGTTACGCGCGTTTCCTGAACCGTTCTGCGGCACCGACGGATCGCTGTTTCAGGCCGAGTATCGCATCCGAGATTCCGCCATCCAAAGTCTGAAGTTCTCGATTTTTACAGAGACGGGTTCACATCGTACCCGTGGAGGCAATCAACCGTGGGCGCTGCCGACATTCCGGTGGCACGCGGATTCTGGTATCGAGGTTCGATTCCGCGGCCTCTCGATCGACGTAGCACGTGGATCGGAAGGGTATCGCCTCAATCTCGCACTAGCCGCTCAATCCTTCTGAGGCCCTGCGCGCGTTCGGTCAGCCGACCCAACGCATCAGCCCCGGAATTTCGCCGGGAATTTCGCGCGCCAAAAAGCCCAGCCCGATGCGCTGCGAGAGCAGGCTGCCGGCCTGCGCGTGCAGGTACACGCCCCACACTGCAGCCCCGATGGGCGGCAACCCGCGCGCGAGCAGCCCGCCGATGATTCCGGCGAGCGTGTCGCCCGAACCGGACGTCGCGAGGCCGACGTCGCCCTCGGTGTTGCAGAACAGCGCGCCGTCAGGCTGGGCGATGTACGTCGTCGCCCCTTTCATCACCACCACGGCGCGGAGTCGACGCGCGGCGTCCCTGGCATAGCGGGCCGGATCTTCTTCCACCGCATCGCGCTCGCTGCCCATCATCCTGGCCATCTCGCCGGCGTGCGGCGTCAACACCGCGCGTCCGTCGAGCCGGTGGAGCACGTCAGGATCCTGGGCGCAGCCGCCGAGCGCCGCCGCGTCGAGCACGACCGGCGTCTCGAGCTTCGCGAGCACGGCGCAGGCGAGCGAAGCCGACGCCGCTTCGTCGACGAGTCCGGGGCCGAACACGAGCGCGTCCGCGCCGTTCGCATGTTCCACGATCGTACGCGCGTTTTCGAGCCCGAACCCGCCCGAGGGCAAATCGTCGAGCGCGACGACCAGCGACTCGGGAACTGCCGCGCCGACGTACGCCGCGACGCTCGCGGCGGTCGCGACCTTCAGCTTTCCGGCACCCGCGCGCAGCGCCGACGTCGCGGCGAGGATCGCCGCCCCCGGCGTCTGCGCCGCGCCCGCGACGACGAAGACCTCACCGCGCTCCTCTTTCGTTCCGGCCTGCGGGACGGGCAGCGGCCAGCGACGCAGCAGCGCGCGCTCGATCCGCTCAGCCGGCAGCAAGCGGCACGTCCGGCGTCGTCGTTACCGGTTCGCCGGCTTCTTCCATCGGTGCGACGAGGTTATAGGCTTCCAGCACGGGATACGGCGGATCGCCCGCGCTGCGGTAGATGGTCACGCCGCAGTTCGCGACGTCACTCGAGCCGTCCACGGCGAGCAGTTGCGCTTCGGTCATGCGTTCGAGCACGTAGCGCAGGCAGAGGACGATGACCTGATGAGTGACGATCGCGATTCGCGCGCCGGCATGTTCGCGCACCATCGACTCGACGAACGAACGAACCCGCAGGATCACGTCGGTCCAGCTCTCGCCGCCCGGCGGACGATAGTAGAACTTTCCGAGCACGCGGCGCAGCTCGGCCTGGTCGGGATAGCGTTCGACGATTCCACGCCGCGTCAGCCGATCGAGGACGCCGAACTCCTTTTCGCGCAGCCGTTCGTCGACGACGACCGGCACGTCGTCCCACCCTGAGGCGGCGAGGGCGAGCCCTGCCGTCTCCCGCGCGCGAACGTACGGCGAGGACACGACCGCGTCGACGCGCTCCATGTTCCGCGCCGCCCAGCGGCCGAGCGCGGCCGCCTGACGTTCGCCGAGCTGCGAGAGGGGCACGTCGGCGTCGCGGCCATGCTCGAGGTCGATGACGGCCGCTCCCGCCAGCAGCGCGCGTTCGCGCGCGACGTTGCCGGCACTCTCCGCGTGCCGGACGATCACGATCTCCCCAGGCCAGCCGATCTGCACGAGGGCGTCATACCCAGCGGGCGTCGGTTAAGCCGCAGCCACCGTGTGCCCGTCGGCATAGCCCAGCTCGAAAAGCCGGTTCACTTCATCTTGATCGTCGAAGCCCAGCGTCGGAAGATGCAGCGGCCCGGCCGGGCCGATCACGCGGAACGCGACGTGACGCTTGCCGGGAGCGGTCCCCGCCAACACGTCGGCATTGATGCGGCGCGCGAGTTTCAGATCGAGCTCGAGCATCCGTTCGCAGTTCGCGTCCAGCATGATCGAGGCGACCTCCAGCATCGAGGCGACCCGTCGCTGTTCGCCCCCCGTGCACGGCGGCGCGACGACGATCGCCGTCACCTCGGTCGCTCCCGCATCGATCGCTTGGCGGATCGGCGCGTTGTTCGTGAAGCCGCCGTCGGCGAACGTGCGCGGCACGCCGTCGGCGCAGACGATGGTGATCGGCTCGTACACCGGCGGCAACGCCGCTGAAGCGCAAATCGCTTCGACGTAGTTGGCCGCGGTGATCGGTTCGGCCGTCTCGAGCGCTTGGAACGCCGCTTGCGCCGCGCGAGCTTCCGGCGGAAAGTGGGCGAACGCGTCGCCCCGCCCGGCGCTGAGGTTCGTCACGCCGACGATGAACGTGTGCCGCACCGCTTCGAGATTCGCGATCTCACCGATCACGCTGCGCACGTTGCCGCTTTCGAACAGCCCGAGCAGCTGCGGGAGCTTGCCCGCGGTCGTCAGCTGCGGCAGTGCGCGCAGCATCGACATCGCGTGCGCCGCCTTCTGCGTGAACGGTGACTGCATGAACCCGTGCGCGGCCTGCCACAACAGCACGAGGACGGCCAATTCCGGTTTGAGCTCGGTGATGCCGCGGGTCGAGATCGTGCGCCAGATGTCGACGAGACGATCCGGAATACCTTGCGCGACGAACATCCCGTTGATCGCGCCGATCGACGTCCCGCACACGATGTCGAAGGTTTCGTGTTCCGTCAGCGCCGCGACGACGCCGGCTTCGTATGCTCCGCGCGCTCCGCCGCCCCCGAGGATCAGCGCGCGCACCCGCTTCTGCGGGGCCTCCCGCTTCCGCCATACGGGCATGCTGAGAGTCATTGCGGGGCCTCCTGGAGCGCGCGACGTCCTGTCGGCTTCGTACCCGGCCTTGACAGCAGCCAACCTGCTCGGTATGCTCCGCCGATGCGTACGGGCGGAACACTCCTCGTCGACGTCCTGGTGAAGAACGGTGTCGACACCGTCTTCTGCGTGCCGGGCGAGAGTTACATCGCGGTGCTCGACGCGCTGTACGACGTGCCGTCGATCCGCGTGATCGCATGTCGTCACGAAGCCGCAGCCGCCAACATGGCCGAGGCCTACGGCAAGCTGACCGGACGACCCGGGATCTGCTTCGTGACGCGCGCGCCGGGCGCGACGCATGCCGCCATCGGCGTGCACACCGCCCGCCAGGACTCGACGCCGATGCTGCTCTTCGTCGGTCAGGTCGCGCGCGGGATGCAGGGACGCGAAGCCTTTCAGGAGATCGACTACGGCCGCGTCTTCGGCGGGTTGGCGAAGTGGGCGACCCAGATCGACGACGCCGCGCGGATCCCGGAGTTCGTGACGCGCGGCTTCCACACCGCCCTCTCGGGAAGGCCGGGGCCGGTCGTGCTCGCTCTGCCGGAGGACATGCTGCACGACGAGGCCGCGGAGAACACCCTCCCACCGGCCGTCCGGACCGCGGCGCATCCTGGCACGGCGGACCTCGAGCGCCTGCGTGAGATGCTCGGGGAGGCGCGGCGTCCACTGGTGATCCTCGGCGGAAGCGGTTGGGACGCCGCCGCGTGCGCCGCGTTCGCGCGCTTCGCCGCGCGCAACGCGCTCCCGGTGGCGTGCTCGTTCCGCCGTCAAGCGCTCTTCGACAACCGCGATCCGCACTATGCCGGGGATCTCGGGCTGGGGCCGAACCCGGCCCTCGCCGCGCGCGTGCGCGATGCCGACCTGATCCTCGCGGTCGGCGGCCGGCTGAGCGAAGTCCCGACCGGGGGCTACACCCTGATCGAGGCGCCGCTCCCGCACCAACGATTGATCCACGTGCACGCCGATCCCGACGAGCTCGGCCGCGTCTTCACCGCCGAGTTGGCGATCAACGCCGGCCCGGCCGAATTCGCGCACGCGCTCGAGCGGCTGCAGCCGCTCGACGCGCCGGCCTGGCGGAACTGGACCGCCGCCGCGCGGAGCGACTACGAACGCAACCTCGAGCCGGGTGCGGACGGCGGTGCACTCGATCTGGCGGCCGTCGTCCGGTTCCTCTCCGAACGGTTGCCGGACGATGCGATCCTCTGCAACGGAGCCGGCAACTACACGACTTGGCTGCACCGCTTCTTTCAATACAAGCAGTTCGGGACGCAGCTCGGTCCGACCAGCGGCGCAATGGGGTACGGCGTCCCCGCGGCGATCGCCGCGAAGCTGCGCTTCCCGGAGCGCGTCGTCGTCGCGTTCGCCGGTGACGGCTGCTTCACGATGAGCGGGCATGAGCTCGCAACGGCCGTCCAGTACGGCGTGGCCGTCGTCGTGCTGGTGATCAACAACGGAATGTACGGTACGATCAGAATGCACCAAGAGCGCCACTTTCCGGGGCGCGTCATCGCGACGGATCTGGTGAACCCCGACTTCGCCGCCTATGCCCGCGCTTTCGGGGCCCACGGCGCGATCGTCGAGCGCACGGCCGAGTTCGCACCAGCCTTCGAGACGGCGCTCACCTGCGGAGGCCCGGCCGTGCTCGAGCTGCGGACCGACGCCGAGCGCATCACGCCGCGTACGACGCTGACCGCGCTGCGAAGGGGAAACGTGTAGCCGGGCAAAGATTCCGTGAGATGGTCGCGCTCGCGGAACCTTCGACCGCCTCACGTTGACGCCGCTGCTCGACGTCGATGGCGTCACCCTGCAATACAAGACGCGCGATCACTTGGTGACCGCGACGTATCGCGTCGGCTTCCAAGTGTTCCCCGCGGAGCGGTTCGTCGTCCTCGGCCCCTCGGGCTGCGGCAAATCGACCCTGCTCAAAGCCGTGGGCGGCTACCTGACCCCGGTCGAGGGCACGATCCGGCTCAAGGGCGAGGTCGTCACCCGGCCGGGCCCCGATCGGATGATGGTCTTTCAGGAATTCGACCAGCTGCTGCCGTGGAAGACCGTCCTCGACAACGTGACCTTCCCGCTGCTGGTGAGCGGGCGCGCGAGCGGCCGCGACGCGATCGAGCGCGCGCGGACGTACATCGACAAAGTGAACCTGAACCGCTGCGCCGAGCAGTACCCGCACGAGCTCTCCGGCGGGATGAAACAGCGGGTCGCGATCGCGCGCGCGATGGCGATGGAACCCGACGTGCTGCTGATGGACGAGCCGTTCGCGGCGCTCGACGCGCTGACGCGCCGGAAGATGCAGGAAGAGCTGCTCGAGCTTTGGGACGAAACGCGCTTCACGATGCTGTTCGTCACGCACTCGATCAGCGAGGCGATCAAGGTCGGAAGCCGCATCCTGCTCCTCTCGCCGCATCCCGGCCAAGTGACGGCCGAGCTCAACAGCGTCCCGCGCGACGGCGCCGGCGACGCCGCGCGAGCGCTCGAAGAGCGCATCGATGCGCTGCTGTTCTCCGCTCCGAAAGAGGTGCCGCTTGCGCATCGCTGACGCGCCGCCGGCCGACCGGCCCGAACGGTTCGCAACCCCCGTCGACGCGGCCGAATTCGGCGTCGTGCAGAAGCGGCTCTCGACCTGGGAGCGCGTGCGCACCTTCACGCCGCTCCGCAAAGCGGCGATCCTCGTCGTGCTGGCGATCGTTTGGGAACTCTACGGACGCCGCGTCAACAACCCGTTGCTGCTGCCGACGTTCAGTGCGACGGCGCAGGCGTTCGTCGAGGCACTCGTCAGCGGCGGCCTCCTCGGCAAGGTGTGGACGTCGATCCAGATCTTGCTCGTCGGATATGCCGCCGGAACGTTCCTCGCCGCGGTGCTGACGACGCTCGCCACGACCACCCGCATCGGCAACGACCTGCTCGAAACGCTGACCGCGATGTTCAATCCGCTGCCGGCGATCGCGCTGCTTCCGCTCGCGCTGCTATGGTTCGGCCTGAACAGCCTGAGCCTCTCGTTCGTGCTGATCCATTCGGTGCTGTGGCCGGTCGCGCTCAACACGCACTCCGGCTTCGTCTCCGTCTCGCCGACGCTGCGGATGGTCGGCAAGAACTACGGACTGCGCTCTCTGCGCTACGTTGCGCTGATCCTCATCCCGGCCGCGTTTCCGAGCATCCTCACCGGTTTGAAAGTCGGCTGGGCGTTCGCGTGGCGCACGCTGATCGCCGCCGAACTCGTGTTCGGCGTCTCGTCGGGGAAGGGCGGCCTTGGGTGGTTCATCCTCGAGAACAAGAACACGCTCGACATCGCGAACGTCTTCGCCGGACTGCTCACCGTCATCATCATCGGCCTCGTCGTCGAAAACGGCGTCTTCCGCACCATCGAGAACCGCACCATTCGTCGCTGGGGCATGGCGACGTCCTGAATCGCTCGAAAAGGAGAATCCCGTTGCGCATCGTCTTCCGTCTCGCTCTCGCCCTCGCGTTCGCCGCGAGCGTCGCACTGCCGGCCGCAGCCGAGGTGACCGAGGTCCGCATCACGCGCCAGCCCGGTCTGGTCTATCTCCCGCTCATGATTTGCGAACAGCAGAAGTTCGTCGAGATGGAGGCGCGCAAGCGCGGCCTCGGCGACGTGAAGGTCTCCTGGATCACCTTCAACAGCGGCGGGACGAGCGTCGACGCGCTGATCTCGGGCAGCGTCGACTTCGTGACGAGCGGTTCGACGAATCTGCTCGTCGCGTGGGCGAAGAGCAACGGTCAGATCAAGGGCGCCTCGGGCGCCGGCGCACTCCCCATGCTGCTGCTCACCCGCAATCCGAAGGTGAAGACGCTGAACGATTTCACGAGCGACGACAAGATCGCGCTCCCGACCGTGAAGGTCTCGACCCAGGCGACGGTGCTCGACGTCGCGGCCGAAAAAGCGTTCGGCGAGAAAGACGCGCACAAGCTCGACGCGATCACGGTGACGATGGGCCATCCCGATGCGGTCGCCGCGCTCTCCGGCGGCAAGGACGTCGACAGCCACTTCTCGCTGCCGCCGTACCAGGAACAAGAGCTCAAGATTCCGGGCGTGCACGCGGTGCTCAACTCGGTCGACGTGATGGGCGGGCCGGTCTCGAACGGCGTCACGTTCTCGACGGTGAAGTTCCACGACGCGAACCCGAAGATGTTCGCCGCGGTCGTCGCCGCGATCGACGACGCGGTCACGCTCATCAACAAAGACAAGAAGACGGCAGCCGAGCTCTACCTGCGCGAGACCAAAGAGAAGCTGACCGTCGACGAGCTCGTCGCGATGTTGAGCAGTCCCAATTTCGTCTACTCCGTAGCGCCCAAAGGGACGATGAAGCTGGCCGAAGCGATGTACCGCAACGGCGCGATCAAGACGAAGCCCGCCAGCTGGAAAGACTACTTCTTCCCCGAGATCTACGGCACGCCGGGAAGCTAACCGCCTTTCGTGCCCAAACGTCCCGAGGAGCTGCGGAGTCACCGCTGGCTCGGCACCCCCACGCTCCGTTCGTTCGGGCATCGTTCGCGTCTCCTCCAGATCGGCTACGACCGCGAAGACTTCGCGGGCAAGCCGGTCATCGCGATCGTCAACACGTGGTCGGACATGAACCCCTGTCACGTGCACTTGCGCGCGCGCGCCGACGAAGTGAAGCGCGGCGTGTGGCAGGCGGGCGGATTTCCGCTCGAGGTTCCGGCGATGAGCCTCTCCGAGAACCTGATGAAGCCGACCACGATGCTCTACCGCAACTTCCTCGCGATGGAGACCGAGGAGCTGATCCGCAGCCAGCCCGTCGACGGCGCCGTGCTGCTCGGCGGCTGCGACAAGACGACGCCGGGCCTGTTGATGGGCGCGATCTCGGCCGGCGTCCCGGCGATCTTCGTTCCGGCCGGAACGATGCTGCGCGGGAATTGGCGCGGCGAGGTGCTCGGCTCGGGCACCGACGCGTGGAAGTACTGGGACGAGAAGCGCGCCGGCGCGATCTCGGAGGATGACTGGCACGAGATCGAAGGCGGGATCGCGCGCTCGTTCGGAACGTGCATGACGATGGGAACCGCGGCGACGATGATGTCGATGGCCGAAGCGCTCGGGTTCACGCTGCCCGGCGCGTCGTCGATCCCGGCGCCCGATTCCGCGCACGCGCGGATGGCGAGCGCATCCGGCCGGCGCATCGTCGAGATGGTTTGGGAAGACCTCACGCCGGACAAACTCGTCACGCGCGGTTCGCTCGACAACGCGATCGTCACACACGCGGGTCTGGGCGGCTCGACGAACGCGCTGATCCATTTGGTCGCGATCGCGCGGCGCGCCGGAATTCCGCTCTCGATCGATCGCTTCGATGAGATCTCGCGCCGCGTCCCGGTGATCGCCGACGTGCGGCCCTCAGGGCGGCTGCTGATGGAGGACTTCTTCTACGCGGGCGGTTTGCGCGCGTTTCTGAACCGCCTCGCGCCGCATCTCGACCTCGGCTGCATCACGGTCTCGGGAGGGACGCTCGGCGATGCGATCGCCGGCGCGGACGTCCATCACAACCAGACGATCCGTACGGTCGGCGATCCCGTGTATCCGCCCGGCGGAACGGTCGTGCTGCGCGGGAACCTCGCGCCCGACGGCGCCGTCATGAAATCGTCGGCCGCCGAGCCGCGGCTGCTCAAGCATCGCGGCCCCGCGCTCGCCTTCGAGAGCTACGACGAGATGGCGGCGGCCGTCGAACGCGAGGATCTCGACGTCACGCCCGACCACGTCTTGGTACTCAAGAACGCAGGTCCGCACGGCGGCCCGGGGATGCCGGAGTGGGGGATGCTGCCGATCCCGCTCAAGCTCGTACGCCAGGGCGTGCGCGACATGGTCCGCATCTCGGACGCGCGAATGAGCGGCACGTCGTACGGCGCCTGCATCCTGCACGTCGCACCCGAGGCCTACGTCGGCGGCCCGCTCGCGCTCGTGCGAACGGGCGACACGATCGAGGTCGATGTCGACGCGCGCCGCTTGCACCTCGACGTTCCGGACGAGGAGCTCGCGCGGCGCCGCGCCGCCTGGAAACAGCCGCCGCCGCGCGCCGAGCGCGGCTACGGCGTCATCTTCGCCCAACACGTCGCCCAAGCCAACGACGGCTGCGACTTCGACTTCCTAGCCCCCGGCACGACCCCCGGCCCGATCGAGCCGGAGATCCACTGACCGATTCTACGGCAGCGTTAGCGGGCGGTAGCGCAAGCGATGGGGGCGAGCGGCTTCTTCGCCGAGGCGTTTGACTTTGTCGGCTTCGTACTCGTGGTAGTTGCCCTCGAAGTACGCGACCCGGCTGTCGCCTTCGAAAGCGATGATGTGCGTCGCGATGCGATCGAGGAACCAGCGGTCGTGGCTGATGACGAGCACCGTTCCGGCGAACTCGCCGAGCGCGTCCTCGAGCGCGCGAAGCGTCTCGACGTCGAGGTCGTTCGAGGGCTCGTCGAGCAGCAGCACGTTGCCGCCTTCGAGCAGCGTCTTGGCGAGATGCAGCCGTCCGCGCTCGCCGCCCGAGAGCGTACCGACCGGTTTCTGCTGATCGCCGCCCTTGAAGTTGAAGCGGCCGAGATAGGCGCGTGAGGGCATCTCGAACTTGCCGATGGTGAGGATGTCGCGGCCCGCGGTCACGTCGTCGAACACGGTCTTGGTGTTGTCGAGCGACTCGCGCGTCTGATCGACGACCGCGAGCTTCACGCTCGGGCCGATCCGAATCTCGCCGGCGTCGGGTTGTTCCTTCCCGGCGATCATTCGGAAGAGCGTCGACTTGCCGGCGCCGTTCGGTCCGATGATCCCGACGATCGCGCCCGGCGGGATGCTGAAGTTCACGTCGTCCATCAACAGCCGGTCGCCGTACGCTTTGCGCACGCCGGAGAACTCGATCACCTGAGCGCCGAGGCGATCGGCGACCGGGATGAAGATCTCGCTCGTCTCGTTGCGCTTCTGGTACTCGTAGGTCGAGAGTTCCTCGAAGCGCGCGATGCGGCTCTTGCTCTTGGTCTGCTGACCCTTCGTGCCCGCGCGCACCCACTCGAGCTCGCGCTTGAGTGCCTTCTGGCGGGCGGATTCCGAGGCTTCTTCCTGCGCGAGCCGCGCCTGTTTCTGATCGAGCCAGGAACTGTAGTTGCCCTTCCACGGAATGCCGCGGCCGCGATCGAGCTCCAGGATCCACTCCGCCGCGTTGTCGAGGAAGTAGCGATCGTGGGTCACCGCGACGACGGTTCCCGCGAAGCGCTGCAGAAACTGTTCGAGCCACTCGACGCTCTCGGCGTCGAGATGGTTCGTGGGCTCGTCGAGCAGCAGCATGTCGGGCTTCGAGAGGAGCAGCCGGCACAGCGCGACGCGGCGCTTCTCACCGCCGGAGAGCGGACCGATCGTCGCCTCCCACGCCGGCAGCCGCAGCGCGTCCGCCGCGATCTCGAGCTGCGCTTCTAGATCGTCGGCGCCTTGCGCGAAGAGTTGCGCCTCGAGCGCGGCCTGTTCGTTGGCGAGCTTTTCGAAGTCGGCATCGGGTTCGCCGTACGCCGCGTACACCGCGTCCAGCCGCCGGCGCGCGTCGAACAGCGACGCGAGCCCTTCTTCGACGACTTGGCGCACCGTCTTGGCGGGATCGAGCTTCGGCTCTTGTTCGAGATAGCCGATCGTGATGTTCGGCATCGGGATCGCGTCGCCGTCGATGTCGCTGTCGACGCCGGCCATGATGCGCAACACCGTCGACTTCCCGGCGCCGTTGAGGCCGAGGATCCCGATCTTCGCGCCGGGCAGAAAACTGAGCGAGATGTCTTTGAGAATCTGACGCTTCGGGGGCACCGTTTTGCCGACCCGAAACATCGTGTACACGTATTGCGTCAACCTAAACCGTATTCCTGAACCGGGTACTCAGCGCCTGGTTTCGCCGTTGTCTTCGTCGTTCGGCAGACGGTACCAGACCAATTGATCGGTCGTCGCCAGCAGCTGGCCCGAGCGGCTCCACACGACCTGCTGTTCGTCGAAGTACCCGTCGTTCGCTCCGTGCCAATTCGCGTCGCACAGCACGAAGTCGGTGCCGACCTCGCGCAGATCGCTCGCGCCGACGTGAAAGAACACGTTCATCGTGACCGTCGCGATCGGGATCGGCCCGCGGGTACGATAGAACAGGCGCGGAATCGCGGTGTCGCAGATCTCGGTGAGCGCCGAAAAATCCAGCGGCACGTCGCGCTTGCGCGTCCAGGTCAGCGATCGCGCCGAGACCTCGCCGCGGAACGGCCCGGCGGTGGCCATGCGGTTCTCGTAGTGCGCTATCCAGCGCAACGGCAGCGGGATTCGCCGTTCGGGCAGGTCGCCAGGCGGCGGAGCGTCCGGCATCGCCTGCTCGAGATGCGCGGGCGTCGACGGCCGCAGCGCGCAGGAGACCGTCGCGTACGCGCACACCTGCTCCACGCCGTCACGTTCCTGGCGCAGTTCGGCCCACCAGAAGTCGGTCGAGCGATTGGTCCGCAGCAAACGCACGTCGATGGTGAACGCGCCCTCTTCGATCGGACCGACGAAGCTGGTGCTGGTCGCGATCGGATCGCCGCGCCGGCGCGGATCGTCCAGCACGCGCTCGAGCAGCTGCGATGCGATCCACCCGCCGAACGGGCCCGCGATGTTCCAGTACGCGGGATCGGTCCGGCCTTCGGAACGCTCCACTCAGACCAGCCGGGCGGCGAAGCGCAGCCGCACGTAATCCGCCGTCCAGCGGCCGCCGTCCCATAGCACCGGCCGCAGCAACGCCAGCGTCTCTTCGAGCGCCGCCGCGCGATCGGGCGCGTCGAGCACGGCGAAGAACGGGTTCGCGAACGTGCGCAGCCAGCCGGCCATATCGGTGGGCAGCACCGTCAAGCGCGGCTGCAGCGCGATCGTTTCGACGGCGAACCCGCCGGCTTCGAGCAATCGGCGGTAGGCCGCCGCCGTCGGAAAATACCACGGCATCAATTCCGTGCCGTCGATCCCGCGCCGCGCGAGCACCGCATGCAGCGCGACGACGATCGCCGCGACGTTGCCGTGACCGCCGAACTCGCCGACGAACCGCCCACCCGGCACGAGAGCGCGCGCCACGCCGGCGATGACCGCGGCCGGATCGCGCATCCAATGCAGCGCCGCGTTGGAGAAGACCGCGTCGAATTCGCGTTCGAAGCGCAGCGCCGCTCCGTCCTGCAGCCGTACGTCCAACCCACGGGCACGCGCGGCGGCGATCAGATCGGGCGCGGCATCCGCGCCGACGAGCGACGCGCCCGACGCGCACAATTCCAAGGTCAGCGCGCCGTCACCGCAGCCGAGGTCGAGGATGCGTTCGCCGGCGCGCGGCGCGAGCAGCGCGACGACCTCGCCCGCCAAATCGCCGACGAAGCGCGCGTTCGCGGCATAGTCTTGCGCGCTCCAGGTCTGCGTCGAGACGGCGTCCACGAACGTCTCTTTCGGCGGGACCCCGCGCGGCTCCGGTCGCATCTCGCCAGGGTGCAGCACCACACCATCACTCATCCGAATGCCGGCGAGGCGGGAACCATCGATCTGCGGGGCCGGGTCGCTTTCGTCACCGGCGGCAGTCGCGGGATCGGCGCGGCGATCGTGCGCGCGCTGAACCGCGCCGGCGCGCAGGTCTTCTTCACCTACCGGGAACGCGCCGCCGAGGCTGCGGCCCTGCGCGAACGCCTCGGCACCGCGGTCGAGCCCTATCGGCTTGACGTTGCGGACGGCGCCGCGCTGCCCGCCGCGATCGATGCCTGCATCGCGCGCTTCGGCCGTATCGACGCGTTGATCAACAACGCCGCGATCTTCGCCGACAATCGGTTCGACGGCGATGACTACGCGACGTGGCGCTCCGGTTGGCGGCGCACCTTCGACGTCAACATCTTCGCGGCGGCGGACCTCGCATTTCTCGCCATGGCCGGGATGCGCGCGAACGGCGGCGGGACGATCGTCAACGTCTCGTCGCGGGCCGCACATCGCGGCGAGCTGACCTACGCCGACTACGGCGCCTCGAAAGCCGCGCTCGTCAACCTGACGAAGTCGATCGCCCGCAGCTGCGCCCCGGACGGCATCGTCGCGATGGCGGTCGCACCCGGCTTCATCGCCACCGACATGGTGACCGAGTCGATGGAACACGACGGCAGCGCGATCACCGGCGAAGTTCCGCTGGGCCGCATCGGCGACGTCGAGGAGGTCGCGCACGCGGTCGCCTTCTTGTGCACGCCGCTCGCGCGCTACCTCAACGGATCGACGCTCGACCTCAACGGCGGCTCGTACGTGCGTTAGCCGCGCGAAGACCGCCCGGCACGGCCGAGCGGTCTTCGTGGGTTTGCGGCTAGTCGCTGATGCCGACGAGCTGCGTGATCGGAGCTCCGCCGGCCGGAGCATCGATTGCGTACACGCTCATCACGTTGCTCGTAACGGCGCAGGCTGACGCCGAGGAGGTCGGAACCGGCGTCGGCGTCGGCGCGGTGGTGCTGGCCGGCGTGGGTGTCGGCGTCGGCGTCTGGATCGGAAAGAAATTCTGCGCGTCGGGGCACGTCGTGGAGACCGCCGCGGTGAATCCGGCCTGCAGCGAGCTCGGCAGGAACGTAGCCAGCACGCTCGGCGGTGGATTCGGGCTCGGGTTCGCGACGTAGATCCCCATCCCAGGCGCCGTCGTGACGCCCGCCGGCAGCACGTTGATCGGGACCCCGTTGGCGGACGACGAACCGGACGCCGGCGCGACGAACGTCGCGAGCGGACCGGCGAAGTTGTTGTAGACCGGCGGCGTCGAGAGCCCGATCACCCCAAAGCCGACCCCGCTGGGATCCGCGGCGTTCAGCGCGGGCGAAGCATTGTGAAATGCCAGCTCGAACGAACCGGCCGGCAGGCTGTAGATCGTCTCGGGGAAGATCTGACATTGCAGCGTCGTCTTGGCGACGGTGCCGGCGATGACGACGGTGTAGCGGGTGTTCGCCGCGAGGCTCGGCGTCGTGCAGGTCAGCGACGTCGTGGCCTTGTTCCCCGCCGGCGTGACGGTGACCGTGAACACCTGGGAGTTCACGTACGAGAGCGTGCTCGCTTTTCCGTACATCAGCGCGGTCGCGGATGCGGTGCTGCCCGTCCCGTTGATGTAGACGTCCACGCCGCCGGCGGTGTTGAGGTCCGGCGAGCCGTTGATGAACCGGATGGCCGACTGCGTCGTGGTCGTTGTGCCAAGGAGATTGTTGTTGGTGCCGCACGCGGCGAGGATGCTCGCACCGAACGCGCAGACAAAACCGAGACGCCGTAGACGCATGTACGCAGAGAACCTTTCGGGATGGACGGGATGGTTGAGGACCGGGGGTCTCCGGAGACCGCCGCTCGTGCTCCGTGAACGCACCGGAACCGGCTCGCGTCACAGACGTTCTTTCCGGAGCCTTCGCCATCGCCCCCCAATATCGCTTCGCCCCCGGACGCTCGGCTCGCAGGAAGGCCCTCCCACCACCTCTTGCGGGGAAGGGCGCGCTTGGTGCGGTTAGCGGTAGTGCGCCAGCATTGCGGCGTACCCAGGGCGGGCGCCGTCCAGATCGAGATGCGCGATCGGCAGCTCGGGCAGGCCGGTGCGGTCTTCGAGCGTCGGCCGGTGCTCCTGATAGATCAGCCCCATCGGGATCGAGCCCTCGCGGGTCAGCGCGTCGAACGCGGCGGAGCGGTCGTTCGGCGCGTACCCTTCGCTGTTGGCCACGTCGCTGAGGTGCTCTTTGAACCACGCGTAGGTGTTGATCTTGTTGTAGGTGACGCACGGCGACATCACCTCGACGATCGAGAAGCCCTTGTGTTCGATCGCCATCTTGATCATCTGCACCATGTGCTTGGGCTGCGCCGAGAAACCGCGCGCGAGGAACGTCGCACCGGCCGCGAGCGCGAGCGCCAGACCGTTGATCGGCGAATCGGGGTTTCCGTCGGGACTCACCGAGGCGACGTAGCCGGTCGCGCTGGTCGGCGACGCCTGGCCTTTGGTCAGCCCGTACGTCTGGTTGTCCATCACGATGTACGTGATGTCGGCGTTGCGCCGTACGGCGTGGACGAAATGGCCCGCGCCGATCGCGTAGCCGTCGCCGTCGCCGCCCGCCGCGATCACGGTGAGGTCGCGATTCGCCAGCTTGACCGCGGTCGCGACCGGCAGAGCGCGCCCGTGCACGCCGTGGAACGCGTAACTGTGCAGATAGCCCGAGATCTTTCCGGAGCAGCCGATCCCGGAGACGAACGCGACTTGGTGCGGCTGCTTGCCGAGTTCCGCCAAGGCTTGTTTGAGGGCGGACAGCACGCCGAAGTCGCCGCAGCCGGGGCACCACCACGACGGCGTCGCGGTGGCGAAGTCTTTCGCAGTCATGGTCGCCATCTAACGGACCTCCATCGCGGCGCCGGTCTGCGCGGTGCGTTGTATCGCTTCGATGATCTCGATCGGGCGGAACGGGCGCCCGTCGTATTTGCGCACGCCGTGGAGCGCGTCGAGCGGCCCGACAACGGTGCGGATCAAGCGGTCGAGCTGTCCGGTGAAGTTGTTCTCGACCACGAAGACGTGCTGGGCGCCCTGGACGAAGATGCGGATCTCGTCCTCTGGGAACGGCCACAACGTGCGCAGTTGCAGGAAGCGGACCGGAACGCCGGCGGCCGAGAGACGGTCGACCGCTTCGGCGATCGGGCCGGTGTTCGAGCCGTATCCGATGATACCGATGTCCGCATCGGCGACGCCGTGCAGGACGGCGCGCGGCAGCTCGTCGCGCATCGCGACCAGCTTGCCCATCCGTTTCTCCATCATCCGCGCGCGGTTGCGCGCGTTCTCCGTGATGACGCCCGCGTCGTTGTGCTCGGAACCCGCCGCGAGGTGCATCCCGCCCGGAACGCCGGGGATGACGCGCGGCGAGACGCCGTCGTCGGTGAACGCGAAGCGCTTGTACTCGCCGAAGGTGACCTCGCCGTCGTCGATCAGCTTACCGCGATCGATGCGCACCGCGTCGATGTCGAACGGCGGCAGCGTCGCCTTGCTCTGGCACAGGGCCTGTTCGGTCAGCAGAAACACCGGCAGTTGCCAGCGCTCGGCGAGATTGAATGCCGCGACCGTGAGATCGAACGACTCGGTGATCGTTCCCGGCGCGAGCACGACGCGCGGGATCTCGCCGTGACCCGAATAGATCAGATGGTTGAGATTGCTCTGCTCCGTCTTCGTCGGCATCCCGGTCGAGGGACCGGCGCGCGCGCATTCGATCACGACGACCGGAATCTCCAGCACGCCGGCCAGGCCGATCGCTTCGGTCATCAGCGCCTGACCCGGTCCCGAGGTCGCGGTCATCGCGCGTACGCCGGTGAAGGCCGCGCCGAGCGTCATCGTGATCGCGGCGAGTTCGTCTTCGGCCTGCACGACGACGCCGCCGAACTTCGGAAGCTCTTTCGACATCCACTCGAGCACGTCGGTCGCCGGCGTGATCGGATACCCCGCCATGAAGCGGCAGCCCGCGACGAGCGCACCGTACGCGATCGCGTCGTTGCCCATCATGATGAGGCGGTCGCCGTCGGTCTTCGCCTGCAGACCGTAGCCGCTGGGACGCTCGGCGAAGTGCTCGCGCACGTACGCTTCGCCGGCTTCGATCGCACGGATGTTCAGATCGACGACCTTGTCGCCTTTGCGTTTGTAGACGCCGGTGACGTCGTTGCGCACGATCGCCGAATCCATGCCGATCAGCGCGCCGAGCACGCCGATGCAGATCGTGTTGCGCACCAGTTCGAGACCGATCTCCGCTTTGGCGATCTTGGCGAGCGGGATCTCGTACCAGGTGACGTCGTCGCGCCGCAGCGCGCCGTCGACGACTTCCGAGGTGTTGTCGAAGATCACGAAACCGCCCGGCCGCATCTCGTCGATGTGCTCCTGCACCGCTTCGAGGTCGAACGCGACCAGCGCGTCGACCGCGTCGGCCATGCCGTAGTCTTTGCTCTCGCTCGCGCGGATCACGTAGTTCGTGTGACCGCCGCGAATGCGCGAAGGGAAGTCCTTATAGGTGTAGACCTCGAGCCCCATCCGCTTGAAGACGCCCGCGATGAGATCGCCGGTAGTCAAACTGCCGTCGCCGGCTTGACCTCCGAACATGACTTCGAGGCTGTTGACGATCACTCGGACCTCGCGATCCGGCGCCGCGCTGCGGGCGCCGCTGGATTACTTACGGTCGTTCGCGGACAAACGTCGCACCAACCTGCACGTCTAGGATGCGACAGAAGTCGCAGCCAGCGTCGCAATCTCGATGGTGAGCGGCAAGCCGAGCGACTCGGCCGAGAGCACCAAATCGTACTGCCGGCTGTCGTAGAGGTCCGTATTGAAGTAATGCCGCTGGTACCGCGCGCGCGCATCGTCGGTGCGATCGACGCGCCGCCGCGCTTCCTGCGCATCGATACCGTAGCGCCGCGCCAGCTGTTCGATGCGCCAGGCACGGCTCGCGTGCAACAGGATGGCGAGCACCGGCACACCGGCCGGTCGCCACCCGAGCAGGCTGCGGCCGCCGTGTCCGATCACGACGACGTGTCCACGCGCGGCGTGCTCGGTCACGATTTCGCGCACGGTATTGATGATGATCTCGTCCGGCTGTTCGGCCGGCGCCACGAACCACATCATCGCGCTCGACGCCGCGAGGTCCGCGATCAGGCGGTCGCCGGTCGTCGGCGGCCGTTCCAAGCGCTCGGCCAGAAATTCCGGTGCGTAGCCCGCGCGGGCCGAAAGTTCGGTGATGATCGCGCGCTCGTCGAGCAGCGCCGCACCGATCGCGGCGGCGACCGCTTCGCCGACCGTTCTGCCGCCCGCGCCGAGCTCGCGCGCGATGCTGACGATCACTCTTCACCTCCTAGGGCTGGAGCTTTGCTTCGACGGCCGCCCGCACGCCGCTCGTCTCATCGTTCCAGGCCTCCACGAACAAGCGCAGGATGCCGCCGGTCAGGCCCCACACCCGGCGACCGTCGTAATCGAGAATGTACGATTCGATTATGCGCTCGGCAATCGTGATCGACCCCTTGCGCAGCGCCTCCGAGACGACGATGTCGAGCGGAACGGTGAACATCCCCGCCGTCTCGTTGCCGTCGATCGTGAACGGACCGGGCGCGATCACCGCGATGAACGGGGTGACGTCGAAGGTGTTCACCCGCTGGCTCACTTGCCGCAGGCGCCCGACGATCTGCACCCGCTCGGGGACGACCCCGACCTCCTCGCGCAGCTCGCGCAACGCCGTGCGCTCGAGATCGTCACCGTCCTGCGGGTCGACCCCGCCGCCGGGAAGGCCGATCTGGCCCGGATGGTCGCGCAGGTGCGAGGCGCGTTCGACGAACAGGATCCCGTGCGGCGGCGTCGCGATGATGGCAATCGCGACGGCGGCTCTGCGGCGCGGCTTCACCGCGGTCTTCGTACTCGCCCCGAGCACCGGTACCCCTTCATCAACGGTCATCCGGCGCTCACCGCCGAGCGGAACCGAGGCGCCCGAGCGACCGTTGGCCGAGTATGCACTCCGTTATGCCGCGCGTCCTCACGATCGGCGGCGCGCTCCTGGGAATCGCCGTCGGAGCGGCGGCCGCCCCGGCGCAAACCGCACCGCACGTCATGCGGCCGATCTGCTTGGCGGACGTCGCCGCGCGGGCCGCGGAGCCGAGCGTCCGCGGCGACGTGCACCAGGTGATCGTGACGGTCTCGCGCACGGCCGGCTTCCCGTGCGTCGTCGCGAACTTCCCGCAGCTCACCGTGGTCAACGGCACGGCACGTCCCGTTCCGCTGCTCGCCGGCCGGCTCTCGCTCGGCCAAAGCGCGACGATCGGGGCCGGGGCGACCGCGGCGTTCGTCCTGCGATACGTCACCGCGACCCCGGCGGCCGTCCCCCAGACTGCCGCGCCGGCTGCGGAATCGGGGTGCGGCCTCACGTTCGTCATCAACGGCGCGACCGCGAAGGGACCCGCGATCCCGCTGGGCTCGTGCTCGAACCCCACCGAGATCGCGGTCTCGTCGTTCGCGCCGGGAACTTCGCCGCCGGACGACGCGCTTGCCGAGCTGCCGCCCGACCCGCCGAAGGCGGCGTGCCGCCCGCAAGATCTCGAACTGCGCGACGTGGGACCGGATCCCACCCCCGGCTCGGCTCGCGAGACGTACGCTATCCAGAACGTCGGCTTGGGCCCATGCCGTCTCACGGGCGGCGTCGGCGCAGTGCTGCGCGACGCGAAAGGCGCGCCGATCCCGCTGCGCGTCGCGCCGCGAACGGCGATGGCGATGCTCCTGACCATGCTGCGCGGTCACGATGCCTCCTTCACCCTCGCGTACGCGGTCGGCGGACCGAACGGCGAACAGCGCTGCGTCGTCGCGCATACGATCGCCGTGACGATTCCGGCCAATCCGACGCCGCTCATCGCGGCGACGCACGTCGCGCCGTGCCCGCCCTCGGCCGGCCCCGGGATGCGCATCTCGAACCTGCGCTTGGGTGTCCCGCCGCCGCCGCTAACTCGCTCGTAGACGGAAAAAGTCTTTGTCGCGGCGCTGCCTAAGTAGTGCGGCGATGGAGCGCGGCGGTTCGTGATCACCTTCTTCCTGCACCGGCCGGTGTTCGCATCGGTGTGCGCGTTCTTCATCGTCCTGGCCGGGCTCGTATCGATTCCGACGCTGCCGATCACGCAGTTTCCGCAGGTCGCGCCGCCGGTCGTCACCGTTTCGGCGACCTACGTCGGCGCGAACGCTCAGGCGGCCGAAGCGTCGGTCACGACGCCGCTGGAAGAAGCGATCAACGGCGTCGACGGGCTGCGCTACGTCAGCTCGACGACGACCAGTGACGGGACGAGCTCGATCGTCTGCACGTTCTTCCTCGACCGCAACCTCGACAACGCCGCGAGTGACGTGCAGAACCAAGTCAACAACACGATCGGACGCCTACCGGCCGAGGTGCGCGCGACCGGCGTGACCGTCACCAAGAACAACGGATCGTTCGTGCTCGGCATGGGGATCGGCTCGACCGACAAGCGCTACGACAGCGTGTTCCTGAGCAACTACGCGGCGTTGAACTTGGTCGACGTGCTCAAGCGCATCCGCGGCGTCAGCGACGTGCACGTCTTCGGCGAACGGCGCTACGCGATGCGCCTCTGGCTCGACCCCGCGCGCCTCAACCAGAGCCGGCTGACCGCCGGCGACGTCGCCGCCGCACTGTCCGCCCAAAACGTCCAGGTGCCGGCCGGCGCCATCGGATCGGCGCCGATCCGCTCCGATCAGCCGTATCAGATCTCGATCAGAGCGCTGGGACGCCTGCACGATCCGGCTGCTTTCGGCAATCTGATCCTGCGTGCGAACGCCGACGGCGGGTTCGTCCGCCTGCGCGACGTCGGCCGGGTCGAGCTCGGGGCGGAGAACTACGCGCAGGCTCTGCGGCTCAGCGGCGCCGATGCGGTCGGGATCGGGGTCCTGACGCTGCCGAGCGCCAACGCGCTTCAGGTCGAGCGTGACGTGCTCGCGACGATGAACCGCCTTTCCGAGCGGTTCCCCAGAGGCGTCTACTTCAAGACCGGGTTCGACGCGGCGCCGTTCGTCTCGGAATCGATCCGCGAAGTCCTCAAGACGCTGCTGATCTCGGTCGTGCTGGTCGTCATCGTCGTCTTCTTGTTCCTGCAGAACTGGCGCACGACGCTGGTCCCGGCGATCACGATCCCCGTCTCGCTGATCGGGACTTTCGCCCTGATGAAGGTGCTGGGCTTCTCGATCAACACGCTGACGCTGTTCGGGGTCACGCTGGCGACCGGGCTGGTGGTCGACGACGCGATCGTCGTCATCGAGAACATCGCGCGGTTCATCCACGACAAGGGGATGAGCCCGATCGAGGGTGCGGCCGCCGCGATGAAAGAGATCGTGGGCGCCGTCGTCGCCAGCTCGCTCGTGCTGCTCGCCGTCTTCATCCCGGTCGCGTTCTTCGCGGGGACGACGGGTCAATTGTACAAGCAGTTCGCGCTGACCATCGCGTGCGCGATCACGATCTCGCTGTTCAACGCGCTCACGCTGACGCCGGCGCTCTCAGCGCTGCTGATCGAGCGCGAAGAGAAACAGCACGGCGGTTTCTTCCGCGGCGTGAACCGACTGATCGACGCAACCAGAGCCGGCTATCACGCCGCCGTTCCGCAGCTGATCCGCTTCCGCTTCCTCGTGCTCGCGCTCTTCGCGGCCGGTCTGGGCGCGACGTATTTCGCATACGTCTCGATCCCGACCGGGTTCCTCCCCGACGAGGATCTGGGTTACTTCTACATCACCGTGCAGTTGCCCGAAGGTTCGTCGCTGGCCGACACGGAGCGCGTCACGCGGCGGATCGAGGGGATCCTCGAAACCGTCCCCGAGATCGGGGTCAGCTTCGAACCGAACGGCACGCAATTCGGCGTCAACTCGCCGAATCGGGCGATGATGTTCGTCTCGCTCAAGCCGTGGAACGAACGCAAGTCGACCGCCCAATCTGCGGCGGGCGTCATCGCACGTATCCAACCTCAGCTCCGCGCGATCCGCAACGCGACGGCCCGGGCGTTCAACCCGCCGGCGATCCGCGGGATCGGCAACCTGGCCGGATTTCAATTCGAACTCCAGGATGCGAACGACGCGGGCATCCCGGCGCTGTTCAAAACCGGCACCGATCTGATGGGCGCCGCGCGGCGCGACGCGGTCTTGAGCAACATGCTCATGACGTTCCGCAACGACAGCCCGCAGCTCGTCGTCGACGTCGATCGCGAAAAGGTCGCGTCGCTCGGGATTCCCATCTCCGACGTCTTTTCCGCGATGCAGATTTACCTCGGCTCCCAGTACGTCAACGATTTCGACTTCCTCAACCGGTCGTATCGCGTCTACCTGCAGGCCGATATGCCGTTCCGCGACCGGCTGAGCGCGCTCGACCGCATCTACGTGCGGGCGAACGCCGCGGGCCCGCAGCTCGCTGCGACGATCCCACTCTCCAACCTGGTGCACACGCACATCGATCGGGTCGCACCGCTCATCACCCACTACAACCTGCTGCGCTCGATCGAGATCAACGGCGTCCCCGGTCCGGGCTATGGTTCGGGTCAGGCGCTGACCGAGATGACGTCGCTCGCCAGCAGCCTGCCCGCCGGCATGACGTACGAGTGGACCGGAATCTCGCTCGAGCAGATCGAGTTCGGCAGCCAGGCGCTGGTGATCTTCGGTCTGGGCTTGCTGTGCGTGTTCCTGGTGCTCTCGGCGAACTACGAGAATTACTGGGATCCGGCGATCATCCTGGTCTCCGTTCCGCTCGCGATCCTCGGCGCGATCCTGGCGCTGGCGATGCGCGGACTGCCGAGCGATCTCTACGCGCAGGTCGGGTATCTGATGCTGATCGCGCTGGCGAGCAAGAACGCGATCCTGATCGTCGAGTTCGCGAACCAGCGGCAGCGCGGCGGGCTCTCCGCCGCCGCCGCGGTCGCCGCAGCGGCCCAGACCCGGCTGCGGCCGATCCTGATGACCTCCTTCGCATTTATCCTGGCGACGGTCCCGCTCGTCTTCGCAACCGGCGCCGGCGCGGCCAGCCGCGTCTCGTTGGGCACCGCGGTGTTCGGCGGAATGATCCTCTCGACGGTGCTCAACCTGTTCGTCGTGCCCGTCGTCTACGTCGCGCTCGCCGGTCTGCGCGCGCAGCTCGCGCGCCGGCGCACGCCGAAGGTCGCGTACGCCAACGGGCACGCGCCTGGAACGGTCCCCGTCTCCGTCGTGCGCACGCCGGGCGGCGAGATCGAACTCCATTTCGCCGACGGGAGCGAACCCGTCACGCTCGCGCTTCCCGAAAACTAGCCGCGGGGACCGCGTGCACCGATGAAACGCAAGCGCCGCCGCAAAGGACGCCGCTCGGCGGCCCCTGCGCTCGCCCTGGTGCTCGTGGCGATCGGCATCGTCGCCGCGCTCGCCGCGCGCACGATGCGCGATAGCGCGCACATCGAGCGCGCCGTCTCGCGCACGCAGCGCGTAGCCGTCACGACGGCCGCACCCATATCGACGCCCGCCGAAGCGCCGGCCGTCGCGTCCCCAGAACCGACGGCGTCGCCGGTTGCATCGGCGCCCGCCGCAGCAACGGCGTCACCCGAACCGCGCGTCACACCGCCGGAGGGGGCGCGCCTCGCGCTCATCATCGACGATTGCGGTCAGTGGCCCGAGACGGAGCGCGGCTTCATCGCGTTGCCGGTCGCGCTGACCCTCTCGGTGCTGCCGCAGGTCCGCTACGGCGGCGAGATCGCGCGCAGCGCGCACGACGCGGGGAAGGGCGTGATGCTGCATCTGCCGATGGAGCCACGCTCGGGGATCGATCCCGGGCCGGGGCGGATCACGACGTCGATGGATGATGCGGCGATCGCCGCGCAGGTCGAAGCCGACATCGCGGACGTTCCGCTGGCGACCGGAGTCAACAACCACGAGGGGAGCCGCGCCTCCGCCGACGACCGGGTCATGCGCGACGTCGCGGCGGTGCTCGCGCAGCGGCATCTCTTCTTCATCGACTCGCGCACGATCGCAAGCTCGGTCGGCGCGCGCGACGCCGGCGCGGCGGGCGTGCCGACCGCCGGCCGCGACGTCTTCCTCGACGACGTCGCGCAGGTCGATGCCGTCGAAGAGCAGCTGCGGCGCGCGGCGGCGATCGCCAAGGAACACGGCAGCGCGATCGCCATCGGCCACCCGCGAGCGTCGACGTTGCTCGCGGTTCGAGCGCTGCTGCCGGAATTGGAGCGCGACGGGATCAGCTTCGTCGTCGCCGCGGATCTCGTGCATTGACCGGACGCAAGCGCTGGACTACCGTGGCTTCATCAGTTCTTCGGAGACCACTCGCATGAACGTGCGCCCCTACCTCGTGGTGCTGCTCGGATCGCTCGTCGCCCTCGTGGCGGCCGCAATCGCGCCCCCGCGAGCCGTTGCCGCGGGCGATGGGGCCGTCCTCGAGCGAGGGCGCTATTTGGTGCAGCAAGTCGGCACGTGCGTCGACTGCCACGGTGCCGGCTTGAAGGGAGCGAAGCTCGAGTTCCTCGCGCCGGGTCTTCCGGTGGCGCACTTCGCGCCGCGCATCGCCGGTCTGCCGCACCTCAGCGCGGCGCAAGGCGTCGCGTATCTGCAAAACGGGCTGCTGCCGAACGGCGCGCGCTCGCGTCCGCCGATGCCGCAGTATCGCCTGCACCACGACGACGCCGTCGCGGTCGTTGCGTACCTGAAGCAGCTGCGCTAACAGGTTGCCGAAAAGCCCACTGTTGAACATCGCGCGGTGATCGTTCGTTTGGCCGGCGCCGTGCGCTGCATTGTCCTTGCCCTCCTCGCCTCGGCCGCACCAGCCCTCGCGGCGACGACCGCACCGCCGCCGCTCGACGGCGTCCTGCATTGGCGCGCGATCGGTCCGTTTCGCGGCGGCCGCACCGTCGCGGTCAGCGGCGTCCCCGGCCGGCCGAACACCTTCTTCATCGCGGCGGTGAACGGCGGGATCTTCAAGACGACCGACGCGGGGCGCACCTGGACGCCGCTCTTCGACGATCAGCCGACCGCGTCGATCGGCGCCCTCGCCGTCGCACCGTCCGCGCCCGACACGATCTATGCGGGAAGCGGTGAAGGTCTGCAGCGCCCCGATCTCTCGGTCGGCGACGGGATGTACAAGTCCACCGACGGCGGGACGCACTGGACGCACCTCGGCCTGCGCGACGCACAGCAAATCGCGAAGATCGTCGTCGACCCGGCCGATGCGAACCGGTTGTACGTCGCGGTGCTCGGCCATCCGTACGGGCCCAACGCCGAGCGCGGCGTGTATCGCTCGATCGACGGCGGCGCCACGTTCGAACGCGTGCTGTACGCGAACGTCGACACCGGCGCGGTCGACCTCGCGCTCGACCCGCGCGATCCGCGCACGCTCTACGCCGCGATGTGGGCGGCGCGCCAGGCGCCGTGGGAGATCGGCGGATCGTACGAGCGTCCCGACGCAGGGAGCGGTCTCTACAAGTCCACCGACGGCGGAACGACCTGGAACCGGGTGGAGGGCGGACTGCCGACGCGCGCGCAGGGAATCGGACGCATCGGCATCGCGATCGCGGCCTCCGATCCGCAGCGCGTCTACGTGCAGGCCGATTCGCCAAGCGCCGGCGGACTCTATCGTTCCGATGACGCCGGCGCGACCTGGTCGCGCGTCAACACCGAAGAGCGCATCGGCGGCCGCGGCGACGACTTCTCCGGCGTGACCGCCGATCCGCGCAATCGCGACGTCGTCTGGGTCGCGAACACCTCGACATATCGCTCGACCGACGGCGGGCGCACGTTCGTCGCACTGCGCGGCGCGCCGGGCGGCGACGACTATCACACCGTCTGGCTCTCGCCCGACGATCCGCTCACCATCCTGCTCGGCAGCGATCAAGGCGCGACGATCAGCGTCAACGGCGGCGCGTCGTGGAGCTCGTGGTACAACCAGTCGACCGCGCAGATGTATCATGTCACCGCGGACGACCGGTTTCCGTATCGCGTGTACGGCGGCCAGCAGGAAAGCGGGAGCGCCGGCGTGCTCTCGCGCGGCAACGACGGCGCGGTGACGGTGCGCGACTGGCACCCCGCGGGGACGGAAGAATACGGCTATTCCGCGCCCGACCCGCTGCATCCGGGAATCGTCTACGGCGGCAAGGTTACGCGATACGACGAGCGCACCGGTCAGTCGCGCGAGGTCGGACCGGTCCTCGGTTGGCGCGATAACCCGCAGGTGCGCTTCGTCCGCACCGCGCCGCTCGCGTTCTCGCCGGCCGATCCGCACGCGCTCTATCTCGCCGGAAACGTCGTGTTCAAGACGACCGACGGCGGCGAACATTGGAAGACGATCAGTCCCGATCTCACCCGGCCCGCCGGCCCCGCGCCGGCGAACCTGGGAATCTTCGCGCAAACCGACGACGCGCAGAAGGCACATCGCGGCGTCGTGTACGCGCTCGGACTCTCGCCGCTCGATGCGAACGTCATCTGGGCGGGGACCGACGACGGCCTGGTGTGGCGCACCGCCGACGGCGGCGGCCATTGGACGAACGTCACGCCGCCGGGGCTCGTCCCGTGGGCGAAGGTCTCGATCGTCGACGCGTCACCGTTCGACCGCGCGAGCGCGTACGTCGCGGTGAACCGCTTCCGGCTTGACGAACAGCGACCGCAGCTGTTCCGCACGCACGACGGCGGCAAAACGTGGACCGAGATCGATCGCGGGCTCGACGCCGCGCCGACCAACGTCGTGCGCGCCGATCCGGTGCGCCGCGGCATGCTCTTCGCGGGCACCGAACGCGGCGTTTGGGTGTCGTACGACGACGGCGCTCGCTGGTCGTCGCTGCGGCTCAACCTGCCGGCGACCTCGGTGCGCGACCTCGTCGTCCACCAGAACGACCTCGCGATCGCGACGCACGGCCGCGGCTTCTGGATTCTCGACGACATCACGCCGCTGCGCCGGTTCGAGACGTTCGCCTCGCAACGGCCGGCGCTGGTGACGCCCGCGCCGGCCTGGCGCGTCGCGCGGGATACCAACACGGACACGCCGCTGCCGCCCGACGAGCCGTTCTCCGCCAACCCGCCCGACGGCGCGGTGCTCGACTACTCCTTGCCGCGTGCGGCGACGCGCGTCACGCTCAACATCCGGGACGAACGCGGCACCGTGCTGCGCACGCTCTCGAGCGAGCCGCCGGCGAACGCCGTCGACGCGAACGCGCTCGACGTACCCGCGTGGTGGATCACGCCGCCGGTCCGGCTCGACGCCGCGGCCGGTGCGCACCGCACCGTGTGGGATCTGCGCGTCGCTACGCCGCGCGCGTTCGACCCGACGCCGACGATCGCGGCGATCCCGCACGCGACACCGGTGGAACCGCAAGGCGCGCTCGTGCCGCCCGGCGCGTATTCCGTCACCCTCGAGGCCGACGGCGTGCAGTCATCGGCGACGCTCGTGGTGCGGCAAGATCCGCGCGCGGCGGTCGATCCGGCCGCGCTGCAGGCGCAATTCGCACTCGCGCGAGCGATCGCCGCGTCGGTCGACGCGACCTACGCGCAGGCCGAGCGGGTTCGCTCCCAGGATGCACAACTCGCCGGGCGCTTCAGGCGCGCGAACGGCCGCTTGGCCCAATTGCTGGCGACCGTCGAGACGGGCGACGGCGCGCCGACCGCCGTCCAGCGCGCGGCGTTCCATTCGCTGCAGCGCGACGTCGACGCGCTCGTGCGATCCGCGCGGAAAGTCGCGGCCTCCCGGGGAACCTCGCACACATGAGTGATCCTGGACCCGAGTCCGTCCCGCACCCTCCCTACGACGAGTTGCGGGCGGCGGCGAGCGGGGATCCCGAGGCGCAGAAATCCGTCGACGCGCTCCAGGCCGAACTGCATTCCGCTACCCCCGATCCGGAAGCCGTGCGCAAGCACGCCTCGTCCCTGCGCAGCATCCCGGTGCTCGAGGCGCGAATCGCCAACTGGTTCGACGACCCGAACACCCAACGCTGGTTCCTCTTCATCACGGACGCGGGGCTGTAGCTGCCGGCACCGGCCACGACGGCACCGCGGGGATCGCGGTGCGGCGCGGACGAGGCACGCCCGTTGCGATCGCGCGCGGGGTCGGCGAAGCCGGTTCGGGCGTGAAGATCGTCGTCGGCGCCACCCGCGGCGCACTCGGATCGTACGGGGGCAAGGTCTGGACGGTGACCGGCCCCTCGAAGGTGATCGTCAGCGTCTTGCTTCGGCCGTCCCAGCCGACCTGCGCGCCGAGACAGCGCGCCAGCGGTGCCAGCTCGACGAGCGGCGGATCGCTCTGCGGCAGCGCGCGCACCGTGCACCGCACGCCGTCGCGCTGCGCGGCCACCGTTCCGTCCGCACCGGCCTCCACCCGATCGGCGAAGTGCGCGATCAGCACCGGCGGGCCGACGACCCGTCCGTCCCGCAGAGCGGCACCCGGCACGCTGGGAACGAACGACCCGTCGACCATGACGGTGACGAGCGCGGCGAGGGCGATGGGGAGGTGAGCCGGTGTCACGGTTGATCCGGGTGTTTCGCGCCGCGGCGCGGGATTTCTCCGCTGACGGGTCGGCCTTCATGGCGCAGGCGATCGCCTTCACGGCGCTCTTCGCGCTGCTGCCGCTGACGCTCGTCGCGGTCGCGATGCTGGCGTTCATCTACGGCACGGACGAAGGGCTCGCGCGCGCGCACGCAGTGATCCAACTCTACGTACCGCAAATCCAAGACCTCATCGCGAACAACCTCGACGTGATCGTCCGTTACCGCGGCGTCACCGGCATCGTGGGGCTGCTCGGCCTGGTGTGGTCCGGCAAAAACCTCTTCCAAGCGCTGACGTACGCGCTCAACCGGTCGCTCGGAATCGTGCATTTCCGCCACATCGTGTGGGACGTGCTGATCGCGCTGGTCCTGGTGCCGTTCGCGGGCATCGTCCTCGTCATGGCGATCGTCCTCCCCGTCATCATCACGCTGCTCGTGCAGTTCTTCGGACTAGAATCCCTGCGCTACGTTCCGCAAATCACGTCGTATGCGGTCGCGTTCGTGCTGGTGTTCATCACGTCGGCGATTCTCTACGCGTATCTGCCGAACCGCCATCCGCGCTGGTCGTCGGTGATCCCCGGCGCCTTCGTGTGCGCGGTCCTCTATTCGATCGCGCAGATCGCCTTCGCCGTCTACACCGCGTACGCCGCGAGCGCGTTCGCGATCTACGGCGCGCTCTCGGCGCTGATCGTGCTGCTGCTGTGGCTCGACCTCATCGGCGTGATCTTCCTCTTCGGCGCGCACGTCAGCGCCGCGTGGGAGAAGGAAGCGGAAGACGCCGCGCTCTCGCTCGCCTCGTAAGGGATCGTCCCCGTTCCGCCGAACCCCGCCGCGTGCGTCGCTTCCTCGTCGTCCTCCTCGTCGCGTTCCTCGGCCTTCCGCTGGTCGCCGCCACCCCGCCGGCGTTCTCCACCAAGCCGAGCGTCGTCGTCTTCCCGTTCACCGCGAACGGCAGCCAGATCGACCGCGAGGCCAGTTCCCGTCTCGCGACGATCATCGCGACCCGGATGGCGGAGACCAACACCGTGACGGTGATCCCGCCGCCGCCGGGGACCGAGCGCAAGGACTTTCTCTCGGTAGCGCGAGCCAACAATGCCGACTACTACGTCGCCGGCTTCATTTCGTCGCTCGGCAACGGCGTCTCGATCGTCGAACAGGTCGTCAGCGCGTCGACGGGGGTCGTCGTGTTCAGCAGCACAGCCCAGCTGAGCACCTACGCCGAGGCCGCAGGTCAAGGCGATGACCTGGCGACGTTCGTCGCCCGTCACGCGAACCGCGCATACGCCTCGATCGGCACGCCCCCGCCGGCCGCGAGTCCGACACCGCAGCCGGCCGGCGGAGCGCAGACGAATCTCGGGAAGCTGTTCGGGCGCAAGAAAAAGACCGCCGCGACCGCAAAGCCCAGCGCCGCGCCGGCCACGGCCGCCAGCGCACCGGCCGCAGCCCTCATCAACGTCACGCCGAGCCCGAAACCGATCGCCGTGCAAGCGGCCCAGACCGCGCCGCCCACGCCGGCGCCCGTTGCAGCGGCAACCGCACTAGCCGCCGCAGCAGCCGCGGCCGCCGCCGGCCCGAGTACCGGCCGGGCGATCGTCCCGGTCGGCGGCAGCGCCGACCCCGCCCTTCGCGAAGTCGCGACGGCGCGGGCTGCGGAACGCGCCCACGCGGACCGGGTCGAATCGAGCGCGGTCGCCTGCGGCGAACATCCTCACGACGCCGTGCTCAGCGGAACGCTGTCGACTCGGCCCGGCCCGGCAAGCGGCGGCGCCGGCGCGACCTTCGACCTGACCGCCGCGGACTGCGCCGGCAAGGTGCTTTGGCACGGCTCCTACAGCAACGATGCCGCCGGCCCGCAAGCGAGCCAAGTCGCCGTAGAACGAGCCGTCGACGGCGCCGTCGGCGCTTACCTCAGCCCGCCGAAGCGCAGGCGTCGCCGCTAGGCCTGTTCCGCCTCGCGGTCGTCCAACAGGCCGACCGGCAGGTCGACCACGATGCGGCGCGCGGCGACGTCGATCGCCCGGATGAACGCGCCGACCATCGGCACCATCCCGCGCCCGCCGCCGGGCAGGGCGACGACCAAGACGTCCTGCGCGGGATAGTGTTCGACCCCGCTCACCGTGGCGAGCGTCGTCCCCGACGCGTCGAGCAAGACGCAGCCGACGAGATCGTCGTCGAGATATTCGCCCTCGGCCAACACGACGTCGGCGCGATCGATCGCCAGCGTTGCGCCGACGAGCGCATCCGCCGCGTTCGCATCGTCGACGCCTTCGAAGTGCACCAGCGGCCGCTCTTTGTGCATCCGCATCGCGCCGATGCGCAGCGTGCGCAACGAACCGTCGCGCAGCGTCGCACGCAGCGTGACGCCCTTCGCCAGCGCGTCCGCACCGATCCGCGTCGGCGCGACCTTCAGCTCACCGCGCAGCCCGAACACGCCGGCCACCCGGCCGGCGTTGGCGTCAGTCGGCGTCGGGACTCTCGGCGACGTTCTTGTCGCCCGCATGCTCGGCTTCACCTTCGAGCACTTCGTCTTCGAAGGAGATGATGTCGATGCTGATGCGGCCTTCGGCGCTCGCGCGCACGAGCGTGCGCAACGCCTGCGCGACGCGTCCGCTGCGACCGATCACCTTGCCGAGATCTTCGTGTTCGACGACCAGCTCGACGACCGGACCCTTTTCGGTCTCGACCTCTTCGACCAAGACGTTGTCCGGCTTCGACACCAGTTTGCGTGCGAGAAATCCCAGCAGATCCAGCGCGCGCTCTTGCGCTTTCGCCGGATCGTCGGTCTTGCGCGCCCCGCGATCGGGCGAGTCGCGCCGAAACCGGCGCGGCTTTTCCGCGTCGTCGGTAGCGGCACCGCCGCCGCTGCGATCGCGCCGCCCGCGGCGCGGACGCTCGTCTTCCGGCTCGATGTCGTCGTGCGCCGCTTCGTCCGAAGCGATGCGCCGCGCACCGAGGGTGGAGGTACGTTCTTCTTCCGGCGCCGCCGCCTCGTCGCCGAAAAGACCGAATTCGTCGTCGAACGCGCTCACGCCGAACGCCTGCTTACGACTTCTTCTGCTTCGGCTGACGCTTGACTTCCGAAATCGGTCCGCGTTCCACGAGTCCCAATTCCGCAAACAAACGCCGCACCGGATCAGACGGCTGCGCGCCCTTGGCCAACCATTCCTTGACCTTGTCCTGGTTCACGACGAGCGTCTTCGGCTCAGTCCGAGGATTATAATGCCCCAGAATTTCCAAAAACTTGCCATCCCGAGGCGACCGAGCATCAGCCACAACAAAACGGTACGTCGGCTGCTTCTTGGCGCCCATGCGCCGGAGTCTGATCTTAACCATGATTACTTTCTAGAAAATCCCGCAAACCAATTTCGCGGGCGGTTGGAGCATACACGATTGTTTCGATTGAGCCCACATCGTCGCTGCTGCTGCGGCGACCGTCATCCCGACGGCGGGGCGTTTGCGCAGGAGCGAAGCCAGGATGGCGAGAGCGACGGAGCAACCGAGTATCGTTCGGCGCACGATGCGCCGAACGGTACGTCCCCGCCGTCGGGATGACGGTCACCGCAGCAGCCGCCACCCTCACCGCCCCAACCCCATCATCGAGGGCAATTTCGGAAACCGCCCCTTCTTCACCCCACCCAGTTGTTTCATCATCGTCCGAGAAGCCTCGAACTGCTTCACCAGCCGGTTGACGTCCGAGACCTGCGTCCCGCTGCCCATCGCAATGCGCTTGCGGCGCGACCCGTTGAGCACCTCGGGACGCTCGCGTTCGCGGCGCGTCATCGAGCAGATGATCGCCTCGACCCGCTTGACGTCCCGCTCGTCGATCTCGACGTTCGGCAGCGCTTTGGAAAGCCCCGGGATCATCTTCATGATGTCCGCCATCGAGCCCATCTTGCGGACCTGACGGAGCTGCTCGAGGAAGTCATCCAGCGTGAACTGCGACTTCCGCATTTTCTTGGCGAGGTCTTCGGCCTGCTGCTCCGAGTAGACGCTCTGCGTCTTCTCGATCAGCGTGAGGACGTCGCCCATCCCGAGGATGCGCTGCGCGAGGCGGTCCGGGTAGAACGGTTCGAGCGCGGTGACCTTTTCGCCGACGCCGACGAACTTGATCGGCGCGCCCGTCATCCGATGGATCGAGAGCGCCGCGCCGCCGCGCGCGTCGCCGTCCATCTTGGTGAGGATCACGCCCGTGATGCCGAGCCGCTCGTTGAACGTCTTGGCGACGTTGACGGCTTCCTGACCGGTCATCGCGTCGGCGACGAACAAGATCTCGGTCGGTTTGACCGCGGCCTTGATCCGCTCGAGCTCTTCCATGAGCCGGTCGTCGATCTGCAGCCGGCCGGCCGTGTCGATGATGACCGTCGGGATGCCGAGGCGGCGCGCTTCGGCGACGCCGTCCCGGGCGATCGCGACCGGATCGCCTTGACCGGCATCGTAGACCGGCAAGTCGATCTGCTTGCCGAGCGTCTTGAGCTGATCGATCGCCGCAGGCCGATAGACGTCGGCCGCGACGAGCAGCGTGCGGCGGCCCTGTTCTTTGAGCCGCAGCGCGAGCTTGCCCGCGTGCGTCGTCTTGCCCGAGCCTTGCAGCCCGACCATGAGATACACGGTCGGCGGAGCGTCGCTGTACGTCAGGCGGGCGGCCGCGCCGCCGAGCAGCTCGACGAGCTCGTCGTAGACGATCTTGACGACGGTCTGCGCCGGCGTCAGCGAGGTCAAGACGTCGGAGCCGACCGTCTTCTCTTTGATGCGCGCGACGAAGTCTTTGGCAACCGGCAGCGCGACGTCGGCTTCGAGCAGCGCGATGCGGACTTCGCGCAATACCTCAGCGACGTCCGACTCACTGAGTCGGCCGCGATTTGCCAGCCGGTCGAAGATCGCGCCTAAGCGCTCGCCAAGTGCCTCTAACATTCGTGCTTACCGGGGTGGGTTCACCGAGTGAACCCTATCCTTTGGCTCCTTCGACGGCTTCGATCTTCTGGACGGCGTCGCCGACCGTTTTGATCTTCTCGGCTTCTTCGTCGGGGATGTCGATGCCGAACTCGGTCTCGAACGCCATGACCAGCTCGACTTGATCGAGCGAATCCGCGCCGAGATCGTCCGTGATCGACGCTTCGGGCGTGACCTCGGCTTCTTCGACGCCGAGCTGTTCGACGATGATCTTCTTGACGCGTTCGAGTGTATCGGCCATGGTGCTTTGCTTGAGACTCCTGAAAGAAGCGAGGAAGTTGTTGCGCGTGCTACATCAAGAAGCCGCCGTCGACGACCACGGTTTGGCCGGTGACGTAACGGGCGGCGTCGGAGGCGAGAAAGGTGACGACGGGGGCGACGTCCTCGGGGGCACCCGGCCGGCCGAGAGCGATGGTGGAAAGGTAGTGTTCGCGAGCGGCAGCCGGCATCTCGGCGGTCATCGCGGTCTCGATCAGACCCGGGGCGACCGCGTTGACCCGGATGTTGCGGGACCCCAGCTCTTTCGCGAGCGACTTCGCCAAGCCCAGCAAGCCGGCTTTGGTTGCGCTATAGGCACTCTGCCCGGCGTTTCCGGCCACGCCCACGATCGAGGAGACCAGGACGATCGAACCGGCGCGCTGCTTCACCATCGGCTTGGCGACCGCCGCGCACAGGTAGAACGCCGACTTGAGATTGACGTCGAGGAGGCGGTCCAGATCGGCGCTCTTGAAGCGCAGGATCAAGCCGTCTTGCGCTTGCCCGGCATTGGCGACGGCGACGTCCACCCGCCCCATGGCGGCGACCACCTGGCCGATCGCTTCGGCGACCGCCTTCTCGTCGCAGACGTCGACGATGTGGTTCGCGGTCTTGACGTCGGGCCGCGCTGCGCGGCACGCCGCCGCGGTCTCGTCCAACGCCGCGGCGTCGCGTCCGAACAGCGCGAGATCCGCTCCGGCTCGCGCAAAATCGACCGCGATCGCGCGTCCGATCCCGCGGCTCGCGCCGGTGACGACGGCCACCTTGCCCCTCACGAGACGGCGCTCGGTGCGAGCTGCGCGCGCAGTCGCTCGACGCCCGCCGCATCGGTAACGCTGATCGCCTTGGGCGCACCGTCGATTCGCCGGAACATCGGCGCCAACACCGCGGAACCGCCGAACTCGACGATGAGGTCGAGCTTGAGCGCGACCATCGCGACGGCGGTCTCGTGCCAGAGCACTTCGTGCGTGACCGAACGGATCAGGTTGTCCTTGATCTGCTCGACGTCGGTATACGGCTTCGCATCGACGTTCGAGATGACGGTGAAACGCGGCGGCATGACCGCCGCGGCCATGACGTGCGGCGCGAACTCGTCCTTCGCCGGATCCATCAGCACGCTGTGCCACGCTCCGGCCACGTTGAGCGGAACGACCCGTTTCGCGCCGGCTTCCATCGCCAACTCGCCCGCGACGCGCACGGCGTCGGCGTCGCCGCTGATGACGATCTGCCCGGGCGCGTTGAAGTTCGCCAGCTGCACGCGGCCCGCGCCGCGTTCGACGGCTTCGGCGACGACGGCGCGCAGCGCATCGGGCGCGAGGCCCAGCACCGCGGCCATCGCGCCGCGCGCGATCGTCGCCGCGCGATGCATCGCGAGACCGCGCTCCGCCACCAGCGAGAGCGCCGTCTCGAACGACAATGCGTCGGCGAGCGTCAGCGAACAGAACTCACCGAACGAATGGCCCGCGCTCACGACCGGATCGAGCGCGTCACCGACCGCGCGCGCCAGCGCGACGTTGGTGACGAAGATCGCCGGCTGCGCGTAGCGCGTCTCGCGCAAGGTCTCTTCCGGACCGCGTTCGCACAAGCCGAGCAGATCGTAGCCGAGCACGACTTTCGCTGCGGCGAACGTCGCGGCGGCACCGGGGAACGCGTGCGCCGCGTCCGCGCCCATGCCGACCGTTTGCGAGCCTTGTCCCGGAAAGACGACGCCGACCCGCACTACGCGGCCACCTTCGGCGTCGCCGACCAGCGCCACGCGACGGCACCCCAGCTCAAGCCGGCGCCGAAGCCGACGAAGAGGATCACGTCGCCGTCCTTGAGCTTGCCGGCGGCGACCGCCTCCGAGAGCGCCATCGGAATCGATGCCGCGCTCGTGTTGCCGTAGCGATCGATGTTGACGACGACGCGGTCGCTGGGCATGTTGAGATACTTCGCGGCGGCGTCGATGATGCGTTGGTTCGCCTGATGCGGTATCAGCCACGTGACGTCGTGCGCGGTGACGCCGGCGCGTTCGAGCGCGACGTTGGTCGCCTCGATCATCTTGGTGACGGCGAAGCGGAAGACTTCGCGCCCGTTCATGTGGATCGTGTTCCGTTTGGCGGCCACGTCCTCGGCGGTCGGCGGCGGCTGCGCCGTGCCGCTGAACGGCAGATAGAGATCTTCGGGGCGCGAACCGTCGGCGCCGAGCTCGGCTCCGAGATACGAGTCGACGTCGGTCGCCTCGAGTACCACCGCGCCGGCTCCGTCACCGAACAAGATCGCCGTCGAGCGATCATCATAATTGACCAGGCGAGTCAGCTCTTCGGCTCCGACCAGCAGGACGCGCTTGAAGACGCCGGTCCGCACCAGGCTCGACGCGACGGTCAAGCCGTAGATGAAGCCGCTGCAGCCGATCTCCATATCGAACGCCGCGATGCCGGAGATGCCGAGCTTGCTGCCCAGCACGCAGGCCGTCGCGGGGAAGGCATAGTCCGGCGTGACGGTCGCGACGATGATGCAGTCGAGGTCCGCGGGCTGGAGGCCCGCGTGAGCGAGTGCATTGCGCGAAGCGGCGAGCGCGAGGTCGCTGGTCGGCTCATCGAGGCGCGCCGCGTGACGCTCCTTCATTCCGGTACGCGTCGTGATCCACTCATCCGACGTGTCGAGCATGCGCTCGAGGTCGGCGTTGGTGATCACGCGCTCGGGCACGAAGTGCCCGACGCCGGCGATGCGGACCCCGGTGGCGTTCAATTAACCGTGGTTGTGGCCGGCGTGCTCGTCCTTCGGCGTCACGACCTGACGGCCGTCGTACGTGCCGCAGAACGCGCACACGAAGTGCGGTCGCTTCGGCTGGTGGCATTGCGCGCACTCGACCGTCGTGACGGGGTTGAGCTTCCAGTTCGCAGCGCGCCGGCTACGGGTCTTGGACCGGGGGGTTTTCCACTTGAGATTCGCCATGATCGCCTTCCGTCGTCGCGGGTGGACAGGTGCACCCGCCTCCCGCGTTCTTACTCCGGCCGCAGTCCATGCACAGACCGCGGCATGTTTCGCTGCACGTCAGGATGTACGGGAGCGCGCTGGTCGCCAGTTGTCTCACCAGATCGCTCACGTCCAAGGACGTGCCGTTCAGTACGTTGTTCTCTCCGAAGGGGTCGCTCGCTCCGCTAGGCGGATCGAACCGTTCTTCGACGTCGACCCGCAAGGGGACGACGACGTCCTCGAGACACCGGTCGCACGCGCCCGCAACGTCGATTTCGAGCGTTCCGTCGATCTGTATTCCTCGGTCAACGTGCCGCAGGTCGAGCCGAACGTGCGCCGGCTGCGGGAACGTGTACGAGGAGAACGGCGGAACCTCGACCCGTTCGTCGAGGGACATCGGATGCCCCGCGGCAAGCAGAGAACCGACATCGACTACCAGTGTTGAACCCATATCATAGAACGAGGCCCCCGCGGGGCCCCACTGCAACCGTGTCATGGTAGACGACGCCGGGGCCCTTGTCAACGCAAGAAGGCGGCGTGAAGGGAGCGGCGCATGAACACGAACCTCGGCGTGGCCTTCGCCCCCCAGATCGCCGCCGCGGCGACGCGCCACAACCTCGACCCCCGCTTGCTCGCCGCCGTCGCCGCCCAAGAGACCGGCGGCCCGGCCAGCAGCTCCGGCCGCAACGTCGTCGGCGACGGCGGGCACGGACACGGCGTCTTCCAGATCGACGACCGCTGGCACGCCTTCGCGCGAACCCCAGCCGCAATGGACCCGGCCCAAAACGCCGACTACGCGGCCGGGATGCTGGCGTCGAATCTGAACCGCTACGGCGGCGACGTCCACGCCGCGCTCTCCGCCTACAACACCGGCTCGCCCACGGCGGCCGGTACCCAGACCACGTGGGGCGACGGCACGCAGCTGGGCTACGCGGATTCGGTCCTGCGCCACTACACGCAGCTCGGCGGCTCCGGCGGAACGGCCGCGACCGTGCCGGCCGCCTCTTCGGTGTCGACCAGTTCGCAACCGGACATCTCCGCGCTGTTCGGCCTGTTCCAGCAGCTCAGCGGCGCAGGCGCCGCGATGGGGATGCCGCTCAACGTGCCCCCGTACCATCCGCTCGCCAAGATCGACGAGCACGACCAGCGCGACCTTGCCCCCGACAGCACCGCCGCAGCCGCCGACCCCTCGGCGTAAGGAAAGGACCGACTCAGTACATGGGCTTCAACCTTCTCGGCGCCGTTGCCGGCGCAGCGCAGGGCGCGGTCATGGGCGGCAACCCGCTCACCATCGGCGCCGGCGCCCTCACCGGCGGGTTCGGCGGGACCGGCGCGAACAACGTCGGCGGCTTCGCCAACTCCGGCCAGGATCTGCTCAACGGCGGCTATCTCGCCGCGACCCAAGGTCTCGAAGCGCAGCAGCTGATGTTCCAGCTGCAGCTCCAGGCGCAGTCGCAGCAATTCGACGAGATGACCTCGGAGCGCTCGGAGCTGCTGCGCCAGCAGAACACCCTGCGCGACGTCGCCATGCAGCAGCGCAAGGCCGACAACGAAATCACCAAGGTCGTTATCTACCTGCGCGCCTCGTGAAGTTCCCCGTGAAACAAGGCGCACCAAGCACACGAAGCGCGCCTAACGCCCCGCATAAGGTACAGCGACGGGTACAGTAAACACACCGAGCGCACCGAGCGTACTCTTTGCCGCTTGGCGCAGGGTCGGACCCCGAAGCGGGCGCAACGGCCTCCTCAACAGCACGCCTCCGGTAGCCACGGACGGCCGCCGGGCGCACATCGCCGGCGCCAGCGTCGGCAGAGGAGAGCCCCACCTCGTGTCCATCGGTACCGAGATCAGCCACGACCCGGCCGTCCAGCAGCTAGTCACCAACGCGCGCGCCGCGGGCGTCCAGCAACTCACCGACGCGAAGACGTTCATCCACGCATCGCTCGCGCATCTCCAAGGCTCCGTCGACGCCGAGATCCCGACAGCCGAGCAGGCCGTCATCGACCTGGCCCTCGACCTCATCCCCTCGGGACAGACGCGCACCGGCGTCAAGGCGTTCGTCGACGCGTTCGCCACGCCCGCGGAAGCGACGCTCGGCACCGAGGCGAAGTCGCTCGTCGCCACGGCGTTCGGCATCGCGCTCCTGCGCGCCGACGCGATCCTCGCGACGGCCGGGGCGAAGTAGCCGGTGGACACAGCGAGCGCGCCTGCGGTCACGCCGACCGTCGGGCGCATCGTCCATTTCGTGCTGACCGACGGCCAGGTGCGCCCGGCGATCGTCGTACGCGTCTGGAGCCCGGAGATGGTGAATCTACGCGTTTTCCTCGACGGGACGAACGACAGAGACGTGGCGGGCGCCTGCAACGCGGACGGATGGGCCACGTCCGTTCACTATCACGAATACGCCGTCGGCAACTACGCGCCAGGCACCTGGTTCTGGCCGCCGCGCGAGGCGCCGGTCATGCAAGAAGGCGGGGCGGCGTGAGGCGTCTGTATCGCGCAATCAGGACCGGGTGCCGCAAGGCGCCCGCGTTCCTGGTCGCTCGGCGGCGGGTGCGGCGGTGAAGAGCGTCGGCCTCCTGGTGGCATTGCTCGGCGCTGGCGCGCTCACCGCAGAGCCGCCGATCGCGAAGCGTCGACCGGAGCCCGTCCCCGCGCGATCGGCGCGGCCGTACTACGGGCGGTCCATCGAACCGCGCTTCTGCTGCGGCATCGCGTCGCGCCACGGCGACGGTCAGCGGCGGCGCCTGCGACAACGCCAGCCGATCTTCGTTCGCCCGACGCACGCCGAGCAGAAACGACCGGAGCGCGCGCTGCGCGCCGCTCAGGCACTCGACCTTCTCGGCGAACTGTTCGGCATCCCGGAAATGCGCGAACTCGCGAGGCGCGCATGACCCTCCCCGCCGTAGAAACCGCCGTCGCCCTCGCCGCCGACGCGACGAGCGACGCGCATCGCGACGTGATCGTGCGGCTGATTCCGCAGCACAACGGCGCTCCCGTGGCGTCCGTCTTCCCGCACCCAGACGGCGGCGCGCGCGTGCTGCTCTCGACGGCTGGGCCGCTGCCGGGCGCGATCCTCACGGCCGACCTGACGCCGGACGTGTTCGAGACGCGCGAGACGATGCTGCGCGCTCTGCTGGCGCCGCATCTCGACGCGCCGTGCACCTGCGATGCCGACCTCGGCTTCGTAGGGTGTCGGCCATGCGATACGGAGGCGGCGATCAGCGCCGTGCTGGACGGATCATGAACGCCGAACGCACAGCCCTCGAACGCATCGTCGTCGCCGAGATCGGCTCCCACCGGCACTGCGGCGTCGTCGACGCGATCCTCAATGCGGGCTACCGAAAGCGCGACCCCGACGAACCAACGCTCGCGCAGCTGCGCCAACGCCTCCCCGACCTCAAGACCTACGCATTCCGCGACCACCACGGATGCCACGCGACGGTTATGCTCAGGGACGTCTATGCGATGCTCGGGATGAAGTCGGACGCGGCCTTCCGATTCGGCGATCCCGTCATACCGGAGAGCGCGCTCCGCTCGGAGCACGGCGACGTGCATCTCTACGTCCGCCGGTTCGGCGATTCGCACGAACTCGCGACACGCTCCGGCGGCGTCATCGTTTGGCCTGGCGAGCTTCGCCGCGCCACCGACGATGAGATTGCGGCGGCGCGCGAGTGAACCGCTTCGCGCTCCGCATCGCCGTCGTCATCGGTGCGCTGGCGATCGTTGGGATGATGGCGTTCGCGTGAGTGCGCCTCCTCCTCCGACGCCGCACAGCGTCCAGGTTGTATTGCGCGAAGGTCCGCCGCCGCGAAGCGACTGGCGCTGCACGATCGGCTGGCATTCGATGAAGCTCGGCCGCCTGGAGGATCCCAAGCGCGATACGATCGCGATCGAATGGATGTGGTGCCGACGATGCGGCCACGTTCCGCCGCTTCCGGTCGATCGTGACGCGCAGCCGCAGTCGCCATGGAAGCGCGCGTAAAGCGAGGTGACCATGCGCCGCCCTCGTCAAAGGCGGCTACAGCAACGCGAAGGCGACTGACAACGCCGATGCGGCGCGTAGCTCGTGGTCGGGCTGCGCGTCGCTTTTGATCCCGTATACGAATGCAAAAAAAAAGAGCCCCCGGCTTGTCGCCGAGGGCTCAGGTCCGGTACGCCAACAGGGTTTGATTCCACCACGATGGGCGGCGCGGGTCAAGGGCGATCGTTCACCCGCCGTCGCACGTCAGCACGACCCGCCGCTCCCGAACCCAAACCGTCACCGCCGATCGCGGCCCGCACGCCCTCGCGCGCACGAGGTCCTCGTACTCCCGCTGCGTGATCGGCGTCGCGTCGGGGCCGTTGGGCGCGAAGTACGAGACGCTCCAGGAGCCGCCGAAGGAGACGAGCCTGAGGCCGACGTCGCGCGCAGCAAGCCCCGCGGCCGAGCAGCACAGCGCGATCGCGGCCGTCAGGGCGACGAGGCGCCTCATCGTGGCGCCGGGGGCGGCGCACCGAGTTGCGCCTCCGCAGCGAGCCAGATCGGCTTCCCAGCGGCGAGCGCGGCGATCCCCGGCGGCAGCACGACGTTCGCCGCCGAGACCGCGACGTCGAGGTAGCCGTGCGCGAGCGCGCCCGCCAGGCCCGTCCCGAGGTGCACGTCGATCGCGTGGCCGACGAATGGGGCTGCGGCCTGCACGGCGACGGAGGAGAGTACGGTGCCGAGACCGGCGCCGAAGACGTGCTTCGTGTTCAGCGCGAGGCCGAGGCGTTGGAAAAAGTTCACGACGCAATCCCCCGCAGCGTGAAGGCGTGCAGGTCGTCGATCGACCCGAGGAAGTAGTCGTGGTCGACGTTGCCGATCACGCCCGCGATCGCCGCCTTCTTCTGCCCGTCGCTGTACTGCCAGAGCATCGAGCTGCGCCACGCGGACGGGACCGGCGCGGCAGCGTCATTGCTGTACGCCGCGACGTAGAGCGGGTGCCCCGCGAAGCCATAGCCGCCGCGCAGGTGATCGCCCGGGAAGCTGTAGCTCATGTAGAGCAGCATGCGCGCCCCGCCGAGGTGCGGCTCGACAGTCCTCAGGAAACCGGAGATCTGCGCGATCGCCGTGTCCGGATCGACGTCGCACGCCTCGCAGTCGAGCGTGGGCGGCAAGTCGCCGTTCTGCGGCCGGTAGACCGAGAGGAAGTGCCTGGCTTGCGCGACCGGATCCGAGTGCCAGGAAAGGTAGTGGTAGGCGCCGGCTACCATGTGCGCGCGGATCTCGGCGACATGGTTGCGCGCGAACTGATCGTCCGTCTCGCCGACGCCTTCGGAGGCTTTGCAGATGCCGAACGAATAACCGGCGGCCTTGACTGCGGACCAGTCGACGCCGACCTGATAGGCCGAGACGTCGATGCCGTTGACGTGGATCATGGCTGCTCCTTGACGAGCTCGCCCTCGTGCGAGTGGATCCCAGCATCGACGGCCGCGCGGATCGACGGCGGCGGCTCGGGCATCGTCGCGATGGTGCCGGATCGTTGTCTGAAGTGCCGCACGACGCTGACGATGTACGTCGTCGCCTCGGCGAGGTTGGTGCGCAACTGCTCGGTCCCGGCGCGCAGCGCAGCCGTCTCGTCGCCTTGCCTGCGAACCTCGGCCAGGAGCTGCTCAACGCGACGGTCGAGCGCCTCGAAGCCCGCGCTGATGGAGGCCAGGCCGCTCTCCGCGACCGCCTGGCGCCGTTCGGCGTACCGCAGGCGTGCGTACAGGACGGCCTTGGGGACCGTCAGCCAGCCGAGAACGCCCAGCGCCGATGCGATGCCCAGCGACGTCGCGACGATCGTCAGGACGCCGTAAATCTGGGCCGTCGTCGGCAACGTGATGTCGGCGAGGGGAATACGCATGCTGAAACCTCCGCGGAGCGAGGCGCAGATCGTCATGGGCGGCCTCCTGGGGAAAGAAAAAGGGCCGCGAATGCGACCCCGGCTGGGACTACGCGCCAGCGAACAGCCAGCGCAGCCGTCCGAGAAAGGACGTGCGCGGCGCGGTCGCATGCAGCTCACCCTTGAGCTTCTCGATCTCAGCCTGCTGCTCTTGAATCGCGCGCGTCAGTACCGGAATGACGCCGCTGTAGTTCATGCCGAGATAGCCGCGCTTGTCGGCGGTGACGAGTTCCGGCAGCACCTTCTGCACGTCTTGCGCGATGAAGCCGAGGTCGCGCTTCCCGGTCGCCTTCCAGGTGAACGCGGAGGGCTTCAGCACCATCGCGGCTGCGAGCCCGTAGCCGACGGGGCGAATGTCTTTCTTCCAGCGCCGATCGGAGGCGTTCGTGTAGACTCCGCCGCGCACGGGAGCGTACCCGGTGCCGTCTGAGTTTTGGAACTGTGCGCCGTTGGCATTGTAAATGCGGAGCGTGCCGTAGCCTGAGGCATCGACACCGACAGTCATGCCATTGGTTGGCGCGTTGATAATTCCGTTATACGGAATCGAAATTGCGCCTCGGTCCAACTCGAATCCACCGCCGTCCGGGAAACGAGCGTTGTTCGCCGAGTTCGCGGCGTTGTTGATCAAGACGGAGCCGGACGCCGAGCCTGCGTGCAACGTCAAAGTGTTTGCATCGCCGAAGATGTACGCGCTGCCGAACGACGCGTTTGCGTTTGCAGCTACGCTGAACCCAGCCGAGAAGGCCGGTGTATAGGCGAACCATTGCGCGATCGTTGCCTTCTTCGTCGTACCGGACTGAACGATCGGAACGGTGTCCGCTCCCGATACGCTGGTAGCGGCCGGAAGCCCCGAGATCGGGACATCGGCGCTCGCCGTGGACACGGCCAAGGCAAGCCCGATGGTGAGCAGGAACGCGAGTGTGCGTTTGAACATGCGGAGACCTCCACGGTTTGCAGGCACGCGGGCCCGGAGCGGGTTATGATGCCGTAAGCGGTTCGTAAGAGCCGACAGCGCGCTGAAAGTACAGCCGCGCATTGTAGACGCGCGGCGACGCCGCAGAGGAGAATAGGGTGAAGACACGATTGATCGCCGGGCTCGTTTTGGTGGCCGGGCTCGCGGCTTGCGGTGGGGGTGGCGGATCGTCGGCGGTGCCGGCGCCCATTGCGACGCCCACGCCGAGCTCGCAGCCCGTGACGTACGCAGCGCGCATTCGGTGGTCGGGCGCGATGGCGCCGGTCGGCGCGCTCGCGGCGCAGGGCCTGCGTCGGACGAGTGCTGCCGCGACGCCGCTACCGGTCATGATCGCGGCGCAGGTGTGCGCGCCGGGGCCGGCCTGCGATGACGTTCCATCCTCGAACGAGGGCTATCCGAACCACGGGGCGATCATCACGGTCGACGTGAGTCCGGGCCCCTCGCCGTCTGTGGTGCCGACGTTCGCGCCGGTCACAGGCCCCGCCGCGATCGCGTCGCCGCAAGCATCCCCTTCCCCAGGAACACTGAACGTCACATCGACCGTGAGCGCAGGCCAGGATCAAGTCAGCGTCACCGTGCCGATCGCGGGCGCGCCGATCACGCAGACGACGACGATCAACATCTATCCGAGCACCGCATGGGGATGCGGGCCCGCGTTTCCGCACTTGACGACGGCCGCGAGTTTTTCCGGCGGCGTCCTGAATCCAGTGACCGACCCAGCGGCGGCTGACGTATATCTGTCCGGCCCATACTGCACCGGCGCGTTCTACAACGGCGCGGAGTCAGCGACGACGCTTCACGTCCCCGGGGGCGCGACGTTGCTCGCTGCGGACACGGTTTCGTTCATTGACGCGGGAGTGTCGCTCTGGCACAGCGACTTCACGTCAACGCCGCTGACGCAAGTACCGCCGCCGGGGACGACGCGCTGGATTTTGCTCGCAAAAACGTCGCTAGGCAGCTACGTCAAGTTCCTGTTCTTCCGCGGTGGCTCGCCGGATGCGATCTGCAATGCGCCGTTGGCGCCAGTGTGCGTCGATCATGGCACCGCCGGATTCACGGGTGGCCTAGCGGGAACGGCCGTCGGAAGCTGGGAGCAAAGCGGAGCGAGTATCGACGGCAAGTTCTAGCGTTCCGGATGGAACGCGTGCCCGAACGCGATTGACGCATGCGCCTTGAGCGCCGCGTCGTATGTCCGGTCGGCCCCGAGCACGCCGTGCCCTCTAAGCGCGGCGTGCTTCGCGATCTGCGGGTTGTGATCGTCCAGCGTTCGCCCTGACGTCATCGACGGCCAGAGCGTCACGAGCCCCTGCGTCTCCATCGCTTCAAGTTCGTCCATAACGCCCATGTCGCGCACGCGCAGCGCGACGAGGCTGTCTCCGCCGGCGAGCGGATGCGTATGCCAGGCGACGCAACGATGCGGCGTCCATGAACCGAACTGCGAGTGCGGATCGGGGCCGTGGAAGATCAAGAAGAGCTTGTGCACCGGACCCCCTAGTACGTGATGATGTTGTGGCCGATGAGTCGCCCCATGACCATCTGGGCGCCGACGACGCGCAGCTTCTGGAACATCCCGGGGCCGCCCCATTCGAGCATCGTCACCGGATAGAGCCCGCCGTCCACGCCCTGCAAGAGCGTGCCGATCGTCATCGCACGCGTCTCGATCCACGACCCGTCCGGCCGCCTCCAGAGGTGCGTCTCCTCGATCTCGAAAACTTCGGCTTTCGCACCCTCGCCGACGCGCACGCGCATCAACAGGCCAGGCATCGACGACGAAGCGATAACGGGCTTCCACTGGTCATCGGGCCCGCACACGTCGTCTCCCGCAACGATGTTTCCGGCGCGGATCATCCCACGTCTGGTGAGCATCAGCTGATCGACGGAGGGGCATTGGGTTCCACCACCGCCGCCGCCTGGCGGAGTGCCGCCGGTGCCGGTGCTGACCGCGGGTGTATTGCACTGCATGTTGACGGCGATCGGAAGGAAGCCGTCGAGATTCAACCATTGATGATCGGCGACGCTGGCAGTCGATGCGGCCTGCTGGCGGACATCAATGGCGTTCGTCGCCATGTTGATCCGCATGCAGAAGTAGTACGGCGTCGATGCGTTCAGTCCAGTGACGGGATCGTTATTGGCCGTCACCGCCGTCGTCGTACCGACCGCCTGCGACGGATAGTGGACGGTCGGCACTGACGATCCGTTCGTCCCATCCCAATAGATCGTCACGGTGCTGTTCCCGGTGGTGCCCGTGCCCGTGCTGGCGGTATACGTGAACCCCGACGTCGAAACCGCGGCCTGCAGCGTCCCGTTGAGCTTCAGATGCAGCGTCGTCGTGAGATCGCCGCCGCTGTTCCACGATCCGCGATAGCCGCCGTTCATGCGGCCATAGTTCACGCCAACGTAGCCGTCGCCCGAGTCGAAGAAATCTCCGTTCGCATCGGCCTGCGCGCTGACGGCCCAGTTGATTGCTGAGGTCTGACCGAACGAATCTTTGTAGTAGATCCCGAGATCGATATTGTCGCCGGCAAACGCGTTGACCGCGCGCACGAACGTCGCGGTGCCCGCGCCCACGTTGTACGTGACGCCCGAGCCCCATTTGACTGGCACGGCATCGGTCGTTGCGCCGCCGTTGATTCGTGTGACGGTGTAGACGTCGCCGGCCCACGACGGCTGCGCGCTGAAGTCTGAGACCGTGACGGTGAGCGTCGTGGTCTGCCGGACGCCGCGGCCGATCGTGCGCGTTGACGCTGAACCGGTCGTGACGGTCGGTCCGGCCGAGACCAGCGCCGCCGGCATCGCGCCCATCGCGGTGTTCGCGATTCCGCCGCCGACGATGCTGAACCATTGCGAGGGCCAGGTCACCGCGCTCGGTGCGCCCGACTGATCGACGTAATAGACGCCGACATCGACGGAGACGCCGGCCGGGATCTGCACGGTGCCGGCATACGCGCCGGTCGTCGTAGGCGTGAGGGGGTTGACGATGCCGACCGGCTCGTGCGAGCCCGCCTTGCGTAGGATCAGGACGGCGTTCTGGAGCCAGTTCGGGACGGTACCGAACGAACCGCCGTAGTCGGCCGCCGCGACCTGGAAGGTGACGTCCTGCATCGCGACGCCGGATCCCGCACGCTGCGCGCCGACCGTCGGGGCACCGGAGAGCGTCGGGCCGGCCGAGGCGATGCCGCCAGGCATCTTCGCCAGGGCCACGGTGCCGATGATGACGGTTGCGGCCGGTGTCGCGATGACGAACCCGTGCGCAGCATCCGCGAAGCGCGTCTCCGTGCCGCCGGTCGGGACCGCAGGCGCTTCGTCGCCTTGCGCGTCCTCGAAGGCGACGCCCCAATCGTACGCGACGCCGTTCGTGAGGTCGTTCGCGGTGTAGATGTACTGTTGCGAAGCGACGGGGTTCGGCAAACCGATCGCCGGGAAGTCGACGAGCTTGTCGAACATCGCGCCCGAGCTGGTTTTGCGCCTGTAGATCGCGATGCGCGAGAGCGATTGGTCCGTCGGCTGGTTGCCGATCGTGAACGTGAGCGTGATCGAGCCCGAAATGCCGTTCGCGGAGTCCGTGAAGACGTACGACGCACCGGAAACGCTCGGCGGCGCGACTGGCGCCCTCTTGAAATACCCGACGCCGATATTGGTCGCGATGGCGCCTGAGAGCGACACCGGGGGCGTCGCCGGGTACACAATGGCGCTGGTGTCCGACGCGTTGCCGAGATACTGAATCCCGACGTCGACCGTGAGCCCGGCGGGGATCGCGACGGTAGCGGACCACGTCGGGCCTGATCCCGGAAGCGGAACCGGCAAGCCCACGAGCTCGTGGGTAACGGCCTTGCGCAGGACGAGCACGGCGCCGGCGAACCAGCCGCCTAGCGTGTCGCTGACCGTGATGCTCAGGTCTTGCATCGCAACGCCGCTGCCGCCGCGCTGCGTGCCGAGCGACGCCGCCGAAACCGTTGGCCCGGCGCTGACGATCGCCGACGGCATAGCGGTGAAATGCGTGTTGCCGAGCGAGACGATCGTCGCGGTCTGCGTGCCGAGCGAGGCGATCGCGCCTTCGGTCGTCGCGATCGACTCGAAGCTGACCCCGAACTCGTAGGTCACGCCGTTCGTCAAGTCGGTGTAGTCGTACGTGTACGCTTGCGAGGCGGTCGGCAACGTGCCGTTCGCCACGCCGGGAACAGGCGAGCGCCCTTCGAACGACCACGTCGGATCGCCGCTGCGTCGCACCCACCACACGAGCTTCGCGAGGGTTCCATCCGTGGGCTGATTGCTGATCGTGCAGGTGGCCGTGATGCGGCAAGTGAGTCCGGTTGAAGTCACCTGCGGCGTTGCGAGGTTATGCGCGGAGAATACCGGCGTAACGGCGCTCGACGCCATGTAGGGAGCGGTGACGACGAGCGAGGCGGGCATGAAGCCGCTCGCGATCTGTGCGGGCGAGCCAATCTGCACGAGCGGGCCGTAGTCGGCCGAGCCGATCCCGACGAAGCCGACGTAGACGTCGACGTTCTGCCCGGCGCCGATCTCGAAGCCGAGCTGCAGCGTCTGCGTCGCGCCATTGCCCTGCGCGATCGTGGCTTCGCCGACCGGCTTGAACTTGTTGGGGTCCGTCGAGCCGTGCAGGGCGTAGTAGAACGCGAGGCCCGTCACGGTCGCATCGGTCGTGCAGTTCGTCGCCGTCGCAGACGCATTGATCTGCGCGTGCACGGAGTTGTCGGTGAAGCCAGCCGCGAGGCTCGACGTGCTGATGGTCGGTGTCGGGTGATTGCCGAAATTGACATTTCCGACGCCGACCTGCATGACGCCGATCGACGCCAGCGGGGTGAACCCGATCACGCCGGCCGTCTCCGAGGTGAGCCGAACGCCGGATTCCGTCGTGATGTCGATCCCGGATTCCGTGGTCAGGTCCGGCGGAAGCGTGGAGGTCGTGAAGTAGCCGTACGGGATCGCTCCGGCGACGCTCGTCGGAACCTGCTGGATCGTCCAGGTCCCGCCCGTGGTGAGCCACACCCAACTCGTCGTGCCCGCAGGCAGCGTGAACGCGCTCGCGTTCGCCGCGATCGCGACCACCGCAGAGCCCTGCGAGAAAAGAGCGAGGAACGCAGGCGTCCCGACGACGAGGGAGTCGCTGAAGATCGTCGGCGAGAGCGCGCCCGGGGAGACGCAGTACGAGTTGATCGAGGCGCCGGTCCCGGTGTTCGCGTGCAGCGAGCTCGCGATCGCGTTGTCCGCCTCTTCCATCGTGGCGGTCCAGTCGGGCTCGACGGCGGCGAACGCGACGTCCTGATACCGCTCGCCCATGTTGATGTCGATCGTCGAGACGATCGAAGATGCGAGCCCGAATTCGTTGGGCGCGCCGCCGTCGAAGCCCGTGACGATGACGCACTGCACGCCGCGCACGACGTCGCCGTTCGCAAGGCCCTGCGGGGCCTGGTCCGGCGCGATGTCATTGCGCGTGTGGACGCGGAACGAGCCCTTGCTGCGGCCGATCGAGAACTGCTTGAGCAGTCCGGACGCATACGTCGCGCACGCGGTATCCGACATCAGCGAGGTGTTGGTGACCGGCGCGCCGTCGAGCTGCCGTCCAGCGAGCGAGATCGCCGTCGCATCCTGCACGATCGCTGAGTACGGCTGCTGCGTCGCGGGATTCGTCCCACCCATGACCAGGATCGAGTTGTACGCCTGCGAGTAGTCCTGATCGTCGAAGACGACGTTGAGCGGCTCGAACGTCGTCGAGCCCTGGGCGAGCGAGACGCTGAACGTATACGTGTTCGTCGCCGAGGTATACAGATTGATCAGCCGCGGCGCGCGGTCGTGGCCGACGCGTACGAACCAGAGGTCGCCGCTGGAGATCGCCTTGATCGCGTCGTTCACCATGTCCGCGACGCTGGCGTTCTGGCGGTTGCCCGAGAACGTCGAGCCCGTCGGCGTTGCGAAGTTCGCGGCTGAGATCGTGAGGTGCGGATAGTGGCTCGTCGTAAAGTCTGTGCGCGAAATGAACGCGTAGATCGCCGTCGTGACGTCGACGTTGAGCGCCGCGCCGACTGTGTAGCCGCCGTACGCCTCGTAGAAGGCATCCGAGAGCGGGCCCAGCGTGATGGTCGCCTTGGGGATCTTCTGATTGGGCCTATTCCGCAGCTTGATCACGCCCGCGTAGCGACGGCGGCCGATGAAGGCCCCGACGCCGTAGGCGAAGATCGTCGTGGGGTTGCCGGGCATCGTGAGCGGCGCCTTGACCGCGCAGTACGGCCCGGTGGCGTCGGTGGCGACGTTGACGACGGGCAGGCCCATCGTGAGGTGAACGCCGTCGTCGATGTAGAGCTGCTGGGTGTCCTCGCCTTGCGCAGGATCGTAGGGCAGGGTCGAGGTGACGTAGATCTTCGCGACGGCACCCGCGGCGATCTCGCCCGCGGTGAAGCCGCTCGTCGCGATCGGGTGCTGCAGCTGGTCGTCAGCCGTGCTGATCTCGACGATGTTCGGCGCCGTCCAGTAGCCGCGCGCGTAGACGTCTTCGTAGCGCAGGCCGAGGACGATCTGACCTGAGTTGCAGCCGCCGGGCGTGTCTTCGCACGTAACGCTCCCGCCCATGCAGTCCGTGTACGCGACGTCGCTCACGATGCACGACGACATGTCCGGCTTCCACACGGAGATGCGAAAGGCTGGAATCATCCGCGTCTCCTATGGAAAAGCGAAAGCCGCCCGGTTGGGGAGCGGCTTTCAGTGATGTGGCTGGCGGTCGATTAGACGCGCGAGCGCGTCGCGTTGCCCCAGGACCGCGGCGACCCTGGCTGCATCCCGTCGTCGATCTGGCGGAACGCCTTCGAGACGGCCGGCGCGATCGTAGCGGCGAGCTGCTCGGGCGTTCCCAGCGCGCTGCCCTGAATCTGCACGAGCGGCCCGTTGATGGTGTATCGCGACGCGGACGGATCTCCGGAGCTACCCGGTGGCGACCACGAGCTGCCGCTTCCGGGAGCGCCTCCGGTCGGCGTCGTCGGCGTCACGTTGATCGGCGTCTGCACGTACGTGCCGTTGGGCGAGAGGTGGCCGATGTTCATGTCCGGCATCGTGCGGGTGAGCTGGAAGACCGAGCTCGCCATCGGGTTCGTCCCGACGTTTGCTTGATACGCTGCCGCCATGGCCTGTGCGTCGGCGACGCTGATCGTCGAGCCGTTGTCGAGCGTCCAGACGCCGTTGTGCAGGTTTTTGACGCCGAGGTCAGCGTTCGGGTTGCCGCCTTCGAGCGCGATGATCTGCTTCTGCAGCGCCTTCTGCGAATCCGTAGTCGCAGCGGCGGAGTTCGCCCACTGCTCCATCGTCTTGTCGAGGCCCTGGCCGCCCATCGAGTAGTTGTACTGCGCCTGGGCGTTGTAATTGGTGCCGTTGCTGCCGAAGCCGTTGGAGCCTTGCCAGTCGGCGCCGAATTGGCCGTACGATGCACCGCCGTCGGGCGCGCGATCAGGGTAGTTCGATGCGGGACCCCAATGCGGGCCGAATTGGCCGCCGATGGCCGCGCCGACAGCTGCGCCGACGGGGCCGAAGAACGCGCCGCCGACTGCGCCGCCGACGCTGCCCCAGGTGGAGTTGCCGCCGGTGATGCCGTTGACCATCTGCGCGATCATCAGGCCCTGCATCGCGCCGCCGAAGGCTTTCGCGGCCGAGGTTGATCCGCCGATGGACTTCGTGTCGGTGGGCAGCGCCGCGCCTCCGGGGATCGCGGTGCCACCAACGCTCGAGACGTTGACGTCGGCCGGGGTGAGGTTGCCCATGTTGAACCCGGCGAGCGGGTCGAAGCTCGGGCCCGTGGCGTTGCCGGCGGCGATCGCGCCCGGCGAGACGTTGACGCCGCTTCCGGTCGATGCGTTGAACGCGCCGAAGATGGAGTCGAGGCCGCCGCCACCACCACCGTGACCCGAGCCGACTGCCGATGCGGCGTGCTGCGCTGCCGTCGTGAGTCTATCGAGCGCCGTCGCTGCGCCGGTCGTCGCCTGCGTGGCCCGATCTTCAACAGCCGTGCGCGCCGTGGTGATCGCAGTCGCCTTCGTCTCGGCTGCGTTGCGCGCGGCGGCCACCGGATCGGCCGTCGCGCCGCCGTCCATCCCGAACATCTTGAGGAGTGCCGGATTCGACTTTCCGAGAATTCCATCAGGCGCGAGCGCCATTTGTTCGAGCGTTTTCAGGTAGTCCGCAAGAATGCCGTTGAAGACCGACTTGAACGCATCGCGCAGCGAGAGGTGCTTGAGCAGCACGTTGTCGATGAACGACGTCTCGTAGGCTTGGATTTTGTCGAGCGCCGCCTTCGCGTCGTCGATGCGCTTCTGGTATTCCTGCTCTTGCAGTGTCGCGATCTTCTGCTGAATCGCGAACTCTTGTCCGGCATACTGTTCGCCGAACTGCTTCAGGTACGCGAGGCGCTCTTGTAGATATGCGACCTGCTCCGAGAGCGACTTTGCGTACATCGCTTCTTGGTCGCGGATATCGATCTGCTGAATCTGCAGATCGCGGCGCTGCTGGATGCCGCGTACTTCGATCGCTGTTTGCGCGTCCTGCGCCGCGATGTACTCCTTCGTCATGGCAGCGCCGCCGCGGACCGCCGCGGCCACCTTGTCCTGCCAGTATTTTGCTTCGGCCTCGGCGCCCTGTTTGTACGTGCCGTATGCGGAGGTGACGAGATCGGAGTTCTTTACGGCGTCAGCTTGTTTCTGACGCTCGAAGTCAGCCTCGAACGCCGCGAGCGCCTGCGTGTCCACCTTCGCCTGGCGGATGGCCTCGCCGTTCTTGTGGTACTCGTTGGTGACGGTACGCAGCGTCGATGTCGTCGCGTCGTACGCCTTCTTCGTCTCCGTAACGTTGCGCGAGAGATCGCGCCATTCCGCCGTCTCACCCTTCGAGAGCGCGCTGCCCTTATGTGCTTCGCCAAAGGCATGCTGCGCCGCCGATGCCTGGTCGAGCGCGACCTTCTGCGCCGTCTGCGCAGCGGTGAGCGAACGAATCTCGTTCTCTTCCGCCGTACGCTGATGCGTGAGGTCGGCGACGCTCTTCACGGCGTCGTCGGTCTTGAGCTTCGCTTCGGCGAGCTTGGCGTTGTACTCGTCCTGCGCAGTGACGGCGAGCTTCACGGCCTCGGCGGCGTCGCGCTCCGCGTCCTTGCGGCTCTTTAACGCTGCATCGAGGACGTGCTGGCTCTTAACGGTGCGATCGTCAGATTTAACTTTGGCATCGGTGTAGGATGGATCAAACTCACTACCGCCGCCCTTGGAGTTTCCGACGGTCGGATCGCGATCTAGGTGGATGCCATGAGCGTGGATCGACTTGCGCCGTTGCTCCGCAATGTATCGGGCTTGATTCTCGTTGGCGTGCGCCTTGTGGTCGGCGCCGCCAAGGTTCACTATGGCCCGCGTGGTCCAACCGAGGGGCCCAAACACGTCGTAGCCGTCATGAAGCGGCAGGTTGCTGGTGAAGTCGTCCTGGGTCAGGACGCCGCGCTGCGCGTCTTTGTACGCCTTTGCCCGATCGCCGGCACCCGTAGCGTCACCGATCGCCGTTGTGACGTTGTGCAAGGTGTCGACCAGGTGTGTGAGGTCTTTCACGACGTCGGTCAGCCACGGCAGCAGCCAAGTCCCGACGTCCTCTTTGAACTCGCCCCACGCGACGTTCAGTCGACCAACCGACGTGCCGAAGTCGTTGGTCGCACCCTCGGCCTGGCCGCGCATGTCGTTCGCGAGTTGCGTCAGGATCGTGTCGAGGTCGGCGTGATTCTTGATCGCGTCCTTGAGGCGCGGGTCGAGTTGTGCGAGCCCAAGCGCGCGCCCAGCCTCCGCCTGGATGATCCGCTGCGTGACCTCCTCGACGTCCATGCCACGCGCCCGCGCCGTGTCCTCGGCGACGGTCATGATCTGGTAAGCGTCCGCCGTCGAGTGCCCGGCCTCGATGATCGTGTTGAAGGCGCTGCGCAGTTCGCCTTGCGAGAAACCGGTGAAACGTGCCTCGCTCGAGAGAAACGCTTCGACCTTTTCGCGCGCATGGTCCCACGACTCGCCGTTGTCCTCGACGGCGGTCGAGATGCGACGCATCTGCGTCTGCATCTCAGAGGCTTCTTTTACGGAGTCCTTGAGGAAGGCGAACCCAACGGTGACGACGGCGATCGCGGCGCCGATCGCGAGCAGCGGCAGTGCCGCCTTTCCCAGCCCTTCGAGCACTTCGGCAAGCGCGCCGACCTTGACGGCTCCCGCTTCGGCTTCGAGGTGGAAAACCTGCAGCGCGCGTGCCGCGACGATTGAGTGTCCTTCGATCTCGCGCAGGCCAGCCGCTAACGCTCCGATAGCGCCCGTGTCGCTTTTAACGGCGGCAGCCGTTGCGACATGAGTCTCGCCGTGAACCTTCGTTGCCGCAGTCGCTGCGTTGAACGCCTGTTCGAGCCGCACGAGGCGCGCGTCGAGATCACCGATCGACGTCGCTGCGTTGCCCGTGTCCGCAGTGACCCGAACGGTCAGCTCGTTGTCCGGCATCGCGAGCCTCCCGTCCGTCTGCTACTTGCTGCCGAATACTCGGTCGATCGCGCCGACAACCGCCGCCTCGTCGACGCGGCGTTGTCGCGCGATGGCGCGCTGCTCCCAATGGAACAGCAGGTGAATGTGGTCGAGCGTCTTGGTCGACTCGACGTCAGTCGCTTCGCACCTGAGCAGGCGCGCAACGACGTTGAGTACTTCCCAATACGTTGGCCTTAACTCGTCGGCATCCCCGACGTACTCGGCGATTTTGGGCGGCCGAACACCTCGTCGATGTGATTGAGCGTGCAAAGGCGGTCGAACGCCGCAGCCGCTTCGACGAAGGAAGCGTTCTCGTCGAACCACGCGGCCCGCGCGATTAGCGCATCGTTCTCGACGACTTCGCCGGAGCGGTGCTCCGAACGCGCGACGTACCAGTAGAACTCGCGGCAAAGATCGTCGTCGCCTTCGATCGCGTTCGTTAGGCGAACCGACATTGCGCCCATCTCTCCGCGCGTCGCGGTTGCGTTAATGACGCGCGTGACGACCGCGACGAACTTCCGCGCGAGTTTCGACGGCAGGGCGAAGAGCTTGGCTTCCTCGCCACCGATCGTCAGCGGCTCCGGAACGGGCTCGAGGATCGCCTCCTGCGTCGCCGGATCGTCGAGGTTCCGCGGCGCCGGCGGCCGCTTCGAGCACCCCTCGGCATGCGCGCCGGTGAGCTTGCACTCGTCGCAGACGGCGGTTTGGGCTGCGCGCGCATCGCGACGCGCTTTGCGTTCGTCGGCCGTCATCTAATATGCACTCGCGGTCGCGGAAACCAAAATGATCGTCAAGTCGTTCCCCTGCCCCGCAGTCTCCGCCGCGTCCCCGGTGAACGTCTGCTCGAGCGATCCGTATTGCTTGCCGGGAACCGGGCTCGAGGTCGGGTAGAGGTTCGGCGTCACAACGGTGATCGAGTACGGCACTTTGCGGCCGGTCGTCGCATCGGCGAAGGACGTCGAGGCGATCGGGATCTGCAGCGCGACCGGCGCGCGCAGGCTTTGCGGCCCCGTCGCGGTGGGCGAACCGAGAGCGGCCTTGTAGACCGACGCGTCGGCGAACGAGAACGTCGCCGAGATCGTCGCCTTGCGCTGGCCGACCGGGAAGCCCTGAACGAGGTTCGAGCCGACGCCGCGTAGGGTGGTTTCGACGCCGTTGGCGAGGTTCACGTCCCACTTCTTGAGGATCGTGCCGGCGGGGAGCGCAGCGCCGTTGAAGAGCACGCCCTGCAGCGCCGGGAGCGCCGTGGCCGGCAGCGTTGCCTCGAACGCGAGCGGGTCTTGCGTCGAGTACGCGGGCGTCGCAGGTGAGGCCTGGAGTTGCGCGGTCTGACCGACGACGCCGATCGAGCACGTGAGCAGCTGTCCCGGGGCCGTGCTGAGCTTCATCGAGTTGAAGGTGCAGCCAAGGAAGTCCCAGGTGTCGAAGCCGCGCTGGTACTCCAGCGTGTAGCTCGGCAGGTTCGTGCCGAAGCTGGCGGTCGAGACGAACGCGGTCGTCGAGAGCGCCTGCGCTGTGTCGGCCAGGGCGTGCGTCTTGGTCGTCGTCGCGGTGAACGAGTTTGCCGCGTTCGCCGTGACGACAACGGTCTCGACGTTGGCGGTGCCGGCGCCGACGATCACGGAGTCGCCGACCAGGAACCGCGAACCGGTGCCGGCCGTGACGGCAATGACCGTGCCGGCGCCCGCGACCGTGGCGCCCGTCAGCGCTGAGGTGAAGTAGGGCGCGGCCGTCGGCGCGGTCTGCGCGCCCATCGCACCGGCGATGAAGGGCATGAGCGTGTCGGGATCCGGATTCGGATCGAAGTTTCCGGCGACGTCGAACTGTCCGCCTGGGAACGGCGACTGACCCGGGCGCTTTTTGCCATTCGGGCGCTGGATGTTCGTGTACTTCCAGTCGACCGTGAAGGCGCTGAAGCCCGGCGCGATCGTCGGGAGTGCGTACACCCCGAACGTGATTTCCTTTTGCGCCATGACGGTGGTTTGATGAGCGACGATGACGTTGGGCATGGGCCCCTCCAGAAAAGAGCAAGCCGCCTGCGAGCAGACGGCCTGTGATGCGAGGTTGGCCCGCTACCCGCGGGCGAGTCGGGCGTTACTTATCGGGCGCGATGACGACCGGCGGCGCGGCGATCGGCGCGGCGATCAGCGGCTTCACGGGCTCGGCGGCCTTCTCGGGCGGCGCTTCGTCGAACCAGGGGTGACGCAGGATCACCTCGGCCTTGGCGTCGTCGGCGACCGGCTGCGCGACGCCGCGTACGAAGACGATTCCTTCGACTTCGGCTTCGGCGAGGTGGGCGTCGGGGGACATGATGATGGATTTCATCGGGGCTCCTTAGTAGCTGACGATCGCCTTGGCGAAATACGGGATGTACGCGTATGCACGCGCGTCGGTCGCGCCGACGGCTTTGTCGACGTCCCAATCGTACTTGTTCTTGCCGCGCGAGTACGTCTCCATCGCCAGGCCGCCGAGGCTGAAGTTCGCGGGGTCCCGCAGCACAGCCATGACGCCGTTGCCATTCCCGTCCTCGATCAGCTGCATCAGCTTGGAGAAGGCGTCGTCGAGGGTGATGTTACCGTTGCTGTCGACCGCCGCTTTCGCCGCGACTACGATGCGAAACTCGATGGTCACCAACTGCTTGCGCTGGCCGTAGGGCTCCGGATCTTCCTCGATCAGCTGCACGCCGACCGCAGGCAGCTCGTCCGACCAGAGGTGAATCGTTTTGTGAACGTACTGCAGGCTCTGCAACCGCCCGGTCGTGTTCGATCCGCTACCGGGTCCGGTCGGACCGACGTTCATCTCGCCCTGAAGCACGGCGACGATCTTGTTCCAGATCGCCACGACTCCGGAGTCGCTAGTGATTGCCACGGGTCACTCCCATCACGTAGTCGGCGAACGCCGAACGGATCAGCGTCGCGGTTTTCTCGTCGATGTCGACGAAGACGCGCGCCGGCATTCCGCCAACGAGCGCGCCCTCGTGCCGGAAGAATCCCGCACCGCCGAGCATCGCGGCGAGCTTGCCCTCGCGGCCCTTTGCTGGTCGTCCACGCGAGCCGTCCTGCAGCGGCCGCGCGTACTCGACGTTGGTGCCGACCTCGACGTCGTGATCGCCCAAGCGAAAGATGTCGTCGGCGCTGTTCGCCGTGAACGAGTTGAAGAGGCGTCCGGTCTTGCGCAGCAGCGGTGTGCCGGTCTTGTTCGGCGCCCAGCCGGGCCCGCCGAGTTCGATGTGCTCCTTGAACGAGTCCAGCGCGATCACACCGACGTGCTGGAGCGCGGGCTTCGGATCTTCGACGGCGCCCTTCAATCGATTCAGCTCGGTGCGCAGCGCGGTCATGCCTTCGATCTCGTCAGCCACCGGTGACCTTCTTCTCGGTTGCGCGGCGCAGCATCACGACGGTGCGGCTCGGAAACGCGCCGACGCGCGCGACTTCCCAGCGCGTCGCCTTCTCCATCCAGAGCAGAACGTCGCCCTCGAAGATCACGGCGCCGGCGTCAGCCGGGAGAAAGCCGTACATGTCGATGTCGACGATCGGCGCGCCCGCGGCGAGCTCGCGAATGACCGCCGTCGCCGGCGACCACGACCCGGCCCACGTCCCGACGACGTAGCGCGGGAACGTCGGCTGGCCAGTGCCGACGGGATTGACTTTGCGGGTGCGCGTCAGCTGCCAGGTGGCGGGACGAAGCATCAGTCCCCCTTCGCGTCGATCGGGTGCTTCTGGCCGAACCGGGCCTCATATTCGTCGGCGCTGTAGCCGCCGCGGGAGGCGCGATCTCGCAGCTCTTGGTCGGCTGTGCTGCGACCGGTGAAGTCGTCGGCGGAGACCAATCCGCAAATGCAGCCAGGGTGCGCCGGAGGCTGATCGACGTCGACGAATGGGAAGTTTTCGCCAAGCGCGACAACCTCGTCGTCCGCGTCTTCGCACTCGGCGCAGGTGTTCGTTCCGTTGGAGGCCGACCACCGAACCTTCTCGACTCCAGCGTCCTGATATAGCAGCATCGCGCCAGTATTGCTCGCGCGCGAGAGTTCGGTGCGCGCGACCATCTTCGACCAGACATCAGCGCCGATGACGCGACCCTTGCCGGTCGTGCGCAAGACGTCGCCGCCGGGGTCGACGTGGAAGCCCTCGGCGAACGCATCGCGGATCGAGGCGGCCACCTCGCGCGCCCCATCGCCGTCGCGCAGCGCCTGATCGAGCACCGCAGCGAGGGCGTCCTTCTCGCGCTGGATGACCAGGAACGAGAACCGCTTCGCATCGCCGCGCAGCGCCGCCAGCGCATGCTCCGGAACGACGTCGAACCCCGCTTTGAGGTCGAGCAGCTCGCGGGCGTTCGTCCAGCCGGCTTCGACGAGAATCTCCGTCGCGTCGTAGATCGCCTCGGCGTAAGGCTCGGCGTCGAGCTCGTAGATCGCATGCTCGATGCGCGCGAGCAAGAGCGGCGTTAGCTCCCTGGGATTCGCCTCTTCGCGGAAGCGTCCGAGCCCCGAGGTGCGCCAGAACTTCCGCTCCATCGCCTCGCGAACGCGGAGAAGCGCTCGCGCAAGCGTCCGAGCCTCGCGCTTGACGGCCCGCTCGTGCCGGCGTACGAATCGTACATGGCCAGCGGGCCGCGTCCTTTTGGGGGAGCGGTCTCGCGCAGGAACCGCGTCGCCGCGTCACGCGCTTCGGCGACGTCGTCGAAGCCGTCGAGGTCGACTCTCATCGGCTCGGCTGGTACCGGCGGTCGGGCTTGATCGTTCCGAACGCCAGGACCGGCTGCGCGCGGTTCGGCCGCGCCGTGTTCTGGATGTCGAGCCGGAGCTCGCCCTTGAGCTTCACGAGCGCCGCGATGACGGCGCCGGGGTTCTTGTCGTATTCGGCCTCGCGGATCTGCGCGAGCCGCTCGGTGTTGGCGAGCAGCACGTTGATGATGTCGAGCTGGCAGCCCTTGAGGACGAGATCGTCGGCGCCGTACTTCGCGAGGTTCGCGTTCAAGACGTTGCCGAGGTCGTTGTCCGAGAACCCCGTCGCCTGGAACGCGGCGCCGATCACCGAGCCGCTCGCGATCGGCGACCCACCCGCGCCGGGCGCCAGCGTGAACGTAACGACGCCCTGCTGCGTGATGGCGAAGCCGGACGATGCGATCCCGACCGGAGAGCCACCGATCGGCGTCGCGTAGAGCTGGGCGCTCGCGGCGACGTATTGCAGCCACGGCCCGAGCGGCAGGTAGAAGACCGTCGTCGTGCCGTCAGCCGTTCCCAGGGCCCGCGGGGACTCCGGGGCCGCGCCGAGCGTGCGCGGCTGGTCCTGGATCTGGAACCGCACGTCGCTCAGCGCTACGCTCACCGGACGCCGACGCCGATCTGGCCGGTGACCTCATCCGGTTGCGCGCCGCGTGGCGGCGGCGGGAGATCGAGAACGGCGCCGGACTTCAGGGCGGCAAGGTCGAGATCCGCGGGGAGCCCGATCATCGGGACGTAGCCGAACGGGACGTCGCCCCTCTGGCGCAAGAACGTCATCCCGGCTTCGAACGCGGCGTCGTCCTTCGATTCCTCGAGCAGCTGCTCGAGCGCGGCCTTCGCCAGCGCGTTGTGCTCGGCGATCGTGGCGCGCTTGCGCGCAACCTCGTCGCGCACGCCCGCGGTGTCCGAGCTGAAGAGGTCGACGAGAACATCGCACTCGCTGTACCGGCGCGAGAACGGCATGCGATGGTTGTAGACGTCGCGGCACCACTCGAACCGGTCGCCCATCGAGAACGAGCCGGCCATCTCGAGGCGGCGCGAGATTAGGTCCTTCGCCGCAGGCTTGCGCGCCGTGCGGTCGCGGTCGCCGGGGTCATCCTCGCGCGCATCGGTTGAGAACGACGCCGACTTCACGCCGCCGTCGCGCACGGTGCCGGCGGGCTGGTTGCTGGTCGTAGGCGCCGTGACGGGCGTCGCCGCGGCCGCCTGGGCGACGACGTCGTCGTAGCGTCGCGGCTGCGCCGGGGCGCCGGTCGGGGTCTTCGGCATGCGGATCTCCTGGACGGTGATCAATGTCGCGCGCGACGGGACTCGAACCCACAGTCGACCCGATCGGAGTCGACTCCACCAGAGCGCAGCGCGATGAGCCGACGCGCATGAGCGCGCCGGCGGTTGGTGATCAGCTGGGGGCTAGTTGATCTGGAACGCGTAGCGCGGATCGACCGTGCCCGCGCCGAAGCGCATCTTGCCCTTGAAGTTGATCGTGTCGGTGCGGAAGCCCTCACCGGAGTTCGGAGCCTCCTGGACGACCTGCAGCGGCTTACGCGTCTGCAGGATGATGCGGCGCTTCGCCCGGAGCAGGAACTTCGGCGGCGTCACGCCGTCGAGGCCCATGCCGTTCGCGTTGGCCGCCGAGCGCTGCGACTCCGAGAGCCACGGCGTTGCGACGAGCTTGTAGAGCCCGCGCAGCGGGTTGCTGGTCCCGAAGTAGACGAGCGATCCCGCGGCCGGCGCGTTGCCGGGGTTGTTCGCGGTGCCGATCGATTCGAGGATCTGCCGCGCCGCGATCTCCTCGTCCGAGTCGACGAGCAGCGTGTCCGGCCGCACGACGATGAGGTTGCCGTTGCCGTCGCGGACCTTGCGGAGCTTCTGGTGGGCCGTCTGGACGATCGGCGTGAGCAGCGCGCCGCCGCCGGCATTCGAGTTGCCGACCGACGCCCAGTTCGTCGCGATCATCTGCCCGAAGCCGAACATGTCGACCTCGAAGCTGAGGCTCTCGCCGATCTGCGTCCCTTGCTGCATGATCTGGCCGGTCTGATCGTCGTCGATCAGCTCTTCTTCGATCTCGAGCACGGCGCCGAACTTGTAGTTGCGGATCGTGACGTCGAGACCGCTCATCTTCACGGCCGGGTACGCTTCACCGCGTTCGACCGGGCCGCCGCGGCCGGGCCGGAAATACGGCGCGTAGTAGTTCTCGAAGCCCTTCGAGGGAACGACTTCGGCGATCTCGTTCTCGTAGACCGACGGCTCGAGCTCGTAGCCCTCGCCGGCGAGCTTCGTGATCCCGTACCGCAGCACGGCGGAGTTCGCCGAGGAGGTCTGCGCTTCGGAGAACTTGCCCTTGCGGCGCAGGTTCTCGTTGAACGTGCTCCACGAGAACTTCGGATGATCGCTCTCTTCGATCACCTTTTCGGGATCGATGCGATGCTCTTCCATGATCTTCTTGCGCTGCTCTTTGAGTCCCGACTCGTTGAGCTGCTTGAAGGTGCGGCCGCGGAACCGGCCGACTTCCTTGACGCGCGAGACGGCGCCGGAGAGGCGCTCGAGCACGCGCTGGACCAGGGCGTCGCTTCCCGCGCCGCTCTCTTCGATGGTGACGGACATGATCTGTACCTGTACTTCCTGGCCCTAGATCAGGCCGTCGATTTTGGAGGCGGCGACGTTGAGGCGCACGCCGATCGAGACGCCCGCACCGCCGGCGACCGAAGCGGTTTGGCCGCCCGGCGTCGAGATGGAGAGCGGCATGTAGGCGTAGCCGATCGCGAGGGCGTGCAGCACCGGCAGCTGCTTGGTCGACGCGATGCCGGTGAGCGGGCCGGCCAGCGTCACCGCCGCCGTGCTCGGTGCCGATCCGGCGTAGACGCCGTCGACGTAGATGTTGACCTGGCTCGCCCACGAAGGCGGCGCCGCGGTCAGCGTGACGACGATGTTGTTGCCCGCCGCGGGCGTGACGACCGTTGCCGGCCCCGCGGTCGTTTCACCGAGCGCGGTCTGGTAGACGAACTGCACGCTGTGCGCGGCGGCCGTCCAGGTTCCGCCGGCGCCCGATGCGACGGCCTGCGCGCCCGGCGCGGCGGGAACCGGCGCGAGCGTGATCGTCTGCGCATCGGCGCCGACCGTGACCGGCGCGAGATGCGTGTACGTGTCGGCCGCGGTCGTGCCCATCGCGAACTCGCCGGTCTGGTAGATGCCGACGTCGAGCAGCGGGTTGGAGATGCCGCCCTTGAGCGGGTTCTGGTCCTTCGAGACGCCGAGGACCTTGCCGATCAGCGCGACGAGGGCCGCGTTGAGGACGAGGCCGGAGCCGAGGCTCGCGACGCCGCTGCCGGTCGAGTAGACCAGGTCGCCGGCGTTGATCGCTCCCGCGTTGACCGTCGCGTCGATCGCGCTGCGGATGAAGCCGAGCTGATGGCGCGTCTGGGTATTCTGGCTGGTGGTAGCCATGTTTTTCCGTCCTTACTCGGCGATGCCGGAGACGTTGAGGAGTCCGGTGCTCGCCGACTCGCGCGCACGGGCGGGAACGCCCGCTACGCCGTCGCCGTGCAGCGGGCGGATGACGCCGTCGAGCAGGGCGGTCGCGCGTTCGCGCATCGCCTTCTCGCCGCCGGAGACGTCGAGCAGCTCGCCGAGCACCCACGGCTGAGCGGTCACGGGGACCTTCAGCTCGCGGACGATGCGGCGCGCCAGCGCCTTGGTCTCTTGGAACTTCTGGCGCTCCTTGAGCTTGGCGTTCTCGGCGTTCGCGGCGTCGAGCTGCTCGCGCAGTTTCGTTGCCTCGCTGCCGCCGGAGCGACCGCTCTCGCGAACGCGGGTGCCGCTGGTCGCGGTGCGGCGGGCGCTTTCGTTGCGCTTGCCTTCGACGGGGCGCTTGTCGTCGAGCACGTCGTTGATGTCGTCGGCGTCATCACCGCCGTCGTCGTCGACGTCGTCGACGTCGTCGCCCGCGATGTCGTCTTCGTCGTCCGCCGCGGCTTCATCGGCCGGATCGGCGTTCGCGTCGGCGGGTTTCTTCTTGAGCTTGTCGCCCAGCGCACCGACGAACGATTCCATGTCCTCGTCGTCGAGCGTAATACCGGCTTCCGAAAGGACGTCGGCGGCGAACTTCTTGGGATCGATCTCGGCGAGCTGGGCGGTTTGACGCGCGCCGGTCTGTGCCGTTTTGGCCATGCGTTGTGCCTCCTGTAGGCTGAGCATCTTGCCGCCGGCGCCGGCGGCGGTCACCATATCGGTGCTGCCGGCCTCCGTGATGCGGAGTACTGCGTTGTACGTCTTGCCGGCGATCTCGCGCGATTCGGAGATGCCGCCTGCACTGATCGAAAAGCCGACGTACTGCTTCTCGGGCTGATCTGCATAGCGCGTGGCGTAGCGTTTCGCCTCACGCATCTTGTTGAGCGCGAACGCGTTGCCGCTCTCGATGTTGTACGTGCCGATGAGGAGCTTGTGGCCGTCGGCCGCCTCCTCGACGTGCACGTCGGACCACCAGCCGATCATGTCGCGAATCGACCGGCCGGGTTGGATACGCTCCTCGATCTCGTCCGCGTGATCGGCGAAGGACTTCGCGCCTTCGAACACCGCGGCGGCCGACTCGAAGCAGTCGGCGGTGTAGTAGTGCCCGTCGACCGCGTTGCCGGGGCCTTCCTCGAGCATGACGCACGTCGCGCTCGCGCCGTTCTCGTCCGCCTTGACCTCGCGGATCCGGACGTCGAACTTGACGGACTCCTTGAGTCGCGCTACGGGAGCCGCGCCTTCGCGAACACGCGTCGTGCCGCGGCGGCTCTCGCGAATCTTCTTGAGCGCCTCGGTCACGGTCACGCTGGACTGCGCGTTCTTCACGACCGGGAACGTGACGGTCTCGCCGTCTTCGTCGTCGATCTCGTAGCGCGCGAGCCAGAGCTTGCCGCTGTCCGTGTTGGCGATGACGACGGCGTTCTTCTCGGGGTAGCTGGCCCAGATCGAGATGAACCAGCACGGCTGTTCGCTGTTGCCGCCGAAGTCTGCGCACCGGCGCGCGGCGTTCGAGACAAGCTCGCTGACGCGCTCCCACGAGCCCTTCGGCGCGATCGGCAGCCACTCGCGCAGCTGTGCCGCGGCCTCGCTTGCCTTCGCGGCCTTTTTCTTCTTGCGGTGTGCGCCGCTGGGGCGCAGCACGGCGGCCATGCTGGAGAGCGAAACGGCCATAGTGGACCTCCAGAGCGGTCGTCGAATAGCGCCGCATGGCGAAGCAGGTAGTGCGCGAGTGGATCAGCCCAGCGTCAGTGCGGATTGAGATGGATGGCGACAGGGCCATGACGGCCGCAGACCTAGACGGCGACGTGACGTTCGCGATCGTCGTCGTGCGAAGCGACGGCTCCGAATCGCGCATAGACGTCTACGGCGGAAACGGCGGGGCGTACGGCGCGTCGGCTGAGATCACGGACTCGCCGGGTTGATCTCCACGATGACTCGCCCGCCCGGCGTGACGATCGTGTGGGGATCGATCGTGATGACATCGATCCCGTGCACCGCGGCGTACGTGCGTAGCCCGCGCGCGATCTCAGCGAACACGGCAGCGAGCCCAGGCACGGCGGCACAGACGCGAGCTTGCTGCGCGGCGAGTTCCGGGCGCGAACGCATCTCGACGCGCTCCCGATTGGCTGCGCACGTCTCGCAGCGCCCCTTGAGCTTCGTGTTCCATTCGGAGCAGTTGCGGCATTTCCAAGGCTTCACGCGTTCGGTGCTCCGAGGTCGACGATGATGGTGCCGTCGGCAGCAAACGTGACGCTTGGGCGAAACGTCGCGAGGTCCAGCCCGTAATGGTTCGCCTGCTCCTCGATCGCCTCGATGATGTCGGCGATCGTGTTGGCCAGGCCGGGGACGCGATCGCAGTCATCCGCGAGCTTGGGGTAGTTCGAGCCAAGCCAGTCTTGCGGAGTGGTGGCGGCGACGGCGGTGGAGAGGAGGGGCATCAGGTCAGACCACGACCACCGTGACGTCAAGCGCCGCCGACGGCGTGACCGTCAGCTGCCCGACGAAGGTGATGCCCGGCTCGGAGAAGATCGTCTCGGTGTCGCCTGCGGGGATCTGCAGCGAGCCGATCTCCCCGCTGTTGTCGGTGACGGTGAGGTTCGCCGCGGACGCGCCCTTGTTCGCCGCGATGATGGTGATCAGCGTCGGGCCGACGGCTTGCGTGGATCCGGCACCGACGACCTGGGCCGCAGCCAGCGCGGGGTAACAGAACGGCCGGCTCGCCGGCTCGCCTGGATTGCGAAAGGCCACCTTTAGTCTCCGATCACGAACGAGATCGTCTTCCGCTGCTCACCGGCGCGGAAGTCCGTGCGAATCTTTGCAGCACCGGCGCCCGCCGGATTGTCGTCGGCCGAGCTCGCCGCCGCCGCGGGGTTCGGGACTTCGCTTGGGTTGAACGCCGGGTCGCTCGAACGCGGCGCGCCCTTCTCGACCTGCTGGCCGGTGCGCGCAATCATCGTCCCGGGCGGCTCCTCGGCGATCTCCGCCGCCTCTTCGTCGGGGTCGAAGTCGGTGAGGTCGAACGAGTTGGCGACCATCTGGCGCGCGCGCCGCTTGCTGATGTACTGGTTCGATTCGGCGCGCTCGACGTCGGCGATCGTCGCGGTGCGGTCGGCCTTGACGATGTCCGGGAAGCTGACCTCGACGGTCGGATCCAGCGGCACGGTGACGCCGCCGCGAACGATGGCGGCCAATGCCTTGAAGGCCGCGGCGATGTCGCCGGCGCGCAGCTTGGCGATGATCGCCTTGACCGTCGCGTCATCGCTTGCGCGAATGACCGTGCGCGGGAGCCGGTTCTCTTCGATCGCGATCGCGACGACCTTCTCGGCCATCCGCTCGACCCAGTGCCGCACGACCTTCTGCCGCGTCTCGAAGTGCTTCACCGCCGGCGTCTCGGCGACGAGCGCCGTCGCGCGCGAACCGCGCGAGGTGACGCCGAGGTAGTCCTTGGCGATCTTCAGGCCGATGGCGATGATGCCCAGGAGTCCGTCGCCGATGCCGATGCTGCCGGTATTCGTCGCGGCCTTGTCGGCCTGCAGCGCCTTCACTTCGACCGCGTCGTTGTGGTAGAAGCCTTGGCCCGGCTTCGCCAGATCCGGCGGCGGCGTCTCGTTCGCGTACGCGTTGACCGTGCCGACGTCGACGCCCGAACCCTTGATCGTGAAGTCCCACGAGAACGCGGCTTGGATGATCGCCTTGAGTGTCTCCGCGTTGTAGTAGTCGCGCAGCCGCTTCAGCCAGCCGAGCACCGGGAAGAGGTCTGAGCGGCCGCGCTTCTCTGAGCTCGACGCGTTGATCTTCGAGTGCAGCACTTCTTCCGCTGGAATCTGTCGGATGATGTACTTCGAACTCTCGGCTTCGCCCGAGGTGTACATCTGGAACGCCGTCTGATACTGCTGCCAGTAGAGCTTGACGTCATCGATGTTCTCGGGGTCGGTGATGATCTCGAGGATCGTCGAGGGCTCGAGCATCGCGATGCGCGGCGGACGCGTCTGCTGGCGGAAGAACCGCGTGAAGTTCTCGCCGTCGCGGAACCAGTCGAGCAGCCAGGTGTGCATCCGCTCGTTGCCGCGGTTGAGCTTCCAGAACCGGTCCCACTCTTCTTGGACGAGCGGGTCCTTGGCGACGACCGTGAAGCCGCGCCCAAGCACGAAGTCGACGATGATCTCAAGGCCGGCTTTGCCGACCGGATCGTGCGTCGCGGCCCAGAAGGACTTCGCGAGCATGTCCCATTGGTCGTGCAGATAGAGCTGCTGGTTGAACGGGCCGTTGCCCAGCGGCAGGAACTCGCCACTGCCGTCGTCGCCGCCGAGGTCGTCCTCGCGCAGGACCTCGACGTCGTCGCCGTCTTCGAGCGCCGCGATCGCGTTCGCTCGTTCGCGCAGCTGCACGCCCTTCGCGACGTCGCCGAGTCGGTTCTCGCGCACTGCCGATTTGACGTCGGCCTCGCTGAGGTCGACGCGTTGCGTCGTGCGGCCGTCTTCGAGCAGCAGGTGCGCCTCGACGGTGACGCGGCCGGCCTCGGCCTCCTCGAAGAACTTGAGGATCGGCGACGCCTTCTCGTCGATCGCGTAGATCGTTTCGTCCGGCGTGTACGCGTCGATGCTGCGCGTGGCGCCGGCGGGGCGATCGTAGCGGAACGGGCGGCCGTTGGGATCGAGCAGCGTGCCCTCGCGCAGCGCGGGCGAGATCGCCTCCGCGGCGCCGACGAGAGCTTGGCTCATAGCGCCTCCCTAGACGATTCGCATGCGGATGCCGGCGCGCATGAGCAGCCGGACGAGATAGGGGTCGAAGATGTACTCGCGCGGCTGCAGCGTGAACGTGCGGCGGTAGCGCGCATCGCGGACTTGCAGCGGGCGCGCGGCGACGAGGACGAAGACCATCGGTTCCTCCGGAGTCAGCGATACGCGGACGCCGGCGCCTGGCCGACGATGCTCTTGCGCATGAACCAGCCGGCGATCGCGCCGCTCATCACGCAGTCCTTGATCAAGCCTTTGTCGGGCCGCTTGTACCAGCCGTGCTCGTCGACCCAAGGGAGGATCGTCGGCCATCGTACCTGGCGCAGGTTGATCAGCATCTTCCAGTGCTCAAGCATTGCGTCTTTCGCGGGCCCGGTGAAGATGATGCCCTCGGCGCCGATGTCGCCGAGCTGCTCGCCGACTGGATCGCCGACGCCGGTGAGATCGAGGTACGTGTTGCCGCGGTAGCGCCGATGACGATCGCGGATGCGCGAGTAGACGAACTCCCAGCCGCGCTTGTGGAAGCGTTCGAACTCGACCATCGTCGCGCGCTTTGTCGAGAGATCCCAGGTCGTGCCGACCGTCCAGTCGCTCTTGTCCGCGAGGTCCCAGGCGTGGATGTACCGGTGCGAGGGGAACCGCAGTCGCCACGGCAGTTCCGGCGCTAGCGGACTCGGATAGAGCTCGGCCCACGCGCACATATTGTCCTCGTCGACGGCGAGGACTTGGAGCGCGTCGTCGAGGTCCTCCTCGATCGGCGTTCCATTCGCGTCGACGAACGTCGTGCGCGCCGTCGCGAGATCGTCGGCATCGAAGAAGTCGCCGCCAGCGTCGATGATGCCGCCCTCGATGTTCTGCTGGCGCAGCGCGTCAGACATGCGCGCGGCGTTGCGCTCGAGGTCAGCTCGCGGAATGTTCGGGTTCTCGAACGAGCTGCCGCTCTGCGCGTAGAGGATCTTCTCTTTGCCCTCGAGCCCGCGCAGGAAGTACCGCCCGTACTCGTTGCGGCCCTGGCCTGTCGTCGTGTAGTCGAGGATGCCGCTGCGATCGACGAGACGCATCCGGATCACGTTGTCGCGCACATGCTCGAAGCGCGTCTCGAGAGCCGCCTCGTCCCAGTTGACGTGATCGAACGAATGGCCCAGCAGGTACTGGCCGTCGCGCGCTGTCGAGCGCGCCTCGATCGTCGCGCCGGTCATGAGCGTGATGCACGGGAACGGCGTCAGCTTGACGTCCTTCACCAGCCACGATGCCGTTTTGTTCTGCAGCAGGCCGAAGGCTTTGAGCCAGACGATCTTCGCCTGGTCGGCGGTCGGGCCGATGTTCACCGAGCGGTAGAACTCGTGCTTGCGGTGCTGCGCCGCCGCGATCTCGCGGCTCCAGCCGCTGCGCGTCGCCGCCTTGAAGATGATTTTCGCCGCGGCGCCCGTGGACTTGCCCCAGCGGTTGCCGGTTGTGAGAGCGTTCTCCGGATGGTATGCCCGCCGCAGCCAGCGACGCTGGCCGGGGTGCGGCTCCATCTCGAGGATTTCGCGAACGAAGCCGTCGGGATCGAGGCGATACTTGCCCAGCCGGGCCTTGAACGCATCGAGCACCGCGGCGCTCGACGTCGCCATCGGGTTACGCCTCCGGCGCGGGGATCGTCTCTTCGGGGTCGCTCGGGAAGAGCGGCGCGTCCTCCGGGATCGCCGTCAGCGCTTCGACGAGGCCTTGGACGGCCAGGTCGACCTTGGTGGGGGCGTCGAGGCCGAGGAGTTTGTCGATGCGCTCGCGGGCTTTGATCGCGGCCTCGAAGGAGCGGTCGTTGACCTTCTTCTCGCACTCGGCGCCGTCGCGGATCTGCACGAGGATCTCGTCGCTGACCTCGGCGCGCTTCAGCGCCCGAGAGCCGACGCGCTCGTAGAATGCGATCGAGCGCGCCTTGTCGGTCTCGCGTCGAGAAGCATTCTCATCTGCCCGGCGCTGCTCTTCGTGCCGGATGTCGGAGATCACGGTCTCCTGGCTGATCTTGAACTGCGCAGCCAGCGCTCGGACCGTCTTGCCCTCGATGACGTTGGCGAGGAAGACGTCCTCTTGACGCTTGAGCTGCCGCGGGGTCCGCGGGCGCGTACGCGGCGCTCGGCTTTGCTCGGCGGCCTTCTTAGCCACGAAGCCGCTCGCCAACGCGGTCGCTGCCGCAGTACGGGCACGTCGCCGGGCGCGAGCAACTCGTCCACGTCGTGCGGCACGAGCCGCAGGTGTAGACCTTGGGCTCGGCCATCGGTGTGCTCCGTCAGTCGGTGGGTGGGGGCTTCTTCGCGCGCTCGCGCACGCCGCGGATCACGTCGCTGCCGATCCGCTTGATCAGCGCGCGACCTTCTTCGGCGGTGATCTCGCCGGCCGCGACGCGCGCTTCGACGGCGGCCTTGCGGCGCCGGAACAGCGTCATCGCCAGGGGGTTGAACGTCACGACGTCAGCGTATCACGTCAGGCTTCGTCGCGCCCGGGACCACCGTCATCGTCGAACCGGGCCTGATGCAGCTCCTCGAGCTCGGCATCGAGCCTCGGGCAGTCGGTGTCCGGGTCATAGCGCCTGGTGCCGCAGCTGCAGACGATGACGCCCCCATCGCCACCAACGACGCCCTCTTGCTGATCGCGGTGCCGCTTGCGCACCGTCGCCTCGGCCTCAGTCGTCATGCTGCACCGGGAAGAACGATGGTCGCCGCGCCGATCTCGTTGCCGAAAGCATCCCAGCCCGGCCGGGTGCGGCGGGCGAACATTTCCAGGTACGGACCGGGGCTCTGCGCCTCTACCATGTCGAGGAATCCGTCCGGCTTCACGCTATGCGCCAGACGCGGAAAGTGAAATGCGGTCGGTGCGGCGGGTCCGGTCAGCCGGAGCGATCCGCGCACGCAGAACAGAACGTGCTCTGTCGCCGAGCGGTAGTAGTATCCCATCCTCATCGACGGTCGACGTGGCTCTCCGCCCTTACAAGTCTTGACCCACGTCAGGATCGTCTTCGGGCGAAACCCCCAGGCGGCGGCGACGTCGTACGCCTCGCGCATAAACGAGTTGGTCGTCCAGAGGTACAGATGCGCGTTATCCGCCAGGAGGCGGTACACCGGGAGCTCGCAGATTTCGGCGAGCCCCATCGTCGGGTAGCGCGCCGCAGCCGATGCGCAGTTCAGCGGCGAGCGAGGCTTCACGAACTGGCCTGGCTCCTTGTAGCGCCATGGCGGATCCGCGACGACTGTCGTGTACCTGCGATCAGTCGTCATCGCGGAGCAGCCCCTCGTCCTCGTCGCTGTCAGGTTCGGTGTCAGGCGTGCCGTCCGGTCGGAGCGGCTCATCATCGATGAACACGATCATCCCATTTCACCCGTAGCGTAGGCGACGATCGTCGTGGCGACGCCCGCGAGCACGAGGATCGCGACGCCGACAGCCGCGCCGACCACCAGCGCGCGCATCATCGCCGCACGCACACTTCGCACGGGCCGCCGCACTCCGGGCAGCGCCTCGTGCCATTGCACACGCCGCACGGATCGAGCCCGAGGATGATGCGCGCCTGGGTGCCGGGCGTGATCACCGAGTTTGCGAAATTGCGCAAATCCGCAAACGCCTTCGCGACCGGCGCGTGATCAAGCCGCAGCACGTGCGCGGCGAGGGGCGGCATCACGATGGGGACCTCCAGGGCCAGCGACGAGGAACGGCGAGAAAACGCATGCCGTCGCGCTCCCGGTACGCCTCGGCGATCTTGCGGCCGCACGAAACGCAGCAGCGGACGTTGACGTCATGGCCCAACGGTCGCTCGGCGTGCAGTGCGCAGAGGTACTTGCGGCACCAGAAGCATTGCGTCGAGGCCGGGTACTCGGACTTCGGCGGCGCGGCGTTGTTCGTGCGGGTCGTCGGGCATTCGGCGCAGTTGGTGCCGTGCGGGACGTCTTCGGTCACGGCAGCCTCCCGAGGTGAAGGCCGCCGGCTGGCTCGCGCCCCGCGCGGAGACGCTCGAGGAGCATCGGGCGCGGCCGGCCGGGCGGACAGGTGGTGAGCAGCGCCCGACCCCGGCTCGGCGCTTGCGTGCGCGAAGCGTGCGGGGGTGCATGCCGTCGCGATCTCGCGCGTCTTGCTCCGGGCGTCGAGGCGTTCCGGGGTCGGGCCTGCTCGGCGAAAACTACAACCGCAGGAACTTCCCGCTCGACTCTTTTGGCCGTGCGTGAAGGTATCTGTCGGTTACGGCGACCGACGAATGACCGAGTGTGTCGCGAACGAGCGCGATCGGCGCGCCGGCGTCGAGTGCATGGCTCGCGTGGGCGTGCCGCAGAAAGTGCGGCGACACGGAGCGCTTCAACCCGGCTCTGGCGCCGGCGTCGCGGACGACCCGGTAGATCTGCGACACCGAAAGCGGGCCGCCGCGTCCGCCGAAGACCGGTGCGTCGTCGGCCGCCTCGCCCCGGAGAGCGTTGAGCGCGGCCAGCGTGTCGCCGGCGATCCGCACGGTGCGCGTCTTGTCGCCCTTGCCGAGCACGGTGATGAACGCGCCCTTCTCGTCGCCAGCGAGGTCGCGCCAGCGCAGTCCCGCGAGCTCGGCGCGACGGCAGCCGGTTTCGTAGAGCAGTCGCAGCAGCGCCGTGTCTCTCGGACGCTTCCCGGATCGCAGCATCTTGCGCGCGTCCGGCTTCGTGATGATCCGGTCGGCCAGCGTATCGCGACCCTTCGGCACGCGCAGCGCGGCGCCGACGTTGACCGGGATCAACCCAGCCGAGGCGATGAACCGGAGAAGGGAGCGGGTCGCACTGAGGATCCGCTTGCGTGTCGACGGAGCCCCGACGAGCGTATCCGCGAACGCCTGTAGGTCAGAGAGCGTCACCGCGGAGATCGGCTTGTCGACGAACGAGCGCATCCGGTCGACGTCGCGGCGGTAGGCCGTGACCGTGTTCGCCGTGCGCCCGTGCAGCCAGAGGTCGACGAGTTGGTCGTCGCGGTTATCCGTGCGTCTTGCGAGTGGCGCCGCATCCTCGACGAGCGTGATTTCGTCGGGCATCGCCGGACCTCGCTCTCTTCTATGCGCGCAGTCGCGTTGGACCTAGAACCGGAGTTATAGACCCCTTTTTCGATGCTCAGCGGTGGTGGTTATTCGCGCGCATCGTCGTCGCGATGTTCGTCGTGAAACATTCGCCCCCGCGGCCCCGGTCGACGACCCTTCGGTGCGGGAGTCGTGCGTTTCCGAGCCTCGCGATCGGCGCGCTCAGCAGCAGTTTCCGCGGGCCTTGCCGTCGCCGCAGCAAGAATCGCCGGCGTCGCGCGCGGCGGTTCGAGGAGCGATCCGTACAGATCCGAGCGTTCCGACTGTCGCAGCGCTCGGCCCATCGCGACCTCCGGAAATGAAAGCACCCGCGGCTATGCCTGCGGGCGTGATATCACGCGACGTCCATCGCGTGCCTCATTCTCTCACGCCGCGGCGTTCGGCGTCAACGTCGGCGCTTCGGGCAGCGCGTCGGCAACGTCAGGATCGATCATCCCCGTCTCGGAGATCCGCTCGATCGCGGCCAGCACCTCGGCCTTCGACTTCCCCGTCTTGCGCATGACGATCGCGACCGACTCCATCACCTCGCCGTTCGAAGCGGTCTGGTCGGCGTCGAGCGCGTCTTTCGATTCAGGTGTCACGCGACCGCCTACAAACGCCGGCCGCGGCTTGCCGCCCGTGTCCGGATCACTCCGCATCCGCTCTTGGGCCTCTTCCGGCGTCTCGCCCGTGACCGGCTTCGCCCGCCCCACCCGATCGCTGCGCTTGCGCCCAGTGACGCGCGCTCCTCGCGCGGCGTCGGCCGCCGCGGCAGAGTCTCGCTTCGCGCGCTCGCCGGCCGGGAGCGTGGCCCATCGCTCGGCGTCGTCGTCCTCGCGCCGACGAGCATCTCGCTCGGAATCGACCTCTTCGGGCGTCCGCAGCCGGTCATCGGCTGGTGGGTCGAGATGGTCCTCGATGTAGACCGTGACCAGCTCTCCGACGACCGGCGTCGCGCGGTACGCGCCTGCTGGAGCCTCCTCGATCGCTGGGACGCGGCGGTGGACGTCGACTGACCGGCGGCCTGGACTCGCGCCCTTCGGCAAGCTCGCGACAACGCGCCCCGTCGTCCCGTCGAAGGTCGCCCCCTCGTCATGCGCCCGGCTGTGGAGCACCCGCTGCACGACCTCGGCCGCGTTCGCCGTTGCGCCGCCGTACGTCAGCCGACGGCGCGGCGCTGCCTCGATCGCGTCCGCCTCGGCGAGCACGTCGTCAAGAGTGCGAGCACGGGTCAGGTCGCCGGGAATGCCGTTGGCCAAGTGGTCGCCTCCTTGGGGTGCGCGATGAACGCGCCACCCGTGAAGGTGCGCGAGCAAGGTCCCCGGCGAAAGGCGCTCCCCGCGGCCGGGGCCGTAACCAGCCTAGCAGGTTCCTTCTCTGTGCGTATCGGCTCGTCCGCTAGGAATCGCTCGCACCTGGGAACGGGCCGACGGCGTTGGGTGTGGCGCCTCGGGGCCGGGGTTAGGTGCGGATCGCATCCTCACCGGCGGGCGCGATCTCCAACGGCAGGATGATCGCCCCCGCGCCGTGCTTCTTGTGCCGAACGAGGTGACGCGCGCAGAACGCCTCCGGCCCTTTCGCGTGGCAGCGACCGCAACGAGCGACCGGCGGGCGATGACAGAGGTTGTCTGGGTCAGCAGGCACCCAACCTGCGCAGCCGACGTGCTCGGCGCGTCGTCGGTGTCGCTCGCGCCGGGCGAGAACGCGCAGGTGCTCAGCAATCGTTTCCTGTTCGCGCTTCGCGATTTCTTCCGGCGGAGCGATCAAGAGGCGGCGGAGCATCGGTTCGAGGCAGTCGGCGCATACGAAATTGCCGACCTTCGAGCCGATCGTCGAGATGATGTACTCGGAGGGCTCGTCGCAGTGGTCCTTGTGCCGGTACCGCCCGGTCCCATAGCACTTGGCATTCTGTGTGTTCTCGGCGAGGATGCGCTGGACTTGAAGGACGCGCACGGCCTTCTGTCCTTCGCGAAACCGCGCCAGCGAACGAACGGCGCCGGTATCGCTCACGTCGCCCTCGCCTTCGCCCCCGCACCCTCAGCCCGCGCCAGGTGCGCGATCGAGCCGACATGCGCGGCGATCCCTTCGGCGTCGCGACGGACCGCCTCGTAGTGACAGGCGACGCACGCGATCCTTTCGCGGAAGCAAGGCCCGATGTTCCACGCCTCCGTATCGTCGCGCAGCGTTCTCCGATGCGCCGGATGATAGGCGTTGAGCGCGCACGTCATCTTCGTCCACGCGAACCCTACGCCGAGCCGCGCCGCGAAGTCGATCAGCAGCCGGCGCATCTCCTCGCTCTCGCGCGGCGGCAGACCGGCGGCTGCGTCGGCGGCGCCGAGTTCGCGCATGAAGAGGGTGGCGCGTTTCCTAACAGCGGCTTCGGTCACAACTGCTCCGGCGCTGGCTCGGGCGCGATCCGCTCCTTGCGCGTGTGCTCCATCATCGAGTCGACGACGCTCGCGACGAACAGCCGCTCTTCTTCGGGAAGATCGCTGTACGAATCGCACTCGATGCGCACGAAGCCGCCGCCACTACGAAACGGGATTTCGCAGACGATGCGCTTGCCGGCTGGTGTCACGTCGTCGTCCCCTCCGGCTCTTGCTGAGCAGTGAGCGCGGCGGCAGCAGCCTTCATCACGGCGCGCATCTGCCGGTTGTCGAGGTAGTTGGTGCCCATGAGGTTCGGATAGCCCGGCATCGACGTGCAGCGGTCGGGATAACTCGTCTGCGGGATCGACGCGGCAAGTCCAGCCGACACCATCACTTCGATCTGCTCCTCCGTCAGCGGCTTCGTCTGCGCGCCCTCGCGCAATAATTCACGAAGTCCGTTGACCTCGCACCCATCGAAGCAGCGAGAACGGAGGCAGCCGTAACCCTCGCACGGGCCGAGCGCCATGGCACCCGGGTTGCCTGGGATCCCCGCTCTCTCCGCGTCCGTCGCGGGAGCAGGCCGACCAACGCATTCCACGCTCCCTTCCGGGTCCACGGTATGCGTACCGCTGCACCAGCCTTCGTGGACGGCTATCTTCACGCAGCACGTCGCGGGAGTAGGCACCCCTTCAATGAGTGCGGCGCGCTCTAAGCACCGTCCGTCGCAATCAATGTTGTGGTTCCCCGATAACGCTCCGTTGCGGCATCCCATCGTCTCCGGTGTCGGCGCATCCGGCGCGGCGGGAGCGGGCTTGCGAACGATAGCGAGAACAGCGTCGGCGGTCGATAGCGCGGACTCGCGAGGAATCCACGAAGCAAGAGCGCGCAGGTCCGCTAGTATGACGTCCGCGATCTCCTCCCGCTCACCTGATATGGGAGACGGCGTGTTGTGGCAACTCCCAGACTTATGCAGCATGGGCTCCTCCTGCGAGCGTGCGTTGCCCCGCACGGAGAATGTTCAGCGCAGCGTTTACGTCGCGATCGTGAACCGCTCCGCAATCACTACACGTCCATTCTCTTATTCCAAGACCTGCGATACCTTTCGGCCTCGACTCAGGGCGTGAGCCGCAAGTCGAACAGGTTTGGGAACTGTATGCCTCGTCCACTTCAAGAAATGTTCCGCCATGCCTAATGGCCTTGTACGACAACATTCGTTTGAAATCGGCCCAGCTGGCGTCGAGCGAACTCTTCGCAAACCGAGACTTGGCAATCTTTGAGGGGCTGACGTCGCCCACGACGATCAGCCCGTTTTCGCGAGCGATCGTCGCGCTCGCCTTATGTAAGAAGTCCTTGCGGCGGTTAGCAACCTTCGCGTGAATCGCAGTGGTCCGCTTTGCTTTGTGCGCCTTCTGGAGCGTTGCCAGCGCAGCTTCGTGATTCCGATAGAAGCGCGGCGACTCGATCGCCTCTCCATTCGACAGGACCGCGAGAGACTTCAAGCCTAGGTCGATGCCAACTGCGGAAGCCGGCACAACGGCCGCGCCTGGGACCTCAACTAGAACATTGATATACCACCGACCGCGGCTATCGGCGCTGAACGATCCGATGCCGATCTTCACCCCCGGCGCGAGGTCGCGAAGGTGCATTGGTTCGTACCGTACGCCGCGAAAGGCGAAGCTGGCCCCGTCGAACGCGACCTGCCCGGTATTGAACGGAACCCACCCGAGCGACTTCTTCCCACGGAACCGGAGCCACGGCTTCTTGTGTTGGCGGCGTGACTTGTCGTACTGGGCGCACGTCTTCTGGATCGTGTGCCCGTGGAGGCCCAGGTCGCCGCTCGTCCCGGCCGTCAGCTTCATTAAGTCGTAACCCGAAAGCCACTTTTTGCTGGAGCGCGCCGCATTGCGCTGCGTCTCGTTGCAGTAGTTCCAGACGAAATTTACCGCCCTGGATTGGCGATTCAACTCAGAGCAATGCTTGTCGCGAAGCCGAAATCTGTACGTTAGTTGCATGTGGAGTACCCCGCTATTACATCATCCGAGGGTGCCAGGTGCATGGCATTGTGCCCTGACGGCGTGTTGTCGGGGGTCATCGGACAATCTCGAAGCGAATGAACTTCATGCAGTTGCACGGGTGCTTGCACGACAGCTTCTCTTGGTAGTGCCACGCACTCGGGTGCTTGCAGCGTGTGCAGGTCATCGGTTCTCTCTTTCTCCACCACCGGGTTGGATTTGTGTTATCAGACTGCTTGCGAACTGCGTTCGCTCCACCGAGCAAGGACATTGCTGACCTCATACGCTCGGCACTGACGTAGGCCGCGGTCATGCGACACCGCCGTCGAATAGAAGCTCCTGCGACAAGCGCAGGCGGGCGCGCTCGGCGTACTCTTCCTTCGCTTCGATGCCGACCCCGATACGACCGCAACGGCGAGCGGCGTCCAGCACCGCGCCCGAGCCAGCGAACAAGTCGAGCACCGTTCCGCCGGGCTTGCACCCGTACTGGATCAGCGGCTCAAGTATTCCGGTCGGCTTTTGCGTGGGATGGATTGCCTTGCCGTGCATCGAGGACGCGCGCAGTATTGACGTCTCCAACTTCGGCCCGCCCTCTTGCGTGCGGTACGCACTGCGTTCAATGTCTCCCGTGTGGGTTGGCCGCCGCTTCGACCGCACGGTTTTCGCTCGCGCGCCGAGGCCGTAGACCGCATCGTGGTAGGCGTCCGACCAGGAGCCGCGGTAGAAGTGCGCGGCCGATTCGTGGATGCGGCGAAAGCGGTCAGCGTGGAAGCCGCTCCCGTTGTGCTTCTCCCACACAATGTCTTGCGAGCACGTCCACGCAGCGAAGTCGGCGGCGCGCTCCATGAACATGCGGAGCGAGCCGAAGCACCACATCGAGGACGACGCTGCAGCCGCGATCTCGACCCAGCCTTCCGGCCAACGGTCCCACGCAAGCGATGTCGACGCATACGGCGGATCGGTCACGATGAGGTCCGCAACGAGGCCGAGCGCAGGAATGATCTCGCGACAGTCGCCGAGGTAGAGCGTCACGCCGGGCGCGGCGAAGTACGGCGTCACGGCAACTCCACCATGTACGCGCGGCGAAGCACCGGGCGTTCGAGGCTGGCAATGGCCTTGCTCGGTGATTCACGCAGTGAATCTCCAGCCTGATAATCCGTCACGTCTCGTCTCCGGTAGTCGGAGCAGGTGCGGGGGTAATGGGATCGCGTTTCGGAACGGCCCAATACGTGCGGCACTCATTGGCTCCGTACTCGTGCGGCACCGAATAGCCGGAGCACCCGCATACGGTTACGCCGGGCTCAAACCCGTGGTTTGCGGCGCCCTCCCGCGCTTCCGAGGAGCCACGCAACCGCTCGGTTTCAGCATCCTCTTCTGCGACAACGCAATGCGCCTCGCACGTCGCGCACACGTCTGAGCCGCCGATCATCTTCTCGTAGACGGGCGTCGAACGGAAGTCGCGGGCGCGGTCCTGGTCAACGATTACGCGGTTGAGGCGTTCGATCTCGTCGGCCATCTTCGGCGCCGCCTGGATCACGTCGAACACGTCCTCGTTGAGGATGCCGTATCCGTCCGCTCGTGACAGCGCCTTCCGCCGAATCTCGTCCAGGTCCAGCCCGTCTCCCTGCCCCATCGGAGATGCGGAGGGGTGGGAAAGAGCGGAGCGGCAGTCGGGGCATGTCACCTTGGCTTCGGTCGAACGGTCGCGGCGGGGCGTGAAGAACCCACCGTCGTATCCCGGCTTGCCGCAGAGGTTCGGGGCATCGCCGCACGCCTTGAAATGAACGAGGCCCGATGAAGTCGCGCGTTCCGCGCTCCCGGCCTTCGGCTCGCTGGGGTTCATGATTGAAACTCCCGGATGACTTCTCCGGCGCCGAGCAGGTCGCACCACTCGCGCGCCGTCATCGTCACCGTGACGCAGCCTTCGTCGTCGTCCCGTTCGTGGCGGTCGCCGCAGCCGGCACACGGAACGTCGCTGTCCCGCGTGAGGCCATTCGGAATATCGGCGACATCCTCGTAGAACATCGTGAACGGTTCGTCATCGTTCGAGCGCACGGGGTCGTCGTGGCCGCAAATGAGGCCGTCGCCCTCCTCGCGCTCATCCGCGCACTTCATGTCGGCGCAGATTGCCTCCGTCGCCGCTTCAGCGCTTGCCGCGATCACCCACGGCGGTCCCGAGAAGTGCCACATCGACAGGGCAGCGCCCACGCCGGGGCCAGGCTCCAACGTCAGGGAGTCGAGCCAGATCAGCGCGTCGCTGGCGATTCCAAGCAACACGGCGCGCAGCAGCGGAACGTGCGGCTCACCATCGCCGTACTTAAACACGCCCTCGATGACGATGGCGCTGGATCGGATCAATTGCCGGGGGTCACGGTCGGCGGTCGCCTCGTCCTTGATCCGACGAATGTTCTCGCCAAGAACGCGCAGCACCGACGCACCCAGCGGCTGCCCGGAATCCGGGAAACCGCACGGTCCTGGAACCGGCTGATGGTGAACGAGCCGCCGCGCCGCAGCCATGAAGTCGCGAGCCGTCGTGTCAGGCACGGGGGTTCTCCTCGGTGAGAGCGGCGCGGACAATCTCGCGGTCTTTCGCGATACACTCGTCGGTGAACGGGAAGGCGAGCGTGTTCAAGATCGCGAGAACGCGATCGGCCACGTGGCGCGGAATCGTAACGGTGTCGCCCGTGCTCAGCGTCACCACCGGAGATGCGGGGCGGCGGGCGGCGTCCCAAACTGCGCGCATTGCCGTTCGTAGCGACACCATCATGCCGCGTTGAACGATCGCCTCCGGTGGCTTACCGCTCGGCCAGCGCACCGCGATGGTTTGCTCGCCGTATTCGCGAGCCCAGAACGATTCGAAGTCCGCCGCCGTCGTCTCTCGGTCACTCTGCATCGCTTGGGGCCTCCATCGGTGTGTATCCCGCGCATGTCCGACCGGCTGCCGTGGCGAGCGCCGCGTGGCAGTTGTCGCATTGAGGATCGCGTGGGCTGTGGTAGACGGGCGGCGTCGTGCAACGGCAGTAGACCCAGGCGTCGGTTTTCGGCGCGGTCGTCATGCCGAGTTGCGCGAACACGCGCTTTCGTTGCCGTTCGCACCCCGAGCACGGGCGAGAATACGAGACGGTGCTCCCGTCCGGCCGCGTTCCGATTCCGCCAGCTCCGGTGCAGTTGTGATCGGGGACGAGTAGGGCGCGCAACTCGCTAAGTCGCCGCGCCATCGCTGGCGGCGTGACAGTCGTCGTCCCTCCTAGTTCATCCGTGAACGTCTGGATTTGTTCGTCGTCGTCGTCACTCGTTGCCACGGGGCACCTCCTGGGTATCGGCGGCGCAGAGTCCGCATGGACCGAATCCCTCGTCGCAGTCGCCCTTGCACGGTCCGGGATCGTCGAAGCCGAGAGCCACAGCACGCTCAAGGGCATCGCGCTTCTCAACTGCGGAGGCGTTCAGGATAACCATTTGGTTGCCCGCGACTCGAAGCGCCGATTGAAGTCCGGCGATTTCCGCGTCCCGCTGCTCCAGCAACCCGGCCAATTCCGGGGCACTACATACCCCTCCAGGACCGTGGTTTTCGCGGAATCGAGAGAGCGTGGAGTCGAGTTGTTGGATGCGATCGGCAAGCGCGTCTACTTCGTGCTGATATATCCGACAGGGCGAGCCGGCGACTGAGGTGCCATCGCCCTCAATGATGCGATTCCGCTGCCGAAGCGAACGGATCAAGTCGTCGAGGTCTACGTCCCCGATCGAGAGCGGGGCCTCTACGGGGAGGGAGGGGAGGTCGCTCACGGCAGCCACTTCCCAAGCCGCTTCCAGAACGACGGCGGCTTCGCGATCGCACGCCGCACGTTCTCATGCGCGCGCGACTCGGCGCCGGGATAGCACACGAGGAGCGCGGCGACGATCGGGCCGCCCGGCGACGGATGGGCGACGTTTGCAATCTTCGTGTAGTAGCCGTCCGTGCCGAGCGTGCCGCTGAAGTTGGGTGCGCCGAGGACGGCGCCCTTGGCGCGGATCACGATGCGGCCGCCAAGGGTTCGAGGTCGCCGCTCGCGTCGACGTGGCGCGTCGTATTCGGCGCCGCTTTCGCAAACGTCACGAGAATCGCAAGGGCTCGGGCGACGAGGCTCGCCGCGATCGCCTGCTCGTCGACGCTCTCGGGGCTCACGAACAGCGTCAGCTTCTCGCCACCCGGCGCGCGCAGATCGATGATGTAGAACGGCGTCGGGTCCATGCCCTCGAACGCCTTGCCGTCGAGGTACGACGCGCCGAGGAACTCGAATCCGCCGTGCAGCGTGATCTCGCTCTGCTCGTGGCCAGTGACAGGGTGCGGCGGTGATGAACGGATGTGCGTCTTCACGCCGGCACCAACGGCAACTCCGGGCGCGCCTCGCGGTCAACCGCATCGAGCAGCGCGAGGTTCGCCGCATCCAGCGCGTTCTCAGCGCTCTTCAGCGCCTGCTTCGCCCGGTCGGCTGTGACGGTCTTCTGCAGCACCTCGGTCATGCAACGATGCACCTCGGCGGCGCAGTCGGCGGACGTGCGGATCGGCAGTTGCGAGGCGCGGGGCTTCGGATCGGTGTCTACGATCGCGGGCTCGCCGTCGACCGTGCGCGCATCGACGACGCCCAGGTGCTCAGCGATCCGCTGCGCGATCGTCTCCAGCGCCTTGTCCTGGTCGTCGTCCTCGGTGCCGTCGAGGGTGATGTCGGGGAACGCGGCGACGCGCAGGTCGAACCGGCCGCTCTTGTAGTCGCGCTGGATGACCTCGTAGGTCGCGCCGCCGACCTCGACGTCGAGGCCGCACTCCATCGTCTTGGGATCATTCTCGCGGGCTTTCGCTTCGCGCGCCGCGGCGATCAGCCGGTCGCGCGCCGCGGCGAGCGCAATCTCCTCGGTGTCGCCGTAGGCCGAGACGGTCTGGCCGCCGATCGGGACGAAGCACTCGAAGCCGCCGTCCGGGATCGCGTGCAGCGTCACGGCCGTGCTCGCGCCGTCGATCTCGATCGTGCGCTCGTCGGCCGTCGTGACTTGCTGCTGGGATTCGGCGAGGTAGTCCCAGCCAGATTGCCAGGCGGCGATCTCGCGCTTCGCCTCGGGCATCAGGGCGTGCTCGTCGCGCGTCTTGCCGTTACACGCGGCCGTGAAGCCCGCGCGGAACGCGGCGAGCATGATTGGGGATTTGTGGCCGCGCGGCTTCGCGGCGAGGTTGAGTTCTTTGTCGGTCATGGCCTCAGCTTTCAGGTGCGGGTTCGATCTCGATCACCGCGTGGGGCGGTGTGTCGATCGCGTAGCGTTTGTAGATATGCGAATCCACGATCCGCGAGTCGTCGGTGAAGAGCAATCCGGTGAGCGCGTCCTCGACGTTGCGGCCGAGCTTCCCAGCGTCCGGACGGCTCGTCGGAAGGGTGACGCGTTTGGGCAGCGACTTGGGTCGGGGCAGGTAGAACCGCGCCCACATGACGACCGGGCCGTCGAGTGGTGGCGGCGATCCGTTGGCGGCGATCCATGCGCGCGCTGCGGATGCGACCGCCTCGCGCCACGACTTGAAGCGCTCATACGCTTCGGAGGACCGGCCTTCGCGCATGACGGCGCGGCCGTTGACGACGAAGGCGGACTTGTTGCCTTGCGGGATGGCGACGCCGTAGACGACGATGCGGCGGGTCACGCGACGCACTCGTCGAGAACGCGCGGTCGCCGGCCCGCGAACCAGGCGTCAACGCAGTCGAAGGCGTGCCGCTCTATATCTCGAGCTCGCGCCACGATCGCATGGGCATCGGCGTCCGGCAATTCTTCACGCGCGAACGCGATGGCTTGGAACATACGGAGCGAACAACCGCACCCGCGCTCGGCGGCGCGCTGATACCGCATCTCTGCGATCGCATCCCGAGCGACACGCAGCCGCAGCGCGCCGATCTCGTCGAGGAGTGTCAGGAGTGAAAGCGTGCGCAGGCCGGCGACGTCGGGCGGTAGGCGGTCGCGATTCGTATAGAGCCGCGGCGGCGTGCGCGGCTCGCGCGGGCCGTTCGCCTTCGAAGCATCAGTCGCCGCGATCAACCCACGGTCGGCAAGCCAGCGGGACGCCTCGGTGCGCGTCTTGACGATCCCGAACGCGATTGGCGCGTCGATGATGCCGCCCTTCACGCCGCATCCGAAACAGTTGAAACTTGCCCAATCCTCGCGGGCCGAAAAGCTTGCTGACGAATCATCGTGCGTTGGTAGGGGACACTTCACGACGCCGCGTTCGTTCCGGGGCCGCTGAAAAGTTGTTGAGCACGTAGCGGCGCAGGCTTCCAGGACTGCGAAAATCGACCCGTTCACGCGGATCTCTTGTCGAACAGGCTTGAGATGGCATAGGGCCGTATCTCGCCGCAGTAGCCGCAACGGAGTTTGATGAAATACTTACGACTCACGCAATCCCAGCCTCTTCGAACAGTCCGTGCGCGATCGCGCGGACCTCGAGCGGATCAGTGAACGTTCCGACCTTCACCCTAGGGCCGTCCCACGGGAGGTCGATCCGGCCGCGACGCCCGTTCGTGCGCTTCACGATCCGCAGCGCGAATGTATCGTCGGCGTCGGCATCGTCGAAGTTCGGCCGCCACGCGAGCATAACGAGGCGTGCGCGCTTCGCGAGCGCATCCGAATCGGCGATGTCGGTCATGGTCGGCTCCTCGCCGATCTTCTTGCGATCTGCGTCGCGGTTTAACTGCTGCAGGAACACGGGGCAGACGTCGAGTTCACGGGCGCCGCGGATTAGCTCGGCCGTGATGCGCGCGGGCGCCTCGTCGCGCCCCTCGCCGCGCGCGCGTTGCGTCCAGCCGGCGACGTCATAGCATTGGTCGACGATGAACCAGCCGACGCACGGATTGCGGCGCTTGAGCCGGCGGACCATCGCGATGATCTCGTACGGCGCATAGGAGCGGTCGTTGTCGAACACCCAGACCGGCAGGTCACGCTCGCGGGCCACCGAGACGTACGAGTCGAGGGCGCGGTACGAGCGAATCGAGGCGCGGCCGTAGCGCAGCTCCCCGGCCTTCTCGCCCGTCAGCATCATCGCACGGCGGTCCTGCCATCCGGCAACGCCGTCCTCAAGCGCGAAGTATGCGCCACCGACACCGTTCGCAGCTGCGCCGAGAGCGATCTCCATGCTGAGCGACGTCTTGCCGTGCGATGGCCGCGCGCCGATGACGATCGGCTGCCGCGGGGCGAGTCGGATCTGCCACTGGTCGAGTTCGCGGATCCCGGTCAGAACGCCGAGGCCGGCAGTGTCCGTCGAACCTTCGCGCGCCGACCGCGCCTCTTCGGTGAAGCGGGAAAGGGCCTCTGCGTCGGTGACTGCGGCGTCGAGGTCTTTCTCGTCGGCGATGCGCTCCAGGCGCTCGCGCAGCCACCGGATCAGGTCGCTGGCGTTTTCGGTTCGCGGGATTCGTTCCGAGATCTCGCCTCCGAGCGCTTCGATCCGGCGCAGTTGATACGCCTCGCGCAGCATCGGGAGGTGCTCGGCCTTCAGCGTCTCGGCTGTGATTCCGCGGCCCAGCGCAATCGCGCGGAATACCCAGTCCTCGGAAACGGTAACGTCGGCAACCGACGCGCGCCCTTCGCGCGCCGCGCGCATCAGCGCTGCCATGTCGACGGCCGCGCCGCGCAACGCGAGTTTTTTCAGCGCGCCGAAGATCTTACGGTGCTCGATCGACATGAACCAGTCGTCGCCGACCGCAGCGAGCGCGACGTCGCGAACGTCGGTGTCGCGGCATGCGGCGGCGAGCATCGCGGCCTCGGTATCGACGATCGACTGCGCGTCGACCAGGGGAGAGATCACGATGCTTGGCGCTCCGTCGTTGGCAGGGTGGTGAAACCGCGGATCGTCTCGGCCCGGCGCTTGCGGATGCGCTCGCCCGTCTCGAGCATCCAGCCCGTCTCCCACTCCGGGTCCTCGGATCGTACGAATGGTGCGTCCCAGGCTCGCCGTAAGCCGCGCGCTGTTGGCGCGGCGTCAACGCGGTGCTCGCGACGCGCGTCGAGGAACCGCAAGACGCGGCTCTCCAGCAGCTCGATCGACACGCCGCGCTCGAGCAGCCACGCCGCGGCAGCGAGGTCCGCCTTGACGTGGCGGTCGCGATCGCCGAGGCGTTCATGCGGGATTAGGCGCCGGCGGAAGGCCTGCTCCCAGATCCAGTCCGCGAGCCCAAAGGGTTCCGAGCGCGGCTTGGGATTCGGCCGGCGCGCCGCGGCGATCAGCGCCTCATCGGCGATCTCGTCGAGGTCGTCGTCGTCCGGCTCGAAGTCGTCGACCTGTCTCTTATACACATCTCCGAGCCCACGAGACAGGCAGAAATC
>CALEYW010000023.1 GCA_937927945.1 uncultured candidate division WPS-2 bacterium | reverse complement strand
TTTAAGGGCGCTCCGCTCTGAGCTGCGCGCCCCCCACGCTTTGCGTGGGGCCCCCGGGCCGAGCTCGCATTGAACGATTCGGCTTGCCGGGATTGTGCTGTGCTCGCTCCATCACCATTGTCGCTTTCATCACGTGGTTACCACAAATAAAACAGGAAGAAGAGTGCGACCCAGATGACGTCGACGAAGTGCCAATAGAGCGTTCCGGCGGTGAGGCCGAAGAAGCGCTCGTGGTCGTAGACGGCCCGTGAGGACTGCCACCAGAGCACGGCGAGAAAGATCACGCCGACGAAGACGTGGAACCCGTGCATGCCGGTCAGCGTGAAGAACGACGCGCCGAAGGTGTTGCCGGCCCAGCCGCCGATCTGCGCGTGCGCGTACTCGTAGGCTTGACCGCCCAGGAACATTGCGCCGAGCAGAATCGTCAGCCCCATGAAGAGGTTGTACTTGCTGCGCGTACCGTGCTTCCAGTTCTCCAGCGCATAGTGCATCGTGACGCCGGAACCGAACAGCACGACCGAGTTCACCGCGGCGAACGCCGTGTCGAGCCGCGGCAGCTGATGCCCGCCGACCATCGGCGGCCAGATCGGGGCGACCGTCGTGCGCAGGTAGATGTATGCGAAGATGAACGACGAGAAGAGCACGACGTCGGAGCACAGGAACAGGACGAAGCCGAGGAGGCGCATGTCGCGCGTCTCCTCGTAGATCACCTGTTCGTGATCGTGCTCGTCGTGGCCGTGACCGAGCTTATAGCCCTGTTTGGCGACAGAGACCGACATGATGTCGTCAGCGCTCCTAATACGTGGGGACCGGATGCGAGCTGTGCGTCGGGGTCGCTTCGGTCGCGCCCTCCGCAGCCTCGAGCCCGAGATACGGCAGCGGGTTCCCGAAGTCGTACGGCGTCGCCAGCACGGCCGGAATCTTCTTGAAGTTGTAGTACGGCGCCGGCGAGCTGATCATCCACTCGAGCGTTCGCGCGCCCCATGGATTCGGTCCGGCGATCTTTCCGCTACGGAAGCTCGACCACAGGTTGTAGGCGAACAGCAGCATCGAGCCGGCCAGCACGAACGACGAGATCGAGGCGAACTGATTCCAGAACACGTACCACGGCGAGGGATCGTAGATCGGCACGCGCCGCGGCATCCCCATCAGCCCTAGCCAGTGCATCGGCATGAAGGTGCAGTTGAACGCGATGAACGTGATCCAGAAGTGCCACTGCCCCATCGCCTCGTTGTACATGCGCCCGGTCATCTTCGGCCACCAGTAGTAGACGCCGGCGAAGAGCCCCATCACCGAGCCGCCGTAGAGCACGTAGTGGAAGTGCGCGACGACGAAGTACGTTCCGTGTTCGTGATAGTCGGCCGGGACGGCGGCCAAGAAGAAGCCGGTCAGGCCGCCGCAGGTGAACGTGATCAAGAAGCCGGTTGCAAACAGCATCGGCGTCGTCCAGCGGATCGAGCCGCCCCACAGCGTCGCCATCCACGAGAAGATCTTGACCCCGGTCGGGATCGCGATGACCATCGTGATGATCATGAACGGGAGTTGGAGCCACGGCACCATCCCCGAGGTGAACATGTGGTGCGCCCAGACCGAGAAGCCCAGCAGCGCGATCGCGACCGACGAGAACGCGATCATCTTGTAGCCGAAGATCGGCTTGCGCGAGAACGTCGGCAGCACTTCCGAGACGATTCCGAACGCCGGCAGGATCATGATGTAGACGGCCGGGTGCGAGTAGAACCAGAACATGTGCTGCCACAGCACGGGCGAGCCGCCGCGCGACGGGTCGTAGAACGGAACGCCGAAAACGCGCTCGCAGAAGAGCGCGAGCAGCGCGGCGGCCAGTGCCGTCGTCGCGATGAACGAGAGGCCGGCAGTCGCGAACTGCGCCCACACGAAGAGCGGCATGCGGGTGAGCGTCATGCCCGGCGCGCGCATCTTGTAGATCGTGACGATGAAGTTGATCCCGGTCAGCGTCGAGCTGATGCCGATCAGGAAGATCGCGATGCACCACATCGTGGTTCCGGGCGGTCCCTGCAGCGAGATCGGCGGGTACTCGGTCCAACCGGCGTCCGGCGCGCCCACCAGGAACGAGCTGAACAAGATGATGCCCGCGACCGGGAACATCCAGAACGCCAGCAAGTTCAGCCAGGGGAAGGCGACGTCGCGCGCCCCGATCTGCAGCGGCATCACGAAGTTGCCGAATGCTCCGGTCACCAGCGGGATGATGACCATCCACACCATCGCCGACCCGTGCATCGAGTACACCTGGTTATAGGTCGCCGCGCTTATGCCCATCTGCCCGTTCGGCTGGAGGAGCGTGTAGCGGATCACCTCGGCCAGCATGCCGGCGATCAGGAAGAACAGCCCGCCCGTGATCATGTACTGGATCCCGATGACCTTGTGATCGATCGAGAAGATGTACTTGCGGATGAAGCTGGTCGGCTCGGGGTGGATGTGATCGAGTACCGCGTGGTACGGGCCGGTTTTCACTCCGGGTGCGATCGTTGCCATAGGTCGGATCGTCTCCGTTATTTCTTCGAGAGGCTGGCGAGGTAGGCGACCAAATTGCCGATGTCGGCATTCGAGAGCCCGTTCATCTGCGCGCTGGGCATGACCCCAATGTCACCCGAGTAGCCGTCGTGAACGATCTTCGCGACGTCTTGCGGGGTCGGCGCCGTACCGTTCACGAGCTTCGGATGGGCGGGGTCGTTGAAGATCATCCCCAGTCCGGGGCCGACGATCTTCTGGCTGAACGGGCCGGTCGAGTGGCACGCGCTGCACTTTTGGCCGAAGAGCGCCTTCCCCACGTCGGCTTTCCCTTGAGCGAGCGGGATCGCGCCGCCGCCGCCGCCGCCCGTGCTGGCGCCTTGCTGGGCGAACCATTTCGAGAAGTCTTGCTGCGTGTCCACGACAACGGTGGAGTGCATCGCGCCGTGGCCCAGGCCGCAGAATTCGGTGCAGATGATGCGATACGTTCCGGGAACGGTCGGCGTCACACGCAGCGTGTTGACCAAGCCGGGCACCATGTCGGCCTTGATGCGCATCTCCGGAATCCAGAAGCCGTGGATCACGTCGCGCGAGGTCACGTGGATCGTGGTCGGCGTGTTGACGGGCAAGTGCATCGTGCCGCTGACGGGCTGCGCCAGCTTCGGATAGCGGAACTGGAAGCCGAATTGATAGCCGATCGCCTCGACCGTCAGCACGTCGCCTTGGGTGTTCTGGATGTCGGCCCAGATCTTCACCGAGATGATCGCGAGCACGATGATAAGGATGGTCGGGATGGCCGTCCACCAGAACTCGAGCACCGGCGCGTCGTGGATCTGCACGCCGATCGTGCTCGCCGGAGCATTCTTCGGCTGCCGGAACACGATCCCGAAATAGATCGTGTAGATCGTGACGATGTTGAAGATCCAGGCGGCCGCGACGCCGAGGAACTTGAAGAGGAAGTCCGTCGCCGGGGCGGGATCGCCGGCCGGAATCAACCCGACCGGCCATCCGGCGTTCCAGGTGAACCAGCTCATGATCAACGAGACGACGACGATCAGCGCCGTTATGGGCCAGAAGCCCGGCCCGAGATTGGTTTTCGGCTTGACGATCCGCTGTGCCAAGAGCTCCTCACTCGTACGCGACCGCCTGCGCGGCGGCATCGACCCGCGGTCTTCTCCCCGAGGGCCGCTTCAACTTCCTACTATGCGCAAGTGCCTTGCCGCGCGCGTGGACTTCTATCGGACGGTGCGTTCGGCTGTTTTCGGAAGGTTGGACCTCTGTGTCCCATCGACGAAACGCTGGACCAGCACGTCGATGTTTGTGAGCGCGGTGCCGGCGACGACCGCGTCGGCCCCGGCGTCGAACGCCGCGCGCACGTCGCCGGGCGATGCGACGCCTCCCTCACACACCGCAAAGCACCCGCTTGCCGCAGCTGCCCGCACCAGATCGAGCGCCGGCAGCGTCGTCGCGCGCGTCGCCTCCGTGTAGCCGCACAAGGTCGTCGCCACGATGTCGGCTCGCGCGTCCGCTGCGCGCCGGACGTCCTGGGCGTCCGCGCAGTCCGCCATCGCGATCCTGCCGCAGCGATGGATCGCGGCGACCGTCGCGGCGACGTCGCGCCCGTCGGGCCGCGGCCGCCCCGTTGCGTCGAAGGCGATGATCTCGGCGCCGGCCGCGACGACTTCCTCGATTTCGCGGTCGCCGGCGGTGATATACGGCGCGAACCCCTCGTAGTGCCGCTTGACGATTCCGATCACGGGAACCGAGACCGCGCGCCGCACGGCGCCGATCCGAGCAAGCCCTTCGACCCGCACGCCGCGCGCGCCGTTTGCCACGGCCACCCGCGCCAGCAGCGCGATCGCCTCCGGCGTGTTGAGCAAGGACGACGCCTCCGCTTGCACGGAGACGATCAGGCCGCCGCGCAAAGCCTCTAGGATCACTCGACGATCCACTCGGGAGGCGAGATGCCGGCGTCGCGGAACGCCATGAGCCCCGCGCCGACGGCGGGATCGTAACGCGGCACCTCGACGATCGCGTGCGGAGCCAGTACCGACAACGCGTCTTTCGTGCGCGCGAGAAACGCTTCGTTCGCGAACGAGCCGCCCGTGAACGCGACGCGCACGGCACGCTCGCCGAGCCCTAGCCGCCGGATCGCGGTCGCGGCGAGCGACGCCAGTGCCGCGGCCGCGGCGGCCACGATCGCGGCGGCCTCGGGATCGCCTAGGCGAGCGGCGTCGTGCACCACCCGGGCAAACGACGCGAGCGCGGCGCGGGAGAGTCGGCCGAGCAGCGCCGCAGTCGCGAGCGAACGCAGGTCCGGCTGATCGAGGTAGGCCAGCGCCGCGTCTCCCAGCGGAATCCGCTCGCCGCGGTCGTCGGCGCGCATCGCGCACGCCAGCGCGTCACGCCCGATCGCGTAGGCGCTCCCGTCGTCGCCGAAGAGGAATCCCCAGCCGCCGACGGTCACCGCGGCCCGCGCACCGTCCTCGCCGTAGGCCACCGAGCCGGTGCCGCCGATCACCACCACCGCCGGACGCGATTGCAGCGCGCCGGCGAGCGCAACGGGCGCGTCGTGCACCAGTCGCGCGGCAAGCGTCGCGATCCGCAGCGGCGCACCGTCGAAGTGCTGGTCGTATCCCGAGATTCCGGCCACGACCGCTTCCAGCCGCGTCGCCTCCGGCAGGCCCGCTGCCACCAGCGCCGCCGCCACTGCCGCCGCGCACGCGTCGGCGCACTTGGTCGAACCTGGCGGCTCGTCGACGTGATCGGCGGCGCCGCCGTAGCCGCGTCCGCGCACGACGCCGCGCTCGTCGATCACGACCGCCGTCGTCGAGGATTGCCCGCCGTCGATCCCCGCGACGAACCTCAAGCGAGACGCTCGGCGAACGCGTCCGCCGCGCGTTCGCGCGCCGCCCGGTCGCGCAGGCGCGGAACCGCGCCGATCGCTTCGCGGTGATGGTAGAGTTCGTGCGCGATCGCGCGCTCCACCGTATTGTGCGGGGCGCGCTCGCTCACGCGAATGACCGGACCGTCGGGATCATACTCGGCGACGAGCGTCACGCTTGCCCAGTCGCCGAGATCGGCGATCTCCACGCGAACGCCGTACGCCGCGGCAACGGCGCGCGCGTCACGCACGGGCGACAGCGGAGCGGCGCAAGTCCACGCCGTCGTGGACGAGCCGGGCGCGAAGCTGATCGGAGTCGAGCGCGCGCGGCGTGACGCCGGCGGCCGCCGACAGTGCGGCGGCCGTGCCCGCCGCTTGCCCGAGCGTCATCACCGTCGGGGTGAGCCGGGTCGAAGCGAGCGCCTCGTGCGTCGTCGAGATGCAGCGTCCGGCGACGAGCAGATCGTCGACGCCCACCGGAACCAGGCAGCGATACGGAATCTCGTACGACGCGCCGGCCGCCAGCCGATGCGTGGTCGTGCCGCTTCCCGACGGATTGTGGATGTCGATCGGGTACGCGCTGCGGGCGACCGCGTCGTCGAACGTGCGCGCGTGCAGCACGTCCTCGGCGGTCAGCGTGTACTCGCCGAGAATGCGGCGCGATTCGCGCACGCCGATCTGCGTGGCCGTCGCCGCGATGCGCGCGTTGGCGAAGCCGGGCACGTCGCTGCGAAAGAACGCGAAGAGCTGCATCACCTGCGCGCGCGCTTCGACTTCGGCCCGGGTGAGGTCGTCCGGATCGAGCGGGTCGACGTCGACGACGCGCGTCATGTTGACGGTCACTTCATCGGCATACGGCGTGGCGAAGAACGACACGAGCTCGCGCGGGACCGCGACGGCGCCCCGCGCGCGCGCGGCGTCCCACAGTTCGTACAGGCCCGCGACCGCCGTGAGCGCGTCCGGCGTACGTTCGTGCGTCTTGAGCGAGCTGCGCATCTGCTCCGGGTGCTGGCGCACGTACTGGGAGAGCACGCTCAGATCGACGTGGCTCAGCCGGAACATCAAGCTTGCCGGCTGCACGCGTCCGCGCGCGTCGCCCTGCTGCGTCGGCACGCCAGCGCTCGCGGCGACGTACGCGTCGGCCGTCGCGTCGATCGTCCGGCGCGCTTCGATCGTGCGCATACCACCGACCGTGGCGAAGCGCGCCGAGGCGACCCGCCCGTCGGCGACCGACGCATCGAGAAACCAGGCGTGCAGCAGCAGCGCCACGCCGCTCTCGCGCATCATCTCGAACAGCAACGCCTTGTGAATCTCCGGGTCGAACGGCGTGATCGTCGGCACGTAGTCCGACGCGTCGTGCAGATGCCCGGGCGAGCCGCCGAGGACGACGAGCCGCTCGACGATCTCCTGCGCGATGCCGCCGACGATCCGCTCCTCGCCGGAATGGAACGTCATCCACGGCCCGACCATCGACGCGGTCGCCGTTCCGCCCAAGAAGCCGTAGCGCTCGACCAGCAGCACCCGCGCGCCCGAACGCGCGGCGGCGAGCGCCGCGGCACACCCCGCGTTCCCTCCGCCCACGACGAGGACGTCGCATTCGCGCATAGCGGCCCCTTCGAGCGGCGGCGGGCCGCGTCCGCCTGCTCGCGAAGGAGCGGCGACACCGCTGGATCGAGCGACGTTTCTCGCCAGCAAGCTCGCGCGACCGTTGTCATTGCGAGCTTGTCGAGCAACCCCCGTGTCGCGCTGAGCGAAGTCGAAGCGCGACGCCGGGTCGCGATGGTCGCGACTGCGGGCGTCGCCCTCGGCTGCGCTCGGGCGACGACGAGGGTTGCTCGACAAGCTCGCAATGACACTCGGGGGGCGAGGCGCTTCGGGATACATGACAGCGCGT
>CALEYW010000022.1 GCA_937927945.1 uncultured candidate division WPS-2 bacterium | reverse complement strand
TACTCAAAAATGCCCGTAGCACCAAGGGCCAGCTCGTTCGTTTTTCCGCATCCTGCTAGGTTCTGACCGCCGGCGGGCATCGCGTCGATCACGTTGGGAACCTCGTCCTTCGCGCGCTGAAGGTCGCTCAGGCGGATCGCGGCGCGCGTGAAATCTGCTTGCTGCTGGTTCGGCAGCAGGACGAACGTGCGGTCGCTGGCCGCGCCGAGGATTCCGCTGACCGCTCCGGCCATCCCGGCGCCCAGCACTTGAATGGAGATCACGGCGCCCACGCCGATGATCAGACCGAGCGCGGTGAGGATCGTGCGGACGCGGTTGGCGGCCAGCACCGCAAACGCTTTCGCGAAGTACTGTGAGATTCTGACGATCGCAGCGCCTCGATCGGATCCATGCGCGCCGCCCGAATTGCGGGATACGTTCCGAACACGCAGCCGACCAGCGTCGAGAACCCGACCGAGACCGACATGATCAGCAAGTACGGAATCGGCGCCGGTCCGACCAGCGCTTCGACCGATGAGTACGCCGCGACGGTCGCCAAGAATCCCAGCAGCGTGCCGATTCCGCCGCCCATGAACGAGAGCAGGATCGCTTCGAGCAGAAACTGCAGGGCGATGTCGCCGCGCCGGGCGCCGATCGACTTGCGCAGTCCGATCTCGCGGGTCCGCTCGGTGACCGAGACGAGCATGATGTTCATGATGCCGATCCCGGCGACGAGCAGCGCGACCCCGCCGATGGCGGTGAGCCCGATCGCGATGATCCCCAAGATCGTGTTGAAGCTCTGCAGCTGTGCCTGGTTGTCGGCGGTGACGTACTGCGCGCGCGCTCCGTGCAGCCGCTGCAGAACGATGTCGATCGCATCGGAAGCGCGGCTGAGCGTCACGCCGGGCGCGAGGTACAGCAGCACCCCGTCGATCGGCCCCGGCGCGATCTGGTGAAACGTCGTGTAGGGCAGAAACAAAATCTCGTTGCCGCCCGCGGAATTGAACAGTCCGCCCTTGAGCTCGGCGTGGACGCCGACGACCCGGCAGCGCGTTCCGCCGGCCTGGACGGAGCGGCCCGTCGCGGGCTCGTCCTTGAAGAACTTCTGCGCCAGCTGTTCGGTGAGGTTGCAGACGTGCGCGCTTGAGCTGACGTCGCCGCTCGTGAAACGGCGGCCTTCCCGCAGCACCAGGGTATCGTTGTGGTAGTCGCTGTCGGAGAAGGCGATCGACGTGGTCGTCACCCCGTTCGCGCGCATCTTCATGTTGCGCTGATAGTTCGGCTCGACGTGCGCCAGGAGCGAACCGACGTCCGCCTCGATGGTGCGCACGTCGCGGTACTGGATCGCGGCGGCGCGGGGGTCGTCTTGGTTCGGATCGACGCTGACCGTGATCCCCTGATCGCCGAACGAATTCAGCGTCCCGGTGATGCCGCCCGACGCTGCGCGGCTGATCCCGAGCACCGCGATGATCGAGGAGGTCCCGACGATCATCCCGAGCATCGTGAGAATCGAACGCGTGCGATTGCGCCAGATCGCCGAAAACGCTTCGGCGAGATAGGCGCTCAGGCGCGTCACTTGCCCGGAGACGGGCTCGCCGACGGGGCCGAGGTGGGCGACACGGAGAGGCCCTCGACGATGCCGACGTTGCGTTCGGCGACGACGCTCGTGCCTTCCTCGACGCCCGAAACGATGACGGCTTGCATGTCGTTGGTCGAACCGAGCCGGACCATGCGCTTCGCGGCACGGCCTTCGACGATGGCGAGCACGTACGGCTTGTTTGCGGCATCGCGCCGAATCGCGTCGATCGGGACGGCGAGCACGTGCGGGCGATCCTGCGTGACGATGTCGACGTCGACGCTCATCCCGTCACGCAGATAGGGGACGATCTTTCGGAGCGCGATCGTCGTGACGATCTGGCGCGCCGTGTTCGAAGGATCGTCGCTCTTCTGAGCCACCGCGCCGACCAGCAGCACCGTTCCGGGGAGCGTTGCCGTGCCGAGGTCTTCGCCGGAGATGATCGCCGCCTGGCCGGCGCGAACGTTGGCCACGTCCTGCTCGTCGACTTTCGCGCGGACGACGAAGCCGGTATCGGCCGAGATGGTGACGATCGCTTGGCCGGCGGTGACGGCATCGCCCGGCTGCAGCTGACGCAGCGAGTCGGCGGTCTGGGCGGCGATCGTCTGCACGGTCCCTGCGAACGGCGCGGTGAGGCGCAGGCGGCCGACCTGGTCCTGGGATGCACGGAGATCAGCGCGACGTTGCCGGAAACGAGTGCGGCCAGCGTCTGGGTCTGCGGCCTCTGCACGATGCCGGTCTCCGGCAGCTTCGTCTGATATCGCGCGTAGGCGACCTTCACCGCGCGGACGGTCATCGCCGTGCCCTTCGGCCGCGCGGCAACGACGCCGACGATCACGATCGCGACGAATGCGCCCAAGACGATGAAGAGGTTGCGGCGACGGTTCACGGGGCCCCCAGGTCGACGACGGCGACCGGATCGGCGACGCCGACCGATGCCCGCAGCCGGACGAGTGCGATGAGGTAGTTGACGCGCGCGACCACGAGGTCGTTCGCGGCCGAAAGCGCACTTTGCTGTGCCGCGGTCGCGTCGGTCAGCGAGATCAGCCCGTTGCGATACTGCAGCTGGGCGATGCGTGCCGACTCCGCGGCCGGTCGGCTTCGCGCGACGTGACCAGGATGGCGGCGGTGGTCTGCACGGCTCGCAGAGCCAGGCGCACGTCGGTCGCCACGCCCGATTCGTTCCAGGCCAGCGTCGCCAGTGCCGCGTCCAGCTGTGCGCGCGCGGCGTGGTGCTGGGCGCGGCGCGCACCGTATTCGATCACCGGCAGCGTGAAGGTTTCCGTCGCGCCGATCTGCCAGAATTCGGCGCGGTTGTTCGTCGTCGCGGGGATGAAGATGCCCGAGATGAACCGCGGTCCCGACGTTTGCGTCGCCGGCGTCTCGGAGTTTCCGAACGCACCGGTCAGCTGCAGCTGCGGCCGGCGGTCGCTTTCGATCGCGGCGTCGGTGAGCCGAGCGACCGCGACCTGCGCCCGGGCACTCGCGACGTCGGCGCGCGCGTCGAGCGCCCGCGCGATCAGGGTCTCGACCGGGGTCGCGGGCAGCGCCGGTTCGTCGAGCGCGACCGGCAACGCGAATGCGGTGTCGTAGGGAGCGCCGATGCGCTGCGCGAGCGCCTCGCGCGCGTTCGCCTCTGCGGCACGGGTGGAGGTGAGTGTCGCTTCGGTGCGCAGTTCGTTGACCTGCGCGCGCAGGACTTCGACTCCGGCGACGCGTCCGACGCGTTCCAGCGCGCGGGCCGCGTCGAGCAATTACTGCTGGTACGCACGGTCGCGCCGATCTGCGCGAGGTTTTGCGAGAACACCAGATTCTGCTGCAAGCCGAATTGCGGGAATTGCCCGCCGTTCGCGCCGTTGGTCTTGGCGAGCTGGTTCTGCAGCGTTCCGGCGATCGCCGGAAACTCGAAGGCGTGATCCTTCGCGAACGTCGCCTCGTTCTGCGCGACGGTGGCGCGCCGGTTCAGCACGGCGGGGTCGTGTTCGAGCGCGTAGCGGACCGCCGCCCGCAAATCGAGCGGCGCGCCGGCTCGTGCGGGGAGGCGCGCGGCGAGCAGCACGACCGCGAGCAGTGCCGTTACGGCGATTCCAAACCGCACGCTCACCCGTTGCGAGCGCCGAATGCCACGAACAAGGCGTAGCACGCGAGCAGCAGGATCGATGCCGACCAGGCCGCGCCCCGTGAGACGTGCCCGACGCGGATTGCGCCCAGTGCGAGCAGCGCGGTGGCCCACAGGAAGAAGACGTTGAACGCGCCCAGGAATCCCGCTAGCCAACCGTGCGCTCCCGGCACGAGGAGACCGACACCGGGGACGGCCGCTTGCAGGGCCGTGATGCTTTCGAACGCCGACGGGCCGCGGACGAGGATGACGAGCGCGTAGACGATGTAGTAGAGACCCGTCCCGACGACGCTGACCGTGATGCTGAGCGCGAAGAACTTCTTGAAGTCGCCGTCACCCTTGCCGATCGCGTTGGCGACGGTCAGGACGAGCGCTTGGATGAGCCCGGTGACCAGAATCGAGAACGGGACGATGATCCACCCGATCTGCGTCATGACCCGCGACATGCCCATGACCATCGCAATCTGCTTCTGCTGTTGTTCCGGCGGGAGCTTCGCCATGTTCGGGTCGGCGGCGAGCTGCGCCGGCATGCTGACTTCCAAGGCGTGCTGCACGGCCGGCTGCGAGAGCAGCGAGCCGGCGATGGCGAGCAGCGAGGCGACCACGAACGCCCAGAACCAGGTCGGCACTTCGCGCAGACGGTCGAAGGCGGCATTGGGCGCGATGATGATGTCGGCCACGTTGAGGAGGCCGCTGCGGGCGGGCACGGCGGGGTCGGAGGAGTTCAAAGCGGTATTCTCTCCCGGCAGATAACGCGCGATGATGGCTGCGGGTAGTTACCGGTCGCTTCCCAACGAGTTTCGCGAGTGATGCTGGCGATGCCTCATGGGGCGGAGCTCCCGCCGGTACGGAAAGACGTCGAGACGCGCGTGCAAGGACCAGCGAGCGGATCGAAGCGAGGCGCTGTTCGAGGTCACGGGTGAGGCCGCGGCGGGGGACTAAGCAACGCACCGATACCGAGCTTGCGCTCGACGACCAGTCTTGCGCGGTCCAGATCCGCCTCCCTCGCCTCGAGGAGCTTGAGACGGAGATACGACCGGACGAGCCGTTGCGAGCGCCGCGAATAGAGGGAGGAGGCGGCCAGCCGGGGCCGGGCCGTGGGCGTGGCCGAGGCGGCCGGCGACGGATGAATCGGCGAAAGTGGAACCGTCGAGGGGGCGCCCGGGGTCGCGGGGCACGAACAGAAGATCACCAGCATCGCGCCGGGGAAGATCGCGTATTTCACGCCCCTCTATCACTTCGGCACGACTTTCCGCCAAGGACCCCTCTTGAATCCCGATACCTTCGTCCTCCCGGCTCCGCCGACCGAACCGTACCTGCGCATCGTCCCGCTCGGCGGGTGCGGCGAAATCGGCCGCAACATGACCTGCATCGAAACGAACGACGATTTGGTCGTCGTCGACTGCGGCCTGATGTTTCCCGACGAGGAGATGTTCGGGGTCGACATCGTCATCAACGACTTCACCTACCTGCGCGAACGGAAGGACAAGTTTCGGGGCCTGCTCGTTACGCACGGCCACGAAGACCACATCGGCGGCATCCCATATCTGCTGCGCGAGTTTCCGCAGATTCCCGTGGTCGGGACGCCGCTTTCGCTGGCGCTGATCCGCGCGAAGCTCAAGGAGCACAAGCCGGGCGACTGGCAGGCGCGCGAAGTCGAGCCCGGCGACCGGGTCAAATTCGGCTCGATCGAAACGCAGTTCATCCACATCAACCACTCGTTGGCGGGCGCGTGCGCGCTGGCGATCCGCACGCCGCTCGGGATCGTCTTCCACACGGGCGACTTCAAGTTCGATCAGACGCCGATCGATGGCGATCCCGCCGACTTCGCGTCGATCGCGCGGGTCGGCGACGAGGGCGTCCTGCTGATGCTCTCCGACTCGACCAACGCCGAGCGCCCCGGCCACACGCTCTCCGAGCGCATCGTCGGCGAGGCGTTCTCGAACATCTTCGCGCGCGCCAAAGGCCGCATCATCGTCACCTCGTTCGCCTCGAACGTGCCGCGCATCCAGCAGGTGATCGATCAATCGAAGCGGTTCGACCGCAAGGTTGCGTTTCTCGGACGTTCGCTGACCAACGTCGTGCAGTTCGCTCGCGAGCTCGGCTACCTCGACATCCCCGAAGGGCTGACGATCCGGCTGGAAGACGTCGACCAGCACCCGGCCGAAAAAGTGTGCGTCATGACGACCGGCTCGCAAGGCGAGCCGATGTCGGCGCTCAGCCGCCTCTCGGTGCGCGACCACAAGAAGTTCAAGATCGTGCCGGGCGACACGGTCGTCATCTCGGCGACGCCGATCCCCGGCAACGAGAAGTCGGTCGCGAAGACGATCAACAACCTCTATCGCATCGGCGCGCACGTGATCCACGGATCGAGCGGCAACGCCCACGTCTCGGGACATGCCTCGCAAGAAGAGCTGCTGCTGATGCTCAACCTCGTGCGGCCGAAATACTTCATCCCGATCCACGGCGAGTACCGCATGCTGGTCACCCACGGTCACCTCGCGCAGCAGACCGGCGTCGCCGGCGACAACGTCTTCGTCACCGAGAACGGTGACGTGATGGAGTTCACCAAGGAGAGCGCGCAGAAAGTCGGCCGCACCTACGGCGGCAACGTGATGGTCGACGGCAGCGGGGTCGGTGACGTCGGCGAAGCGGTGCTGCGCGATCGCAAGCACCTCGCCGGCGACGGGATCATGATGGTGGTCGTCACCGTCGATGCGGAAGAAGCACGCGTCATCGCGGGCCCGGACCTCATCTCGCGCGGCGTGTTCTATCTCCCCGAATCGGGCGACCTCGTCGACGAGTTGAAGGAACGCCTCACGAAGATCCTCGCCGATTGCAGCGTCGAGGGGATCCGCGACATCGGCAACGTGAAAGAACACATCCGCTCCGGACTCGCCAAAGCCGTCTTCGAAAAGTCACGCCGCAGGCCGATCGTCATCCCGGTCGTGATGGAAGTCTAGCAACCGCCCGAGCCGGCCTTGCCGCGCCGGTCGGGCGGTGTGATAGACTTGCGTGGGATGCGCAAGCGCGAGATCGTGCTCCCGGAAACGCGGCCGGAAACCGAATGGGTACGCGGCCGGGCGCTGCAAAAGGTGAGCCCGAATTTCTGGCACGGCGACCTCCAGGCGGGGATCGCGGGCGCCTTGCGTGCATGGGCGCGACGCGGCCGGTACGGTCGCGTCGCATCAGAATGGCGGTTCCGCGTAAATCCACCCGGTCAGCCGATTCGGCCGCTCATCCCGGACGTCGCGTATCTCTCGTTCGAAGCTCTCGCCGCTGACGCGCCGCCCGCTTGCGTCGGGTATCCGCTCGGCGCGCCGACGATCGCTGTGGAGATCCTTTCGCCGCGGGACCGCAGCGACGATGTGGCCGAAAAGATCGGCGTCTACCTTGCGGCGGGCTGCGCCGGCGTGTTCGTCGTCGATCCCCTCCGGCGGACGCTCTCGATCCACGACGGCGGCGTGCGCGTTCTCACCGAGGCGGGCGTCTTGCAGCATGATGCGCTCCCGGGCTTCGCCTTGAGTCTCGCTGAATTGTTCGCCCAAAGGGAGTGATCGTGATGTCGCTGCACGAGATCGTACTGGGTGATACGAAGCCGTACCCCGAGTGGGTTCGCGGTCGCGTCGTGTTCAAGTACGGCGGGACCTACGCGCATGCGGCGGCGCAAGCCCAATTCGGACGCTCGCTGCGCGAGTGGGCGCGGCGCGAACATCGCGGGCGCGCGGCGATCGAATGGCGATTTCGGGTCGCTCCGCCGGGCGAGATCGTTCGGCCGCTCATTCCGGACGTCGCGTACTTGTCGTACGCGCAAATGCCGGCGGATGCTCCGTCCGACCGGTTTCAAACCCCGCTCGGCGCGCCGACCGTCGCGGTCGAGATCCTGGACGAAGACGACGATCCGGCCGACGTGGAACACAAGATCTCGGTGTACCGAGCCGCGGGCGCAGCGGCAGTGATCGTGGTCGATCCGAAGGCCGAGATCGTCACCGTCCATGACGATCGGATACGAGTGTATCGTCGCGGCGATGTGATGACGCACGAAGCGCTGCCCGGCTTCGAGTTGGCGGTCGACGAGCTGTTCGAGGGCTGATCGCGTACTCGTTAGAGATGGTAGCGCTGTTCGAAGACGAGCAGCGTTCCCGTGAAGTCCGGTGAGGGGCCGCCGAGTTGGGTGGAAATCCCGGAAAAGGCGGTGCGGCGCAGGCTGAGCAGCGCGCTCGCGTGCGCACTCTGCGTGACCTGCACGCCGACGAAGCCGATGCGCTCCGCGAAATCGACGTTCGTATAGCCTTGGCCGAAGCTGCCGCACATCCCGTAGCGGGCGAGGCCAGCCGAGACGAGCGTCGCCGGGCCGATGTGGCGCGAGAACGTCAGCACGGCTTCGGGGTTGTCGTAGGACACCGTGTCCTGCGGCTGCGAGAGCCCAGCCGGGCGGCGCATCGTGTCTTCCGCGTAGTCGAAGGTGATGTCGCCGAACGCCGGGTGGTAGCCCAAGAAGAGGCTGTACTGATGTTGGCGGCCGAGCGTCGGGTACGCATCGCTCTGCGGGAGGAAGAATCCGTCGATGAAGCCGGTACGCAGCGCGTTCGACATCGTGATCGGCTCGATCTGAGCGAAGTTCGCGAACGAGACGCGCACGTCGAGCGGGCTCCCGGGTCCTTTGAGACCGTACCGCAGGCGATACCCCTGCCGATCGATGTTCACCGGGGAGTTGTTGATGAGCTGGTAGTTCGACTTGAGCCATTGGCCCGGCCACGACCACGCGACGCTCCACACGTTCTCCGGCGCGCCGTACGGCAGGAGCGCGTTTGCGTAGTACGCTTCGTTGCGGTAGAGATCGAGCGACGCGGTCGCGCGTCCTGTGGTGCGGGCGACGCCCGCATGGTAGTAGTTTCCGGCCTTGCCCGTTCCGGGCTCTGCGACCGCGTCGGCGTCGTAGGTCGAGTGGCCGAGCTCGACGATCGCGTCGATCGCGCGTATCGGGTGGAACGCTGCCGAAACACCGAGGATCCGCTGGCGCTGTCCGCCGATGACGCTGATCGGAAGCGGCCCTTGCGGCGAGTTTTCGATGTGTCCCCCGGCGCCGTACAGCAAGGTCGTCGAAATGCGGTCGCCGCCGGTCGAGACCTGCAGCATTTGCGCCGTGAAGCGCGTCCCTCCGCCGCGGTCGACGACGAGCGATGCGGTTCGCATCCGTGCCGGTGTTCCCGCGAGCGCAGGAAGCGACGCATCCGCGAGTTCGAGCGTAGCGATCCCGTGCCGCACGACGGCGTCGATGCCGTGCAGCGGATACACCGGCGATGACGGCTGCCATGCATCGAACGACGGCGTGCCGTCACCGAGCGTTTCGGGTGTCGCGATCCCGATTGCCGGGATCGCGCTCGTGATCGCCGGCTGCACGAAGACGAACGGTGCCGTCTGAGTGAGGTCGAACCAGCCGCCTTTGAGAACCGCGGCACCGTCTTTCGTGGCGATGCTCGCGCCGAGCAGCGACGCGACGAACGCCGTGCCGTCGTCCGCACCCGCGTGCGTCGGAAACGCGATGCGGTACGGCAGCACGCTCGCGCCGAGGTGCGGATTCATGGTCGGCAGCAGCGACTCGCCCCAGTAGGCGGCGTTCGTGACCGAGCCGCGGACGTAGCCCGCCCCGAACGTCAATCCCGCGTCGAACGTCTTCCCGCTGTACGTCGGCCGCACGAGAATGGCGGATTCCGATGCGTTTCCCGGCACCAGCGGCGCGCTCGAAAACACGTCGTACGGCGTCTCCGGCGAGAGCGGGTCGCCATTCGCGAAGCCGGCGCCTTCCGGCGGCCTCGTGCCTGCGCCGTTCGTCCCTTGCGTGACGAACGTGGTATGCGCGTCGAGCGTCCAGCGAACGCTTCCCGGCCGCGACGACGGCGACGGCGACGGCGACGCCGATGGCGCCGGGTCGGCTGCGGTCTGCGCTCCCGCTGGTGCGGCGCAGATCGCGAACGTGACCAGCGCCAGGGCCAGTGCGGCAGGTGTCGTCGGGGTGCGGTTCACGGAATTTCTCATGCGTCGGCGATCATCGCTTGTTCGTCTTCGTCGGTCGGGACGATTTTCCAACTGATTGCCGTGACACCCGGCTCGACACCTAGGCGCGTCACGACTTTTTCGAGCCGCGCGTCGGCACGGCCGGTGACGGTGACGTCGGCGACGACCTCGACCCGCGCCGTCGCTTCGATGTCTTCGCTGTAGACGGCGCGCACGAGCATGCCGCCGCCGCGCGCCGCGCCGATCATGATCTGCCTGACGTGGTCCTCGACATCGTTTCGGCATACGGCGCGCAGTTCGTAACTCGAGACGACCTCGGTACCGTCGACCGGCTGGCGGTTGATGCTCTGCGCGATCGGTCGCAGAAGAACGTTGGCCGCCAGGATCGCCGCCGCTGCCGCGCTCGCGTGCAGCAGGAAGCCGAATCCCGCCAGCGTCCCGACCGCGGCCGTCGCCCACAGCGTCGCCGCGGTGTTGAGGCCGCGGACGCTCAGACCCTCGCGAAAGATCACGCCGCCGGCGAGGAACCCGATCCCGGAGACCACTTGCGCGGCGATGCGAGTGGGATCGCCGGTCCGATCGAGCGGAGAGAGCATCACGAACGTCGCCGCGCCGACCGAAACGAGCGCGTTGGTGCGCAGTCCCGCCATGCGCTGGCGATATTGGCGTTCCAGCCCGACGATCGAACCGAGGAGGAGCGCCACGGCGAGCCGCAGCGCGAATTCACCCAAGCTCATCCCGGCGAACCGCGGTGCAGAGCGAGCTGGACGACACGGACGACGACCAAGGCGACGGCCAGCACGAGGTACGCGCGCAGCACGATCAGCCACATGCGCGCCAGCGGCGTCAGTTTCGCGGCGGGAAGCTGGTCGAGCGGCGGCATCCGCCACGTGGCGCGCTGCGCGCGGTCGATGCCGGTCCGCGTTCGGCCCCGGTCGCCCATCGCGGCGATTGCAATGCCTGCGACGAGCGCGAAGATGCCGCCGGCGATGAGGATGGCGACGATCTGCGCGCCGCCGATCGACGGGAAGAGCACCGAGGTGGTCAGGATCACCGAGAGCATCACGAGCACCGCGATGACGACGCCGGTGAAGACGTTGACTCGCCGCGTGTTCGCCCACGGGCCCAGCACGGCCGCGTCGTTCGAGAGCAGCAGCAAGAACACCGTCGCGCTCGGGAGCAGGACGCCGGCGAGCGTTTGCACCGCGTTCGTGAGCAGCCCGAGCGGGACGCCCGGGACCAGCACCAGCGCGGCCGCGAGACCGATGAGGCCGAGGTACACGGCGTAGAAGACCGGAGCGTCGGTCACTTTGCGGTGCAGCGAGTGGCGGAACGAGAGGACGTCGCCCACGGCGTAGGCGGTCGAGAGTCCCACGGCGGCCGCGCCGATGATGCTCGCATCGATCAACGCAATGGCGAAAAGTGATGCCGGCACCTTGCCGGCGTATGCGGCGATGCCGACCGCGACCGCGCCCGCATCCTGGAAGTTCCCGTACTCCTTATGTCCGGCGAACGTCCCCGCCGCGAACGACATCATCGCGATCCCGCCGACCATCACGAACACGATCCCGATGACGAGATCCCATCGCTCGTAGGCCATGAAGCGCGGTGTGATGCGCTTGTCGATGACGTAGCTCTGCTGGAAGAAGAGCTGCCACGGCGCGACGGTCGTTCCGACGATCGCGATGATCAGCAGCATCACCGTGCTCACATCGGCGCCCGCGGGAAGACCCGGCACGAACAGATCGTGGACCGAACGGCCGAGCGGTGCGTGCACTGCGATCAGCACCGGAACGAGCAGCAAGCTGCCCAAGCACAGTACCACCGAGAACTGCTCGAAACGCCGAAAGCTCCCGGTGCTTGCGCCGACCGCGATCAGCGCCGCGGCGACGGCGATTCCGGCGAGCTTCGGAACGCCGAAGAAGTCCAGCCCAAGGCTGATCCCGATGAACTCGGTTACGATCGTGAGAGCGTTCAGGACGAACAGATCGATCACGCTGAACGCGCCCCAGAATTTTCCGAACCGCTCGAGAATGAGGCGCGCGTGACCGACACCGCTGACGACGCCCAGGCGCAGCACCATCTCCTGGTTCACGTACAGCACCGGGACCAGGAGCAGCAGCGTCCACAGCAGCGTCGTGCCGTAATTCTGGCCGGCTTGGGTGTAGGTGCCGAACGCGCCGGCGTCGTTGTCCCCGACCATGACGATGAGGCCCGGACCGAGAATCGCCAAGAGCGTGCGCAGCTTCGGCCACCAGCCGCTCCGGCGTGCGACGTCGTCGTACCGGATCGTTCCGAGCGCACCCGTGATGTCTCCCACGTGCATGGGGTCGAGGGCCGAATGATCCTCGGCCGTTGAGGCGCGCGCGTCGCGCACGGCGAGCGAGACGCCCATCGCTAGTGATTCCTTTCGGGAGTTGGTGCGGGTATCGGCGCGCTAAGGCGCTGTGAGACGCTTCAGCGCTTCGCAGCGCGACGCGGCGAGGCGGAAGCGTGCGGTCAGAGCGGCGCTGATGACGGCGTCGCCGTACGGATCGACGCGGCGCAGCGCGGAGGCTGCGCGGCGCCGGTCACGGGAAGCGCGACGAATTTCGCTGCGCAGGGCGCGCGCGGAGAGGCGCTGCACCGGCGTCATCGCGCGTGCAGAATCCAGAACGAGGTCGTCGTATCGGCGCGGCGGATCCGATCGCGGAGCGTATCGTCGCCTTCGATACCGCGCTGCAGGGAGGCTGCCCGATCGGCGCCGCGGCGCATCCGTTCGATGGAGCGCGCGCGGAAAAACGAGGTCAAACCGGCCGCGTCGACGCGCGGCATGGCGAAATCTTTCATGTCGAATTCCTACAAAGAAGCACCGCCGATAGCGGCGCAGCGGGTTACACGCCCGGTTGCGGGCGGAGGTTGAACAGGACTACTGTGGCCGTCCATCGCGGATCCATCACCCCCTTCGCAGTGGCCTCATGGGCCGACATCGCCAGAAACAAAAAAGACCGCCGGTGCTCCTCGCACGACGGTCGAGCGTAACCCCCCGGGCCGCGAGGCCAGGGAGCGTTCCTCAACGTCGGAGCTTCGGCACCGCACGCCGTAGAGTGGAGATTTTTTCCCCACTCAGCCGCATTAGATCCCGCCTTGGTTCGGCGGGGCCTGGTAACCCATTGGGGTCTCTCGACCTTTCCGGGCAGCGGCTTGTTCTCGTGCGGACGCCTCACCTAACGAGGATGTCCACAGCCATCGTACATCCCCGTGTCAACCCCTTCACGATGAGGTTCAGGATGTCGGAGCGGTTCTTTTGCTGGCTTAGCAGGTTGCTGAAAAACCTGCTAGAGGTTGAAGCCGCCGCTCACGTATCCGCCGAGATCGAGCGTGACGTAGCGGTAGCCGGCGGCGCGGACGCCCGCGACGATCTGCGCGCGGCGCTCCGGGTCGGCGAGCGCGGCCACGTCGGCGGGCGGGACCTCGATGCGCGCGATCTCGCCGTGGTGGCGAACGCGGCACGCGCGAAATCCGGCGTCGTGCACCGCCTGCTCGGCACGGTCCACTTGGCGCAGCAGCTCCAGCGTGATCGCGGTGCCGTACGGGAAGCGCGACGACAAGCACGCCAGCGCCGGTTTGTCCCAGACCTCGAGCCCGAGCTTGTGCGCCAGCGCGCGAACGTCGGCTTTGCGCAGGCCCGCCTCGTAGAGCGGACTGCGCACGTCGTGCTCGCGCGCGGCCTTGCGGCCCGGACGCCAGTCACCTTCGTCGTCGCGATTGTAGCCGTCGACGATCGCCGCAACGTTGCGCTCGCGCGCGATCTCGGCCAGCTTGCCGTAGAGTTCGCTCTTGCAGAAGTAGCAGCGGTCGACCGGGTTCGCGGCATAGTTCGGGTCGTGCAGTTCGCGCGTTTCGATGACTTCGTGCCGCGCCTCGATGCCCGCGGCGAACGCGACGGCGCCGCCGTACTCGCGCTCGGCGAGCGACTCGCTGCGCGCGGTGATGCCGACGGCTCGCTCGCCGAGTTCCTGCGCGGCCACGTGCAGGACGAGCGCCGAATCGACCCCGCCCGAGAACGCGACGACGCAGCTCCCCAGCTCGCGAAAGATCGCGCGCAGCCGAGTCTCCTTCGTCTCGAGCGTTTCGGTCGTCAGGTCGATCACGGGCGGGGCGCTCCTTCGATGCAGGCTTCGACGACGCGCGCCACTTCGAGGATCGGCAGCCGCCGTTCGCGCGCGATGCGCAGCAGATCGTCGTATTCGGCACGTACCCGCGGCTGACCGCCGGCGCCTGCCCGCTTCACGCGCACCGCGCCGTACGGCGTCTCCACGCTGCCGGCCTCGCGCGGCGTCACGTGGCGCCGTTCGGTTCGCACGCGCACGCCGATCGTGGTCGTCTCCTCGAGCATCGCGCGCGCGACCGCTCCTTCGTCGCCCGGCGAGGCGAGCGCGGAGAGCGTGATCGCCGGCCGGCCTTTCTTCATCACGATCGGGGTCAGCCACACGTCGCGCGCGCCTGCGGCAAACAGCCGCTCCATTGCCAGCTCGTAGTGCTGCGGCGACATGTCGTCGATGTTCGCCTCCAGCACGACGACGTCGTCGGCGCCCGGCACGTCCGCGACCGTTCCTTCGAGCGTGGCGCCGATCGTGATCCGCGTGACGTTCGGGATCGTGAAATCGCTCGTCCCGGCGCCGTAGCCGATGCGCTCGGCGACGAGGTCGGGGCGCGGTCCCGGCGCGGCGAGCGTGGTGAGAATCGCCGCCGCCGTCGTCGTCACCAGTTCGCCGGCGACGTCCACCGCGCGCGTCGGCCAGCCGCGCAGCAATTCGGCCGTTGCGGGCGGCGGGTTCGGATACGCGCCGTGCTGCATCCGGATCGACCCGTGCCCGATCGGAAACGGCGAGCAGCGCAGCTCGTCGATTGCCAGCAGGTCGAGGGCGACGCAGGTCGCGGCGACGTCGAGGATGGCGTCGAGCTGGCCGACTTCGTGGAAGTGGATCGCGCCCGCCGTGGTGCCGTGAACGCGCGCTTCGGCGTCCGCGAGGCGGCGGTAGACGGAGACGGCGCGTTCGCGCTGCCGCGCGGTCAGGCCGCTGCGTTCGACGATGGCGACGACGTCGGCGAGCGTGCGCGTGGGGCGATCGTGACGGTGATCGTGGTCCGCATCGCCGTGATGACGGTGTCCGACCGCGTCGCCGTCTTCGCCCGGAACGACCAGGTTCGCGTAGGTGGCGGCGATCCCGCGCCGCACGACCCGCTGCGGTGCGAGGGTCCAGCCGTCGGGAACGATGCTGCGCAGCGCAGCCTCGATCGCGGCGCGGTCGGCTCCCGCGTCGAGGAACGCGGCGAACAGCATGTCGCCGGCGGCACCGCCGATCATCTCGACGTAGGCGACTCTCACGACCCGACGATCTTGTGCGCGAGCGCCGCGGCTCCGAACCCGTTGTCGATGTTGACCACCGCGACGCCGGGCGCGCACGCGTTGAGCATTCCGAGCAGTGCGGCCAGTCCTTCGAACGCGGCGCCGTAACCAACGCTGGTCGGGACCGCGATGACGGGCGCGCGGACGAGGCCGGCCACGACGCTGGGCAGCGCGCCTTCCATCCCCGCGACCACGATCACGGCGCGGCACGCCGCGATGTCGTCCAGCGCGTCGAAGAGGCGGTGGATGCCGGCGACGCCGACGTCGGTTGCGCGCACCGCATCGTGTCCGAACGCGTCGAGCGTGAACGCCGCTTCGTCGGCGACGGGGAGATCGGACGTCCCGGCGCACACGACGGCGATGCGACATCCGCTGCGCGGCAGCGCGCCGCGGCGCAACGCTCCCGACCGCGGCTCTGCGACCGCGTCGGGAAATGCAGCCGCAAGCGCCGCCTGCTGCTCGGCCGGGATGCGGGTCGCGAGCGCGAACCCGGTGCGCGCGTAAAGCGCGCCGATCAGCGCGACGTTCTGCTCGAGCGTCTTCCCGGCGGCGAAGATCACCTCGGGGACGCCGGTGCGAGCGCGGCGCTCGTCGTCGAGCCGCGCGTCGGCGGAGGTGTCCATACCCCTCCTCGTACCCTATCGAGCGGTCGCGCGTTGCGCGAGCGCGGCCCGGACTGCGGCGCCGGCGCTCAGCGCGGTGAGCCCCAGCAGGACGCCGCCGACGAGATCGGTGACGTAGTGCGCGCCTAGCGAGAGCCGCGACCAGAGGATGCCGCACGCCCACAGGACCAACAGCGGCGCGACCACGAGGCGTACCGTGCGCGGCAGATCGCTGTGCCAGACGTACCAAGCCCACAAGCCGTACACGATCGTCGCGAACATCGCGTGGCCGCTCGAATAGGCGAACGACGGCTCGTGGATGAGCCGCCAGTAGTCGGGCCGAGGCCGGCGGAACACGTTCTTGAGCGCGTCGCTGACTTGCCAGGAGACGACCATCGTGACGAGCCAGGTGATGATGCGCGCACGCCACGCCGGCACGCGCACCGCGACGATGATGCCCGCGATGCCGAACGCGACGAGCACGTACCAATAGCACGACTCGGTGAAGAGCAGCGCCAGGTGCGACGGACCGCCGAGCAGCGCGCGGCCCGCCAGGTCGATCCCCGACGGCGGCGCGTGCGAGACCGCGATGCCGACCGTCGTGTAGAGAATCGCGCAGACGAGCGCAACCGCGAGGTAGCGGATCACTTTCCGAACAGGTCGGGCTGGTTCGCCGGACGTCCGATGCGATCGGCGATGCGTTCCAGATCGCCGAGCGACTCGATCACCACGACGCGCGGCTTCGTCCCCTCGTTGGGTCCGACGATGCCGAACTCTTCGAGCTGGCGCATCAGACGCACCGCGCGCGGGTGGCCGATCGAGAAGCGCGCCTGCAGCGCCGCGGTCGAGCCGACGCCTGGGTCGCCTTTCGCGACGCGCGCATCGAGCAAGAACTTCGCCGCCTCGTACCAGAGCTCGTCGACCTTGCGGTCGCCGTTCGCGCGCTCGTCGTCTTCGCGGATCGGGACGATCTCCATCGCCTTCGACGCGTCGGGCTTCGCCTGACGTTTCCAGAAGTCTACCAGCCGTTCGATCTCGGCGCCGGTGACGAGCGCGCCTTGCGCGCGGATCGGTTTGGGTGCGTCGATCGGCAAATACAGCATGTCGCCGCGGCCGAGCAGCCGCTCCGCGCCGCCCATGTCCAGGATCGTGCGCGAGTCGACTTGCGAGGAGACCGCGAACGCGATGCGCGAGGGGATGTTCGCTTTGATCAGTCCCGTGATGACGTCGACCGACGGTCGCTGCGTTGCGACGACGAGATGGATCCCCGTCGCGCGCGCAAGCTGGGCGAGGCGCATGATCAGCATCTCGACCTTCGCCGGTGCGACCAGCATCAGGTCGGCAAGCTCGTCGATGACGACGACGATGTAGGGCAGCTTCTCGTCCGGATACTTCGCGTTGTATTCTTCGATCTTGCGGACGCCGGCTTTGGCGAACCGTTCGTAGCGCAGGTCCATTTCGCGGGTGATGATCGCGAGTGCACCGGCCGCCATGCTGGGATCGGTGATCACCTCGTTCTTGAGGTGCGGGATACCGTTGTAGACCGTGAGCTCGACGCGCTTCGGGTCGATCATCAGCAGCTCGAGCTGATCGGGCGTCGCGGTGACGAGCAGCGAGGCGATGATGCAGTTGAGGCAGACCGACTTGCCGGCGCCGGTCGCGCCCGCGACGAGCAGATGCGGCATCTTGCCGAGGTCGCCGAACACCGGCCGGCCGGTGATGTCCTTGCCCAGCGCCATCGAGAGCGGGGGCACGCCCTGCGGGATGCGTTCGAGGATCTCGCGGATCGCGACGACCGAGACGGTCGTGTTCGGGACCTCGATCCCGACCGCCGATTTGCCGGGGATCGGCGCTTCGATGCGGACCGAGGTCGCGGCGAGCGCCAGTGCCAAGTCGTCGGCGAGTGCCGAGATACGCGAGATCTTTACGCCGCGGTCAGGACGCAATTCGTACCGCGTGATCGACGGTCCGCGCTCGATGTGCGTGACCTTCGCGCCGACGCCGAACGAGGCGAGCGTGTCCTCCAGCGTGCCGGCGCGGCTGACGTCGTCGGTCTTCTGGGCCTGCGGCGCATCGAAGATCGTCATGATGTCGGGCAGACGGTACGTCACCCGGCGCGAGGCCGGTTCGTAGTCGCCGCTCACGGCGCCGGGGACGGCGGCGAGCGCCGGAACCGCGGCGCGGTCGTCGACGCCGGACTCCACGTCGCCCGAGTCGTCCTCATCCGGCTCGGCCGTCACGTCGTCGTCGTCTTCGTCCTCGTCGTCGAGCTCGTCATCGTCGGCGTCGTCCTCGTCGTAGGCCTCGTCGTCATCTTCGTCGTCGAAAAGTTCGTCCTCGTCCAGGTCGTCGTCATCGTCGAGCTCCTCGTCCTCGCCTTCGACGTCGTAGAACCGCACCGGCGGTTCGACCACGACGCGGCTCGGGACGGGGATCTCCGCGACGGCCAGCGCGGTGCCGGCGGCCGCCGCCGCGGGTGCGCTCGACCGCGGCAGGAGCGCCGGCAGATGGAACGCTTCGCGCAAGGCCACTAGCGGCGAGCGCGGCGCCTCGGCGCCGCGTCCCGCCGGCCCGGGATGCTCGGGCGGCCGCAGCGCCGCGATCTGCGCGATCGCCCAGCCGATGATCTTCTTGAGCGAGACGCCGGTGATCGCGACCGTCACGGCGAGGATCCCGACGCTCAGCACGATCCAGGTTCCCGCATCGCCGACGAAGGCGTGCAGCATCCGGGCCAGCACGCCGCCCAGCCAGCCGCCGTCGCGTCCGGCGGCGGCGAGCGCGGCGTCGAGCGCGACGAAATACGCGCACGCCGCGCCGCCGAGCGACGCGATCATGCGCGGCACGTTGATTTCGAGGAAGACGATCGCCGCGATCAGCGCGACCAGTACGACGAAGAGCCCCGCTCCGGCGCCGAAGAGGGCGTGCAGCGCCCAGACCGTCGCGCTGCCGACGACGCCGGTTCGAGCCGGCGGCGCGACGAGCGCGACGCCGAGCAAGAGCGCGAAGCCGAGCGCGACGATCCCCGCGACTTCCAGATTCCAGCGCGTCGATGCGCTTGGCTTGCGTTTGACGCGTGCCATTCTGTCTCGACTTCCCGCTCGGAGGGGTTCGTCACCTGTGGGCGGCGTGTGTGGGCGGCGTGCTCACTCCCGATCGGCGGACCTTGTTCTCATCGCGGCGAAAGGGCCGCGCCGTGCCCAAGCCCACCATCGTCGTCCTCGAAGGCGATCAGACCGGACAAGAACTGCTCGTCGAGGCGTTGCGCGTCCTCGAACCCGACGTCGTCGGATTCGGCGTCGACATCGAGCGCTACGATCTCTCGCTCGAGAAGCGCCGCGAAACGAACAACGCGATCGTTCACCAGGCGGCGGCTGCGATGAGGCGGACGAAGCTCGGGCTCAAGGCGGCGACGATCACCCCGGAGGCCGCCGGCGACGTCGGCTCGCCGAACGCCATCCTGCGCAGTGCGATCGACGGCAAGGTGATCGTGCGCACTGGGCGCCGCATCCCCGGCGTTCGTCCGGTCGCCGGCATCCACGCGCCGATCTCGGTCGTGCGCATGGCCGTCGGCGACGCGTATGGCGCCAAAGAGTGGCGCGAGATGGAAGGCGACGAGGAGGTCGCGTACCGCACCGAGCGGATCGAGCGTTCGGTCTGCCGGATGGTTTCGGAGTACGCGTTCTACCATGCGCGCCGGACGTCGGCGAAAGTCTTCGGCGGTCCGAAGTACACCGTCAGCCCGGTGTACGAAGGGATGCTCAAGGAAGAGATGGACGCGGCGTCGCGCCGCTATCCGGACGTGCCGTACGAACCGCAGCTGATCGACGCGACGTACGCGCTGCTGATTTCGACGGCGGGCGATCCGCTCGTCATCCCGTCGCTGAACCGCGACGGTGACTGCCTCTCGGATCTCGTGATGCAGCTGTTCGGTTCGATCGCGGGCGCAGAGTCGACGCTGATGTCGTTCAGGCCCGACATGAAGGTCGACGTCGCGATGACCGAGGCGCCGCACGGCACCGCCCCGCGCTTGTTCGGAAAGAACGTCGCGAATCCGATGGCGATGATCCTGGCGATCGCGGCGCTGTTCACCTTCATCGACGACAAACGGGCCGCCAACGCCTCACGCGCGATCTACGAGTCGGTGCTCGAGACCGTGCGCGAGGGGATCGCCACCAGCGACCTCGGCGGCCACGCGTCCACGACGGAGTTCACCGACGGCGTGATCGCCAAGGTCAAGACGAAGCTCGACGTCTGGGCCTCGCTCTAGCAGGTTGCTAGCGGTTACGCCGGCGGCCGCGGACTCAGCGCGCCAGCGACATGCACGCCACCCCGGCGAACGCGATCGCGACGCCGGCCCATTGGACTCGCGCCAATCGCTCGTGCAGGACGATCGCGGCGAGCGCGACCGTGCCGGCGGGATACAAGGATGCGACGACCGCCACCACGCTGAGCGCGCCGCCGCTGTGCGAGGCGATCACGTAGAGGACGTTGGCGATCATGTCGAGCGCGCCGGCGAAGGCGATCGTCCGGAAGGACGGGCGCGACACCCGCAACGGTTGGCGGAACAGCAGACCGCCGCCGAGCAGCAGGCCCAGCGATGTCAGCCGCGTCGCAACCATTGGGAAGAGCCCCGACTCCGCGCGCGTCTGCGCCAAGCCGATGAAGAGGAAGCCGAACGCGATCCCCGCCCCGATCGCTTCGGGAACTCCAGGCGGAAAACGGCGCGGCTGTTCGCGCCGGGCGAGCGGTGCGTCGGCGTCTTCCGCAGTCGGGCGGGGCGTCGCCGCGGAGACCAGCACGACGGCGAGCATCGCGCACGCGATCCCGAGGACGGCGAGCGTCGCTGGGCGCTCGCCCCGCGCGAGGCCGAAGGCGACCGGCATCGCGGCAGCCAGCACGGCGGTGACCGGCGAGACCACGCCCATCGTGCCGATTGCCAAGGCTCGGTAGAGCAGCACGACGGCAAAGCCGCCGGCGCATCCGCAGGCCATTCCCCAGAAGAGGTCCGACCGATGGGGGGCTCCGCCCAAGAACGGCAGCGCGGCCAGCAGGACGGCTAGCCCGACCGCCTGCGACCAGACCACGACCGCGACGGCCGAGACGCGGCGCGCGGCGACGCCGCCCAGAAAATCCGCCGCGCCGTACACCAGCGCGCAGGCCAAAGCGAAGGCGATCGCCACCGAGGGGCTGCCTAGCGCTGCTTGGGGTCGAGGGCGTCGCGCAGCCCGTCGCCGAGCAGGTTGAAGCCCAGCACGAGGACGGTGATCGAGACGCCGGGGAAGATCAGCGCCCAGGGGGCGGAGATCCAGTAGTCGCGCGCGTCGTTGAGCATCGCGCCCCACTCGGGAGCCGGCGGCCGTGCGCCCAGGCCCAGATACGAGAGCCCGGCGGCTTCGAGCTCGGCAGTCGCGATCCCGAGCGTCGCCTGCACCAGCAACGGCGCGAGGATGTTCGGGAGAACGTGGCGCGCGAGGATCACCGGCGTCGCCGCTCCGATGGCCCGCGCCGCTTCGATGAACTCGTGCTCTTTGACGGTGAGGACGGCCGAGCGGGCCAGCCGCGCATATTGCGGGACGTACACGATCCCCACCGCGATCATGAGGTTGGTGATGCTCGGCCCGAGGATCGTGGTGATGCCGATGGCCAGAATGATCGACGGGAACGCCAGCATCAGATCCATCAGCGCCATCAGCGCCGACTCCGTGCGCCCGCCGGCGTAGCCGGCGACGAGCCCGATCAGCGTGCCTGTGCTGATTGCCAAGCCGACCGCGACGAAGCCGATCCGGATCGAGATCCGCGCGCCGTAGACGATTCGCGAGAAGACGTCGCGCCCGAGTTTGTCGGTGCCGAACCAGTGGGCCGCCGATGGCGCGTGTGCGCCGTACGCGATGTTCTGACCGAGCGGGTCACTGCTCGCGACGAGGGGGGCGAGGAGCGCCAGCAGCACGATCGTGCCGATCACGACCGCACCGACCACCGCGCCGGGGGCGCGCCTGAACCGGCGCCAGACGTCGACGGCGAAGCTGCGCGCGGGCGGGTCGAGCGCGGTCGCTGCTTCCAACTCCGTCGGGGTTGTCGAGGTCACGAGCCGCGGTCGTTCACGCGCCGGACCGCGGCTCCCTCGCGTGCATGACGGTTTCGGGAGGGTGCGAGCCGAACCGGGACGCAACCGACCTACGTCCTTGTGGCGCTTTCCGGCGTTGCGTACGCTAACGAGGACGTGATGCGGGGCCGCAGCCCGGCCCAAACCCCGCAGATCTTCCAGGAGGAACCGACCCGGTGAGAACGGCTGACCCCGCCCTGCGTGCGATCGAACGGAAGATCGAAGACGGTACCTCGCTCGATCTGGAAGACGGGCTCGCGCTCTTTCGCACCGCCGACGTTCATACGCTGGGCCGGCTCGCGAAGACGGCCAAAGAGCGCAAGAGCGGCAACGAGGTCTACTACGTCCTCAACCGCTACATCAACTCGACCAACGTCTGCTACGCGAACTGCACGTTCTGCTCGTTCGCGCGCGGCGAGAAGGACGCGGACAAGGTCCGCATGTCGGCCGACGAGGTCGTGACCAAGGCGCTGGAGACCGGCCCCAACTTCAACCAGCTGCACATCGTCGGCGGTCACGATCCGCGTCAGCTCTCGCTCGACTACTGGCTGCCGCTGATGCGGCGCTTCAAAGAGCTGCTGCCCCACGTGCAGCTCTCGCTCTTCACCGCGGCCGAGATCGACTACATGGCTCGCCGCCACCGGCTCTCGTACGACGAGATCTGCCGCACGCTGCGCGAGGCGGGACTCGACAACGTCAACGGCGGCGGCGCCGAAGTCTTCTCGGAGCGCTTCCGCAAAGAAGTCTGTCCGAACAAGGTCGACGCGGCGCACTGGCTCGAGATCCACGAAACGCTGCACCGCAACGGCGTCGCCTCGAACGCGACGATGCTGTACGGCACGATCGAGACCCTCGCCGAGCGGGTCGAGCATCTCATCATGCTGCGCGAATCGCAGCGCCGCTCGCCCGGCTTCAATGCGTTCATTCCGCTGGCGTTTCACCCGGACGGCAACGAGCTCTCGCACCACGGCTGGACGTCGGGACTCGACGACATCCGCATGTTCGCGGTCTCGCGTCTGATGCTCGACAACTTCGAGCACATCAAAGCCTACTGGATGATCCAAGGTCTGAAGGTCTGCCAGCTCGCGCTCGAGTTCGGTGCCGACGACATGGACGGCACGCACGGATCGACCGACGAAGAGCGCATCTACCACAGTGCGGGCACGCGCTCGGGACAATACGTCGACGACCGTGAATTCCGCCGCTTGATCGAAGGGGCCGGCTACGTTCCGGTGCGCCGCAACTCGACCTACGACGTGTTCCCGCACGATTGGAAGCCCGAAGACGGGATGCCGGAGCGGGCGTTCGCGGAGGCCGGCGCTGCGTAGGCTGCGATACGGCCGCATCGGGTACGTCAACGTCGCGCCGATCGAGACCGCGTACGATACGGGCGCGTTGGTGCGCGACGTCGAGGTCGTCGAAGACGTTCCGACCCGGCTGAACGAGTCGCTCACCGCCGGTGAGCTCGACGTCGCGGCGATCAGCGCGGCGCACTATCTGGCGCATCGCGACGAGCTGGCCCTGCTCGGCGATCTCTGCATCGCCGCCGACGGCCCGGTGCGTTCCGTCCTGCTCGTCTCGCCGGTTCCGCCGTCGCTGCTCGACGGTGCGACGATCGCGCTGACCCGGCACTCGGCATCGGCGCGCGTTCTGCTCGCGACGCTGCTCGAAAACGTCATGCGCGTCGAGCCGCGGTACGAGACGGTCGACGACGCGCTCGCCGTGGCGCGCTCGGGCCGTCCGGCATTGGTCATCGGCGACGACGCGCTGGTCGCGCGCGGCGTCTGTTCTCCGGCCTGCATCTACGATCTGGGTGAAGCCTGGCGCGGGTGGACCGGCCTGCCGTTCGTTTTCGCCGTGTGGGCCGTGCGCCGCGATGCGCTCGCCGCCCGGCCCGACGACGTCGCCGCGCTCGCCGCCTCGCTCGCGCAAGCGCGCGCCTGGGGCGCCGCGCATCGCGAGGACGTGATCGACGCGGCGATCGCGCGGCGGCCGTTCCATCGCGGGCTCTACGCCGACTATTTCACACGGCTGACGTACGCGCTCGACGACCGGGCGCACCAGGGTCTCGCGCGGTTCGACGAGCTGCGCGCCGAGCAGGATTCAAAGGAGCATTCTCGTGTCGCTAGCTGACGTTCTCGACCGGGCCGCCGGCGGCGGACGGCTTTCCTTCGACGAAGGGGTGCGGCTGTACAAGGACGCCCCGCTGCACGAGCTCGGTTCGGCCGCGCACGAGCGCCGCATGGCGATGTATCCGACCAGCGACGTGACGTACGTGGTCGACACGACGATCAACTACACGAACGTCTGCAACGTGCACTGCACGTTCTGCGCGTTCTTCCGCCCGGAGCATCACGCCGAGGGCTACACGATGTCGCACGACAAGGTGCTCGAACGCGTGAAGTACGCGGCCGACCAGGGCGCGACGCAGATCATGATCCAGGGCGGCGTCAACCCCGAGCTGCGCATCGAGTGGTTCGAGGAACTCTTCCGCCGCGTCGCGATCGAGTTCCCGAACGTCGACATCCACTCGCTCTCCGTCTCCGAGATCTCGGGACTCTCGCAGATCGAAGGTGTGAGCACCCGCGACGTGCTGACGCGGCTCAAGGCCGCCGGCCTGAAATCGCTGCCGGGCGCGGGCGCCGAGATCCTCGTCGAACGCGTGCGCAAACGCATCAGCGCGCGCAAGATCGTTCCGGACGCGTGGATCGGGGTCATGCGCGACGCGCAGCAGCTCGGCATGCCGACGACCGCGACGATGATGTTCGGGTCGATCGAGACCGACGATGAGCGGATCGCGCATCTCGAAGTGATCCGCGACCTGCAGGATGAGACCGGCGGCTTCACCGCCTTCATCCCGTGGTATTACGTGCCGTACAAGACGCCGCTGCGCGGACGCGAGGCCAGTGGTCTGGAGTATCTGCGCGTGCTGGCGCTCTCGCGGCTCTTCCTCGACAACGTCCCGCATCTGCAGGCGTCGTGGCTCACGCCGGGCCTCAAGCTCGGTCAGATGGCGCTGTTCTACGGCTGCGACGACATGGGCGGCACGATCATCGAAGAGCAGGTCGTGCACGACGCAGGCAGCACGAACGAAGCGACCCGCGCGCAAGTCGAAGGGCTCGTCCGCGGCGCCGGCTTCAACCCCGTCATCCGCGACACGTACTGGAACCTGCGCCACGACCTGGAACTCGCCACGGTCTAACGCCCCTCGGGCGCGTCAGGCGGCTTCACGGATCGTGGCGGCGCCGAGGACTTCGGTGCCCTCGAGGTCGAGCAAGGCGACGAGCTGGCCGGGGGCGATCGCGCGCTGGGGCTCGGCGAACCTCACCCGCAGCGTGCCGTCGGCTTCCAGGAACGCCGTCGCGCGGGCGGGGCGGCTGCGGTAGCGCGTCATCGCAAGCACCTCGGCGATCCCCTCGGCGAAGGCGTCGGGCCGGATCAGGTTGAGCTCGTCGGCGATCAGGCCGAAGGCGTCGAGCTCGTCTTCCCGTCCGATCACGATCGTGTTGGTCGCCGGGTCGATCCGCGTGACGTAGCGCGGCTCGGCCTCACCGCCGGGGAGCCCGCGGCGCTGGCCGACGGTGTAGCCGCCGATCCCGCCGTGGGTGCCGGCCGCCGCGCCGGCCGTGGTCAGGATCGCGCCCGGCTGCGCCGTCTGGGGGGCGAGCCGGGTCAGCACGTCGCGATAGTCGCCGCCCTCGACGAAACAGATGTCCTGCGACTCGGTCTTCTCGGCGACGCCCAGCCCCAGGCGGAGCGCGTGGCTGCGCGTTTGGGCCTTGGTCAGCGAACCGATGGGGAGCAGCAGCCGCTCGAGCTGCGCCGGCGTCAGCTGGGCCAGGGCATAGGCTTGGTCTTTGGGGGAGTCGCTGCGGAAGAGGTGCGGTCCGTCGGCGCGATGCTCGAGCCGCGCGTAATGGCCGGTCGCGACGTACCGAGCGCCCAGGCGGTCGGCGTAGGCGCGCAGCGTCCCGAGCTTCACCTCGTTGTTGCACGAAACGCAGGGATTCGGCGTGCGCCCGTTCGCGTAGTCGTGGGCGAAGCGGTCGATGACGCCGCGCCGGAACGTCTCCTCGAAGTCGAGGACGTAGTGGGGGATGCCCAGCGTCGCCGCGCTCCGGCGAGCATCGTCGAAGTCGTCGGCTCCGCAGCACGACTTCGCGTGCGCGGGCTTCGTCGGCGCATACATCTTCATCGTCACGCCGACGACGTCGTAGCCCGCCTCCGCCAGCAAGCCTGCCGCCACCGCCGAATCGACGCCGCCGCTCATCGCGGCGACGACGCGTATCCGCTCGTTCATCTCTGTTCGTCAGAACTCCATACAAGGGAAACGGGGTGCGCCCGCAAAGGTGCGGACACAATGTCTGCGCTCGGAGACGAGTTCCGAAGCGCGCGGGAGGCGCGCGGGCTCACGCTCTCGGACGTGGCCGAACAGATTCACATCCGTTCGGTGTACTTGAACGCGATCGAGAACGAAGATTGGGCGTCGATCGGCGCGCCCGTCTACGTTCGCGGTTTCATTCGTACCTATGCGCGTTTCCTCGCGCTCGAGAGCGAAGCCGCGGTCGCCACCTTCAACCAAACGGTCCCGGTGGAGCGACCCGCGTCCGCCTCCCTCGCCATGCAGAACGAGCGAGAACGGACGGGTCCGTCGCTGTGGGCGCTGATCGCCGTCGTGGTCGCGCTTGTCCTCTCGGCCTTCGCCGGCTTCGAGTGGTGGTCGTTCTCTTCGGGGAATTCGGCCGGAACGGTGAGCGTCGCGACGGCGGCCCCGGCATCGAGCGTGACGCCCGCCGCGCAACCGGCCGCACCGCCCGGCGGGTCCCAAGCTGCGTCCCCGGGCGCCGCGGCGGCACCGAACCTGCGCCACGCGCTCGAGATCCGGCTGACGCAGCGTTCCTGGCTGCGCGTGGCGGTCGACGGCACGACGCAACTCGAGGGGATCTTCCCCGCCGGCACGGTCCGAACGTTCACCGGCAAGCTCGCGGACGTCCGCGTCGGCAACGCCGGCGGCGTCACCGTCACGGTTGACGGCCGCCCGCCCGCTACGCTCGGCAAAGACGGCGACGTCGTCGAGCACCGCTTTATTCTTTAACGGCGCTCCGCCCTAGGCTGCGCGCCCCCCACGCGGAGCGTGGGGCCCCCGATCCGACCTCGCAACCTCGTTGTCCCTGATCCACGATTCTGCTGCGCTCGGTCCATCGCCAACGCCTCTGAAAGTTCCGCACCATGCCTGATGCCTCGTTCGATGTCGTCTCTAAGGTCGATCCGCAAGAGCTGGACAATGCGCTCAACCAGGCCCGCAAGGAGATCGCAGGCCGGTTCGACTTCAAGAACTCGATAGCGTCGATCGAGAGCGACGACAAGACGATCACCATCCTGGCCGACGACGCGCTCAAGCTCAAGAACGTCATCGACATCCTCCAGTCCAAAGCGGTCAAGCGCGGGATCGACCTCAAGGCGCTCGATCTTTCCTCAGCGCCGGAGGCCGCCTCGGGGAGCACCTTCCGCCAGAAGATCGCCATCCGCGCCGGGATCCCGAAGGACAAGTCCAAGCCGCTGATCGAGGCGATCAAGGCGGCCAAGCTCAAGGTCCAGGCCCAGTACCAAGACGAGCAGATTCGCGTCTCAGCGAAGTCCAAGGACGATCTGCAAAAGGTTATCCAGCTGTTAAAAGGGTTGGACTACGAGTTACCACTACAGTTTGTGAACTACCGGTAGTGGCGGCGGGCTCGGCTGACGCGATGG
>CALEYW010000021.1 GCA_937927945.1 uncultured candidate division WPS-2 bacterium | reverse complement strand
ACGTGCGCGGAGCGCTGAACAACGGCGTTACCGAGGACGAGATCGTGGAGATCATCCTCCAAACCGGCGTGTATGCCGGCATCCCGATCGCCTCCGAAGCCTTCCGCGCCGCCGACCGCGTCATCGCCGCATATCGAGCGGAGAACGGCTAGGGCAGGTTCCGAGCATCTTCGGCTCGCTCTTGGTCGAGGTCGTCTTCCTCGCGCCGCTCGAGTTGCTCCTGAATCTCCGCCTTCACGTCGTCAGGCACGCTGGGGATCTCGAGCACTTGCCGGTCTTCGCCGGTGACCAGTGCGTCGATCTCTTCTTGCGTCGGTTCGTTTTCTGGAGATTGCATCATGTCAGCACCACCGCTAAAACGCGAACGGCACAATTTTGCTGCACTTGTGCCGTTCTTCGTGATCGTAACTGTTTTCTATGCCGCGATCGTTTTCATGAGAAGCCAATTACATAAACAGTCCGTCATTTTGGGATTCCCGCCTTTGGAGCTTTTCGACTCTTCCGGTCCGATCAGCGTAACGTCTCAATGTCCGTTTTTTGTGAAGGTCGTGCGAATATTCGATGACCGGGGGCAAGCGCTTGTCGCCCTGCACCCGCGCCTTCATCAAATATTCCATTTGTTCGGTCAGGGTAAGCACTATGAACGTCGATAAGATGGAGGCCTTCGCGGCACTCGACCACTATGGCATTCACGTTGCCCGTAGCAAGTACGTGGACTCGGCCGAAGATGCCGTCGCTTTCGCCGAGCGACGCAACGCGCCGGACCCCCGGTTCGTCCCGATCGTGTTACGTGTCGCGGATGCAGCCGAGCAAACACCGCTGAAAAGCATCGAGGCCGTTCGGGAGGCCTACGAGGCGATTCGCCGCCGTACAGCCGAGCCGATTCTGGCGCAAGTCTTTACCGGGCCCGGGACGGATATCGTGATTTTCGGCAAGACCGACGAATCGCTCGGGAAAACCATCGGCGTGCATAGCGCCACGCACAGCGTGCAGCGGACCGTGCCGCTTGGGCCGGAGAGCGCCAGGGAGCTGGCGAGCGAATACGAGGGCTACGGACAACACGGTTCGCGCGAAAGCGCGCGCCGAATGCTCGAACACCTGCTGGTACGCATCTCCGATCTCTTTGCCGACACGGAACTGCGGGAACTGCGCGTGGATGCCCGCCTGCATGAAAACGAATACACCGTACTCGACGCGTCGATGTCGTCGCTCAAAGCGCTGCACATCAAACCTCGGCTTGACAAGCGCGCGCACGATCGCAAGGGTGACGAATACCGTCCGGCCGGCCGGCAGTAGCCTTACAGCCGTCGCTCGGGAACTATTCCCAAGGCGAAAGTCCGCGGGCGTACTCTTCCAAGCGGCCCCCGCCCTTCGAAACGCATCCTGAATCGCGACTTGCGCATACTTGTGGGCAGTGTCGAGTTCGTCGCTCTTGTGGACGCGTTGCGTTTCCGTCCGGGCTAGCGTCGCATGCTCGCTTGGGTCCTTGCTGATGGCGATCTGTTCGCCGGGAACGTCGAGCACGATACGAACCTGATACTGCGATCCCTCGATGTGGTGCTTCGGCTTTTCGATCACGACGCTGCAACTCGTGATCCCGTCGAAGAAGCGCTCGAGTTTCGCTGCTTCCTCGCGGACCAAGCTTTCCACGGCATCACTATGTTCCATGCCCTTGAACGTCGTGTGAATGATAGGAATCATACAATCACCCTCCCTGCGGCCAAGCTGACAACTGCTTGCAAAGTTGCTCAGCTCCTCGCAGTATCTGATGGTAGTTTTTACATGATAGGCGTTGTTTGCCATGCTATCGAGAAGGTTCGAAGAACGAACCGCCGTTCTTGAAATCTTCCTCAGCTTACGATCGAACATGGGACGGCGGAGGCGTTCCTCAGTAAAATCGAGGACGCGTTCACCGGCTACGAGGAAGACTTCGACCCGGAATGGATCGCGCCCGGCGTTCTGACGGTATCGATGCGCCGTATGCCCGAGGAATGCGCCAAGATCAAAAAGACGCTACCCAAAGATCTTCGCGATCTCTGGAGCCGCGACCGAGTGGAATCGGCCGGAAACATCTCGAATCTGCGCGCATGAAGACACCGCTGACTCCGCTGGAATTCATGCGGCGTGCCCGCCGCCTCTACGGCACGCGCGAAGCCGTCGTCGACGAGGGCCTACGCCTCACGTACGAGGCCCTGTTCGAGCGATGCGACCGATGGTCGGCACTCCTACAAGGCTGCGGCATCGGCAAGGGCGACCGCGTCGCATACATCGCGCCCAACACGCATGCCTTACTCGAAGCCTTCTACGCCGTGCCGCAGATCGGCGCGATTTTGGTGCCGATCAATTATCGCCTTACGCCGAACGACTTCGCATACATCGTCAATCACAGCGGCGCGCGGATCGTCTGCGCTCATGCCGATTATCTGGATGCGAT
>CALEYW010000020.1 GCA_937927945.1 uncultured candidate division WPS-2 bacterium | reverse complement strand
GCACCGCAAGATGTTCTTGCCGACCTACGGCGTCTTCGACGAAGAACGCTTTCTCACGCGCGGCCGGCGGCTCTCGGTGTTCGACACGCCGTTCGGTTCGGCGGCGATCCTCATCTGCGAGGACGCCTGGCACGCGCTGATGCCGACCGTCGCGGCGCTCAAAGGCGCGCGGCTGCTGATCGTTCCGAGCGCGTCGCCCGGGCGCGGTCTGGGCGGCAACGGCGAGCTCGAGAGCACGACGCGTTGGAAGGCGCTCCTCGCCAGCGCCGCCGCCGAACACGGTGTCTACGTGCTCTACGCGGGACTTACCGGATTCGAAGGCGGCAAAGGGATGTCGGGTGCGACCTCGGCGTACTCGCCGCACGGCGACCTGCTGCAATCGCTCGGGCCGCTCGATCCGGGCATCATCCTCGTGCGGCTCGACCCCGCCGAGATCGACCTCGCGCGCGCGACGATGCCGCTGCTCGGCGACCTCTCCGCGGTGCTGCCCGATCTGTGGCTCGACGAGGAGATCCCGGTGACGCGCCGGCTCGAGGAACGCCCGTGACGCTGCCGGTGGTGGAAGCGCGGCTCGAAGAGCCGTCGCTCGCGATCGATCCGGCGCTGACCGCGCGCTGGCTGGAAGCGTTCCTGCGTGACGAGCTGATCGAGCGGCGGGCGATCGGCCGCGCGGTCCTCGGACTCTCCGGCGGCATCGATAGCGCGCTGGTCGCGTACCTGTGCGCGCGCGCGCTCGGACCCGAGAACGTGTACGCGATCCGGATGCCGTACAAGGCGTCCAGCTCCTCGTCGCTCACCGACGCGCAGCGAGTCGTCGACGCGCTGGGCATCCACGTCGAGACGATCGAGATCACCGATGCGGTGGACGGATATCTGAAGCATGCGCCGGACGCCGACGCGCGCCGCAAGGGCAACGTCATGGCGCGCACGCGCATGCTCGTCCTCTTCGATCAGTCGGCGCGGCGGAACGCGCTTCCGGTCGGGACGGGGAACAAGACGGAGCGGCTACTCGGCTATTTCACCTGGCACGCCGACGACACGCCGCCCGTCAACCCGATCGGCGATCTGTTCAAGACGCAGGTGTGGGAGCTCGCCCGCTATCTCGGCGTTCCCACCGAGGTGATCGACAAGCCGCCGAGCGCCGATCTCGAAGCGAACCAGACGGACGAAGCCGACATCGGGATCACCTACGCCAAGGCCGACCGCATCCTGAACATGATCCTGCACGGCTACAAGGACGACGCGATCGTCGCGCGCGGCCACGAGCTTGCCGAAGTGCGGCTGGTCCGCCGGCGGGTCGACGGAACGCACTGGAAGCGCCACCTGCCGACGACCGCGCTCGTCTCGAGTACGGCGATCAACGAGTTCTACTTGCGTCCGGTGGACTTCTGAAGCCATGCCGGACCCACGCGCCCGAGTGGACGATCCGTTGCCGCCGCACGGTTTCTATCCGGTTAGCCTCAACCTGGTCGGCCGCAGATGCGTCGTGATCGGCGAGCCCACCGATCGCGAAGCGGTGGAAAAGGTCGCCGCCTTGCGAGCGGTCGACGCCGACGTGGTCTGGCTCGACGATCCGTCGGCAGTGCGCGATGACGACGTGCGCGACGCGTTCTTCGTGATCTCGACGCCGCAGGACGAAGCGCTCTCGGCGCGGCTGCGCGCGCTCGCCGATCGCCACAAGTTTCTCTTCTGCGCGATCGACCAGCCGCTGCACGGCTTCGTCGCGATGCAGGCGATCGTCGAATCCGGCCCGGTGAAGATCGCGATCTCGACGGGCGGCGTCGCTCCGCGCGTCGGCAAGATCCTCAAAGAGGCCCTTCAGCACGTCCTCGATGCGAAGTTCGCCCGCTTCATCGATTGCCTCGCCACGCAAAAGCGTCGCGGCCGCACGACGACGCCCGAGCGCGCCGACCGCCGCGAGGCGATCGTCGCAGCAACCGAGGGCTTCGCGGTAGGCGCGCACGCGTCGTATCCGCAGTGGTTCGAAGAAGAACTCCGCGGGCTCGGACCTCAGACTCAGCCAAGCAAACTGCGCTAGCGTTGCCCCATGACCGTGATCCCGGCGCGGTTCGCCGCGGTCGTTCTCGTCGTTGCGCTTGCCTCGTGCGGAGGTGGAGGAAGCGGCACGTCGACCGTGACGCCCACGACCGGCGCGACGATCTCGCCGACGACGGCACCGACCATCGCTCCAACGACGGGGCCGACGACGGCGCCGGTGAACAGCGCGGCCTTTCTGTGCCCGACGAGCGATGTCGCGACGTCGGTCGCGCGATCTGCGAGCGGGAGCGACGCGGTGCGGCAGCGCCTCTCGCGCGCGCCGCGTGCGTCGCAACCATCCTCGACGCTGTTGGCCGTCACGTACGAGCGGACCATTGCGACGCGCTCGGCGGCGGCGGTCGCAACGAAGGAGCAGAGTCTGGGCGCCAGCGTCGTGCGCACGCTCGACTTTACGCACGTCAGCCGCACGACGCACGTCCTCTCGGTTCCCGCTGCGCAAGCCGCGACAATCGCCGCGTCCCTACGCGCGCAAGCGGGCGTCGTGAGCGTCGGCGCTACCGGGTATCGCCGCCACACATCGGGAGTGTCGGCGCCGTACTACACCACGGACCCGTACTTCGCGGGCTTCACATCCGGCGGGACGTTCCACGTCGCGCCGTATGCTCAGTCGGCGACGGTTCCCGGCGAGTGGGACATGCACGCGATCGGGCTCGACGACGCGTTTGCGTACGCGCAAGCCGGCAACGGCAGCGGGATCGTGAACGGGGCGGCGCTCGGGTCGTCGAGCGTGAAGCTCGCGATCATCGACACCGGTGAGGACACGACGCAGCCGGAACTCAGCCCGAAGATCGCCTACCAAAAGTGCTTCATCACCGGCGCGAGCGGCGTGCAGTCGACGTCCAACTACACGACCGATCCGCAAGGCCACGGAACCGACGTAGCCGGGATCGGGGGAGCGGCGACCAACAACGGGTTCGGCTTCGTCGGGGCCGGCGGCAACGTTTCGGTCTACGGCTACCGCGTGTTTCCGACGCCGGACGATACGTGCGCCAGCAACACGAGCACCAGCGCGCAATGCTCGACCGATACCGCCGACGTCGCGTCAGCGATCGTCGACGCGGTGAACAAGGGCGTCAACGTGATCAACATGAGCCTCGGCGGCGACAGCTGCACGAACGGTCAGGACAGCGACACCGTTGAGGGCACGGCGGTCGCCGACGCGATTGCCGCCAACGTCGTCGTCGTCGCGGCGGCGGGGAACGACGGCAGCTCGCCGATTGAAGCGCCGGCGTGCGACCCCGGCGTGATCGCCGTCGGCGCATCGGCGCTCGGAGACGGACAGGCGAACGGCACTTCGTCGGTCGGAAGCGCGTCGGCACCGGTCGAGTACGTCGCGTCCTATGCGAACTGGGGCACGCCCGCGGCGGCGGCCAAGAGTGCGTCGGCCTGGGGCATCGTCGCTCCAGGCGGTGATCCGAACGGCACCTCCGACGCCGACGACCTGCACTGGATCGAGCACATCTGGACGTCGACGCCATTCCGCTCGTCGCCGAGCGACACGACGTTTGCGGGTTCGTGCACCGACGACTATCCGAACAGCAACTCGACGGCACCGCCCGTCGATTGCCGGACCATGATCGCCGGCACGTCCCAGGCGACGCCGCACGTCGCTGGAGCCGCGGCGCTCATCCTCTCCGTCAACACTGCCTATCAGAGCCCCGGCGCGATGAAGACGTTGCTGTGCACGACCGCGGACGACATCGGCGACCCGCACGAGGGATGCGGCCGCCTCAACGTCTACCGCGCGATGGCGAAGGCGGTCGGCGATCCGAACCCGCCGACGTAATCGGCTACGCCCAAAGCTTGACCGGCTAGGCGCGCAGTTCTATCATTGTTCTTACGATGAGAGCCAGCCTCCAACGGATCGGCAACTCGCAGGGCGTTATCATCCCGAAGCCGATCCTTGCCCAAGTCGGATTCGAGCGTGATGTAGAGATCGAAGTGCACGGTGAAACGATCGTCATCAGCAAGCCGAAGCACCATCCGCGCGAAGGTTGGGATGCCGCGAGTCGGGCCCTCGCCGCTGCAGGGGATGATGCGCTCGTGTGGCCGGCGTTCACGAACGCTGACGACGCGGACCTGACCTGGTGACGCGAGGCGAGATCTGGCTGGCCGCATTGGATCCCACCCTCGGCAGCGAGATTCGCAAGACGCGTCCATGCCTGGTCGTGTCGCCGCCGCAGATGCACGACCACTTGCGGACCGTGATCGTCGCGCCGATGACGACGCGGTCACGGCCGGCGCCATTTCGGGTGCCGATCATCTTCGAAGGAACCGCTGGATTGGTTTTGCTCGACCAGATCCGCGCCCTCGACAAGGCCCGCCTGTTGCGCCGCCTCGGAACGGCTTCGGCAAAAACCATGCGCGAGACGCTCGGTACCCTGCAAATCATCTTTGTCGAGTGAGCTGCCACGTGGCGTACAAAGTTGCCGCCATCCGCAACCGTCCGCGAGACCGGGGCTGGGCGCGGCCACCTCGAAAGCAGTCCACGATGGCATCCGTTGAGATCGTGACGATCGGGACCGAGATTTTGCTCGGGCAGCTGGTCGATACCAACAGCGTCCACGTCGCGCGCGTCCTTGCCGACCATGGGGTGGACGTCTTCGCGAAGCACTCCGTCGGCGACAATGCGGATCGGCTTGCGGCGATGTTGGAAAACGCGCTCTCCAGGGCCGACGGCGTCGTCACGACCGGTGGCCTCGGTCCGACGGTGGACGACCTCACCAAGGACGCGGTCGGGCGCGCGGTCGGCAAACGGCTGGTACTGCACGAGCCGTCGCTGCGGGCGATCGAAGAACGCTTCCGCTCGTTCAATCGGCCGATGGGCGAGAACAACAAACGTCAGGCGTACCTGCCGGAAGGCTCCATCGTGCTGGACAACCCGCACGGCACGGCGCCGGGCTTCGTCGCGCTGCGCGATGACGGGAAGTTCGTCGCCTGCATGCCGGGGGTGCCGCGCGAGATGCGACCGATGCTCGCAGAGAAGCTCGTGCCGTGGCTGGTGAAACGGTTCGATCTGCGCACGGCGATCTACACGAAAACGCTGCACACCGTCGGCATCGGCGAATCGGACCTCGATGCGCGGGTCGAAGATCTGTTCCGCACGCTCGAGAACCCGAAGATCGCGATGCTCGCGCACGGCTTTCGGGTCGACATCAAAGTGATGGCGAAGGCCGCGAGTCGCGAAGAAGCGGAGGCGATGATCGAACCGGTCGCGGCCGAATTGCGCAAGCGCATCGGTGCAGGCTACTACGGAGACGACGACATCACGCTGGCCGGCGCGATCGTGAAACGGCTCGCGGAAGACGGCCGGACGCTGGCGACCGCGGAGTCGTGCACGGGCGGTTTGGTTGCGGAAGCCGTCGTCGCGGTAGCCGGCGCGTCGCGCGTCTTCCGCGGCGGCGTCGTCGCCTACGCGAACGACATCAAGACGTCCGTCCTCGGGGTACCGGCCGAGACGCTGGAAGAGGCCGGGGCGGTCAGCGAGGAGACTGCGGTCGCCATGGCGCGCGGTGCGCGCGAACGCTTCGGAACCGACGTCGCGATCGCGACGACCGGCGTCGCCGGACCGGACGGCGGCACGCCCGAGAAGCCCGTCGGCCTGGTGTGGTTTGCGCTGGCGACCGCCGACGGCGAAGTCGAGACGCGCCGGTTCACGTATCCCGGCAACCGGACGGACATTCGAGAGCGGGCAACCGTGGGCGCACTCGGTTTGATGTGGCGAAAGCTCGAGGGCGTGCCCGCGCGCATGGCATGATTGCGCTGTTACTCGGGTAAACCTGAGCAAAACCTAACGAAGCCGTAACTTGCCATGCTAGGTGGCCGAAACCGCCGTGCGAACAGCCCACGAAAGCGTGTGCCGTTTCATCCGGCGACACGCGGCTGCGTTGCCGGGGGGTATCAGTGGGCGCTTTTTCGTTGAACGTCGTGCACCGGATCGTCGCCGGCGCGGTCGCGGCCGCAGTGTTGTCGGCCTGTGGTGGCGGCGGAGGTGGCGGGTCCGCTACGCCCCCAACGCCGGGCCCGACCGGGACCGGTCCGACATCGACAAAATCGCTCGCCGTGAGCTCAGCCGGACCTGCGACCGCGTCGTTCGATACGATCATGGGCGGCATCAGCGCTAGCGTCACGATGCCCGCCACGACTGCCGCGTCCGCGACGCTCACCGCCACACTGTCCGCAACTCCTCCGAGCGGCGTTCCGACGGTGTCCGACACAGCCCGTCGACCGGCGACGATCGGCGGCACCCTGACGCCGATCGCGTACGTCACGGTGTCGTCTTCGGCGAGCGTGTCGTTCACGCTGACGCCAGGGGTCGTCGCCACGCTCTCCGGGTCGGCGCCGACGTACGGCTACCTCGCGGCCTACGACTCGACGCGCGGCTGGATCGCGACGGCGGGCGCGACGACCAAGATCGGGTCGAGCTTTACCTTCACGCCGCTCAATGCAGCGTACACGGTGACGCCGGGAACGAACTATGTGCTTGCCGTCTTTGCGGCGGCTACGCTCGTCGACGTCATGCCTCCGGGCAATACGGATCCGCTGACGTGCAGCGCGTATGCCATTCAGGCGAACGGCTACGGTCGCTTCCCGCAGTCGTCCGCAAGCCAGGCCGCCGTCGTGTCGAATCGTCTCTACGTAACGCGGCGCGCCGACGACCGCACGGCGAGTTCCATGCGAAACAGCGTGGCGGCGCTCCGCACCGTTCCGCTCGGCGGCGAGAACGGCGTCGTGCACGAAGCGATCACACTGCCGGCCGGCGTCGACGCGACCAAGGCTGCGGCGCAACTGCGCAGCGTCGCCGGCGTGGTCGACGTTGCTCCGGTACACCGTCGCTTCATCTCGAGCGATGGCGCGGCGAACGATCCGCTGCTCGACAACTCCCACCAGTGGTATCTCACGATCACGAACGTCGATCCCGGCGCCTGGGCCCTGTCCCACGGGACGGGGATCAAAGTCGCGGTGATCGATACCGGCGTCGACGAAACCAACAGCGACCTTGCACCGAAACTCGACAAGACCGAGAGCATCGTGGGCGGCATCGTCACGACGTCGGCGCAAGACACGAACGGCCATGGTTCCAACGTCTCCGGCCTCGTTGCCGCGACCACCAACAACGGTTACGGCTTCGCCGGAACCGGTTGGGACGTGCATCTGCTCGTGTACAAGATCTTCGCCGATGCGACCTCAACCAGCGATTGCCAAGGTGCGGACACCGCGGACGAAGCGGCCGCGATTCGGGACGCCGTAGCGAGCGGAGTGTCGGTGGTCAGTTTGAGTCTCGGATCGGCGAATAACGCCGGCGCGGGCGCGGATGCCGCGGAACAACAAGCCGTTGCGTTCGCGATTCAGAGCGGCGTCACGGTCGTGGCGGCCGATGGCAACGTAGGCCCTGGAACTCTTCCCGACTACCCGGCGGCCTACCCCGGCGTAATCGCAGTCGGCGCGTCCAGCGTCTCTGATTCGGCAGCGAATAGCTACGCGTCGATCACCTCGGAGAACGTCGCGTCGTATTCGAACGACACGCCGACCCTCGTGGCTCCGGGCGGCGACGCGATTAGCGACCCCCAGAACGCGCCGCCCGATTACCTGCACTGGATCGCCGGGTACGGCACGACGACCGCCAACAAGGCAGCCGATCGCTGCACCAACAGCGGCGGTGTCTGCGTGGTGCTCTTCAACGGGACGTCGCAGGCAACGCCGCAGGTCTCCGCAGCGGTGGCGCTCATGATGGCGAAGCACGGCGGAACCCGCTCCCTCACACCGGCACAAGTGCTGACGATCCTCACGGCCACCGCCCATAAGTTGCCGGGAGTCTCGACTACCCGCCAGGGTGCCGGCCGCCTCGACGTGCAAGCGGCGGTGTCCGGCTCGTAACGGGTCCCCCCGGCCGAATCGAGGGGAGACCTAAGGAGCGCCAGCCCGCCATCCGACACAAGGATGCGCGGGCTCGGCGTTTTTTCGCCCTGGGCGCCCGCGGCTGTGGAGGTTGGCGTTGTTGGGACTCGGCTTCGTTCACTCGCGATATGCGTTCCTCGGGATCGCCATCGCGATGACGCTGGCAGCCTGCGGGGGCGGCGGAGGCGGCGGGTCGGCAGTCCCACTGCCCGGCGGCGGCGCGACGGGCACCCCCACGCCGGCGGCGACGGCCACCCCCGCTCCGACCACGGCGACGAGCTCGTTCGCGGTCAGCCCAAGCGGCCCCGGAAGCGGCGCGCTCGGTCCGGTTACCGGATCGTCGGGTATCTTTTCGGCCACGCTAGCCTTCCCGGCCACGAGTTCGGGATCGGCGACGATAAACGCGACGATCAATGCGAGCCTGCCCTCAGGTGCGCCGACGGTCTCAAGCATGCGCCGGCGACCGGCGAGCATCGGCGTGTCCGGGATCGCCCCGCTCGTTTATCTGACGGTGTCGGCGAGCGCCAACGTCACGTTCGGAAAGCTCCCGAACCTAACGTTCACGTTGCCGTTCGCCCCGAACGCGGGACTTACGTACATCGCCTATTACGATCCCACCGCTAACCCCCAGACCGGGTGGAACTACGTCCAGATCGCACCGGCGCTGTCCGGGAATACGGTGACGTTCACCGGTCCGACGTCGCCGAACACGCAGTTCAACTCCGGCGTGACGATCGACTTCGTCCTCTTCACCGTGCCCAGCGCGATCCCGAGTCCGACACCGACACCGACGCCCACGCCCACGCCCACGCCCACGCCGACAGCGACTCCGACGCATTCGCCATCGCCGACCCCAGGGCCGACGGCTTCCGGGATCCTTTCGATCAGCCCGCTCGGCTTCGCGTCCGCCGGTGGCGGTCACGGTGGAGGCAATTGTCCGACAGGTTCGGGTGCCAATGGCTGCCCGAGCGTTTACGCGCTGACGTCCGATCCGACGAACGTCGCGGTTCAGCGCTTCGACTCGAGCGGGCAAGTCGCGGGGATCAACGCGAGCCTCACGACGCCGGCCAATGACGCGCTCCCCGATTCATCGACGAACCTCCAATATCGCTTCACGTCGAATCTCTCGGCCGGTCCATTTACGGTCGCGGTGCAGCAGATCCACGACGGCGCGCATCAGGTCTATTACAACCGCGCAGCCGATTCCATCGGTACCATCATCGCTTCGCAGCTCGCTGCGGTTGTTCGAGTGCCACAGGGTTCGAGGACTTCGGCGGTGCGTTCGCCGGCGAGTGGCGAGCGCCATCGCTTGGCGCCTCATTCGGCGAAGTCGCAGATCGCCGAGGATCGGCTCTACGTGCGTTTCCGCGCGGCAACGCTCCAGGCCCATGGTCGAACCGTGGCCGATGCAGTTCGCGCGCTCGGTACGGTGGGCGAAGAGCTGCGCACGGTCAAGGCCGATCCGCTGACCGTCGTTCGCGTCCCGGCGGGAACGACGGCGCAAGCGTACGCGGCTGCATTGCAGACGCGGCCGGACGTCGCGGCGGTGTACCCCGTCCATCGCCGCTACACGCTTTCGAAACCGCAATTCAACGCGAACGATCCGCACTTCACGCTGCCCGATCAATGGTATCTGTTTGCGGACGGTTTCCCGTACGCGTGGTCGTATTCCAGCGGCGCATCCGCCACGATCGCCGTCATCGACACCGGCGTCGATTTGACGAATACCGATCTGAGCTCGCAGGTCGTGTTCTCGGAACAAGTGGTAGGCGGCGTGCGCTCGGCCACCGAAACGGACAGTGACGGGCACGGCACCAACGTTGCGGGGATCGCGGCCGCGGCGACCAACAATGGCATCGGCTTTGCCGGCGCGTCGAACAATGCGAAACTCATCGCAATCCGAATCTTCGACGCATCCGGAAGCGCGTTCGGCTCGGACGAGGCGATCGCGATCGGCGACTCACTCAATCACAACGTCGACGTCATCAGCCTGAGCATTGGCGCGGAAGAGTCGTACGGCGCTACCGGCGGCGGATACGATGAGGGCGAATACGAGGCCGTCCAAGCGGCGCTCCAGGCGGGCACGACGGTCGTTGCCGCGGCCGGCAACAACCGAGACGGTGCTGATACGGGCGGAGACGGCTACAAGCATGTCAACCTCGACTACCCTGCAGGATATCCGGGCGTGATCTCCGTCGGCGCATCCCAACTCAACGATGTGAGCGGCAACGGCGTGTACTCGACCTCGACGGAGTCGGTGACCGTGTACTCGCAGGCCGGCGTCGGACTCGGCTTGGTCGCGCCAGGCGGCGGCGCCAGCGGCACGACGGACAGCGACGTCCTGCACTGGATCTGGAACTACTACTCGACCACCGCGACATCTCCGTGCTCGCAGCCGCAGACGCCGACGAACTGCACGGCATTCTTCAACGGCACGTCGCAGGCAACGCCGCAGGTGAGCGCCGCGGCCGCGCTGCTCATCTCGGCCGCTGGCGGCCACCATTCGCTGCAGCCCGCCCAAGTCGCGCAATTGCTCGAAAGCACGGCGGACAACATCAACGACCCGTACCAGGGACACGGGCGTCTGAACGTGTACCGCGCCATCGCCGCACTCGTGCAAGACCCGGGTGCTACCTCGACCGGGCCCCAAGCGACGATCCACTCCGCCTCACAAGCGATCGCCTTCGCGTACAACAACAGCGGTCAGAATCGCCCGGTGATCCTCGACTACGACTATCCGATCGGCGTGCCGATCTTGAGCGACGGCACGTTCCGCATCGCGGACGTCCGTCCGGCCGATGCGTCGACGTACAAGGTCGGCGTTTGGTACGACGGCAACGGTGACGGGGTCATCGATGCGGGCGACTACGTCGGCGTCTCCAGCGCGACGTGCTCGGTGAATGCCGCGTGCGCGATCGGCACGATCACCCTGCAGCCGGTGAGCGCCGGTTACACGCTGCCGTAGCTAGGCGCCGTAGCCGATGGCCTCGAGCTGCCGCTGCACTTCGAGGCCGTCGGCGAAGGTCGGCGCGTCGCCGCCACTGGTATCGATGCGAATGGCGAACGCGTCGAGCAGCGAGAGAAACCACGGGATGTTCGGGGCGATCACCGCGTGCTTGGCATGCGGCGACTCCTTGATCTCGAGCTCGTCTTGTTCGTCGGGGTCGATCGCGAAGAGCGTCAGATCCGAGAACCAGCCGCCGGCGGCGACCGCGCTGCGCACCTCACCGTGGACGCCGACTGTCAGCGAATCGATGATTGTCGTCGAATCGGAGCTGACCCGCGCGATAACGCCGTCCCCGTAGTCGACCCAGGCGAACGCGCCGTCGGCGACCGTGCTCTCGAAGGTACCCTCGGCGTCGGTGCGGCGCCGGTTCGCGGTGCGCATGAGGCCCAGCGTCCGCTGCGGCGTGCGGCCTGCCAACTGGTTGGCCAGGTCGAAGAAGTGCGGCATCACGGCGTTCGCGATCCCGCCGCCGGCTTCGCGCGAGAACCACCAGCCGCGTTTGCGGTCGGTATTGCGCTCCAGCAGCTCGCTGCTCATGCGCGCCACCTCGATCTCGCGTAGCGCGCCGATATGACGGTTTTCGATCAGTTCGAGGATCGCGCGGACGGTCGGCACGTAGCGGAACTCGAACGCGAGCGCCGTCGCCGTCGCGGCCCGTTCGGCGGCGGCGACCATCTCTTCGGCCTGCGCGACGGTGAGCGCAAATGGCTTCTCACAGAGCACGTGCTTGCCGGCGGCGAGCGACGCGAGCACGGAGGGATGATGGTCGAACGGCGGCGAGGCGACCGCGACGACGTCAAGATCCACGCCGGCCAGCATCGCCTCGGTCGACGGAAAGGCGTGCGGGATCTTGCGTTCGCGGGCGACGCGCTCGGCGCTCGACGGCGACGCGATCGCGACGACCTCGAAGCGCGGGTGCAGGGCGAACGCGGGCGCATGTACCGTCCCGCCGAATCCCGTGCCGACGATCCCTACCCGCAGCTTGCTCATCGCGACTCCTCCGTTTGTTGCACCGACTGCTCGAACAACAGGAGAGCACGCGCGAGTTGCTCATCGTCTATCGTCAGCGGCGGCGCGATCGTGATCGACGTCCCGGTCGGACCCGATTGCAGCAGGACGACTCCCGCGGCCAACGCGCGCACGACCACCCGGTTGGCGAACGCGGCATCGCTGAACTCGACGCCCCAGAGAAAACCGACGCCGCGGACATCGCGAACGTGCGGGTAGCGCCGCAGCATCTCGAGTCGCGCCCCGAGCGCGGATGCGCGCGAGCGAACGCGGTCGATGAGCCCCAACTGGTCGAGTTGATCCAAGTTTGCGAGTGCAGCCGCGCACGCGAGCGGGTTGCCGAGGAACGTCGAGGTGTGCAAAGCCTCGCCCGTACTCTTCGGCCAGGCGTCCATCACGCGCGCCGTCCCGATCGTGGCGGAGAGCGGGACGCCTCCGCCGAGCGCTTTCCCGACGCAGAGCAGGTCGGGGACGACGCCTTCGTGCTCGCACGCGAACATCGCGCCGGTGCGACCGAACCCGGTGTAGATCTCGTCGAGAACGAGCAGCACGCGCCGCTCGTCGCAGAGCGCGCGCAGGGCGGACAAGAAGCCCGGCGGCGGTACGATCACGCCGCCGCGACCCTGGATCGGTTCGATGACGACGGCGCCGATCTCACCATCCGCGTCGAGCGCGGCGCGCACGTCTGCGATGGCGCGCTCGACCGACGCGCCGGCGCCCGGATACTGGAGGAACGTCGCGCGGTCGACGACGAGCGGGGCGAACGGCGCCCGGAACTTCTCGATTCCGGCTACCTCGAGCGCACCCAGCGACAAACCGTGATACGCACCGGCGTAAGCGATGACGCGCGGTTTGCCCGTCGCGAGCAGGGCGGTCTTGAGCGCGAACTCGACCGCTTCCGAGCCCGACGTCGTGAGGTACGTCTTGCACAAATCGCCGGGTGCGAGGGCGGCCAGCGCTTCCAAAAGTTGCGTGCGGACTTCGGTGGGATGGACGTCGCCCATTCCGTGAACGAGCCGCTGCGCTTGATCGGCGATCTCGGCCGCGACGTAGGGGTTCGTGTGTCCCGTCGCCGCGACGCCGAAGGCGGACGTCAGATCGAGGTACCGGTTCCCGTCGACATCGATGACGAGCGACCCCGATGCGCGCTCCCAGAACACCGGATAGTCTTCACCGAGGTACGTCACGCCGGGCGCCTCGCACGCAGCCAAGCGAAGGGCGAGTTCGCGAGAACGCGGGCCGGGAATCTCCGTGACGATCGATTCCAGGCCGGTCATTCGCAGTCGATCCAACGCACGAAGTCGGCGATTCGGGGAAGGCCGCCGTGGTGCCCGGTGAGCGGCGGATCTTGCATCGTGCCAAACGCCGCGATGCGCACGGCGTCGATCCGTTTGGCGAGCGCCGCGTCGCGTTCGTCCGGTCGCACGACGCCCAGCGCCTGCACCGGCAATCGGTGTTCGGCGACGTATGCGGCGACTTCGTCGTCGGAATCGATCGTGATGAGCGGCAACACGCGCGGCAGAAACGGGGGCGGCTCGCTCGGCTGCGCGACCGCGAGCGTGAGGCTTCCGCCGCGGACGATCGCGCCCGGGCCGCCGGAGGCGGCGCGGAACGCAGCGAGGCTGCGGTACGCACCAGCCGCGGCGACCCGCTGCGGCGGCGGCGTGCCGGGCGGGAACTCCAAACTCATCCGTTCGCCGGCATCGGCCAGCCGCCGAGTGAGATGCTCCAGCGCATCTCCGCGGGCTTCGACGAACAGGGCGTGCAGCGAAAGGCACCCTTCTCCGTCGTAGAGCAGCGCGTCGCGCACGATCGCATCGGCCTGCGCGTCTTCGATCCGCTCGATGTCTTCGCGCGTGAGACGACCGATGCTGGCGCGATGACCGAACGGTACGAACCGCGTCTCGACACCGCACCGCTCGCGGATCGCGCGCAGCGCCCCGTCACCGCCGAACGCGACGACGACGCCGGCGTCCGCGAACAGCGTCTCCTCCGCGGAATCGTCACCACCGGTCCAGACGTGCGCGCGGGCGGCGTCGGCGAACGCGGGGTGCTCCTGCGCGAGCGAGGCGAAGAACGCGCCGATCAAGGCATCGCTGCGGTCCTTCACCACGACGTCGCATTTCGCGCACAGGCCGAACAGCGCCGGAACGAGCGCGACGCCGATCGTGGTGTCACTCGAGATGACGACGGCGCGATCGACGCCGCGCGCCCACGATGCGGGCGCGCCGGCCCGCGGGGCGAACCCGTCGAGCGCCTCGAGGCTGCCGAGTTCGGAACCGATCGCGGCTTCAAGCGAGCGCACGGTGATTCCGAAGAAAAGCCGGTCGAGCGCATACTCGACAACCGGGGTGCTGTAGCCCAGGCGCGCTTCGATTGCGGCGGTCACGCGTACCCGCGGCGGGAAGTCGGCCTCGCCCCAGCGCTCGGCCGCGTCGGCGATATGCGCGGCGATCCGTCGGGCCGAAAGAGCGCGCAGGGAGCGACCGCTCACGTCAGGATGTCGATGGGCACTCGGCCGTACATTTTAGCGTCCCAAGCGGCAGGCCTCCGCCTGCATTACCAGTACCCGGCAGAATCAGCGGCCTCACGGTGTGGGCGACCGCACTTCCTTCGTTCACTCGGGTTCAAAATGAAAGGAGTAGGCGTTTGTCACATAGACGCTTGCTCGGCCTTCTCGTTGGCACGGCACTTCTCGCCGGCTGCGGCGGCGGTGGCAACACCACCCCCGCCCCCGCCCCCGTCGTCGTCCCGTCCGTCGACCCGAACTCCGGCACTGCGACCCAATCGATCCCCGCGTCAGGGGGGTCTCTCTCCGCGACCGCCGGCACGAATACGGTGACGGTCACCGCGCCGGCCGGCGCGTTCCCGAGCGGCGCTACGGTGACGCTCACGATCGTCTCTTCGAGCAGCATCCCGGCATCGGGCCAACGGAAGGTGCAGGCCGCGCCCTCAGGCCAACTCGTCGCCTTCACGATCGACGCCGGCAGTGCGACCCCGGCCGTGCCGCTGACGGTCGCCGTCACGGGCGCCACCGTCCCGAGCGGCGCCACCCCGCGTCTCTCCGGCTACAACGCCGGCGCTTACGACGACGTGGCGGCCGAGTCGGCCACGGGCTCGACGCTCACCACGACGTCGGACGTTCACTTTCCGGGCGTGACACTCACCTCGAAGACGCTGTACGTCCTCTACGCTGGCAGCGCCCTTGGCAGCGGCGACGGTACCATCACGGTGAACGGCCCAGCCGCAGCCGTCCCAACCGGGTCGACGGCGACGTTCACCGCGGCGGAAGCGACCGCCAACGGCTTCCCGTACCTCGCGCGCACGTTCACGTACGCGCTCGACAACCCGAACGCGGGCGCGATCAACGCGTCGAGCGGCGTCTTCACCGCCGGCGCGACCGGCGCCGGCGCCACGGTGACGGCGACCGACACGTCGGTTGCCACCCGCACGGGCACCAAGGCCGTCTCCACCGCGAGCAGCCGGCCCGGCGTCGGAACGTCGGCGCGCTACACCGGCGTGCTGACCGAGAACGACACGAACAACATCATCGGTTCGAGCCCCGTTTCGGCGACCAGCACGGCCGCGGTGACGAGCAACGTCACGACCTCGACCGACGGCTTCGGCAACACGGTGTTCTCGAACGCCGAGTCCGACGTCGCGCAACTGCGCACGACCTTCGTCTCGACTACCGCGACGGTCGCCTACCAGAACGTCACCGGCGGCACCAACGTGCGGACGCTGAGCACCATCGCGACCGACTCGAGCGGCGTGTCGCTCGAAACCGACTACGCCTCGACCAACGGTCTGGTCACGATCCTGCCGGAGACGGACGGCATGACGTTCAGCAACGACGGCGCGCTGACGTACAAGGAAACGGATCCCGGGATCAACCCGGGCGGCGTGACGACGACGAACGTCGTGAACGGCGACGGAACGTACACCCGGACGACCAACACGATCGACTCCTTCGGGAATCCGCAGCAGGACGTCTCCACACAGACCGTCACCTTCACCGGCCAGTACCTCATCCACGAGCTGGCCGGACCGGGAACGGCCGGTCGCGCGTTCACCTTCACTGCCCCCGCGGGCGGTAACCCGCCGACGATCGGATATTACGACCTCACCGCCGCCGGCGCTCTCGGCACGCAGCGCGGGCAGATCCAGCCGGCCTTCAACTGGCTGGCGAGCGTGACGCGCCTCGTCACCGAAACCGACACGGTCGCCGCGAACCAGCCGCTCGACGCATCCTGCGCTCCGACGTCCGCGTACGTCAAGAACTCGACGCTCGTGAAGCAGGTTCTCACCACGGTCGACATCGTCTTCGGCACCTACGAGACGCGCACGAGTTCGTCGTACGATCAGCCCGGACCGGGAACGGTCTGCACGGTCGTCTCCGACGCGATCCAAAACTTCTACGATTACAGTGGGCAGGAAGGCGGCTTCCGCCTCTTCCCGGCACAGTCGTCGACGCCGGTCGCGACCGTGCAGATCAAGGAATCGCTCTCGCTGCAATCGGTCACCACGCCGAGCAGCAACGCGCGCAGCGCGCAGTCCGTCGGCGGCGGCTTCGTGCTCCCGCGTTCGGTCGTCGTGAGCCGCGTAGACTCGATCGTTCATCAGAACGCGATGAAGCGTCTACTCTCGCTCCGCAAAGCCGGAGGGAACCGCTAATGAAGGCCATCATCACTACCGCGCGGCGCCTCGCCGCTGCGACGCTGATCGCCGCGCTCGCAGCGTGCTCGGGCGGCGGCGGCAGCAATCCGAGCCCTGTCGTTCCGGCCAACCCCGGCAATGGCAGCAACACCACCACCCCGAGCTCGTCGCTCGTGTCCACGCTCATTCCCAATGCAAACCTCTCCAATGCATCAAAGCTCGGGCCGGCGAAGAACCTGACGTTGGCGATGCACGTCGTCGTGCGCATGAAGGACGCGCCAGGACTTGCCGACTACGCGCGCGGCGCGAACGACCCGACCGACGGACGCTATCGACAGTGGCTTACCGCGTCGCAGATCGGCGACCGTTTTGGCGCTTCGCCGAGCGACTATGCGGCAGTCGCGCAGTACTTCGCGAAGTACGGCATGAAGGTCGGCGGCTACAAGGCGCGCCTGTCGTTGACCGTAGCAGGGACCCAGGCAAACTTCGAAAAGGCTCTCGGCACGTCGATGGCGATGTACAAATCGGCGGACGGTCGCATGATGTACGGACCCTCGGGTGCGATCCACTTCTCGCAGGCGCTGCCGGTTTCGTCGATCGCCGACGCGGTGGCGGACCCGCAGCGCATGCGTCGCCAGTTCGTTCGGGGCGGCGGTGGACAGTCCAGCGTTACCGGCGACACACCCCAGCAAATCGCCTCTCTGTTCGACTACACCGGCGCGTACGGTGCCGGATACACCGGCGCAGGGATCAACTTGGGGATCATCGGCACGGGCCCGATCCTCCAGCACGATTTCAGCAAATTCAAGAGCATCTTCGGCCTGACGGGAGCGTCAACGCTCACACAGGTGAACGCCACGTCGAACGCGGCGGCAAATACCGCCGTCAACAATCCGTTTCCGTTTTTTGGCGGTTCGCCGACCGCAACGCCGCCGCCGACGACGGGCCCGTGCGGTGGCGCTCTTCCGGGCTGCAACCCGGAAGACATCGAAGCGCAGATCGACACGGAGCAAGCGGCGCTCGCAAGAGACGCGAACATCCTGTTCTATCTCGCGTACGTCCCCGTGGAGCGCTACGACCCGAACGTGAACAACTGCGCGCCCGATCCGAACACGGGCAAGGGGTATGCGTACGAGGGTATTGGCGAGGACGACGATTCGCTACAGCAGGCGATCGCGGACAACGACGCCGGCTCGAATGGCCCCGACATCCTCTCGCTCAGCTACGGCGGCAGCGAGCTCGGGTACGGTCAGTTCATCGCAACGAACCAGCTCGGGACCTGGGATCCCACCGCGCTCAAGCCTTCGGAATTCGCGGCTTTGGCAGCCGAAGGGGTAGCGGTCTTCGTCTCGAGCGGCGACGCAGGTGCCGAAGAATGCGCGCGTCCGCGCATCAACGGCTTCATCGACAACCTGTGCGTCTCGTATCCGTCGGGAGATCCGAACGTCATGTCGGTCGGCGGCGTGACCGCTCCGATCAACAATGCCGGGCAGCTCATGGGCCCGATCACGGCGTGGGGGCAGCAGACGTCGCCAGGCGTAGTTTCGGCAGGAGCGAGCGGCGGCGGCAAGTCGATTTTCATCCCGCGACCGAATTGGCAGGGAGCAGGTTTGGCGACCGGGACCACTCGCCTACAGCCTGATGCCTCGCTCCTTGGCGATCCGGGGACCGGTTCAGCGACGCTGTACAACTCGGACTTCGGGTTGCAAATCGCCCGGTACGGCGGGACGAGCGTCGCAGCGCCACAGATGGCTGCGATGTGGGCACTCGTGCTCGATGCGTGCAACAAGACGGCGTCGTGCAAGGGCAAAGGAACCGGAACGCGTCCGTTCCGCCTCGGCAACGCGGCGCCGTACTTCTACCGCATATACAATAACCCGGCCCAGTACTCGGCAACCATCTACGATGTGGTTTTTGGAAACAACGGCGTCGTCGGTTGCGGACAGTCCGCTCCCGGTTGCACCGCACCGGCCACACCCGACCCGGGGTACAACTCGGGAGTCGGCTACGATCTCGTCACCGGCGTCGGCGTGCCGTTCGCCCGTCACCTGATCACGGCGGTCGTCGGCGTCTAGCCGAAAACCACCGCGACAATGAGAGCGCCGGGCATGCGTGCTTGGCGCTTTTTCTTGTGCGCCCGGCATGGACGCTTGACTTGGAGGTGAGAGTCCTCTACGGG
>CALEYW010000019.1 GCA_937927945.1 uncultured candidate division WPS-2 bacterium | reverse complement strand
CCGCTGCACCGCTGGCAGCCGCGACCCCCGCCTCGGCGACGATGGCCGCCCGTGGGGAATCGAGTGGGGGTTCGGGAGGGGTCGGGCAGGGGTCGCGTGCAAATACGGGAGGCGCAGAGGCGGGGTCGGCTCAGGAGCTGACCGCGGCGCTGCGCGAGAACACCGCTGCCCTTCGTGCGCATCGCTTCGGCGGTTCCCCGGCGGGTAGCGGGTCGGGTTCATCCGGAGGCGGCTCGTCCGCCGGTTCCGGCGGTGGATCGTCCGGTAACGGATCGTCTCCCGCCGGCACCGGCGGCGGCTCCACCGGAGGTGGTTCCGGCGGCGGTCAGGCGCCTGCACCCGGGCAGGGCGGTCCGATGGGTGCGCTGCTCGGTGGCGGCAACCCGATGAATCCAATCAACATGATGCTCTACCGTCAACTGCTCACCGCAGGGCAACGGAACAAGCCGCAAATCAACAACGAACGCCCGGCAGTTTCGCTCGGCGTCACCCATATTGAGTAACGTATGGCGACAGCAGCAGAGAAGATTCAAGCGCGCGTTCGCACGCACAGCAAAGAAGCCTGGAACGAGTGGGTCGGATCGGCGCGCGTGCGCGAGCTCGTGGCGGCCGCCGTCGCCGGCGCGTGTGCGATCGTCGCCGTGATCTGCGCGGTTGGATGGTGGCAGGCCGCGCATCAGCCCGTACTTCCGCCCGTAGTCATTACGACCGATGCGCAAGGCCAGGTGCTCGATTTCAAGCGGCCGCGCGAGCTGCCCAAGTATCGCGACGTCGACCTCAAGCACTACCTCGCGCAGTATGTGTCGGACGTGTTCCAGATCTACAACAGTGCCGACGTGCTGGCGACGCAGTACGAGCGCGCGCGCATGTTCATGCTGCCGGGGTCGCAGGCGTGGCTCGAAGTCCAGCGCCATTGGGATCGGTACTCGCCGCTGCACAAATTTCCCGACGGGACGTTGCGCATGCCGAATCCACCGGAGCGCAAAGTGGAAGTCACGGTGCCGTCATTCATCCCTCGCGGGAAGACCTCGGACGGCGCGGAGATCTATGACCTCTCGTGGACGGAGACGTCGACGAGTCTCAAGGACGATAGTGACGTGCTCACCCAGCGCTATACGGGGCGCGTCGAGTTCGTGCGCAGCTACGACAACAGCGGCAAGGACGCCGACAAGGCGCTCATCGCGAACCCGTACGGTTTACAGTTCCGGTTCTTCAAATGGGACTACCAGCGATGAAGCATCCGATGGTCACGAGCGCCGCGGTCGCGCTGCTGCTCAGTCTTTGTGTGTCGACGCGCGCGGGCGTCGCGGGCAGCGTTGACGGCCCCGGGCTTCGGCGCGTACCGTATGACGCGTCTCGTCCGCCGACGCTCGTGTGCTCCACGAAGTTCGGATGCGAGGTGATTCTCGAGCCCGGCGAGCGGTTGCGCATCGCGTCGATCTTCGACGATCGCTGGACGGCGAAAGTCGCCGACGACGGTGCAACGGGGATGGCGCCGCGTGTGCTGATCGGCCCCACGATCGCCGACGAGGAGAGCGGTCGCGGTGCCGCACGGCAGCCGTTGCGCACGTCCCTCAAGATGCTCACGACGAAGCGCGAGTACGTGGTCGAGCTCGTCTCGACGGCGGCGTACGAAGAGCACCGGCTAGGCTTCACCTATCGCGACGCGCCCGGGGTGTTCGTGCGGATCGAGACGCCGCCGCCGTTGGTCGCGCCGGCGTCCTCGCCGCGCCCCGATGAGGCGTCGGCGCTCGACCCCTCCACGATGGATTTCGGCTGGCGGGCCAGCGGCGACCCCACGGTACGCTGCGTCGGGACGCCGTTCAGCGTCGGCAACCAAGTGTGGTGCAAGCTGCCGGAGGGCCTCAACGAGAAACCGGCGGCATATAAGCTCGACGGCAAGAAGCTCGTGCCGGTCCCGTTTCATTTCGTCGCGACGCGTTACATCGTGATCGACGCCGCGGTGTCCCCCATCCAGCTCGTCCTCGGCGGGAGCCAAGAGCACGTGGCGACGATCGTGCGAGCTCGCGAGTAACATGGCGGACGAAAAGCAAGGCGTCGAGCAGACCGGAGATCTGCTGCGTCCCGTCCGGTCCCGGCCGACGGGAACGAAGGCCATCGCGTGGTACGGCATCGTCGGCGTTCTCGCGACGATCGCGATCGTCTACCTCGTTGGGATATTCGCTGCGCCGAAGCACGAAAGCGCGTCGGCCGCGACGCTCTCGCAGCACGAAGGGCCGCAACAGGCGGGCGATCAGTTTCGGTATTCCGGGCGCGTCGCGCATGATTCGGTGCGCACCAAAGTCGGAGCAGCCGGCGCCGTGGCAACGGCGCAGCCGCGTCCGACTGCTGCTCCGACGCCGTTGATCCAGGTGCCGCGTACGAACGAGGTCGCCACTACGGTCGTCGGAAACACGAGCGCAAACGTGCCCGACGTTTCGGATGCGATCGCGAGCCGCGTGCGCGTCGTGCTGCCGACGGCGGCACCCGACGATGGAAGCGGAAGGCTCGTCGGGTCGGTCAGCCGGCCGCGTCAAGGTATCGTCGTCGTCTACGGTGCGCCCAACACCGCCGCGACCCCGGTGCCGGCCGCCGAGGGGGCGGCGGCACCGCCCGGCGCGCAGGTCGCGCTCGAGGCGCCGGCAGCGCCGCGCCCCACGTCCTCCGAGCCGCCCAGCGGCGGCCTCGCCGGTCTTCGTGGCGAAACGATGCCGGGGTTTCGGCGAGCGCCGTTGGGGCGATACATGGTGTCGGCTGGAACGCCGATCACGGTGCAGCTCGACGTCGCGGTCGAGAGCGACGTCGCGGGTCCGGTGGTGGCGCACGTCGTGCGCGACGTCGTCGATCAGTTGTCGGGACAAACGCTCATTCCGGGCGGAACCAAAGCGCTGGGCGACTATACCGGGTTGGCGGCGGGACAGTCGCGGCTTGCGTTCGTGTGGAAACGGTTTGTGTTTCCGGATCGGTCGTCGTTCGCGTTGGACAAGGTTCCGGCGCTTGATGATGAGGGGCGCGCCGGCGTCGGTGGGAGGCTGGATCGGCGAGAAGGCCCGCTCGTGCGGCGGTCGCTGTTGGGTGGCGTGCTCGCGGAAATCGCGCGACGCGTAACGGGGCAGGCTACCGGAACAAATGTTGTCGTTGTCAACACCGGGGTCGGAACGCAACCCGGCCTGCCGCAGTCGATCCTGGACCTTGCGAATCAAATGAATCAGCGTGATGCGAATCTGCCGCCGGTCGTGACGATCAAGCAAAACGCGATCTTCACCTTGTACGTCGATCGGGATATGCTGTTCGATGCGCCGTACGCGCCGATGCGTGCTGGGGGCGGGCAGCCGTGAAGCAGCTCGCGATCGCGGCGGCGCTCGTAGCGGCAATGCTGGGGGTTGCGGCACCGGCCCGCGCTGCTACCGTGTCGGACCTGGTTCAGCGATGCGCTCCTCACGTAGCGCCGCGCACCGCGCTTGCGATCATTTCGGTGGAGTCCGGCGGACGGTGGTGGGCGGTGAACGACAACGATCGCCCGACGCCGCGTTTGGCGACGCCGGCGGATGCGATCGCGTACGCGCGGCGGCGCGTCGCCGAGGGCGGAAGCATCGACATTGGGATCGCTCAGTTGAACAGTGCGCACTTGGCGACGATGCATCTGACGGTCGACGAGGCGTTCGAGCCGTGTACGAATATCGCGATGGGCATGAGCGTGCTGCAGGACGCCTGGGGCCGGTCGGTTCGTAATTGGGGCGCGACGCGATACGCGTTGTTCAAGGCGTTCGAGGCGTACAACGGTGGACCGGGTGCGTGGACGTCCGGTAGCGCGAGTTTGCAGAAGCGGGTCGAGGGCTACGCAAACACCGTCTGGTCGCGCGCGGAGGCGCTACCGTTTGTCGGCGCCGTCGCGCCGGCGTCGGAGGCGCGGGTCGTAGCGGCAGTGGCTCGGCCAGTGCAGAGTCGGAGGCGGCGTCCTCCGCACGGAGTTCAGGTGTTCTTCCAAGGAGGGGAATAGTGGAGACGTTGCAGCGCAATCAGGACGGCGCAGCGCAGGTCGTTGGTCAGGACTTCGCATTTCGGTATCTCGTGCTGCCGTTGGATCTGCACGGCGACGAGCTCGTCGTGGCGGCCGTGAAGGCGGACGGCATGCACGAGCTCGAGGCGTTAGTGCGCTATCGCGTGACGGTCGAGAAGCTCATGCCGGCCGACGAGTTGCGCGACAAGTTGCGCGAGCTGTATCGCAATCTCGGCACGGGCTATTCGCTTGGCAAGAACGAGCAGCGTGAGGAGTCGATGCGGGCCTATGTCGGCGCGCTGTTCGAGGATGCGCTGACGGCGCATACGTCGGACGTCCATATCGAGCCGACCGACGATGGCGGGCGGGTTCGCTTTCGCGTGGACCGCACCTTGCGTGAGGTTCGGACGCTCTCGCGCGACGACTTCCAAAGCCTCGTGTCGATCTTGAAGCACTCGTCGAATCTGAAAATAGACGTTACGCGCGAGTTCCAGGACGGGTCGTTCTCGCAGGCGACCCCGAACGGGCGCAAGGTCGATTGTCGCGTGTCGGCCATGCCGGTGAACGGCGGCGAGAAGATGGTGTTACGGCTCTTGGGGTCGTACGCCACCCTCAGGACGTTTGATCGGCTTGGGATGCCGCCAGGGCTGCGCGACCGTTACATGGAGGTCTTGGCGAATCCATCGGGCGTTCATATCGTGAGCGGTCCGACGGGTATGGGGAAGACGACGACGGTCTTCGCGATCTTGAACACCGTGGATGAAGGCAAGAACATTTGCACGGTTGAGGATCCCGTCGAGATTCGGCTTCGAGGCGCGTATCAGGTCGAGGTGAGCGAGAAGCACGAGGTCACCTTCGCGTCAGCAATGCGAGCGTTCATGCGGCAAGATCCCGACGTGATCTTCTGCGGCGAGATGCGCGACGACGAGACGGCGTTCGAGACGATGAAAGGCGGCCTTTCAGGTCGCGTGGTGTATTCGACCATCCACTCGCCCGACGCTGTGCGCGTGGTGGACCGACTGGTCGAATACGGGGTGCGTCGCGGGACCATCGGATCCGCGCTGAAATCGGTGCTGGCACAGCGCATCGTTCGGAAGCTCTGCGAGTGCCGCAAAGAGGTCACCGCGCCGATCGCGTTACGTCGCGCCTATCCCGTTCAATTCGAGGAGTCTGCGAGCTTCTCGAAGACTGGCAAGGTGTTCGTCCGCAATTCAAGCGGGTGCCAGGCGTGTCACCGGACCGGCATCGCCGGCCAGGCGGCGATATTCGAGTTGTTCGCGATGAGCGACGAGATCGAGGACGCCATTGTTCATGAAGCGTCGCGCGCGGCGCTCTACCGGCTGGCTTTGAGTGAGGGTTACGTCCCGATGCGAGAGCAAGCCGCGCAGCTCATCGCCGACGGCACCACGTCCGTCGACGAAGTGCTGCAAGTCCTCTCGCTCAGTAAGAACGCCGCATAGGAGACGTGATGACCCAGGAACACCCGTTCTACGACTTACTCCGTGAGGCACGGAAAATGAAGGCCTCGGACTTGCATATCGCGCCGAACAAGCCGGTTGCGGTTCGGGTTCACGGGAGCATCGAGCATCCGTGGCCGACGCGGAAGTTCACCGGCGAGCAGATCCGTGCGTTCTTGAAAGAGGACGGCTTGGGTGAGATCAAGGAGCGGCTCGACAAAGAGGGCACGGCCGATGGATCGCTGCCGGAATTGGGCGAGGACCTCAGCGGAGACGAGACGCCGATCGGTCCGGTACGGATTCATGCGACCGCGACGCTCGACGGCGTGCGCCTTGCGCTACGCCTTCTCGCGTTGGACGTGGCGGAGTTCGCTTCGCTGGGGTTACCGTCGGTGATTGCGGAGCAGACGAAGAAGACGAGCGGACTCGTGTTGTTCGTGGGTCCCACGGGGTCGGGCAAGACGACGACGATGGCGTCGTTGGTTCAGATGATTCTGAACGACCTCAAGAAGCACGTCGTCACGATCGAGGACCCGGTGGAGTATCGGTTCCGCGACGGCGCGGGGATCGCGTCTCAGACGGAGATCGGCGGTGAGGGGCAATCCAAGACGTTCAGCGAGGCGTTGCGGTCGGTGCTGCGGCAGGATCCCGACGTCGTGCTGGTCGGCGAGTGTCGTGATACGGCGACGATGGCCGCGGCGATCGAGGTCGGCGAACAGGGCCGGCTCTGCTTCACCTCGGTTCACGCGCGCGATGCCTCCAGCGTGTTCGACCGGATCATCGGTGCGTTTCCGGCGGACGCGCAGCCGCAGATCCGTGTGTCGCTCGCGAATGCAGTCGCTGCTGTGGTGGTGCTGCGCCTGCTTCCTCGCAAGGATGGGAGCGGCCGCGTGGCCGCGGCCGAGGTGCTCATCGCCACGGATGCGATCCGGGCGCTCATCCGCGACGACAAATCGCAAAGCATTCGCAACGCGATTACAACGGGGCGGAACGAGGGGATGCAGACGCTCGAGGCGGACATTTCGCGGCTGGTGTACGAGCTGCAAATCGTCGACGAGCAGGTGGGCAAGGAGGCCGCCGTTCGGCCGGATGAAGTCAAGGCCAACGGTGCGTTGCCGGCAGGAACGAATGGCGCGCGCAGCGGCACGAGCGCGGTGCGCACGGTCGCGCCGATGTTCGGCGGCTAAACATGGACGAGGTTCTTCGGTTTCGATACGCGGGGCGTTCGTCGTCGGGAGACAAGGTCTCGGGCGAGATCGGTGCGCCGTCGCGCGTCGACGCGATCCGCAGGCTTGAAGCTCGCAACGTTTCGCTGACGTCGCTGGACCCGATCGCGACGTTCGCGTCGTCGTACGAAGCGCTCGGCGCGCGGCTGCTGTATTGGTGGCATGGGTTGCGCCTACGTCCGGCGCAGCTGACGTTTTTTCGCCAGATGGCGATGTTCGAGAAGAACGAGGTGCTGCTGCAACGCTCACTCGGGCTGTGCATGGCGTCCTGCAGTAATCCGCGCTTGCGAGAGGCGCTTCGCGGCGTGCTTGCGGACGTTTCGGACGGGGGCGTGAAGTTGCATGCTGCGATGGCCGCGCGACCGGGCGAGTTCTCGAAGATGATGGTCGCGATGGTGGAAGCCGGCGAGGAAGGTGCTGGATTCGCTCTCGTGCTGGAGCGGATCGCGAAGCTGCTCGAGCGCGGGAAGCGCGCGTACGGCAAAGTGCAGAAGGCGATGTACTACCCCGCATCCGTGTTGCTCGGCGTCGTCGGCCTCGTCGTGTGGCTGGTATCAAACTTCGTTCCGCGCTTCACGACGATCGCAGCGCAGTACCATCAGAAGCCTTCGGATGATCTGCTGCGATTGACGCAGGTCGGGTTGCTGTTCTCAAGCCCCGTCTCCGTAACGGTGATGCTGGCTCTGTCGATCGGGGTGTGGTTTGGATGCCGGCAGGCCTTGAAGCGTCCGGCGATCGCGTACGGCTGGGACCGCAGCCTCTATCGGTTGCCGCTCATCGGTGGGATCCGTAAGAAGGCGGTCCTCGCGACCCTGTCGCGTCTTTTGGGGGCAATGCTGTTCTCAGGGGTGCCGTACGACCGTGCTCTCGAGCTGGTTATGTCCGCAACGCCCTCGCCCTTGTATCGCAAGGGTCTCGCGGAGATGCGGGCGGACATTCGGGCCAACGGCGGGACGTTCTCGGCGGCCGCTCTGAAGACGGGCCTGTTCGACCCGGACTACCTGGCGCTGGTGGCTGCCGGCGAGCAGAGCAAGAGCTCGTCCGAAATGCTGGAGCGGATTGCCGACGACTACGACGCCGACGTCGAACGGGACCTCGATGCGGCCACGGCCATCCTCGAGCCCGCCTTGATCGTGGTCATGGGCGGCATCGTCTTTGGGGTCGTGGCGGTGGTCTACGGCTCGCTTTACGGAATGATGACGAAAATCCGCTAGTCAGAGTTTACGATTAGGAGGGGTTTAGGAGGGGAGTCGGTGGGCGCGGCGAAGTGGGCGGCCAGGAGGTATACCCATGCAAGACCGCCCCACGCCCACTCTATACGAGGAGGGCTTCACGCTTCCCGAAATCCTGATCGTCGTTTCGATCGTCGCCGCGCTGGCACTCATGCTGCTCGCGAACGGCGCCGGAGCTCGACAGCAGACGAACGTCGGGATCTGTCTGAACAATCTGCGAACGATCGCGACCGCCGCCGAGCAGTTCCATACTGCGACGCAGAAGTACCCGGCCGGCACGAACGCCGACGTGAACACGACGCTGTTCGCGAATCCAACCGTTACGACGGTTTCGTATCTGGCGGGAACGCCGACCGATCCCGCGGACAACACCGGAGTAGCGACGTACAAGTATTCGTACACCGCCGCAACGGCGACCGTCGGCGAGTACTACACGATCACGTGCCCCGGTTTGCATCCCAAGGAAACGCTCGCGGGCGAAGTACCGAACGGTGCGAGCGAGACGACCGGAACGATTCAGTTCGATAGCCGTACGGCAGGGCTGAAGGCGCTGTAAGACGTGCCGGACGTCAATTCGGCGGCAATGGGGTTTGTCGCGCACGGATCCTCGTGGGCATGGCCGCTCGTGTTCATCGCGGGCGTCGTGTCTTCGCTTGGGCCGTGTACGTCACCGCGAATCGTGGCTCTGTCTTCGCTTGTGCTGCGCTCGCGAAATCCCGTGCTCGTCGGGTCGGCGTTCATCGGTAGCACGATCGCGACGTACGCGTTCTTCGGCGTCGTCGGATCGTTGGTTCGTGATCTCGTTGGGTATGCGTCATGGATCTACGCGGGCGTCGCGGTCGCGGCGCTCGCGGGCGGCATCGTGACGCTGGTTGGTGCGAACGTGCATCGGCACGAGGAACACGTACGCGAGCGGCCGGAGCGCAATGCGTTTTCTGCCGCGTTTCTTGCCGGCGTCGGCTTCGCGTTGATGGTGAGTCCGTGCTGCACTCCGATTCTTGTTGTCATCGTGGCATACACGTCAGCGCACGGCAACGTCGCGCAGGGGTCTGGATTGTTGGCTGTTTTCGGGCTCGGGCACGCCGTGCCGCTGTTGGTCGCGCTGGCGGGCGGGCGCGCGCTGGTCGGTCGCCTGTGGGCAAGCCGGTGGGCGCAAGGGATGCAGGTCGGCGCGGGCACGTGCATGATGGCGCTGGGGGCGTACTATGCGCTCCTGGTCTGATCTCATGGAGGTCGCTCCGATCCCGCTTTGGCGCCGCTGCGTCATGGCGATCGTGGCGATCGCGCTGGCAGGGGTCGTTCTTCACGGATGGATCGCGATGGGTCTTGTGTCGCGAGGGGACGACTTGCTGCGCGGCGGACAGCAGGACCGCGCGTTGACGTTCTACGCGCGCGCGGTTTGGTTTGATAGTGGCTGGGAGGTCCCTGCGGATCGCTTCGCGTTCGCTGCCTCGCTTACGGGGCAGCGGGTTCTGCTCGAGCAAGGCGTCGCGCTCACGAGCGCTCATCTCGCGCGCCATCCCGATAGCTACAACGTCCGATGGGACCGCGCGTTGTGTCTGTTGCATTTGCACCGCCGGCAAGAAGCGTTCGCGGACGTAGAGCGGCTCGCACGCATGCGGCGGAGCGACTGGCGTATGAACGATATGGCATTCCGCATCGCGCTCAGTCTTGGTCACGTGAACGAGGCGCGAGAGTTCGCGCGATTCGCGAGACCCACGTGATTGCCGTGGGATTCGCGGTGCCATTTGCGGCGCTGGCCGTGTGGCGCTCGAGGATGGTCGGAGACGACTTGCGCGGGTTCATCGCTGCGGGGCTGATCCTGTCGACCTTCATCGTCACCGCATGGATCGTTCATCCCGCTGGCGCGGCGGCGATCGCGCTTGCGTACGCGGCGACGTGTGCGTGGACCGATGCGCTGACGCGACGTGTGTATCTGCCGGTATCGCTATTCGCCGGCGCGCTGGTTGTCGCGAGCACGATTATCGAAGGGCGCGTAGCCGAAGCCGCGGCGGGCGCGTTAGCGCTCGGTGGCTTTGGGCTGGTGTTGCACCTCGCGACGCGGCGCCGCGGCTTTGGCTTCGGCGACGTCACGAGCTGGGCGATCGTCGGCTGTGCTCTCGGCGTTGTGGTCGGAGTGCAGGTCGTCGCGGCCGGCTCGATCATCGGGTCGTTCGTCGTCGTCGGGTTGATCGTTGCGCGTGTGGTGAGCCGGCGCGTTCGCGTCCCGATGGCTTTGCTTACTTATGTCGGCATGGTGGCCGTCATGGTCGCGTCCACGGTGGGAGTGCAACGGTGAAGGTTCTTGGTTGTGCGGTTGACGGGTCCGTCTTGCGCGGCGTCGCGATAAGCCGAACTGGAAAAGCCGCGACCATTCACGGCTTTTTCGAGCGGCCGGTACGCGAGGGCGATCTGGCCTCGGCGCTGCGCGAGTTGGTTGCGATCTCGGAGACGAGCGACGTCGCAATGACGCTCTCGCCGCCCGACGTCGCGCTTGCGCGCCTGCCGGGCCAGGAGCATGTGTTCGGACGCGAGCGTGAAAAGACGGCGCGGTTTCGCGCAGAGGCGCTCGGCTTCGAGCCGAACGATCCGATTCGCGTGGTCGAGGGTCGGTCGAAGGTGAGCTACATCGCCGCGGTGCGGCGCACCGCGGTCGCGGAAGTCACGTCTGTCTGCCGTGAGGCGGGTGCGCGGTTGACGTTTCTGGATCACGAGGCGTTCGCGTGGGCCGCGGTCATTCCGGCCGAAGCGCAGGCGCTTGTCCTCGTCGATGAGGAGAAGGTTCGGCTCGTCGTCGACGGCGGCGAGCAGGTTCAGCTGGGCGTCTTTCCGTGGCCGAGCGCTGCGTCGGGTCAGTCCGACGACGCGATCGTGGCGAATATCGCCGATGCCTTCATCGAATCGTCGAAAGTCGGGTTTGCTGACGTTAACGTGGTTGCCGTCGACGACCCGCACGACCGCATTGCGTCGCGCCTGGCGGCAAAGCTCGCCGTCGGCCGGGTGGTGGCGTTTGAGCTCGCGGTGGATCCGGCGAGGTCCGCGTGGGCGCTGCCGTGCGGGATCGCGTCGCGGGCCGTGCGTGGCGGAGGCCGGCGGCTGTGCGTCAACTTTGCAGAGAAGCACTCGGAGTTCGCGGCGTTGCTTGCGACGACGAGGTCGCGTCTGGACCTCTCAGACGTAGGTGTCGTTGCGGCGGGAGTTCTTATCGCGCTTGGCTTGGTGGCGTGGCGGTACGAGTCGCTGCACGAATTGACGGCGCGCGCCGTTGGATTAGAGAAGCAGATCGCGTTCGCGCAAGCGAAAGCGGCGGAGCTCGATAGAATGACGAGTGACGTCGCGATCGCGCGCAGCATCGTCATCACGGTCGATGCGACGCGCAGGTCGGGGCCGCTCGCGGCTCGCGAAGTCGCCGCGATCAGCTCGCGGTTGCGACCGGGTACGTCGGCGACGTCGCTCACCGCGGACCAGAACGGGTGGAGCCTTGCGGGTCACGCCGGCGGCTACCCCGACGTAGCCGCGTTGGTCGGATCGCTGGCTCAGGCTGGGTTCGCGCCCAGCGTGAACGGAACGTCCGAGTCGAACGGGCGCTTGGGGTATACCGTCGTGCTGCAGCGGAGCGTCGGACAGTGAAGGTTCGGCTCGCGCCCGCCGGCTTGGCGATCCTAGCGCTGCTCATCGCTTTCAACGGCTACTTGAAGCCGACGTCGGCGCAGCTTGCCGTGATACAGCAGCGCGTGCAGCTTGATGAGACGCAGGTCGCGACGATCACGGCGCGTCAGGCAATCCAGCCTCGTATCGAAGCGGAACGGCACGCGATCGCGATTCGGCTGCGCGGGCTCAAGGCGCTGGACGCACCGATAACCGAAGCGCATCTGCTGACCGACCTGACGGCACTTGCGAAGCGCTGCGGCGTGACGCTGTCTGCGTTCGCGGCAAAGGGTACGGCGGTGGCGCTCGCGCCGCTGGCTACGCCGACGCCAGCGCCGTCGCCGGCGCCCGGCGCGAGCGCGGCGCCGGTGACAGCGAATGCTGAGATCGTCTCGAGCGTGCCGGGGATGAGGCTGCCGCGCTCCGTCACCATCACGGGGAGGCTTCCCGGGATCCTGCGTTTCGTCGACGGACTCGGTGGTTTCCCGGAGCTCGTGCGCGTGAGCGGCGTGGGACTGACACAGAACGAGCAACTGCGCGCCACGGTCGAGTTCGACGTCCTGGTTATCGACCAGGCGAAGCTGCGAGAGGCCCTTCGGGTATGAAAATCATGCGAGGCGCGAGCATGCTCGGCGCCGGCGTGCTTGCGACGGTCTGGTTCGTATCACTCGCGGTACGTGTCACGGTAGGCGCGCCGGATGGTAGCGCCCAGGTTTCGATCGGAAGCGTTCCGGCCGCGCCGCCGCCGCTGCGGCCGTTGAACATTCCCGCGCGCGATCCGTTCGCTGCCGACGCGTCCTTTACGCGGCCGCCCGGCGGAAATGGAAAGAACGCGACCGCTGTTGCCGGCCAGCAAGTCCCGCCTGCGGTGGCCGGCGGCCAGTTCCCGTCGACGAACGTACCCGACGTAGCCTCGCTCGGTGGCGCGGCCGCCAACGTCGGCATCATGGCGACGATCGTCAGCGATTCCGACGCGTACGCTTTAGTCGAGGACGGCGGGACCGTGCGCGTCGCGCGAGCGGGGGATCCGCTGGCAGGTAGCGTCATCGCCAAGATCACGGACAAGATGGTGGTGCTCGCAAACGGTGCGCAGATCTCGCTCGACGCGAGTCGCGGTAGCGCCGTCACGCCGGGCCTTACAACGGCAAACCGGGCCGAGCCGACGCCGGCGCCGAGCGCCGGACCCGGTGCAGCCTCGAGCCCGGGCGTTCAAGGCGCGCCGCGCGCGGAGTTCGGCGAGAGCGCAGGCGGCGCCCAGCATGGCGCATCGGTCCCGTCTGCCACGCGGTCGACGACGGGCGTGTCGGGTTTCGGCCGCACGGTTCTGACGAACCCGAACGGCACGCCGGTCCAGCAGACCCCGCCGACGAGCGGGACGCTGTTCCCGACCGCACTGCCGAGTCCGCCCGTTGTCTCCCCGGGCACGAGCCCGAATCAAGTCTTGCAGCCCGGAGGTCACCCGTGAACCTACTCCGTTCATTCGTCGCGGTGGTTGCGGCGAGTTCTATCCTGGTCACATCCGCGCCGCCGGCGCGCGCGCAGAGTCTCGTGACGATCGACGTGCGCGATGTGCCGCTCGTCGACGTCGTCAGGCTGCTTGCGACGCAGGCACGCATCAGCATCATCTGCGATGCGAATGTGTCTCAGGCGCGAGTCACGTTCCGGATGGTCAACGTCGGAGCGCGCACGGTCTTAGATGCGCTCGAGCAGTCCTACGGGCTGAACGAGATCGTCCGTGACGGCGTGATCCGGCTGGTTCCCGCCGCTAGCGTCGGGACGAGCCTCGATTCGGCGGCGAACGTGCAGACGGTGTCGATTCAGACGAACGGCGCGAACGCGCAATCCGTCGTCGCGTCGCTGCAGGTGGCTATTCCAAGCGCGGTGATCGTCGCGGCCCCCAACGGGAAGGCGATCGTCGTGTCGGGTTCGCCCGCGGCGGTGAAGCGAGCTCGTGACGTTGTGGCGGGGCTGACGGCGGATCCGGGCGCGGCGCTGCCTGCATCTACAATCGTCGGGCTGCGCTTCATTTCGGCTACCGAGGCTGCGCGACTGCTCACGGCTTCTGATTACGCCGATGCGTCGACGACGATCGTGGCGGATGACCCGCGCAGTCAACTGTTCATTCGCGGTTCCGATGCGTCGGTGGGCCGGATTCGGGCAGCGCTTGTGATGATCGACCGCGCGGCTCCGCAGGTTCGGTTCGACGTTCAGGTGCTCGACGTGGAAGACGACAACAGCTCGAACACGGGCGTACTGTTGGGTGGCTATGACTCGACCGGGAAGCCGGCCGTTGGCTCGGCGTTCATCAGTTTCGCAAACCGGGCGCTCCCGATCAACGCGACGATCAACGCGCTCGTCGGGTCGGGCAAAGCGCAGGTGCTTGCCAACCCGTACGTCACCGTGAACAACGGCGACACGGGGAAAATCCTGGTCGGCTCACAGTATCCGATTCAAACGTCGACGGGCGGCCTGGTCGGAAGCACGCAGGTGCAGTTCTTGCAGATCGGCGTGCAGCTGCAGATCAAGCCGAGCATCGGCGCCGACGGCAGCATTTTGACCGATCTCGTGACGACATACTCGCAAATCACGGGCCTCGAACCGGTCACGCAATACCCCATCGTCGGGACGCGGACGGTCGAGAGCCGCTTCCGTGTGCAGGACGGGGAACCGATCATCCTCGCCGGGCTCTACAGCGATGTCACCTCGGACACCGTGCGTGCTGTGCCCGGGCTGATTCATATTCCGATTCTTGGTGGGATCTTCCGTAACCGCGTCAAGAGCTCGACCAAGGATCAAATCATTTTCGCAATCCGTCCGCATCTCGGCGTTACGCTGGAGAAAGGAGCCCCTACCAGTGCTTCGCATTGATCGTATTCCGGCGCTGCATGCCGAGTCGAACGTCACGGCCGCGGTCGAGTTCGCGCCGGCGGCGCCAGGCGACGTCGTCGTCGCGCTGCGCGCGGCTGACGGCGCTCGGATCACCGGCGCGCGCGCAACGCTTCTCGACGGGACGCCGCTGGCGGCGAAGCTGCAGCGCGGTACGGCCGGGGCGCATCTCTCGCTCGGACACCTCGAGGTGCCGGTGGCGCTGTCGGTGACGATGCGCGCGGACGTACCGGTGACGACGTCGAGCGCCTCGCTGACGGTCGAGGTCGGTAGCGAGTCGCAGACTGCGCCGATCGAGCTGGTCGGGGAGCCGAAGTTTCTGGCCGCGCGATCGCGCTTGCGCTTGTCGCGCAGTGAGTCCGCGCCCGCCGGCGATCTGACCCTGACGATCGCCGGGACGAACGATGGAACGGTGGTCGCTCAAGACGTTCGGCTGCACCTCGAGGTGCCGCAGAACATCACGATGGACGCCGGTGCCGCTTCGTGGCGCGAAGTCAACGCTGCGGGGGAGCGTACGATCGTCATCCCGATCGAACGCGTCGACGTCGGCGACCGGTTCGTGCGCGACGTAAAGGTTAAAGTCGCGCCCGTGTCTCCGGACGGGCGCGAGGTCGCGTTCGCCGGTTGGATTGCGATCGGCGATGCGCGATTCGACCTGGATCCGGTGTCTTTGTTGGTGCGCTCTGGAGCGCGCGCGACGGCGAAGCTGAAGATCATCGAGAACCGCACGTATCGGTACGGCGACCGTGTGATGGGCGTGCTGGCGGTGAAGGCACGCGGAACGGACGTGGTGCGCGACGTCGTCGTTCGCGTGTCGAGTCAAGGCATCGCGTGGGCTGGTGCGGACGACGACAACGCCTTAGCCGTGCAGTTCGGAACGCTGCCGCCGTTTGCGGAGGCAAGTCGACTCATCGAAGGTGTGGTCATCGCGGCGCCGTCGGCGGAGCAATCGGTCTCGGTGCCGATGGAAGGGTTCGCATCGGGCGGTACAGTGCAGGCGGACGGCACCTCGATCAAGGTGACCGGGGCTTCGCGCGTGCTCGCAAGCCTGACCGTGGGTGCTGCCGACGATACGCAGGCTCATGCGGTGCAGCTGTTCCTGCGAAACACCGGGGACGGCGTCGCGACGTCGGTCCGGGTCGCGGCCGTCTCGGTGCCGGGTGTCGTCGGCGTCGTTGACAGTCTGACGGTAGACGGGCAGGCTCGGTTCGCGCTCGACGGATCGCTCGCGGTCGAGCGAGACGGCTTCGACGCCGGGCCGCTGGGAATCGCCGAGGAGCGCGCGATCGCGTGGAAGATCCGCGCGTCGGCGGCACAGTCCGCCGCAGTCGCGGCCAACGTCACGATAGACGGCGTGACGGTCATCGCCGAGGCCGTCGCCGATCTCGTGGGCGGTGTGCGGGCCGATGCGCTCCTACCGGCGCCGACGGTCGTCGCGGTAGATACCACCACGTCGTTCGAAGCCGCGCCCGAGGTCGTAGCGCCGCAGCCGGATGCGGAAGCCGCACCGACGCGCGCTTCCGTCGCGCCGCCCGCAGCATTGGCAACGACCAACGAGACGAGCGCCGATGTCTCGGTGGAAGACGATACGAGCCTTTCGGTGCGCTACGCGGTCTCGGCGATCGCGGCGGCTCGCTGGAGCGCCTGGTTCGGCCAAGACGGACCGAGCGCCGCGACGCCGCTCGGGATGCACGTCCTGGCGGTTCGCGAGTTTCTGCCGGTCGGGTCGTCGAACACTGGCGCGGACGCCGCGCTCGCGGGGATCCGTTCGGAGTCCGAAGCGGTCGTGTCTGCCCGTCTGGAGTCGTACAAGGTGTGCGACGTCTTCGGCGCATCGGGATTCGATTTCGGTACGCCGCGGTTGCGCTCGGCGGTCGCGACCGTGTTGACGATCCTCGGCCGCGACGTCGAGGATCTCGAAGGCGTTGGGCTCGAGCGTGCTCTCGTCGCGATGACGGGAGCCTCGGGGACGGCGCTTGCGGAAGTCGTCGAGCAGTACCGCGATGCGCTCGGACTCGTGATGGCCGACGTCGACGACGTCGCGCAGTTTGGAGACGAGTGTCCCGAGATGCTCGCCCCAGCTCGGGCGCTGTTCGAGGCGTTGGTGATGGCGGTGGCAGCATGAGCGCGGAGGTGGTCTGGTTCGTCGGCGCGCCGGTGGCCGTGGCCGGGCTGGTGCTCGGTGCAGTGCGATTACGGCAACCGAAGGGGACTGCGCCGGCGCGGGCAGCGGACGACGACGATCTATCGTTCACGCTCGCGCCCACGGTGCGCGGCGACAGCGCGCCGCGCTCTGACGCGGAGCCTTCCGCGGAAAGCGGGACGGTCGAGCTCGGCGCGGATACGGCCGGCGGCGTCGAGGTCGTTTCGGCGGCAGCGGGAGACTTGCTGCAGCGTCCGACCGTCGTCGCGCGTCTGCGCCGCGGCGTGCAGAGCATCGTGCGGCGTAGAAGCGCGGAGCCAGCGGATGGGTTGGAAGCGCCCCGCCGGGACGTGCTGAGCGCGTTGCACGCGGAGCGTTTGGACGATGCTGAGGCGATCGAGCCGGTGGCGGACAGAGTCGTTGAAATGGTGCCGCCGGCGGCGGTCGCGGACGTGAACGTCGGGGGCATGGGGACGGTGGAGCGGGTGCGGGACAACGTCACGCCGCTGTTCCCGGTTACCGCCGGGAACGGGATCGTGGAGCTGGTGGAGCCCGAGGGTCCCGATGCGGAACGGCCGATTGCCGGCGTCGACTGGGCCGAGACTGTATCAGCTCGCGAGGTATCGCTTCGCGCCACGCTCGAGGCGCGCGACGCGGCGGCCGCCGAGGATCTGCAGCGGCAGGCCGAAGCGGATTCGGCGCGTCATCAGCAGGAGCTGGAGCGAATCGCGGTCGGCGAGGAGGCGCGTGTGCGCGCCGAAGCGCGCGCACGCCGGTGGTTCGTGCGTCTCGACGCGGACCTCGATGCGCCGACGATCGCGCAGCGCATGACGCTGGTCGGCACGCTGGGGATCCGCGCGCCGTGGGCGGGGAAGCTGCTGCGGGAGGCGTTCGCGCAGGAAGAAGAAGCGCGGGTGCGCGCGCGCATCATTGGCGCGCTCGTCGCGGGCGATCACCTCGACGTCGCGGAGCCGTTCGAGCGCGCGTTCGCCGCCGGCGGGCTGGAACGCGGGGCGGTGTGGGAGGCGTTGCGGCCGCGGAGCGGCGACGCTGCGTGGATCGCGCCGTTGCTCGAGCCACTCCAGCAAGCCATGACGGCGGCATAGGCGATGTACGTGCGCACGACGACGGGGATCACGGACGGATCGCAGGGCGTGTTTGGTGCGGGCGATCGCGGTGAGGTGTCGTCGATGATCCGTGGTCCGTCGAGACGATGCGTGCGCACGGGCCCGGCCTGACCCTTCCGGCTTGGCCGCGACCGCTGCGACGGTGGCAGCGTGACGCCGTCGCGTGGTGGGCGCGCGAGCGTCCGCGGTCGTCGCTGGCCGTCGTCACCCCGGGCGGTGGCAAGTCCCTGTACGCGGCCGCCGTAGCGTACGGAGCGTTCGCGAGCGGTTTGATCGACGGCGTCATCGTGGTCGTCCCCTCGGACCATCTGCGCTCGCAGATGGCGCTCACGTTTGCGAGCGTCGGGATTCAGCTCGACCCGTATTTCGCGAACGGTGACGGTATGTACGCGCGGGATCTCGTCGGCGCGATCGTCACGATTCACCAAGTCGCGCTCGACCCGCGCCTCTTCGCGCGCATCGTCGGGCGCCGGCGAATCCTAGTCGTTATCGACGAAGTCCATCATGCCGGTGATAATCGTCGCTGGGGTCTCGGAATTGAGACAGCCTTCAACGAGGCCGCGTTCATCGTCTCGTTGTCCGGCACGCCGTTTCGGTCGGACGGAAGCGCGATCTCGTTCTTGACGTACGACGCGGTCGGTCGCGTCGAGGCTGACGTCGTGTATGGGTATCGGGAGGCGCTGCGGGACGGGATCGTTCGGCCATTGGTGTTCCACCGGCAAGGCGGCGAGGTGACGTGGACCGGCGCTGACGGCAGCGCGAACACGGCAACCTTCGACGCCGCGTTGACGAAGCAACGCTCATCGGAACGCCTGCGCGCTGCGCTGTACGATTCGGGCTGGGTCTCAGAGGTGCTCGTCCGTGCGAACGGCACGCTCGAGAAGTTGCGGCGCAACGATCACGACGCCGGCGGCATCATCGTGTGTATCGACGAAGCACACGCGCGCTGGGTCGCAAGCGTGATGGCCGAGGCGCTTGGGTTTCATCCGACCGTGGTCGTGTCGGCCGATGCTGCCGCCGGCGCGAAGATCAAGCGGTTCACGGACGGGCACGATGCGTGGTTGTGCGCCGTGCGAATGGTCAGCGAGGGCGTGGACATTCCGCGCGCGCGGGTGCTGCCGTATCTCACGAACGCGCGAACCGAGTTGTTCTTTCGCCAGATGATTGGACGCGTCGTGCGCGCGCGCAACGGCGCGACTGCCGCGTCGTACGTGATGCTGCCGGATGATCCGGAGCTGCGCGCGTTCGCCCACGCGATCGAGGAGGACGTCAAGGGCACGCGCAGCGAGCCGCCGGTCGGCAACGAGCGGCCGCGCGTGGTGCTCGAGGTCGTCGAGTCGCAGTTCGAGAGTCATGCCGCGCTGCACGCTGAAGCGGGCGTCATTCTCGGCGAGTCGAGCGCGCAGGCAATCGGCCCAGCCTTCGCGGGCGACGGCGCGGCACCGGACACGGCTGCCGCGCACGACGCCCCCGTGCCCCCCGCAGCCACGGCCCTTCTCGCCGATCGAAAAGCGGACTTGAAGCGGGAGGTATGGGTGAAGGTCAGCGTGGTAGCGCGGCGGTTTAAGAAAGAGCCGAGAGACGTGTACGCTTATTGGGCGCGCCGTGATAACGCCGTCGTCGCCAACGCGACGGTGACGCAGCTGGAGGCGCGGGTACGGGCGATGGAAACGTGGCTGCGGGAAGGCTTTTGCCCGGTCCGATGATGATGCGCGGCGCGAGCGGGAGCCGTCGGCGAGGGCGTCGGGAACGCTGTGGGCGCCTGGTCATGCGATGCGGCGACGGTCGTCGATGTGAGTGACTTTGCTTTGCTCGATCAGTCTGGTCGTGACACGGGCGTATTCGAGCGGAGCTAGGAGTGTGCCGGCTACGAAGTTCGGGATGAGGTCTCGGATCGTGGCGAGGACTTGGTCATCGGGGATGCCGAGACGGTCTTGGGTGCGCAGTAGTTCGTCGCGGGCTTCCCGCGCTGCGTCGTTCGCGGGTTCGAGTCGTGCGGCCGGAGGCGCCGTGGCGGGCTGCGCGTTCGGCGCAGGTTGTTGGGGATCCGCGGCATCTTTGTGCGCGAGTCGATGTTCAGCGATTGCCTTGAGCAATTTGGCGTAGTCGTCGGCGTCCATGTTGTGCGAGGTCGCGGTGGGCCCGACGACGGCGTTCTTGAGGGCGACGAGATCGCTGTCGGTGAGGCCGGCTTCGCGAGCGGCGTGCGTGACTTCGTCGAAGAGGCGGTCGGAGGGGTGGGCGATCGGCGAGTCGACGACGTCGCCGTCGGCGTCATCTTCGAGGAGTTCGAGTGCGCCTTCGGTGCCGTAGCCGGCGCGAGCCAAGACGCGGCCGATCGCGCCGGTGAGGCCTTTCTCGACGGGATGACCCATGCGTGTCGGGAGTGCGTACTTGCGGTCGGAGTAAAGCACGTGCTCGGGGTTGAGAGCTGCGCGCGGCGTACCGTCAGCGCCGGGAATGGTGGCGATGTGGCCGCCCTCGGTCGTGAGGTAGCGCGGGATGTGTGTGTCAACGATCTCGGCGATGACGTATTCATCGTGCCCGTCGCGTTCGACCGTCGTGACGATTCGGATAGGGTCACCCATCGGGTGATCGGCGTTCCACCACAGCATGCGGTACGCTACGGCGAGGTACAGGTTTACGTTCCCCTTCTTATCCTCGAGCTCGAGCATCGGAAGCGTTTTGGCGTCGAACACTCCGAGGGAATCACAGAAGCCTGAGCGGGCCTCGCCGAGAGTTGCGGGCATGAGTAGTTTCTCCGAGGGAATAGTGAAGTAACCAGGCAGCTAAAGTCTCGTGAGAGTGTGCCGATAATGCTGCCGTTTGCAAGTCACTCACGCGACCGTACGCGACCGTACGCGCGGGCGGCGCCGTAGCGCCGCCTCTTTGTGCGCGCGCGGCCGCGTAGGGGTCGCGTAGGAAAAAAAAGTTGCTTGCGAGGAAGGCAAAAGCAACCCGGACAGCGGAGAAGGCGCGCGGGGTGCAGACGCGCGGTCGTGGCTCTACTTAGATAGAGTCCGCGCCGATATTCGTCAGGGATGGAACCCGTTGCATAAGACTAAGGGCGTCTGTTCTTCTTCGGTGGATGACGCCGCGCGTACAATGGCTGCCGCAGGACTTGTTCAGCGGTTAGCTGCGAGAGATGTGGAGCTGGCCGAGCATTCGTTAGCAACGGGTGCCGTTGCTGCGCGCTTGGCGTTGCAGATGGGCTTGGAGCCTCCGGAAATCGTCGAGGCGGCACTCATTGGCACGTTACATGAAGTTGGAGCGATTGTCGTCGCGCCGGCAGCATTGGACGGCCTTGGCTTCGCGTCGGCAAGCGAAGTGCTGCGCGTCCAGCGCGCGGAACGCAGAGCGGCTGTGGCTCTTGTGCGAGCAACGCCCGCGATCGCGGACCTTGCGGATGCCGTGGGTTCCGTCTTTGACGATTTGGTGCCGACGTTAACGGCACGGATCGCGATCGTCGCGGACCAATTTGACTACCTTACGCGGTGGGTGCCGGGGCAGCGCGGTTTGTCGATCGGGCAGGCGATCGTGATATTGGAAAGACACGCCGGCGTGCGGTACGATCGGCGTGTGGTACAAGCGCTAGCGGCGACTTACGGATCTGCGGCGCGACGTCTCGAGCGGCAGGCGTAGCGGCGTAGAGGGCGCCGGTTTAGCCGGTGGCCGCGGCGTTGCTCGGTGCTGCGACGGCGTGCGGCGTCGTTGTCCATGACGGAGCGCCGATGCCGCGGCGGCCGCACTCGGCGAGGAGTTGGTGCTCGCGTTGGGTTTGGAAGGTCTGATGCAGCGCGTGGACGTGCGTACGAACCGTCTTGTAGCTGCGGCGGGTGTCGGCTGCGATCTGGCTCATCGTCCGACCTTCGAGGAGTTGTCGTAGAATATCGCGCTGCGCCGGCGTAAGTCTGCTGACGAGTGGATCGACGTAGGCGCGGGCCCACGGGCCGAACCGGCGTAGCAAGAACGAGCGCGGGAAATGCCGAGTGACGATCGCAGCGGCTTCGTCGAGTGCGAAGCGGAAATGCGTGTGGGTCGATGTTGTCGTTAGGCCGAGTTCGATGAGGGTCTGCGCTTCGCGCCAGTGGTAGCCGGATCTGCGGAAGAGGGCGGCGGCCGCTGCGAGCGAGTTTGCGGCGGCGCGGTGGTCTCCAGCGTTGCGCAGAACGAGGCCGCGGACGTAAGCGTGCCAGCCGGCGAGGCGAGGATCCTTGGTGCCGTCGCGTAGGACACGGGTCGTATCCATCGGGGCGACGATGCCTTCGTAGCGGGTGAGCGCGTCTCGTGCTGAGGAGGCGTCGACGCCGGCGAAGGCTTCTGCGAGACGAAGCAAAGCGGTGCGTTCTTCGTCGCGAGTGCTGTTCCAGTCGACGGTGATCGCAAGTGCGGCGGCGTCATCGGCGAGGATCCGCGCGCTTGCGAGCTCGCCGAATGCTGCTGCAATGGTGGCTCGCGTGGCGAGGGTCCAGACGTGCCATGCCGGGCTGGTGATTTGGGCAACGTGCTCGGCGTCGCGGATGGTTCGAAAAGCGAGGGTATCGTCGCCGTCGAGCGCGTAGAGCCAGGCGTCGTTCGAGAGCATCATGATGCGCGTTCCGCTGGCGACGGCGGGCCCGAATGATGTGCCGGGAACAGCGCGCGCGCCGGCGACGCGGTGCGTACCTGGAACCGAGGCGGAACGGAGCGTCTGCTCAAGCGACGAGATTTGCAGCAGCAGTTGCGTCGCAAGGTCGACGTCGCGGCCGCGGCAGCCGGCGTAGGCGCGGCGAGCCCGCTCGAAGAGGGCGAGGGCTTGCGCGTAGCATGTTGCGGCGTCGGCATTGGGTTCGCCGGCGCGCGCGGTCGCGACGAAGGCACGCAGCTCGAGCGCACGAACCGAAAGAATGTCCAGCGGCGCGTCGGCCGCGATTGCGGCGTGGCGATCGGCGGCAGCGAGGTCGTAGAGGCTCCAGCGCGCGAGGCCACGGTAGTATTCGATCTCGGCGCGAATCGAGGTGTGTGCGCGGCGGCGCAGCGCAACGTCGGCGAGCGTGTCGAGCAGCTCCGCGCCGCGCGCCGCGCCGTTTGGTAGGCGGGCGATCGCGGAGGCGTCTAGCATGCGCGCGGTACAGACGACGTCGACGTCGTCGCTGGTGAGCAGCGGGGCAAGGGTGGCAGCGACATCGTCCGGCCGGCGAAGGCGTAGGAGGGCGCGGGCGCGCAAAAGCCTGGCCTCAGCCGTTGGGCTGGCCGTCACGTTGTCGAGTTCCGTCAGGACGAGCGCAAAATCGCCTCGGCCGTACGCATCCCGTGCGGAAGTGATCGGGAAGGGAAGGGCGCCATGCTTGAGGCGGTCGTCAGAGAGAAAATGCGTCACCCTGACGTGTCGGGTTCCCGAACGTAGTAGTGGTCGTCCTTCCCCAGCCGATTAGGGAGCGGTGGAGCCGCTCGGGCCGCCTCCGGTAACCGTGTCGGTCACGGGTGCGCCGGAAGGTCCGCCGCCGGTGACGGTGGCCGTCTGCGGCGCGCCGGATGGCCCACCCCCGGTGACGGTTGCCGGCTGCGGCGAGCCGGAGGGGCCACCCCCGGTGACGGACGTGACGACGCCGCCCAGCGTGAGTAGCAGAGAAAGAACCAGACTTACCATTGAAGGACGCTCCTTGTCGATGTGAGGCTAGTGGGTAACCACTAGGACTTCATCGTAGCGTCCCGGGGAAGCTGCGACCTGTCGGCAGGGCGTAGCTTCCTAAGGTCTCACCGCGGCTGCTCGTGCGACGATCTCATCGAGGGTCACGATGCCCAGCCGGAGGCTTTCGCGCATCAGGTCGACGTGCGTACGTGCCTGGAGCTGGTTGCGCATGGTCCGGAGGGTGTTCTGTACGGTAGATTCGCTTCGCCCGGTGCGCGCGGCAATCTCGCCGACGCGTTCGCCGGCGAACAATCGAACCAGAATGTCGCGGCGATTCTCGGTGATGGCGAAAGGCGCTGGCGTACCCCTTTGTTCGGCGCGAAGCGCGGTCGGGCTAAAAACCCCAGCCGCCGGCCGTTCCCGGGGTGTAGACGCACGTGCGCCTCGGGTGAGGTTCGTGCGCAGGAACGACCGGCGGTGGAATTGCCGGGCGCGGCGGTCTACGGGAGACGACTGCGACCGGACACCCCGTGTCGTTTGCCACACGGTCATATGATGCGGGGTAAAGTCAGGGTGAAGCCATACAGCAAATGGTGTAGGGCGGGGACGGAAAGCGCGGTACCGCGAGGGGGTGGTCGGGCGGACAAAAGTCGTAGCGGCGAGTCCTTCTTCCGTAGGCGAACGCGCGTTTGTGTGTGGAAAGCATGATTACCGCACACCAGGAGCGAGCGGCAGAAGGGCCTGTCGGAAAGAGCTTCCCTTGAGATTCGTACCAGTTTCAGCTGAGACCGATCGATTTAGTTGAGACGTAAGAACCCGCGCACAGCTCTGTGCCCGGATCGACGTGTAAAGCGTGCCAAGACGCCGCGTGCGTTGGCCAGAAGCGACAGTCAGCGGCCAGCCCGGATCGGTCGCGGTGCGCCCGCAAGCTAAGTCCTCGAATATCTGGGTGTAGCTGGCGGCGCGCAGCGCATTCAGATGCAGCGCGATGATCTGCTCGTCCGTGCTGACGCGAGCATCTCCGAACGTTTTCATACCGCCAGCATCGCCGACGGGTGTGCCAGCTGGGAGGCCGCTTCGGATGGCCCTTTTGACGCGCGAAGCCGTGGCGCTCCGCTCGCCCCGTGAGTGCCCGTCAGCGAACCCCTTTCGAACGCCTATGCGCCGACGAGCCCGCAACGCGCGAACTGACGGCCGCCGTCGACGCCAGCAGTGCGTGCCCCCGCCCGCTCGCAACCGGGACCTATGCAGGATTCGGATATAAAACACGATATGGCGATTCGGACGATTCGGGATCATATAGACCCCAAGGCTGTCCGCTCCACGTGCTTCCCGTGGATCGGGAAGGTGGCCGCCACGAGCGTCGCCACGACGGAGACTGCGACCGAGAGCGTCGCCCCGGTCGGTTATGGCCCTTTGCCGGCGTCGGGCGTGAACAACGGGCGCCCGAAGCGCTCTCGTCCGTATGTTGCGATGATACGTTGGGTCTCGGGAGCGTTCATGAACTTTGCGAAGGCTTCGCCGCCCGGCTGATTGGAGACGTGACCTGCGAGCGGCTTGACGACGATGATATGGTACACGTTCCGCAGATCTTTCGCGTCCTCGACGAGCGGTACGAGCGATAGCGTCGATCGTTGGGACAGGTACGTCCCATCGTCGGTGAGTGTGTACGCGGCCCTTTGCGACGCGACGTGCAGCGTGTCGGCCATGCCGCTGCCGGTCTTGATATACCATGCACCTGGCGTCACCGATGCCGCCTTCCATAGCGCGAGTTCCTTGATGTTAGTGCCAGAGTCATCGCCGCGCGACACGAACGGCGCCTGTGCCCGCGCGATCGCCGCAAACGCGTCCTGCGCCGTTGCTGTGCCCTTGACGTGTGCCGGATCGCTTGCGGGTCCGACGACGATGAATGCATTGTGCATGACGAGCGCACGGGACAGACCGCGATCCTTCGCCATGTACGCTTCCTCGGCGGCAGGCGCGTGCACAAGCAGCACGTCGGCGTCGCCGCGCTCTCCCATCGCGAGCGCCGCGCCCGTGCCGACCGCGATGGTCTTGACCTGGTAGCCCGATGCCCTCTCGAACGCCGGCACCAGCACGTCGAGCAAGCCCGTGTCCTGGGTGCTCGTCGTGGTCGCCAACACGACCGCCGGCGCCGCCGACGCCGGCGAGGCGACAAGTGAGAAACCGAGGATGAGAAGCGACGCAAAGAGCTGTCGGATCATTGCCGCAAGTTGCGCCCGAATGCTCCTAAATCCCCTCCCTAGCGACGTTGCAACCGTTTGCTTCGTGGGTGACCCCTTGACTTCGTCCGACCCGGCACAAATGGTGCGGCAGACACCCAACAGACCAAGGGAGAAAGCCGCTGCGAAGTCCCGCCATGCGAGGCCGCCGGCCGAACTTGCTGACAGGCTCACACGAGCGTGTTATGAGTGCAAGCGTTCGGGATGGCTATATATGTTTACGCTGTGCCCGCGCAGCAAGGCCGCCAGCGTAATCCCCGCTGCCTCGGCCATGCGGACCGCAAGTCCGGTAGGACGCGATATCGCGGCGAGCAGCGTGATCCCCGTAACGGCACATTTCTGGACGAGCTCGTAGCTCGCCCGGCTCGTCACGACCGCAAACCCATCAGCCGGGTCGATTCCCTCCAGCACCATCGCGCCGACCAGCTTGTCGAGCGCGTTATGGCGTCCGACGTCCTCCCTTGCAAGCACGATATCACCGTCGGGCGTCGACCAGCCGGCCGCGTGCACTGCACCGGTGCCTTGATTGTACCGCTGCCATTCCGGCAGTTTCTCGCCGGCGCGAAAGACCGCCGCGGGCGTTATCTGTGGGCCCGACTCGACGGCGCGGCCGGGACGCAGCGCATCGTCGATCGTCGTGACGCCGCACAGTCCGCAACCCGTCCGTCCTACCAACGAGCGACCTCGCTGCCGCAGCGCATCCGAGGCGGATTCCGGGATGCTGATTTCAACCTCGATGCCCTGGCTGTAGCGAACTGCGCGCAGCGGTCCGATCTCTTCGCGCCACTTGACGATTTCCTCGGTGAGGGTGAAGCCCAAGGCGAAGTCTTCGATGTCGGCGGGCGTGCACATCATGACCACGTGCGGCCACCCGTTGTAGACGAGCGCGACCGGGGTTTCTTCGGCGACCGTCGCTTGCACTTCGGTGAACCCGTCGTCATCGATGCGTAGGAATGCGCAGTGCTCGATGGGCTTGGCATACCCGAGCCCAAAGAGCGGATGCGACGGCTCTAAGGTCGGGTGCTCGGAGCGACGGTCGCTCGTCACGTTTCGCCCGGTTCGTCCGGGCCACCGACGAATAGCTCGTCCTCACGACGTTGCGGAGAATGATGTGCCGGGGGCAGGGCGGCGCCTCGCTCTTGCTGCTGCGCATTGGGGTCGGCCGGATCGCCATGCGCCCCCATGTGGCGCCGGAACTCAAAGAGCCGTGTTACGGCCGCTCGCGAGCCCTCGCTCGTTTCCCAATCACCGGGGACGACGGCCGAGTCGTTTGCGCGAAACGACGCGATGCGATCGGTCGCGAACCCTTCGACACGCGCGAGATACTCGTCGATCGCATCGTCGGGAAGGCCCAACACTGCGGATTTCCACGCCGCCCACGTATCCGAACGCCCGTCGGGCATGCGCTCCATGCTAGCGCACCCCGTCAAGCTGATAATCGTCTTGCTGATCGAACATCCCGAGCGCGGTCCGATCGAGCAGCTCGACCAACACCGTCGCGCCGGGTTCCAGATCGCCGCTCCCGGGAGGGACGACGATAAGACAATTCGCGTCGGCCGAGGTTCGCACAAGCGACGAACATTGATTGTCGACGGGCAGGACCGAAAGCGCAGCGCTTTTGTGCCTTGCAGAGCCAAAAAGAATGAAGTGGCGATCAGCCTTCGCGTGAATGGTGCCCTCGAGCCTCGCCGGAACCGCGGGCGTAAACGCGACGCGATGGCCGGCGAGTCGGCGCGCAATCCCGCGGACGAGCGCGGCGTAGCCGACGAACGCCGCAGCCGGATTTCCCGGTAGCACCGCTACCGGCGTGATACCAACCAGTGCGAACGCTGCAGGCTTGGCGGGTCGCATCGCGACCGAACGGAATGCGAAGCGCGCACCCAGGCCGACGAGCGTGCTCTTCACGAGATCGCGTTCGCCCACCGATGCGCCTCCGGTCGTAACCAGAAGATCGCACATGGCGAGCGCGCGCTCGAGCGCGGTGCGTAGGGCACCGATTCGGTCCGCAGCGGTGGCACAAGCCACGAGCTCGGCGCCGTCCGCGAGAAGGTGCGCCGCGAGCATCGTGGCGTTACTGTTACGGACTTGGCCTGGGCCTGGCCGCTCGGAGACGGGAACGATCTCGTCACCTGTGCACACGATTGCTACACGGGGCCGGCGATAGACGGTGACGTGCGCGTGCCCAGCGGCGGCCAGAAGCGCCGCCCTTCCGGGCGTGATGACGTCACCGCGGCGAACTAGGACGTCCCCGCGCTTGGCATCGTCGCCCGGTAGGAAGACGTGGTCCCCGGACCGGAGCGGCGCCGTCAGGACGGCCGCGCCGCCAATATGCCGGACACGCTCGATCGGAACGACAGCGTCCGCACCGGCCGGCAACGGCGCGCCCGTCGCGATTGCGACCGCCCTTTCCGGAGCGAGAACGCCCGGCATCTCGCCGGCGAAAGCCGTTCCGACGATCCGCAGCGCGACCGCGCTACCGGTTGCGCTCTGTGTGTCGACTGCGCGAACGGCGTAACCGTCCATCGCGGAGCGCGCGTACGGTACGATGTCGTCCACGGCGTGCAGCGCTCGTGCGAGGATCCTACCATAGGCCCGACCGAGCGCAACGGTTTCCGCGCTCAGCGGGGATGCCGAGGCGAGCATGAGACGTCGGGCGTCTTCAAATCCGACCCGGTTGGCGGGGTCGTCGGGCCGCGTGCGGGCGATCACGCGGACGGCTCGTCCTCGCGCCGATTCTGGACATACTGCCATCCGAACCGTCCTTTGATGCAGAGGTTCCCGCTGGTAACGGTCTGATCGAAGGGCGACGTGGCTTTCAGGATCTCGTTGTCTTGAACGTGCAGCGTCAGAGTGCAGCCCACTCCGCAATACGGGCAGATCGTGTCGGTCTGCGTCTGCCGGGACTCGTCCCACGTCCCGTCACTGCGTTTGTCCCACTCGGGCTTTGCCATCAGTGCGCCAGTGGGACACACGGCGATGCAGTTCCCACAGTAGACGCAGGCCGACTGCGGCAGCTCGACGGCGAATTCCGTCGAGATGCGGGCCGCGAAGCCGCGCCCGGCAACGCCGATCGCGAAGGAGTTTTGGAAATCGGTACCGCACGCCTCGACGCACTTATAACATAAGATGCACTTCGCGTACGCGCGCACGTACAGGGAGTTGTCGATCTTCACCGGCTGTGCGACGGTCGCGCGGTGATCGGGATCCGGCGGCTCGTGATGCCCGGCGTGCGCGTGGTCGCGTTCGGCCGCCGGAGCGGGCAAGGCCGGTGGCCCATAGCGCTCGCTGTCGCAGCCGTACGCCGTCTTCCAGTCGGCAACATCCGGTGTCGTGCTGAGGTCCACCGACGAGTCGAGGAACTCGAGGACCATCTTGCGGCTGTGGCGGACGCGCTCGGAGTCGGTGCGAACTTTCATTCCCGGCTCGACCTTGCGCGCGCACGATGGGACGAGGACGCGCGACCCCTCGACTTCGACGACGCAGATCCGACAGACGTTCACCGGATGGAGCGTATCGAGGAAGCAGAGCGTTGGAATTTGCTTTGCATTCGCTCGGCACGCATCGAGGATCGTCGAACCTTCCAGCGCGCCGACCTCGACACCGTCGATTTCGAGCTCAACCATGCGTGCGGGCGCCGTAGGCGGCAGTATCGCGATCATCGACCCGTCTGCTCCCCGAGGAGCCCGAGACGATGGATTGCGGACTCGAGCGCGCTGTACGCGGTTTGTCCCAAGCCGCAGATCGATGCATCTTTCATCGCTAGCCCTATCTCGTCGAGCAGCGATATCTCGTTTGCGATGCCGCCGCGCCGTTTCCCGGCGGCGATGCGCGCGAGTGCCTCTTCCTGTCGAACCGTGCCTACCCGGCACGGGACGCACTGGCCGCAGGACTCGTCACGAAAGAACGCCGCGATGCGCTGCAGCATGGGCAGCAACTCCACCGTATCATCGAAAACCATGATCACGCCGGAGCCGAGGGTTGCTTGCGACGCGCGCACGCCCTCGAACGTCAACGGCATGTCCAAGTCCTGAGGTCCGACGAAGACGCCGGCCGCACCGCCCAAGAGAATCGCGCGGATGGCCCGCCCGTCCGGCACGCCGCCGGCAAGATCGATGAGATCGCGCAGCGTTGCGCCGAAAGGCACTTCGTAGACGCCGGGCACCGCGACGTGACCTGAGAGGCAAAAGAGCTTCGTCCCAGTCGAAGCGTCGGTTCCGATCTTCGCAAATGCGGGGCCGCCGAAACGGACGATGTCGAGCACGTTGACGAGCGTCTCGACGTTATTGATCGCTGTCGGTTTGCGAAAGACTCCCGACTGCACGGGGAACGGAGGCTTGTTGCGCGGTTCGCCTCGGAAGCCCTCGATCGAGTTGAAGATCGCCGTCTCTTCACCACAAATGTACGCGCCCGCCCCTTTGCGGATTTCCAGATCAAACGAAAAGCCGCTACCCATGATGTCCGCTCCGAGCAGCCCACGAGCTCGCGCCCGCACGATAGCGTTCGAGAGACGCTCGTTCGCGAGCGGGTATTCCCCGCGTAGGTAGATATAGCCGTATTCGCATCCGGTCGCATAGGCGGCGATCGTCATCGACTCGATGAGCGCGAACGGATCGTTCTCCATGATGACGCGGTCTTTGAACGTCCCGGGTTCCGATTCGTCCGCGTTGCAGATGAGGTAATGCGGGCGGACCGTCTGCTTCGCGACTGCCTCCCATTTGCGCCCGGTCGGAAACGCAGCGCCGCCGCGGCCCATCAGCTTGGAATCGGTCACGTCGCGGACGACCGCTTCAGGTCCGATCTCGAACGCCCGGCGCAACGCCTCGTAGCCGCCGGCCGCGCGGTAGGCGTCAAGGCTCGTCGGGTCGACGACGTCCACTCGGCGGAGCAGACGCAACGACGAGCCTCCCGCCTGCGGCAGCCGCCGCCGAGGAGCGCGGGCGAGCGAAAGTGTGCCGCCCATTGCGGCGCGCAGCCGATCGATCGTCACGTCACCAAAGAGCTCCTCGATGGGATGCTCGCCGGCAATCTGCACGAATGCCGCAGGCGCCTGATCGCACAGCCCGAGGCACGGCGACGGCAGCCAGGCGACGTCGTCATCACCGACGAGGACATGATCGGCCGCCGGCACGTAGTGGGCGGGCGGGCCGGCCGACCGCTTGAGTTCGTTGATGAGGGCGTCGGAGCCGCGCGCCTTACAGGCTATATCCTCGCAAACGTGTACGACGCGGGGAGCGCGCGGCGCCGCCGTCAGCAGAGCATAGAACGTCATCACCCCGTACGCTTCCGCGGGCGGAACTTGGAGCGTCTCGCAGATGTAGTTGAACGCGCCCTCGCTGATCCAGCCGACGCGTCCTTGCGCCGCCTCGAGCGCCGGCAGCAGCAGATGACGCTTCGCGAAGACTCCGTCGGCGCCGACGGACGAAAGCGACACGATCGCGGTGTCGATCGCCGCGCGCTCCTCTGTCGTCGGGTCGGCGTTGAGCAGCTTGAGATCCATCTAGTCTCCAGCGATTCCGGCGTGCGCCGGCAACTCATGGTCGACGACGACTTCGACTGGTTCCAGCTTCACCGCGCAAGCTTTGAACTCGGCCGTGCCCGCCTTCGGATCCGTAGCGTCGATCGTGAGCAGATTCACGCTGACGTCGTCTTGGAAGTGGAAGGTCATGAAGACCAAGCCCCGCTGCAGCGTGGGGTCGATCCGCACGGGGGCGACGACGGAGCCCCGCCGCGAGCTGATCCGCACGCGATCGCCATCGGCAAATCCGAGGCGACGCACGTCGTCGGGATGCATATCTACCGACTCCGAACGACGCAAGGGAGACGCGAAGCCGCCGCTCTGCACACCGGTGTTGTAGTCGGCCAGCCGGCGGCCGGTCGTAAGGACGAACGGGTATTCCGCGTCGGCTTGTTCGATCGGCAGCTCGTGCTCGACGATGTTGAAAGGCACCGGCGGCCCGGTACGCGGATTGTCCCACAGCCGCTCGTGCAGGTACATCGTTCCAGGATGTGACTCGTCAGGGCACGGCCAACGCAGTCCCTTCTCCTGCTCGAGACGCGCGTAGCTCATGCCGCCGAACATCGCCGGTGCCATCTCGCGCACCTCATCCCACACCTGCTCGGCGGAGATATCTCCCCAATCGGCGCCTAACCGGCGCGCGAGGTCACACAGCACCGCGATTTCGTCACGTGCTTCGCCCGGCGGCTCGAGCGCCTTGCGAATGCGCTGGACGCGCCGCTCGCTGTTCGTGACGGTCCCTTCCGACTCACACCAGCCAGCCGCCGACGGCAACACCACGTCCGCGAGCTCGGCCGTCTTCGTCATGAAGATATCGAAGACGACGAGGTGGTCGAGCGATGAAAGGATCTGCTCCGTCTTGGTCTGGTCGGCCTCCGACTGGACAGGGTTCTCGCCAATCACGAAAAGACTGCGCAGATCGCCGTGCTCGATCGCCTCGAACATCTGCGTCATCGTCATCCCGTACTCGTTCTTCTGCGGCACACCCCACGCGCGCGCGAACTTGTCGCAGACCTCGGGATCACGGATGTCTTGGAACCCGACGAAACGATTGGGGATCGCACCCATGTCGCCGCCTCCTTGGACGTTGTTCTGACCGCGCAACGGGTTGAGGCCCGAGCCGTATCTTCCGACGTGGCCGGTGAGAAGCGAGAGGTTGATGAGCGACAGGACGTTGTCTACCGCGTTGTGGTGCTCGGTGATGCCCAGCGTCCAGCAGATCATCGCGCGGTCGGCACGCGCATACAAGTGCGCGACCTCGCGGATGAGTCCGGCGTCGAGCCCGGTCTCCTGCTCGGCAAAGGCGAGAGTATAGCGATCGAGCGACCCGCGGTATGCCTCGTACCCTGCCGTCGCACGCGCGATGAACGTCTCGTTCACAAGGCCGGCGTCAATGATCTCTCGCGCGATCGCGTTCGCCAACGCAATATCCGTCCCAACGCGAATAGGCAGGTGACGATGCGCCCATTGCGCCGTGGACGTACGGCGCGGATCGACCGAGATGATCTTGGTACCGTTGTGCACGCCCTTGAGAACATGGTGAAAGAAGATCGGGTGCGTTTCGCGCGCGTTGGATCCCCACAGAAAGAGGACATCGGTCTCTTCCGCTTCCTTGTACGAGTTGGTACCGCCGCCGGCACCAAAAACCGTCGCCAGACCGACGACGCTAGGGGCGTGTCAAGTTCGGTTACAGCTGTCGATGTTGTGATTGCGGAAGATCGTTCGCGCCATCTTCCCAGCCAGGTAGTTCATCTCGTTCGTCGTGCGGGAACAACTGAATATCCCGACCGACTCCGCACCATGCTTATCCAGCGCCCGTTGGAAGCCGGAGGCCGCAGCGTCGAGCGCCTGGTCCCATGTCGCGCGCGTCAGCGTTCCGTCGCGGCGAATCAGCGGGTGGTTGAGACGCTCGTACGGCTTCGCCATGATTATCAGGCACCGTATCACGGCCCGTGGCCGAGAACAATGCAGTCTTAGCTATGGCACCATAGGGGATATCGATTGCACGGTGACCGCCGACTCGCGAAGCGTCCGAGCGATTCGCCCGACATGCTCCCAAAACGCCTCGAGTAGGGCTGGAACCGGCGCGCGATCGGCGATTACCAGACCGACGACTTTCGAGAGTTCGGGCTCGATCAATGGTATTGCCCGCATCCCTGGGACGGCATGAATCCAGGGCAGGAGGTTACTTGGCATGATGGTGGCGATGTCTCCGGTCCGCAGATATGCCAGCTTGGCCATCATCGAATATACTTCGATCCGAATGTCCGCGACGCTCCCGACGGATGCGAACGCAGCATCATAGATGCGGCGATTCTGCATGTCCCGGTGCATCAGGCAAAGCGGTAGGCTCGCGACTTGCCGCCATGTCACCGCATCGAGGCGCGCGAGATCCGAGCTTTCCGGGATGACCGCGACATATCGTTCGTCCCAGATCGGGAGCGACCGAACGTGCTCCAGCGGCTCATTGTCGATGTACGTGACGCCAGCGTCGAGCTCGAATTCGGCGAGACGCCGCAGAATCTCGATCGACGTAGTTTCGGTCTCATCGATCGCAACGAGCCTGTGTTCGGCAGCGAAGGACGCTGTCAGCTCTGGGACGACGGCGTTTGCGGACGGGATCACGCCAAAGCGCAACCGCCCTTTGAGCGTCCCTCGTGAAGCGTCGAGTTCTTGTTTGAGCGCGGCTTCGTCCGAGAGCATGCGGCGCGCCCAACGCAGCACGATCTCACCGTCCGCCGTAAATCCACGGAAGCGGTTGCCGCGCTCGACGATGACAGTCCCAAGGTCGTGTTCGAGCTGACGCAATGCCGCCGAGAGCGTCGGCTGCGACACGCCGCTACGTTCGGCCGCGTGGGCGAAGTGACGCTCGGCCGCGAGCGCGACGAGGTACTCCAGTTGCCTTATCAACATCGCTGAAACCCGTTATTCTCCGTGGAGAATAACGGCCCTACCCGTCACAGGGGCGGCTCCTGGCGAGGGCAAAAGTTACCGGGGTGGTGATCGATGTCGCCGTGCGGCTCCAGATCGCAGGTCAACGGGCGATCGGGCCAGGTAAGATTCGGCTACTCGAGTTGATCGAGGAGCACGGGTCGATTTCTGCCGCTGGCCGGGCGATGGAAATGGCCTACAGTCATGCCTGGACCCTCGTGAATTCATTGAACGAAACCTTCGTCGAGCCGGTCGTTGAGAGCCGGCCCGGTGGACATGAGGGCGGAGGTGCCCGGCTGACCCCATTTGGATCGGAGCTGGTCAGGCGCTATCGAACGATCGAGGGACGCGCTCGCGCCGCCTGCCTCGATGATATTCACGCCCTGGAAACGGCCACCGTCCGGCGGAAGCGCCGCTAAGTAGCCGCAATCGCAGCCTGGAGGCTGCGCGTCTCGCCGGATATTGTAACTTCGTCATTTGTCTCACCGAGGATTGTTTGCCGATCGCCCAAGAATCTAAGCGAGGACTGTGATCTTTTGCTCAGCCGAGTTTCACCGGGGGCTGGATACGACAGGGCCGCCGAAAATGAGACGAGCAAGCGGCTCTGACCGAGCTCTCGGTTGGGCACCGTCTCATCGAGAATGCTGAGATCTCATCGAGCGGCTGCCCGAGTCGCAACGGGGAGTGGTAAATTGGCGGATCTGGACCTGGACGACTTTCTGCGAACGATGCCGGCTTTGACGCTGCCGCCGGGAGTCACGGTCTCGCCGTGGCGGCACTACACGGATGAGCCGCGGAATCGGTCCATCGCGGCCGACGTCACGCTGGTCGCGGCGGGCCGCAGCTATAAGCGGTCGATCATGGTGCCCGACGTCGGCTTTGTCGACAACGTGCCGATCATCATGCAGCGCAAGATCCTGCCGGCGGTTCGGGACGCCGTCGCCGAGCTGCGCGCCGAAGCGCTGATCGTCGTCTAGCGCCGTGGCGATGGCGAATGAGCGTCACCCGCGGCTTTGGGTGATCGCGCCGGCGAGAAGTCAGGGCGAGGCCGAGCAGGTCGCCGCGCTGGCGCGCGACGCGCGGTACAATCTCGATGTCGAGGTAGAGAACGTCGCGGGGCAATGGCGCGCGCGGGCGCAGTTCGCGACCGAGGAGCATGCGGAGCGGTTCGAGGCCTCGCTGCGCCCGATGTTCCAAGCGTATCGTCCGCTGTTCGTCGACGACGTCGCAGCGCACTTGGGTCGGAACGTTGCGGTGACGGTCAAGGGCAGCATCTACTCGCACCATGCAATCTATACGGGCCGGCTCGAGCGCATCGACGCGGAGCTGTTCACCTTGGACGGTCGCACCATCCGGTTCGATCAGGTCGTGGAGGTCCTACCGGCGTGAGTCATATCATTCCAGCATTTCATGCGGAGCACGAGGAGCTCGACGTCATCGTGCAGGCGCACGAGCTCGCCGCTCAATTCGGCGGTTTGTCGAGCGGGCATCTCGCCGTCGATCACGGCATCGGCGCGACGTCATGGTCGATCGAAGTGGGGTTTCCGGGCGGCGAGGGTGACTTCCAGGAGTATCGCGCGGCGGTTGGTGCGCTCGGGCTGCATGGTGGCAGGTCGGTTCAGTTCGTCCGCCTGACGCCCAACGAAGTGGAGGCGTTGACGCGCGGTGGCGGCGACGCAGTCGATGCCGACGCGGTGACGCTCCTGGACAGCGCGTGCGCGTTGCTGAGCGGAGAAGAGGTGGACGGGGTGCGGTTCGCCGAGTTTGCCGGCGTAGCGGAAAGCCTAACGACGGATGAGCGCGCCGCGATCGCGCGCGCGTTAGGCGGTACGGAGCAAGAGCACGGCGTCCTGACGATCCGAAATCTGGTTGATCGCGTGAACGCGGTCGATCCCGCATTCGGCAAGAAGCTGCACGCGCGCCTATGACGGCGCGTGCCCATGCGGCCGTGGCGAGTGTCTCTCGTGGCGATCGGTTTGACGATGTGCATGGCGGGTTCACGGTGCTGAGCGTGTTCGATGGGTATGTCGCGGCGCGTCGGAAGAACGCGGTGCCGTTCATTATGCACGAGTCTGATCTTACGCGCCGCGTAGGTGCTGGCGAGCTGATTCCAGCCGGGAAGAGTCGGACGATCCGATGATGCCGGTTGACGAGGGCAGGCAGCCGCTCGCGGCGCCGCTGGGCTTCGGCGAGGCGGATCCGATGGCGCTGCGCGGCGCGGTGTCAGCGTGGCCGCGGGACGGTGGCGACGACGAGCTCGGTCAGGCTCTTGCGCACGCGCGGCGGCTTATGGCGAACGATCGCGCTGAGAGTACGCGCGACAAGTACGTTCGTTCGTGGGCCTCGTTCGTACGTTGGGTGGCAGAGACAATGCCGGCGCAAGAGGCGTTGCCGGCGCACCCGGCGGTGGTCGGGCTTTATGTCGGTGCGCTGAGGTCCCAGGGACGCGCAAAGAAGACAATCCTCGTTCATCTGGCCGCGATTGCGTATGCTCACGAGCTCGTCGGTGCTGCAGTGCCGTGGTCACGGTCGGTCGATCTCAAACGCGAAATCCGCGGCGTGCGGCGAGAGTCGCGGGGCGAGGAAGATCAGCAGGGACACGCGATCGAGCGCGAGCGGGCTGCAGAGATTCTCAGCCGCGTGCATCCGTCCACGCCGCTTGAGCACCGCGACTATGCCCTCTTCTGCGTTGGATGGCTCACGGCGCTTCGCCGCTCCAATCTGGCGGCGTTGCGCGTGCGTGACGTGACGATACGGCGTGACGAGGTGGACCAGCGGCGGTATCTGGACGTGTTTGTTACGCGGTCGAAGACGGACCAGGAGGCAAAGGGGCGCGGCGTGACGGTGCCGGAGTTGAACCCGCCGATTCGCGAGCTCGACGAGGATGGGCGCGCGCGCGCGCACCCGCTGTGCGCGGTGCGTGCCGTTGAAAAGTGGCTGGAGCTCGCTGTGCTAGACGGTCGGCCTTTAGGTGAGGTGCGCGACGCGCCGCTGTTCCCGTCGTTTCAGCATGGAAGGATTACGGGGCGACGGCTCTCGGGCGAAGACGTGCGACGGATTGTGAAGGCGCTCTTGGAGCGTGCGCAGGAAGACTCGTCGCTGTACTCGCCGCACTCGCTGCGGCGCGGCTTTGCGACCTCGATGCAGAATGGGAATGTGCCGGATGCTCTTGGCATGGAGCAAGGCGGTTGGAAGGACAAGGCGACGTATCATGGTTACAACCGCGTTGACAAGGCGCGTCGAAATGCCGTGCGGGATCTCTTCGGGTAGAGCGTGGCAGCTTTGACGCTAGACGAGCGCCGGCGAGAGGCGGTCGCGACGTGCGAGGTGGTTGAGGACGCGATCGTGATGCTGCAGAGCGATCGGCAGACGTTCTCGCGGTTCCGCGACGGCATCCGTAAGAGCGTGGCGGTACAGCGAACGCATTTCCCGCCGGCGGTGGCTCGCTGGTATTCTCAGTCGGTGCTCGTTGGTTTGCGACGGCTTGGCGATCGGAACCCGAAGTCTCACTCGCTTCGCCAGTTGTTCGATCGCATGATCGCGCATCCGGCGGATTGGGACTTCGCCGCGGTGGTGACGTTGTGGAATCAAACGACTCACCCGTACGACGCGAGTATGCTCGAGGCATTGGCGCGCGCGACGTACGGCTGGATCGCCGATGCGTCCGGACGGGCGTTGAACGTCGCGAAGGTAGAGGCGGACCGCGATGCGCTCGAGACGATGTTAGAGAAGGTTCGCAAGGTCGTGAACCGGACGATCGCGCACGCCGATCGCTCAGCGGGTCCGGGTGACACGATGACGTGGGCGGAGCTCGACGCGGCGATCTTCGATTGCGAGGACCTCGCGAAACGGTACATCGCGCTTCTGACCGGCCACGGATACAGTACGAACCGAGGGTCGATGACGCCGATCGAGCAGACCGCGTGGTATCGGATATTTGAGCCCTGGGCACGGTTGGATCCGCAGTCCTTCAGACTGCCGGGCGAACCGGACTGGAGGCCGGAGGACGTCGACGGGACTTGAGGTTGTTGCTTAGTTCCAGCGCGGCTCGCCGGTGCGCGCGTGAGACGTCTTGACCTTCACCCAGCAGCGCTGACCACAGCGTAAGCCGGGATAGTAGAGCGATCGCGACGCCTTGACGACGACGCCCTCCATGCGGAGGTGCTCGGCGGCCGCGAATAGCGCAGCGGGATCTTCATAGGACCGGATACGCGCGACAGCGTCGGTGTCGCGGACTACCTGCGCGAGCAGTCCGCGGCGGTGTTCGATGGGCTTCTGCGTGAGGACTCTTCCGTCCAGCGCGAGCAGGTCGAAGGCTACGAAACTCACCGGGATGGGGGATCGGCGCCGGCCGGCGCCGCGCAGCAGCAGCTCGAAGCTGGCGACGTCGCCGGTCCCCGCGATGATCTCTCCGTCGAGCGTGACGCGGTCGGCGTCGACGGCGTCGCCGAGGGTTCCGGCGAGGGCCGGGAAACGGCCAGCGAGCTTGCCGCCGCCGCGTCCCGTCATGGAGCGGACGCGCCCGCTCTCGACGGTGACGATCGCGCGAAAGCCGTCAAACTTCAGCTCGCCGGATCCGGTGAGGCTCGGTATCGACGAGGCGCGTGCGAGGAGCATCGGGTCCACGGGTGAGTCTTCGCCGTGTCGGGCGGCCACCCGGCTTGTCCTGTTCCGCAGGGTGGCGGCCAGATCGAGCGTCCGGACGGCGGCTGCCGGGGGGTTCCCTCCTAAGAACGTCCCGGCGTTTGCAGAGTCCTAACTAAACCCCTCCCCATCCCCTCCCGATATTGCAGGGTAAGGCGTCCCGGGAACGAACCGGGCGCTGTCATCCTCGTGCGCTTCGTCTTGTCCAACTGCCTGGAGACCGGCGGTTGACGGGTGTGAGAAGTGTCTCGAAGCCGCGTGCGGATCACCGCGTTACGCCATGAGAGCGTAGCGGATCTCTTTGAAAGGACTCGTTCTCCGTGAACCTCTCTCGCTTCTCGGGCGCCGCCTTGGTGCTCGCTCTCGGACTCGCCGCTTGCGGAGGCGGCGGCGGTAGCAGCAGCGCCGCGCCGCCGACCAACGTGCAGCCGCCGCAACAGTTTCAGTCCACCGCGGTCCAGTATTCGATCGTGGCGCCGATGCCGGGAACGGGGTCGCCGAGCGGTCACCAACGGCGGCCGCAGTTTCTCTCTCCGAACACCGGAAGCGTCAGTTTCCTCGTCACGTCGAACAACGGACACTCGGTGACGCAGCCGGCGACGGTCGTAAACCTGTCTTCGGGATGCACGGCGAACACGCCGATCCCGGGCGAAGAAACCTGCACGGCGACGTCGCAGGCGCCGGTCGGGACCGACATCTTCGTCGTCACGGCATATCAGGCAACGGATGGCACGGGTACGCCGCTCTCGCAAAACACCGTAACGCAGAGCATCACGACCGGCGTCAACAACATCAGCGTCACGTTGAATCCGGTGGTCGCGTCGATCGCGTTCACGCCGAGCACGAACGTGACACAGGACGGAGTCGCCGGGAGTGGTCCGGTGATCTTCAACGCGAAGGACGCCTCGGGCGCCGTGATCGTGGGACCGCAACAGTTCCTCACGACGGCGGGAGCGAACGACACGATCACGATCGTCTGCGGCGCGCATTTGTTGCTGAAGCAGAACGACGGGACGACGAATGCGTCTCTGAGCATCGGCAACGCGTCGCAGAATACGATCGCAAAGGGCGCCTATGACGGCGTTTCGCTAGGCGCGAGCGGCGGCAGCATTGTCTGCACGGCGACGGACACGTCGGGGACGCCTTTGACCGCGACGTTCACGCTCTACACGAGCCCGAACGGGACGATCAACTGGACCGTCAACTAGGCCCCAACGGCAGCGCGGGAGGGCCGTGGTACGCCACGGCCCTGTTCCCGTATCTGTTGTTGGCTCTCGCTCTGTCGTCTTGCGGCGGACGCAGCGCGAGCGTTCTGCCCGTACGTACGGACGAAGGGACTGCGGCGGTCGGCGTGCGGCTGATCGTAGGCGCGAGCTCGGCGAAGACGCCGGGCGGGGCGGCGCGGGCGCCACGCTTTATTTCGGCGGCGACGCTGGGCGTGGATTTGAAGGTTATGTCGGGAGCGACCGTAGTGGCCGAGACGGTCGTTGACGTGTCGCCGGGGTCGGCGGCATGTGGTGGTTCGATGAGTTCGCCGAGGACCTGCACCGCGTCGACGACGCTCGTGCCGCATGGCACGTATACTCTGGTAGCGACGACGTATGATAAAGCGCCCGTCGCTGGCGCAATTCCGGGTACGGCGCACGCGCTCGCCACGAGCTCGGTCACGGGAATCACGGTTGTGGACCGTACGACGACGAACGCGACGATCTACGTAGGCGGAATCGTGAACGCGTACGGTGCCCCGGGGTTCGTGTCGCTTTCTGCGGATGGCGCGGCTCATCAGGTCGGCTTTGCGCTCGCGCCCACAGATTACGCGAACGAGCCGATCGTCGCGGGCGTCAACGACCCGTACGCGAATCCAATTACGCTCGCTCTGACCGAAGTCGGTGGGATCGGTCATGTATCGCTGAAGCTGAACGGATCCAACGTGGGCGCGTCCGCGACGGTAACGCGGTCGTCCGATGCGGTGCAGGTGTCCTATGACGGCGGCGGGTCTGCCGGGTACTACGCGACCGTTGCGATTTCGGCGAGCGGCGTAGCGACGTCGACTATAAATGTGTCGCCGATGTTCGTGGCGCTCTCGGGGCCGTATGGAAGCGGCAGCGCTGCCAATTTCATCGCTGCGGGTCAAACGACGACGGCGGCCATCAGCGAGGCAGGCGCACCGAACACCGTGACGTACAGCGCGACGCCTCTCGCCTGCAGCGGCATTGCTTCGGTGGGCGCGGTGAGCGGAACGGGCGCGAGCGCGAGCGCGGTCATTACCGCCGGGTCAACGGGCGCCGCGGGCTGTTCCGTCGCGTTTTCCGATAACGTCGGGACGAGTACGTCGGTCGCGGTCAACGTCGCTACGACGATAACGACGACGCCGCTGACCGTGCCGGGCGGCTATACGGAGTTCGCGGTACCGGGTGGGGGCGGGTCGGGGAACCTCGACCCGCTGCACATGGGCGTCGATGGGCGCATGTGGTTCTGCGAGTTCAACACGTCGATGATCGGGGCGATCGACCGGAACGGCACGATCACGCGCTATGCGACGGCGACCCCTTCTTCAAACCCGACGGGGGTTGCGCTCGGTCCCGATGGACGCATGTGGTATGCGGAACCCTCGACGACGCGCGTCGGGGCGATGGCCTCCGATGGCACGACGGTCGATTATCCGATCTCGATTGGTTCTGACGCGGTGGCGGCTGGTCCTGACAATCGGATGTGGTTCACGGAGCCGACGAGCAGCCTGGTGGGAGTCATTACGACCGGCGGCGCGGGGCTGGTCGAATACTTGGTCGGCTTCCAGGGCATCGGGATCGCGGCGGGGCCTGACGGGCGCATGTGGATGGTTCCACAGAACGGCGCGACGGTCTATGCGATCGGAACGGGAGTCAACGGAACCGTCGCCGGCAGCCTAACGGCGTATTCGACGGGGATCTCGGCCGGAGCAACGCTCGTGCGAATTGCGGCCGGGCCGGATGGCGCGCTTTGGTTCACCGAGAACAACAAGAGCAAGATCGGTCGCATCACGACGTCCGGCACCGTCACGGAGTACAGCACGACGGTCGGATCGCCGAAGGACATCGTCGCCGGGCTCGACGGGAATATGTGGTACACCGACAATTCGTTCGGCGGCCACACGATCGGCAAGGTCGGAACCGGGCTGAATGGCACGACGCTCGGCGCCGTCACGCGGTTCGTCGGAAGCGCGGCGCTCGGGATGAGCGGCAACACCCCATCGGGCATCGCCGTTGGGCCCGACGGCAATCTCTGGTTCACCGAGCGCAACAGTAACAACGTCGTGAGGTTTACGCCGTGACGTCCTTTCCTTTGCTGGCGTCGCGCGGCCGCGCCGTTGTCGGCACGTTGCTTGTCGCGCTTCTCGCCGGTTGCGGCGGTGGCGGCGGAGGCTCTGCTTTGCCTCAGGGGCCCGGCCCCAGCACGATGGGGACTCTCTCGGTGCGGTTCATCGTGCCTGCGCCTAGCGTAACGGCTACAGGTCGCCGCCGGCGCATCCAGAGCGTGGCGATAAATACGAAAGGCCTCTCGATCGCGGTCTACAAGTCCCCGCGAGTCAACAATCCGGCCGCGCTGACGACGTCGACGGTCGACGTGTCGGGCGCCCCGGTGTGCTCGGCCGGGGGCGGCGGACGGATCTGCACGGTTCCGATTCCGGCACCGGTCGGTAGCGACGACGTTGTTGTGACGAGCTATGACCTGGCCCCGGTAGCGGGTGCGATTCCGGGTACCGCGCACCAGCTCGGGTGGGGAATGGCCGCGGCGCAGACCGTGACGGCGGCAACGTCAAACTCGGTGTCGTTCACGATGCTCGGCGTCGTCTCGAGCGTCGGCGTATCGTTGGCGCTGCCGCTTGTGGATCCGAGCGTGAGCATCACGCAGCCGGTCGCGGTCGCGGCGCTCGACGCGGACGGCAACGTCATTGTCGCGGACACGTATTCGGACTCCAGCGGCAACCCCGTGACCATTTCGCTTGCCGTCGCCGGCGGCGGGACGACAACGTCGCTCTCGACGTCGACGCTGTCGTCGCCGGCTTCCAACATCACCGTGACTTACAACGGCGCGAATCTGACGACGGCGCAAAGCACGACGTCGTTCTCACCGACCATCACCGGGACGCCGAGCAGCGGCTCTGCGGGCAGCGCGTCGTTCGCCGTGGCGCAGCAGCTCACGCAATATGCGACCACGGGATCCGGGCCCGCCAGCATCACGGTGGGCTCGGACGGGAACCTCTGGTATCCCGAGCTTACGACGAGCACGATCGGCAAGATGACGCCGGCGGGCGTCGCCGCCAACTATTCGACGTTGACGGCCTCAGCGTCGCCCGCGGGGTCGTCGCTTGGCCCAGACGGCAATGTGTGGTTTGCGGAGACAGCAACGAACAAGGTCGGCAGCATCACGCCCGCCGGCGTCGTCTCTGAATGCACGCTCCCTAATCCGAGCTCACGGCCCGCGGTGACGGCGAAGGGTAGCGACGGCAACGTGTGGTTTACGGACAACGGAGCCAACCTCGTCGGAAAGATTACGACGACCGGCTGTACCGTCACGACGTACGGGATTCCGACGGCCAGCTCGACTCCCGCAGGGATTACGGCCGGCGGCGACGGCCGTATGTGGTTCGCTGAATCAGCTGCGAACAAACTCGGTGCGATCAACACGAGCACGGGTGCGATCAGCGAGTACAACGTCGGTTCTGCCGCCGGCGGCATCGGGTCCGCGCCGACGCAGCTGGTGGCTGGTCCGGACGGGCGTATTTGGTTCACGGAGAACAGCGGCGCCGTCGCCGCGATCAACACGAACGGGACGGGGTTCACCGAATACCCTGGCGTCGCCGGCAACGGGTTCTCCGGCATCGGTGTCGGCCGCGACAATCAGATTTGGTTCACGGAACGCTCGCCGGCGGGCAACCGCATCGCTGAGATCAGCACCGGCGGTGTCTACACGACGTTCCCGCAACTGCCCACCGCATCGAGTCGGCCTTCGTACATGGTGCTCGGCCCCGATGGCCGCATGTGGTTTGCGGAGTTCCAGAATGCTTCGATCGGCGCGATCCGGTGATGGATCACGCCTATTCCTCATCTCCCACTCGCCAAACGGAAAGGGCGGTTTGTCAAATCATGAGGATCATTCTCGGCGCCCTCGTGGCGTTGTCGCTCGTTGCGTGTTCGGCCGGAGGCTCCGGGCCGTCGCACGAAGTCCCGGTAGCCCAGCACGACGTCGGCGCGCCCGCGAGTGCCGGCGCGCGCAGCGTCCAGTCGCTGCAGCCCTACTTGGCAACGAATGTCGGAGACACGGTACAAGTCACCGTTGCGCAGCCGTTCAAAGACGCTCCGACGCCGTTCGTGTGCCCGGCTGACCCGACGAAGCTCTACCCGTACGAGAAGCCGCAGACGGGCGATCAGGCGTACGCGTATACGTCGCCGTTCGTTGTCAAGCCGTATCAGCCGCTCTACGTCACGGTGCGGCCGTGCAACGTGAATCTCGGCGACGTGGTGCAGGCGACGCTGCTGCCCGGAAGTGTCTCGGCGCAGCTCAATGTCTCGCTCAACGGGTTCGTCGCGTTTTTGCCAGTGGGCGGCGTGGCAAAGTTCCACCTCGCCGACGTCACCAGCCGTGCGAGCGAGGACGTGACGGTGAACGGCGTGGACTACAGCGCGCTGTCGGTGCTGCCGCGGAGCATCACGCTGGCGACGGCGGGCGCATTCGCGACGCAGCCGATTACGATCAGCGAGAACGGCTACACCCAGGTCTATGCGAAGTCGAACACGTGCGCTGGCCTAGCGACGTTCGGCGCAGCGAATCGCGTCGGCTCCGTCGCAACGGTGCAGGCAACGGGTATTGCGCCGGGGTCGTGCTCGTACACGGCTAAGGACGTCTACGGCCAGCCCGTGACGGTGCCGGTGCTCGTCGCTTACCCGCCGCTCGTGATCGCGCCGAAGGCGCCGACGGTGGCGGCAGGCTCGCAGGTCGCTATGGCGATCTCCGAGGACGGGTATTCGCAGGTCTACGACAAGACGAACACGTGCGTCGGCTTCGCGTCGTTCAGCAAAGCGGTTCGCGTGGGCAGCGTCGCGACCGTTCAGGTCGGCGGGATCCGCGTCGGCTCGTGCTCGTTCACGGCGCGTGACGTGTACGGCCAATCGGTCACCGTTCCCGTTACCGTTACGGCGGCGCGGTAGGCCGATGAAGCAAATGACGTGGATCAAGACCGCGATGCGCAGCGCTGGCGCCGCGGTGTTGGTCGTCGCTCTCGGCGGCTGCAACGGCGGCGGCGGTGCGTTTCTGAACGCGCACCCGGCGCCGCGAGCGCCGGTGGAGGTGACGGATATGGCCTTCACCTTCCAGCAGCTACCGAGTCCGCTCGTTGCCGGCACCTACGCCGTGTCGATCGGTCTTGCGAACGGCAACGGCGGGATCGGTCAAGGAACATCGCTGGCGCAGCCGCTGAACGTCTACGCGGTGCCGACCGGCTCGCTGACCTTCGGCACGACCGCCGGTACGGCGACGTCCCCGACGATGATCTTTACGAACGCGATCACGCAGGTCTACGTGTCGTACACGCCGCCGGCGCCGGCCCAGCCGCCAGCCATCTACGCGACGACGATCGACGCGCACGGGCGCACCGTGCAAATCATCCTGGCGTTCTTCGGGCAGACAGGCGCGATCTCGACGACGCTCAACTCGACGCAGCGGAAACAGCCCTAATGCACGCGGCAGCGGGTGGCGCCGGCGCGGCGCAAGCGTGTGAGGGCGACGGACAGGGTGCAGCGGTGCTCGGCGCATTCGATGTTCCCGGGCGCCGGAAGCGGCCGCGACGGCGGAGTTCGGTTCGTGGTTTTCGCGCGATCGTGCCGCCGGCGTCGGTCGAGGAGGCATGGTGGATTGCGAGTCCCGAGACGGTGAAGAGGCGGCGAGAGCTGCTCGCTGAGCTCGGGATCGTGCCGCACGCCTTCGCTGGCACCGAGTCAAAGGGCCGAGCGTGCCGAAGCTGCGACCGCGGCGAGGCGTTCTTCGCTCATGACGTTGATTTGCGACGTCGACGTGCGCCCGCGGCGCAGATGAGCCTTCCTGAGCCGGCGGCGATTGCGGCGCTGGATGAAGCCGACGCCGAGATGCTGCGCGGCGCGGTCGACGCGGCGCTGCAGCCGGGTGCCTGGGAAGATCTACGCGCACGTGACCCGGCTCGGGCGAACGCGGTAGCAACGCGGTTTCGCGACGTCATCGGCAAGGTGCGCCTTGAGGCGGCTCCGCTCGGCCGCCTGCTGTTGATCTCCGTCTAACCTGGGGTTAAACGCGCAGTTGCGCCATGAGGGGCCACTTGGCCCGAGGGCCGCGTCGGGCGGTAGCCACCGGCGGCTAGCTGTGAGGCCTCGGGGAGTTTGTTTGTCGCTCGGCTCTCGGGGGGCGCCGGCAGGGACCAATGGTAAGTTCCTGCCGGCCTTCACGCGAGTGCCAGGCGACTTTCCATATTGAGTTCGTACCGTCCGTAGGGGTTCACGTGCTCCCAAACGAGCGGGGTGAGGGCGCGAAGATCAACAGCCGTCATCCGCGTTGACCACTGAGGTCGGCTAAGAATCTGCTGCATCATGAGCGTGTTGATGTAGACCATGCAATTTTGCAGCAGGTGCAACGAGAGCATGCTAACTTCGTGATCTTCTCGGCGATTGCTCGCGAGTTCGCCGCGCTTCGCGAAAAAGACAAAGTCGTTCGCCCCATTCCACTGCTCTATGACGTTGAGTCCTTCGTTGATCTCGCGCCGAAGCGGCTCGGAATGCAGATAGCGACACAGAAAGATGGTCTTGACCGCCTTACCGAGTTCCGCGAAAGCCTTGTAGGTCGGATGAGTGACGTTGGTACGCGTGAAACGTCGCAGGATCGCTTCCGTTTGAGCGGTGCCCAGGCGGAGAGCCGTCGTGTACTTCACCATTTCGTCGTACTGTTGACTGATCAGGTCCCAATCGATCGGCCGTGTCAACACGTGCTCCAGACGCTTGTAGGCGCCGGCCTTACTCGAGTCCGGGCGATATAGCCGCTGCGAGTGGATGGCCTTGAGCCGGGGGAGCAATTGGAACCCTAAGAGCCGACAGAAAGCGAAGGCAACTTCGCTCTGGCCGTGGCTATCAACGTACTGGCGATCTACGATCATTTCCGAAAGGTGTCGAATGACTCCCTCGATCATGGAGGCGACTTCTGAGGACGATGGCGATTTGAGCTGAGAATGGATGCACAGCGACTTGCGCTCGACATGCCAGTAGATCATCACGCCTCGTCCGCCATAGCGCATGTGCCACTGGGTCGTCAGATTCTGGTCCCAGGCTCCAAAATGTTTGGAATCCGACGCGCACGCCGTGGTGCCGTCTCCCCAAATCGCCGGGTTACGCGCGTGAAGGGTGCCATCCGTGACGATCGCGATCGCCTTGCGGAGCTGGTCAACGGTAATATACCGCCGGCGCACGTAGACAAGATCGCGATAGGTTGCCCCGTGATGCGCGGCGTTCATGCGCTGCAGTCCGGCATTCGTCCCAATTCCGTGCAAACAGAGTAACAGCCGTGGCCGGAGCAGGTCGCGGTCCAGTGTTTCGTAGGATGTCGCGCTTCGCAGCACATCGGTAAAGTTGAGCCGAAGGTCGGTTTCCTTGAGCATATCGAGTAGCGAGGTCATCGGCCAAGCCTCGCCGAGCTCGCTCTTCAAGGCCGCGAGGTTTTGCGGCTCGGCTTGCGGTTCAAGCGGCGAGAGCCCGATCCAACCGCCACCTTTATTCGTAATGCGAACCGCCGGGTTACGCACCAAGCCGTCGTTAAAGGTTTGCAGTGCCTCGCGCATCTCATTGCGCAGGCCAGCGATAAAGGTTTTTGAATCGTGTGGCAGTTTGAGTGCCTCATAATAGGCCTCTCGCTGCGTATCGAAGTCTTTCGGCACATCCTCGTCTGGGTTGCGGTACCGGTCGGCGCCGGCGACATGGATCTCCTTGCAGCGAACCTGATCTCGCAGGGCATTTAGCGCGGCGATTTCGTAAGTGATCCGATTTACGCGGGGCCGCCGTTCTGCATCCTCTTCGACCACCACGTCACGCCATAGCGGTGGAACAAAGTCGAGCGGGACGTCTTCGTCCACCGGGAAGCTCTGCAACTTCGTCCCGGCGTATCGCTTGATGACTTCCAGGGCTCGGATGACCGGGCGATGCACGGCATTGTTCGAGCGGAAATCGAGCACCTCAAGCAACTGCGGCACCATCTGGCGATAATGCGACTGGTACGAGCATCGAATGAAGGTTCGTAACGTGTTGCGGAAGGCGGGTCCCGTCGCTTTCCATTCCTTTACCAGCTCGCGAAGTGCCGCCTCGCTCACGATCGGGAAGACGACGTCGCGTACAACTCCGTCCGGATTTGAAAGCGTCGCATCCGCGACCTGGAAGAGAATGTTGGTTTTGCCGGTCACGCGCTTGAGATCGTCCAGCAACGCCTCGCTGACGCGCCGGTCGGCTTTGGAATTGATGCGGTGAATGGTCTCGATGAGCAAGTCGGTAAGCGAATCCGTGATCGCGCGGCCGCGCAAGTGTGCAAAGGCTGCGAGCCATGTCAGCCGGGCTTCATCTGGATGCCGGCGCAGTTCCCAAGGCGTTTCGACAGCCACCCGTTGTCGATAGAGTTCGAGCTCGGCTGCGCGAGTGTTCGCGAAGAGGTCAGCCGGAAGCTCGAGATCACGGATGGTCGTAAGCTTCGCCATCTCCTCACGAATACTGTTTACGCCTGCGCGCCCGGGGTCACTGCGGAGCGTATTGATCACAGCGCGGCTCGATGTGTCTTCATCGTCGACGTCGTCGCCGGCAGGGCGAAGGAGTTCATCGAGCCGCGTGCGCGTGTGCGGCGACAGCTTTGCCCAGGTCTCGTGATAGAAACGATCCTCGTAGGCATGTACGGCGGCTCGCACGATGCGGTCGATGCGTTCGGGCGCTGGCGGCTCAAGCGTTCGTCGCCTGCACTCAAGTTCGAGGGTACGGGCAAGCTGCTCTCGATCGCGGCCTTCGACGACGGCATTGTCGCGTAACCAATCCGTTAGCTCCGCAGCATCCCGCACCGTGGCTCCGCGGAAGCCAAAGAACGCCCGGATCTCAGCGCGATGCCTCTTGACGGTCCGGTCTAGCTCGAAGGCCTCGTGGCGAGTTGTTACTGCGCTGCCGATTTGCTTTGCAAGAGTGGCGATCACACCGCGGTCAAGTTCGCCTAGCGACCTCGGGAACTGCCCATAGATGCCGAAGTATTTGAGGAGCAAGGCGAAGCTGAGACGGTTTGCCATGCTCTTCGCGGCAACCGCAGCGTGCTCTGCGGGGGATAGCGTCCAGAGATCGTGGGACTCAAGAACATCGACATGCATGACACTCTCCTAAGCCCGCATTTCCTGGATGCACAGGTGGGAATTTGATCTCAGCTTAAAGCGGCGCGAGCAGCTGCGCGAGCAGCGGCGTTGCGGGTTGCGCGCGTAACGCGTCCCACGCACCGGACTGCACGACGCGGCCCTCTTCGATCGCCAGCGCGCGCGGGCAGATCCGCGCCAACACCTCGGCGTCGTGATCGACGACGAGCAGGGCGAACCCGAGCAGCGCGTGCCATTCGGCGATGGCGGCGATCAACTCACGAACGAGGTGCCGGTCGAGCCCGCTGAACGGCTCGTCGAGCAAGACCAGCCGCGGCCTGCGCGCCAGCATCCGCGCTAGCGCGACGCGGCGCGCCTGCCCGCCCGAGATCGCATGCGCCGGCTGGTGCCAAATCGAACCGATCTGCAGCTTCTCGCGCAACTCCGCGATCCAGTCCTCGCTCCCGCCGGCGACGCCGTTCGAGAGGCCGAAGCGGACGTTCTGCGACACGTCCAGGTGCGGAAAGAGGCTCGCGTCCTGCGTGAGATAGCCGATCGGCCGCCGATGGAGCGGGAGCGGAGGTGGAAAGAGCGTCAGCTCGTCGAGCCGGATCACTCCGTCATCGGGGGTCTCCGCACCGGCGAGACACGCCAGCACGGTGCTCTTCCCGGCGCCGGACGCGCCGAAGAGACCGCAGGCCTCGCCCGCCGCGACCCGTAGTGAGACGTCGACAGTAAAGCCTTCGCGGCGTTTGACCACGCGGGCATCAAGCACGTGCGAACCGGCGCTGGGCGAGAATGTGGGCGAGCCACGGAAGCGGGAGCGCGGTGAGGAGGAAGACGAGCAGCAGCGGCATCACCGCCGGAAGGCCGAAGTTCTCGAGGTTCGTCCAAAGTGCGACCGGCATGCCCGCCGGATAGTACGCGGTGATCACGATAGCGCCGAACTCGGTCAGCGACCGGACCCACGCTAAGCTGAGCGCGACCGCGAACCCGAGGCGCGCGAGCGGGAACGTGATCCGCCAGAAAACGCTCCACGGACCGTGCCCGAGCAGCCGACCTTGCAACTCGAGCCTTGGTGAGACGCCGTCGAGCGCCGCGATCGCCCCGAGGACGTAGTACCCGATGCTGACGTAGGTCTGCGTGACGACGAAGGCCAGCGGCGTGTTGGTCATCTGCAATCCGAAGCGGTCGAGGAACGCGCCCAGCGCGTGCGGGCCGAAGGCGAGCGAAAGCAGTATCCCGAGCGCGAGCGGCGGCAGCAGCACTGAGATCAACAGCACCGCCTGCCACCACAGCCGTTCGCGCGTCGAGGACCGCGCGACGTACAGCGCCATCGGCGTTCCCAGCACGACGACGATGACCATCGCGATCCCCGTCAGGCTGAGCGAGATCCAGACGGCGCCGGCCGTCTCGGTCCCGCCCCAACGCCACGGCCCGACCGGGGCGAACAGCCCGGCGAGCGGGTAGAGCAACGCGATCGCAAAAACGACCGCCGCCGCGCGTCGAATCACGCGCCCCTGGTTAGGCGTGCAGGGTCGCCGCTCCGGTCGGCGGGTCGTAGAAGTACTGCTTGAAGATCGCCTGTCCGGCGCCGGTCAACCACGCGACGAAGGCGTTCGACTTGTCCGCATGTGCCGAGCCCGCTATGACGGCCGCGTAATACAGCAGGGGATCTGGATGAAACGTCTTGCCGTTGAGGTCGAGCGTCGCCTGGGCGTAATGCGCGCGCAGCGCGTCGTCTGCGAGGTTGATCTCGCGCGGCAACGAGACATACGGGATGTTGAACGGACCGGGCTGGATCTTGTAGGCGGATGCAGCATCGATCTCGCCGCTCTGCAATCGCGCCTGCACGCTGGGCTCGGTGAAGATCTGTGCCGGATTCACCGTCTGCCCCAAGATCTTGTTCGCCAAGCCAGGCTGCCTGTAGTACGTCTCCGCTAGCTGCAGCGTGAAGATGATGTTGCGGCCCTGCGGATCGGTGACCGGATCGGTCCGCCCGAAGCGGACGTCGGGCTGCGCGAGGATCTGCCACCACGGCATCGCGCCGCGCTTTCTGGCGGCCGCGTCGGCGAAGGCTTGCGCGTATTTGCTCTTCGGGCTGTACGCGATGACCATCTCGGTGCGCGCGACCGGCACCGCCGTCGTCGCTTTCCCGGCCTTGAGCACCAACAGCATCGGGCTCGGGGTCACCGGGATGAACACGTCGGGCGCGATGCTGCCGCCGACGATTAGCTGCGCGAGCGCGTCGGACCCTTGGCCGCGTCCGTGGAAATCGACCTGGAGCAATTGCGCGGCTTGCGTCTTGATCGGGCCTTCCATCATCGAGCCCATCGAGCCAGCGTATGCGACGTCCAGCGGGGTGAGCGCTTGTGCGCGTGCCGGTCGCGGGAACGCGAGCAGCGCCGCCGACGCGACGAGCCATGAGTGACGATTCATGCGATGAGTTCTCCTGTGCGGGTTGCGTCATAGGCGTCGAGGGCTTCGAGGTCGCGGCGGTAGGCAGTGGAACGCAAGGCGTCGAGCAGCGCGCGCATCTCTGGGGTCGCAACCGACCGGCGCGGCACGAACAGCGTGCAGCGCTCTTCGCGCAGCGGAACGAAGTCTAACGCGAACAGCCGCGCACTGCTCGCCGTGCCGATCGCCGCGTCGGCGAACCCCTGGGCGATCGCTCGGCCGGCATCGAGCTGTCCGTGCAACTCGCGTTCGTAGCCGAGGACGCGGCGCGGGTCGAGTCGGGCTTCGCGCAGCTTCGAATCCAGCAAACGGCGCGCGCCCGAGCCTGCCGGACGGTTGGCGAGCCGTGCCTTGGTGCGCGCCAGATCGGGTGCGCCGCGCAGCCCGAGCGGGTTGCCGGGCGCGAGCAGCCAACCCTCCTGCGTCGTTCCGAGCTCGAAGCGCAGGAACCGTTGCATCCGCTTCGCCTGTGGGGGCGTAAGCTCGCCGTGCACGACCGCAGCATGAACCGTTCCGTCGAGGAGAGCGTCGAGCGCCGTGCCGTTCGTCATCTGCAGCCACAGCACGCGGACGTCACGCGACCGTATCATCGCGTGTCGGGAAAGCAAGCCAACGGCGAGGTCGCACCCAGCGAGAAAGACGGTGGGCAATAGGGACTCGGCCGGCTCGATCGCCAGGTAGTCCTCGGCGAGCGCGTGCGATACCGTTCGGCCGGCGATAGTCGCGGTCGCGATGCGCGTAGGTGGCACTGCCGCCTGCGCGCCGCCGAAGAGCTCCTCGACCGTTGTGCCGAGCGCCCGCGCCAAGGCAAGCGCGATCCCGACGCTGGGCTGCATGTTGCCGTTCTCGATCGCGCCGACGGCTTGCCGGGTGATCTCGGCGCTGCGCGCGAGGGCGCGCTGCGAGAGTCCTCGGCCGAGCCGCAGGGCATGAACCTGGGAGGCACTGATCCTTGCCATAGGCAATGATCCTTGCTCCCAGCGGCCGACGCTATCCTGCGTCGCCCGCGTTCTGGAGGAACGTGATGGAACTGAGCGCCCGAAATCAGCTGAAAGGTTGCGTGACTGGACTCAACCTCGGCACGATCATGGCGGAGGTCGCCGTGAGCGTAGAGCCGGCGGATGTCGTCGCGACGATCACGCGCGCCTCGGTAGAACGGCTAGGACTGAAAGATGGCGACCCCGTCACCGTCATCATCAAGTCGACCGAAGTGATGATCGGCAAAGGCTGACGCAGACCATGAAAGCGCTTGTTGCGGTCGCCGTCCTAGCGCTGTGCGCGTTGGTCGCGCCTGTGAATGCGCAGACGCACCCGCCGGCACCTGCGCCGAGCCCGTTTCGGGTCGCGATTAACGCAACGACCCTCGCCGGGCTGCCGCGACGCACGATCTCTGCGACCGATGAAGGGGGACACACGAACCGCTACACCGGAGTATCGTTGGACGAACTGCTCGTGCGCGCCGGCGCGCCGCACGGCAATCCGGTGCGCGGCAAGGCGATGCTCAGCTACGCCGTCGTCGGTGCGTCCGACAACTACCACGTGCTCTTCACGCTCCCCGAGCTCGACGCGTCGTTCACCGATCGCGTCGTGCTAATCGCGGACACGCGCGACGGCGCCCCGCTGCCGGCGGCGGTCGGTCCCTATCGCCTCATCGTGCCGTTCGACAAACGCGAAGCCCGTTGGGTGCGAAACGTGACCGACGTCGAGCTCGAGAATGCCCCGCTCCCGTAACGAGCGAAGGGACGGCTACGTCGGCGGCCGCAGGCGTTTCGGCGACGAGCGTACGCACGTACCTGTCGCTCACCGACTCGATCTGCTGGTCAATGTTGGGGTCACCGCACGAAGCGGATTTTAAAGCACGCTAAGGCTTGAAAGACGCGCCCAGCAGGTAGGCGTTCTATCAACAGTCGTACCACCAGAGGCCATCTGGATGACGGGCTAAAGTTTTTAGCACCCGGCGAGAGTGCAGACTGATCGTTACTGCGTCGTAAAGCTGCCAAGCGATATCGTTGTGTTTGCGACGCAAGGCGGGACCGAAGATTGCGTTCCAAAGGTGTAGGTTACGGTATAGGTCCTCGCAGACGAAAGGGTTGGAATTCAGACTCACATTAGGCACAAAAGCTTCGGCACGCTTAGCCTTAATGGCAGTTCGGCGCCGCCTTTTGTGACGGAACCGACCATGCCCAGCGGACGAAAAGATCACCGCGGTCGCTTGGACGATGCGCGGCGAACTCGTCGTCGCCCGGCACGCCGACTCCGTCGCCTCCTGACCGCTCGATGGTTGCCGAGTCCCAGGCTTCGCAGGGTGGAGGCTCGGGAGCAATGCTAGCGAACCGCATGGGGGTGCAGCTACCGAGCGGACGTGTGCGCCGGAGTTGGTGGACCTATCTTTCCTTGACGCTTGCGTCGGCGCTGATCGGTCACCTCGTCTTCGATGCGTTCGACGACGGTGTGCTCGCGGTGATCGCACACCCGCTCCACTGGGTGTATCTCCTTGTCGTCCTTGGCGCCCTCGGCCCGGCCGCCGTCGACCTGTATTGGCACAAGCCGTCTGAGCGCCGCCGCCGTATCGCGCTCCTGCGCGGGGCGCTTCGCAACGGTCGCGCACTGACAGCCGTCGCGCTCTTGACACAGATCGCGTTCGCGGCGACGACCGTTCTCGTAGAGAACGTGGTCGTCGATGGCTGGCACCTAGCGGTCTCGGCGCTCTGCGCGCTCCTCGCGCTTCTCCTCGGGGCATTCGCGCTACGCAGAGTCGAGTCGGAGATCCTACGACTCGTCAGCGCCGCATTCATCACGCGACGACCGCAAGAGCCGTTGCGCCCCAAACCCTTCTCACTTGCAGTCGCAACCTCGCATGAACTGACGTACTGCTTATTCCGGCCGAATCGTCCCCCGCCAACCTTCGCGTAGTCCCGGCTGACCCGTCGTTCCGGCGGGCCGATTGCCTCATTTCATCCTCGCGAAGGAGTCATCATGTTTCGACGCCAGAATGTTGGCGCGCGTCTTTTGGCGCTTATCCTCACGCTTTGCGGTGCAGCTGTCTTGGTGCTTGCCGTGCGCGACCCCGCGGAGGCGCACGTCATCTGCGGAAACCGCGTGTTCCCCGCCACCCTGACGATGGACGATCCCGGCGTCGGCGACGAGCTATCGCTGCCGACCGTGCAATTCACGCCGCTGCCGGGGGGCGGCCAAGATCTCGTCTACGCCTACGAATGGGATAAGACGATCACGCAAGATCTGGGTGTCGCCATCAACGGTGACTACATCACGCAGAGTAACCCCAACGGAAAGCTCAACGGCTGGGACAACACGACGATCACGCTCAAGGACGAGCATCCCTGCGACGAAGACCATGAGGTCGCGTGGTCGATGGGCGTTGTCCGCCAGTTGCCGGGCACCGGTTCGAGGCAGTTGCTGAACGCCGGCGCGATCGCGAGCGTCGGCAGTACGGCGCCGACCTTCTACATCGGCAAAGGCTTCGGCGATTCGCACTCGGACTTCTTGCGCCCGTTCGCACTCACCGGCGAGGTCGGCTACGGTATCTCCGACTCGCCGAACCTCAGTCCGAATACCATCAACTACGCGGCGTCGCTGCAGTACTCGTTTCCGTATCAGCAGCAGCACGTAAAGGCGCTGAACTTACCCGGCTTCGTCTCGCGTATGGTGCCGCTGGTCGAGGTGGCCATGACGAGCCCGAGCATCGGCCCGACGACCGGTACGATCGCGCCGGGTGTCCTATTTTGGGACAAAAACTACAACTGGCAGCTCGGCATCGAGGCGATGATCCCCGCCAACTACGCCACGCGGCAGATACAGCACACGGGCATCCTCGTCCAGTTCCATTTCTTCCTCGACGATTTCGCCAACAAGACATTCTTCGGCAAGCCTATGATCAACCAAGATCTGTGGGGGAAATCATGATCGCGCGCATCTTCGCGACAACGGTGGTCCTCGCGCTGCTGCTCGTCCCCGCCGCCGTACTCGCACACGCCTTTCTGGACCATTCCGATCCCGCCGTCGGCAGCACGGTGCCGACCTCACCTGGCGTCATGCACCTGTGGTTCACGCAGCAACTGGAACCCGCGTTCAGCACGGTAACGGTGACGGATCAAGCGGGAGCCGCCGTTAATGCCGCGCCGGCGGCGATCGACCCCGGCAACCGCTCCGAGCTCGATGTCAACCTCAAGCAACTGCCGGCCGGGACCTACAAAGTGAAGTGGCACGTCCTCTCCGTCGACACGCACACGACCGAAGGTGACTACGTCTTCCACGTTGGGAAGGGCTGAAAATCGACCCGCTACTGATCGCGATACGCATCCTGCACTACGCAGCAACCGCATCGCTCGCAGGCACGTTCGTTTTTTGGTGTCTGATCGCTCGGCCGGCGCTTCGCCATGCGGGAGGCGCGCAGGCGCTGGAGGCGCATGCCGGTCGCCCGCTTATCGTTTTGGCGTGGACGAGTCTGCTCGTCGCGCTCGCCAGCGGCACGGCGTGGCTGTTCGTCGAGGCGTCAAGCGTCAGTGGTCAGCCCATCGCCACGGTTCTGCCGAGCGGCGTGCTCGCCATCGACCTGACGCAGACCCAGTTCGGTCAAGTATGGGCGCTACGTGGCGCGCTCGTCATTGTGCTCGCCGCATGTCTTCTTGTGCGAGGCCGGGGCCGCAAGCTTGCGGGCTGGATCGGTTTGGTGACCAGCGCCGCACTTACCGTCTCGCTTGCGTGGGCTGGACACGCGGCAGCGACGGAAGGCCTTCCGTGGGAGTGGCTGCACTTGCCGGCCGACCTGCTCCACCTGCTCGCCACGGGCGCGTGGCTTGGCGGACTCGTTCCGCTCGCGCTCCTGCTTACACACGCGCGTTCCGACGGAGGCGCCGAGGCACTTTCGGTCGCGCGCACGGCAACGCTGCGCTTCTCGACGCTCGGCATCACGTGCGTTGCAACCCTGATCGTCACCGGCATCATCAACACGTGGTTTCTCTCCGGTTCGATTCCGGCGCTCGTCGGGACACTGTACGGCCAACTGCTGTTGCTGAAGGTTGCGCTCTTCGCCGGGATCATCGCGCTTGCGAACGTCAACCGCAGCCGCCTCGTGCCGGAGCTCGGGGCGGCCGCAAGCGATGCCGCCCTGCGGTTACGCGCCGTTGGTAGGGTGAGCCGGAATGCGCTTTCGGAGGCGGGCGCCGGCGTGTTGGTCATCGCGATCGTGGGCGTCATCGGAACCCTGCCGCCGGGGCTGCACACTGAGCCGCGCTGGCCCTTCCCGTTTCGGATCGATCTGAACGAGATCGCCATCGGCACGCAGAGCGTCCTTGACGTCGCGACCGTGCTCTTCGTCCTCAGCCTCGTGGCGTTGGCGATCGCGGCCGATCGCAAACGTTATCGCACGATGGCAGCGTTGGTTGCGGCAGTGGTCCTGTGCGGCGCCGCCGGCGCGACCGTGCTTGCGCCCGGCATCGTCCCCGCGTATCCGACGACGTACTACGCTCCGACGCAGCCGTACGCTGCGCCTTCGATCTCGCGCGGCATGCCGCTCTACGCTGCGAATTGCATCGAGTGCCACGGTGCCGGGGGCCGCGGCGACGGTCCGCTCGCCGGAAAGCTTCCGATTCGTCCGGCGGATTTGACGCAGCCGCATCTGTTCGCGCACAGCGTCGGCGATATTTTCTGGTGGGTGAGCACCGGTCGCGCGAACGGCGTCATGCCCGGCTTCGCCGACAAGCTCACACCGGACCAGCGTTGGGATCTCATCAACTTCGTGCTGGCGCGAACCGCCGGTGTCATCAGCGACGCGACGAGTTCACAAATCAGTACGGCCGCTGCGCCGCCCCTTCCGGACTTCGCGTTCGAGCAAGGGGGCGCGCAGAACACGTTGCGCCAGTCGCTGAAGAACGGGCCGGTGCTGCTCGTCTTGTTTTCGCCGCAAGCGCCGCTCGCGCGACTCGCGCGCCTCCAAGCCGCCGGCGTGCACGCCATTGCGGTCGACATGGGCGCCACCGCGAAAACAGCCCTGATCGTTGGCGCGTCCGACGACGTCCGCGCCACCCTTGCGCTGTTTCGCTCGCCCAACGACGGCGGCGAGACGGAGCTTCTGCTCGATCGCAACGCCAGCGTTCGCGCACGCTGGACCGCAAGCGGAGCAGGCGGGCTCGCCGACACAGCAACCCTGCAGGCCGATACCGAGCGCGTTGCGCGAATTCCGGTCCCGGCGGCAAACCACGCCGGCCACGCGAACTAGCATGGGCAGAGCCGAGCGCGACCGGAAATTGCCGACGAATCGATAGTGTTTGAGCCCGCCCGGCGTCATCGGTCTCGTGCTTTTTCGACTTTATCTAGGGGTAAAACCAGCACTCGCGCATCCTGCCGCCACTTCGCGGTCCTTCGAAAGCCTATTGCAAGGCCCGATATAACGTCGATCGCCCGATCCGAAGGATACGGGCAACATGAGAGGGACTATCGCCACGTTTGACCATCGCTGTCGCCTCCCGGACCTGTGCCGGCGTGAGAGCCGGACGACGACCAAGTCGTTCGCCGCGACGCTTTGCCGCCGCGAGCCCGGCAACGGTTCTTTCCCGTAGTACGTCCCGCTCGAACTGCGCGACGGCACCGAGAACCGCATAGAGCATACGGCCAGCGGCGGTGCCCGTGTCGATATGGTCGGTCAGCGACCGCAGTGCAATGTTGCGCTCGCGGAGTCCATCCGCGATATCGAGCAAGTCGCGTAGCGATCGTCCCAGCCGATCGAGCCTCCAGACGACTAACGTATCGCCGGAACGTAGATCCTCGATCACCCGCGTGAGTCCCGGCCGCGCCCGCGACGATCCAGAAGCAGAATCTTCATGGATGGTCGCGCAACCGGCGGCACGGAGTGCGTCGAGTTGGAGCGCCGTCGTCTGCTCATCGGTAGACACGCGCGCATACCCGACGAGTCGCGGTGGCTTCGCAATTTCCGGGTTTTCGGCGATTCTTTTCGGGACAGATTTTCGGGACACGGGAGGGCGCTTCGCTGCTGGGGCCGCAAGTCATCCCGTAAAGGGTCGTTTTCGGGACCACGTTGAGGCTTTGGCAAGGGCGCGCCTGCAATGATCCGAGCGCCAGCGCCGGAATTGTCCTGGCAAAACTGCGTCGTCTACCGCGCTGGCAAACGGGTCCTATCGCCCAACGGCTTAGCCGATGCGCGACGTTGAGGTTCGATGCCGGCGGAGCAAGCAGGTGCAGATTGCCCGCGAGCTTGGTATCAGTGGATAGACTCTTTACCAAAACCTCGGGACGGTGCCGTGAAGGTGGCCCGAATCTAAGTGGCCCCTCATGTCAGGACTGTGCGGTTAACCCCAACCTGTCCGGCGGTACGGGCGCGGCCGCGTACCGCCGAGAGTGTGCTGCCCCGATGGCGAAGCGCGCGGGGATGGCAGGGTCTGATCGCGCGGGGATCCCGAGGCCGGGGCCGCGCCTTCCGTTTCGCGAGTGGACGGACGTCCTCGTGCGAGCGCTGCGCCGGCGCCTGCCCGACGTCGCCGCGGCCGCGCGCGGCCAGCGCACTGTCGTGCTGCGCTATGGCGGGCGGACGGCTACGATCACGGAGCAGGGCTCGACGCGCTGGATACACACGGCGGACGACGCTGCGCCGGGGGCGACGGCGATGGCGACGCTGTACGACGAGGAGCGGTGCGACGCGTACACCGCTGAGGTCTTTGCGAAGTCGCTGGCCGGCTTCTTCGATCCGCGGCATTCGCGCCCGGATCCGCCAGCCCGTTAGGTCAGCGAAGGTTCGGCGATCGCCGGCGTCGCGTCGGCGAAGGCGACGATCTCGCGCGCGTAGTCGCGGCCGTCGTGCGGTCGCGCTTCGTTCAGCGCCGGCGCGGTCGTGCGCATGACGTCACGCAGTTCGTCGGCGAGCGCCGCGGGCGCAGCGCGCCGGAGGGCGTCCCAGGCGTCGACGGTGCGAGCGGCCAGCGCTGCGGTATCACGGCGGTTCGCGGCGCGCGCGGCGTCGATGGTCAGCACGGTGCTACGGTTGCCGCCGGGCGCGGGCGCGGGCGAGCAGCGGGTCGTCGTCGGGCAGCTGCACATCGGGATCGTTCAGCACCGAGTCCTTGCCGTAGATATAGCCGCGAACGGTGTGCGGTTTGAGCACGCCGTTGGAGCGGCTGTGCATCATCTCGAGGATCGCTGCGAGTTGGTGCCCCTGGCGCATGGCCGCGCGGATCTCCGGGATCAGCGTCTTGACGAGCTGGCGGATCTTCATGCGGCCGCCGGGCTGTTCGGCGAGGCCGCGTAGCTCGTTGCGGAGCTCGGACTCGAGGGCGGTCGATTCGATCGTTGTCTGTGTCATCATCTCGCTGGGCGCTCCGCTAGGCCAGCCTGGAAGGGGCTGGCCGCATTGCTGTACCCTGCGATACCCTCCCCGGTCCCTCCTGCCTTTGCAGGCTTTTCCCTTCGCTTGTCATGCTGATACGGCGCAAAGCCCACGCCGTCAGACCAGGGTGATCTGCCGGCCGGCACGCGCCGCCGATCGGGAGCGAGCCACGACGTCGGCGACGCTGTCGAGCGAGCGTAGACCGGCGATCTCGCGCAGGGTCTCATCGGAGGCGCCGCGGTGCGCCTTGGTGGCGATGAGGCCGGTCCGGATGGAGTGCGAAGAGACGGCGTACTTGTCGAGCCCAACGCGGCCGGCGCGGTGCTCGTGCAGGTCGTGGATCGCGCGCGCGCTGAGCTGGTCGGTGAGCGCGCCGCGGATCAGCACGCCGCGGAAGACGTAGCCCTCCTCGATCGCGGCGGTGCGGGTCCATTTCTTGAGCGCGACGGCCGCGCAGTACGTCGGGTCGTCCGCGCGTCGGACCTCGACGTCGCGGGTGCGGTGCGGGTTGACCCACACGCGCTTGCCGTCCTCGAGCATTTCGCCCGAGCTGTTGACGCGCACGCGCACGCCCGAGCCGCTGAAGACGAGGTTGTCGCGGTAGAGCGTCTCGATCTCCGTGCGCGTGAGGCAGCCGGCGTACTCGAGCAGCAGCAGCGCGCGATCGCGCAGGTACGAAAGCGTGACGCGCCGGTCCTGGCCCGTGAAGGCTTCGTAGTCGTCGTCCATCGCGGCGATGATGCGGTGGATCTCGCTCTCGGCGACGGCCAGCTTGCGGTCCGCGCCGCGGCCCTCGGTATTGAGCACGCGTCCCCAGGCCGCTTTCACCTTCACGTCGCTGCGCGGGTCGCTCTCGATGCGGTGCTGTTTGTGGAACGCCGCGAAGGTCGAGAGGCGCCGGCGGATCGTGCTGGCCTTGGCGCCGCGCACGCGCAGCGCGTCGACGTAGGCTGCCACCAGGTCAAGGTCCAGCGGCAGTCTGATTTGCACCTTGCCGTTCGCGTCGAGCGTGGCGGTGCCGGCGCCGCGGCTTTTGCCGAAGCGGGCGAAGTCGGTGAGGTCGTCGGTCTTGGCCGCGCGGGTGCGCGGGTTGTTCGCGACGATTTCGAGGCCGTCGAGCAGCGTCGGCTGGGTCGCGGTGTCGTCGTACATCTGTTCGATTATAGCATACCGACTGAGCGCCGACGCGCCGTTGGCGCAACCCCTTAGATGCCCATAATGCCTACCGGGCCAAAACCCTCCCGGGTCCCCACCGGCCTTCTCCTTCTCTTGCCGGTTTGCGGCGCGCGCGCGGGCGCAAGGCCGCCAAGACGGGGGCGTTCCGCCCCGGGGTGGTTTCGCGGATCGAGTTGGGATTATGTGCGCCTAAGGGCGCGGCGTGGCTCCGGCGGCGTCGTCTCGGCGGCGGCAGCCGACGCGCAGAGCCGCGTTGGTGGCCCGGGACTGCCGTGAGGCCGCTGCGCCCCTATCTTCTCAGTCGAGAGGCTTTCGCGCGCGCCCTGAGGGCTCTCCGGACGCGCGCGGGGCCTACCTTCCACGACGACGGCCGCGCCGCGGCGGCCCCCGGAGGAATCGTGCTCGACGCGCAAACGATCTACGCCCTCGCAGCCCTGGTGAGCGCCGCCACGCCGATCGCGCGCCCGGATCGCGCTGCTCGAGCGCTCGCGACGGCCGGAGGCACCGCGTCGCGAGCCGAAGGCGCCCCGCATGGCGAGCAACACCAAGACCCTCGCGGACCGGGCACGATGGTTCGCCGACCACGCCAACGACCCGAACGCCAAGGCGATCTTCCGGTTCGCACACCGGCATGGTGTTTCGCGGCCGAGCGACCCCGACGACCTCGACCGTCACCTCGACGCCGCGCAGGCGGGCGAGCTGGGCGCGCTGCAGGACGCCTACGACGGCGGGATCCGGTGAACGGCGACGTCGCGGTCGGCACCATCGTCGCATCGCGCGTGGACGGCGCACAGGTCATCTTCGATCGAGCTCGGCTACCATTCTGAGGGACCGGAATGAACACGCTCTACTATGGCGACAACCTTGACATCCTGCGGCGATATGTAGCGGTTGAGTCCGTCGATCTCGTGTACCTTGACCCTCCGTTCAACTCGAACGTCGACTACAATGTGCTATTTGCGGAGCAGTCGGGGGACAACGCTGCGGCGCAGATTAAGGCGTTCGAGGACACTTGGGAGTGGGATGTGAACGCAGCGCGAGCGTTTGAGGAGGTCGTTGAAGAAGGCGGGCAGCTCTCGGAAACGATGCAGGCCCTGCGGCAGATTCTTGGCCCTTCGAACATGATGGCTTACTTGTCAATGATGGCTCCGCGCGTGGAAGAGCTGCGTCGTGTTCTTAAGCCAACAGGAAGCTTGTATCTCCACTGTGATCCGACCGCGAGCCACTACCTAAAGATGATCCTTGACGCTGTGTTCGGGCCGAGGAGCTTCCGCAATGAAGTGATCTGGGTCAGACACAACGCGCGGAGCACGAAGGGCAGGTGGCCGAGAGTTCACGATACGCTGCTGTTTTACTCAAAGAGCGAGGCGTTCACGTTTCATCCAGTTATAGTGAAGGCCGACAAAGCGAAACTACCGCACACGCTCATCACGGGGCCCGACAAGAAGAAATACCAAACCTTTGAATTGACTGCGCCTGGCGTCACAAAGGACGGAGATAGCGGGAAGCCGTGGCGAGGCTTTGATGTGAGCGCTATGGGCAGACATTGGGCGAACACGCACGCGATCATGGAGGGATGGGACGCCGCGGGGCTGATTCATTGGGCGAAGGATGGCGGCTGGCCGCGGCGGCGCGATGATAAACCGTTCGACCCGGAAGCGCGTGAAGTCACCGTCGGCGATGTGTGGACCGACGTCGATCGTATCAATCAGACAGCGCAAGAGCGCCTTGGGTATCCAACTCAGAAACCAGAAGCGTTATTGCGTCGCATTCTGGATGCGAGTGCGAACCCCGGTGACGTTGTGCTGGATCCCTTTTGCGGCTGCGGTACGACAATCAGCGTGGCCGAGCAGATGGGACTGTCGTGGATAGGCATTGACATCACGCATCTCGCGATCGGCCTGATTAAGCATCGCCTTCAGGACCAATTCGGCGCATCGGTGTCGTCGCATTACAAAGTTATTGGCGAGCCAGTCTCCATTCCCGATGCGAACCGACTAGCGATTGAGGACCCATTTCAGTTCCAAGCCTGGGCACTTGGCCTAGTGGGTGCGCGGACGGCACAAAGCTCGAAAAAGGGCGCTGATAAGGGGATCGACGGAAACATCTACTTCCATGACGATCAAAAGGGCAAAGCCAAGCGAATCATCTTGTCGGTCAAGGCTGGCGCGAACGTTAACGTGTCGATGGTACGCGATCTCGTGGGTACTGTGACGCGGGAAAAGGCGGATATTGGGGTTCTGTTGACGTTCACGAAGCCCACGAAACCTATGAAGGACGAGGCGGCATCGGCGGGCTTCTATAAGTCGCCAATGGGCGGGATGCATGAGAAAGTCCAGATTCTTACGGTTGAGGAATTACTGGATGGCAAGGGAATTGATTACCCAACGCGGTCGCAGCGTGCGAATACGACCTTTAAGCGTGCGCCAAGAGCCGCGCCGGTCGTAAGCGCGCCAACGCTGTTTGGTTCTGTTGTCACCGGAACCGATGAACACGCGGGTAGCGATTAGTGAAGGATTGACGGAACAATAGGCTGCGACGCAGCGCTACAATAGGCTGCATTAACGAGTGAGTCGCCCGATCAGAGAGCGCGTGTTGATGAGCCCGCGGGCGCTCGCGCCCCACAGGATGCCGTCGATCGTTCCGATGCGTAAGCCCAGTTCGCCGGCGAGCGCCGCGCAGAGCGCGTGCGGTGTGGTGCCGTGGTAGTCGGCGATCCGCTGCAGATGAATGTCCGGCTTGACGCACTCGATGCCGAAGTTGCGCGCGGCGTGATACTTGGTGATGTTGCCGATCCACGGGAGGCCGCCGAGAAACGCTAGGCGCTGTTCGTCCGTGCGGCACGCGTTGTAGATGGCGAAGTAGCGGGTGCGGTCGCGCCACACGTTGTCCATCGCCATCGCCTTCCCGCGATGGCCGAATACCGTCGTCACGTGTGGGCGGCGGGATAAGGTGAACCCACTTCCGCCGGGATAAGGCGGACCCACCTCCGACCCGGGCCGGTGGCCCGGAAGCAGAAGCAGGCCCCTCCTTGAAGGCTCTGATTACGACATCACCGCCAACAAGGAGGAGCCCGCATCAATCGTTCGGAGCGATGGATGGATTTCCATATCCTCAAGGAGCAGGGCCTGAGTATTCGAAAAATCGCCGCGTTGCGGGGCGTAAGCCGCAACACCGTGCGGCGCGCGCTGCGCAGCACGAGCCCGCCAACCGGAAAGCGGCGGCGGGAAGGGGGCGCGAAGCTGGCGCCCTACCTCGAGCAGATCACGGCGTGGCTTCGCGATCCGGTGACCACGCAGTGGAGCGCCGAGCGGATCTTCGACGAGCTGCGGGATCGCGGATACGATGGTGGCCGCACGGTGCTCAAGGACCACGTTCGACGACACCGACCGCGGCCGAAGCCGCTCGCCGAGGCCCGTTTCTTCGTGAAGCCCGGTCAACAGATGCAGGTGGACTGGGGCGAGATGGGCGTCGTGTCCGTCGGCGACGTCCCGCGCAAGGTGTACGCGTTCGTCGCGGTGTTGGCGTGGTCACGCGCGATGTTCGTGCGTTTCACCACCGACATGCAGTTGTTGACGTGGCTCGATTGTCATTACCGCGCGTTCACGTTCTTTGGCGGCGTGCCGGCTGAAACGTTGATCGACAACCTCAAGACGGGCGTGCTTTCGCGCGCCGGCGGGACGGTGCAGTGGCACCCGTCGTACGAGGAGCTCGCGGTCAACGTGGGCTTTCGTCCGCTCGCGCATTTCCCCATGCGCCCTAAGACCAAGGGTCGTGTCGAACGGATGGTAGCGTTCGTCCGCGGTCGCTTTTTCGTCGGTCGCGACATCGTTGACCTCGCCGGTTTGAACGCGCAGGCGGAGCAGTGGCTAACCGAACGCGCGAACCAACGCATCCATCGCATCACGCGCGAGCGTCCCTGCGATCGGTTCGCCGTCGAGCGAGAGGCGCTCAAGCCGCTTCGCGCCTACGACATCAAGCTCGAGGAGAGCCGCGTGGCCGACGCATACGCGCTGGTGAGCGTCGACGGCGTGCGATACTCAGTTCCCGCGACGTTTGCGCGTCAACCGGTCACGCTCCAGCGTCGCATCGACGGACTGCGAATCCTCAAGGACGGCGAGACTCTCGCGAGCCACGTCTACGCGCAGCCGGGCCAGCGATTGGTGCAAATACCCGAGCATCTCCCACCGCGACCGCAGCCACGCCACGAGCGGTTCGCCGCTCTGGGCGAGGCCGTCGTGGAGCGATTTGGCGAAAGTGGTCGCCGCTACGTTGCAGCGGTCGAAGCAAAAGCACCGCACGCTCCGCTCGCCCTGCTGCGTGAGGTGCTCGAGCACGACGCCGAGTTTCACCACGATGTCGTCGCCGGCGCGATCGACAGTTTACTCGCCTTTGACGTCGTCAAGCGGGGCGTGCTCTCGACGCTCTGCCACCGGTTTGGCGGCACGCCACGCATCATCGCCGAGCCGGCAGTTGCGCTTCCGCACGTCGAGGTCGAGCAACGCAGCCTCGCCGTCTACGACGAGGTCGCGGCATGACGGACCTCATCGTTTCCCGCGTCACGCAGGCGCTCGAGACGCTCAAGTTGCGCGCCGCGAGCGCCGCGCTGGAGCGCCACCTGCAAGCGGCACGTGAACGCGAACTCTCGCATCTGCAGTTCCTGGATGCGCTGCTCGCCGACGAAACCGCCGCACGCCAGGAAGTCAGCATCACCGTCCGCACCAAACTCGCCCACTTTCCTAGTCTCAAATCGCTGGACTCCTTCAACTTCGACGCGCAACCTTCGCTCGACCGACGGATGACCAACGAGTTGGAATCGCTCGCGTTCGTTGAACGAGCCGAGAACGTCGTGCTGCTCGGACCGCCCGGCGTCGGCAAGACGCACTTGGCGATCGGACTCGGGATGCGCGCCCTACAAGGCGGGCACCGCGTCTACTTCGTGAGCGCGCAAGACCTCCTCGACCAAATCCGCGTCGCTCAACTTGACGGTATTCCCGGGCACAAGCAGCGCCATCTCGTCAACGTGCCTCTGCTCATCATCGACGAACTCGGCTACGTCGAATTCGATAAAGCCGCCGCAACCTGGCTCTTCCAGCTCATCTGCCAACGCTACGAGCGGCACGCGACGATCATCACCAGCAACAAAGCGTTTGCAGATTGGAGCCACATCTTCGCCGACACCACACTCGCCGGCGCTTTGCTTGACCGGTTCTTGCACCACAGCCACGTCTTGAGCCTCAAAGGCGAGAGCTACCGCCTGCGGGCCAAGTCGCGAGGGACCGCGACGCTAGCCACCAAACCTGGCCGACAGGTGGGTCCGTCTTAACGCGACCAAACTGGGTCCGTCTTATCCCGGCGCCAACATCACGGAGTCGCCGCGCTCGATCGCCGGCAGAATCCTGTCGTAATAGATGCGCTCGGCTATCGAGTTCTTCATGCCCGAGTTGACGATCACGAAGATGAGTTCGCGAGCGAAGACCTCTGCGTTCGCCGGCGGCGCGCAGTCCTCGGCCCAATACACGTCGTAGCCCTGCGCGACGAGCGCCGTCATGAGCTCGCGCACGGCGTCTGCCGTCAGTCGTTCCACGCGGCGGCCTACGCGGTGCCGGCGAGCGCGTCGGCGACGGTGGGAAAGATCTCGAGCACGTCCGCGTCGACGTCGACCGTACGCGGTGGAAACTCACGCTCGATGAGGTCGAAGCGTCCCCAGGCGATAAGATCGCGGTGCCGCTCCGCCTTCTTCAGCTTCTTCGCGAGATTGGGATCGCGAAAGATGCCCGCCGCGCGGTCGTCGGTCGGCCAGGTGCCCGGCAGTGTCGTCCACGCCGTCTTGCGCGGCAGTCGTGATACGCGGTGCGCGACGGCATAGCCGACCGAGTACGAGATGCGGTCGAGCGGTAGGCGTTTAGCGAGAAGCTGCAGCAGCGTCCACTTCGAGAGTTGGCGTGCTTGACGAAGGCCCAGCGCGGCGGCGAGCGAGGCCAGCTCCGAGGCGAGCATGATGTCGAGCAGCGCGCGTGGGTCGGGGTCCGGGTTCGTACGCGGCTGGCGGGCAACGCGGATGACCGGTGCGCCGGCGCCGCCTTCGACCACGATCAGGCCCCACCACTTTGGAATGTCCGCGAAGGCGCGTGAGAGGTGGCGCGGGGCGACCACAAGCGTCGCGGTGGTCGCGACCTTCGCGTAGGTCTGTGCTTGAGCCGACAAGCGCGCGAGCGAATCGCTTTCGCCCTTGATCTCGAAGAGGTGCAGCCCGTCGATCGACGCGAGCGCCTGGTCCGCGATCGCGCTCCCGACGGTGAGCTCGTCGATGAGCGCGCCGGGCGCGTTCGCGTGCTGCTCTGCGATCCACGGACGCAGCACTTCGCGAATGACGCCTTCAGTGAGGCGTGCTTTCGCCGGCCGGCGCCCACGGACGACCGCGCGCACGAGCGACCGCGCTTGTGCTGCGTCCGTCGGCGGTGCTGAAATGGCCTCGCGCTCGGAGCGTTGCAGAAACGCGAGCACGTGCGCGACGTCGACGTCGGTCGCCAGCGGCGTGACGAGCTGGAGCGGCTGGGTGAGTTCGCCGCCGCGGCGCAACGCATCGAGGCCGTGGCAAACGCGAACGGCCAGCGAGAGTCGTGCACCATCGGGCTCGACTTGCACCTCGTGAACGCCGGGGAAGTCGAGCGGCGCAAGCCGGACCTGCCAGCTCGCGCTGCGCGTCGTCACGATCGCGATCGCGTCGAGAGCGAGGTGTGCATCCTTGAAGCGAACCTCGCGATACGCGTTCACGTCGTCGCCGTACGCCCAAACGCCGACGAGACGATCGCCGAACGCAAAGAGCTGCGGCACGGCGAAGCCCGCACCGCGATAGTCGGCGATCACGACGACGGACGGATCCGCCTCGCGCGCTCGGAACGCTATCTCGTCGCGTAGAAGCGTGGTCGTAAGGTCCCCGTCCGGTAGCTTACGCCGGCGGCTGCGCTTGCGGCGCGGCACGGCGACGTCGAGCATCCACTCGAACATGCGTCAGCGTGCCGTCACGTCGTGCGATCGCGGCGCGCGTTCGCACACAACGAGTGCGTCATCGCGATGACGGGTGAGGGCAATGGTCGCATCGCGCAACCCCGCCGAGCTTGTGGCACTCTCGCGTCTCCACTACGCCCCTGTGGGGCGAAAACTTAGCCGTAGTGCGCCCCAGCGCCGCCCGCCAGCGAACAGCGGCACGGCGAGGTCGGTCAGCACCTCGCCCGTGTCGCGCGCGTAGCTCTGCACGATGCGCGACCGTTCTGTAGTCGGCTTCATGCGATCGAGATCGACGCCGGCAGCGGCGAATTGGGCACGCGTAGCGCGCTTGGGCACGAGCTCGGCATCGAGGCCGACTCGCGCGGCGCGCAACGCGACCGGACTGTCAAAGATACGCTTTACGCGATTCCCCGCAAGATCGGCGGTTGGATCGCCGGTGATTGCCTGGCGCCGGTCGCGTCGGTGCATCGTTGCGAATCCGTTGACGTCGACGACGCAGCAGAATTGGATTGCCTCGTCGGCATGACCGAACGTGTCCACGATCGGGGCCAGCTCTGCATCCAGAAATGAGTCCCAACCCGTAAAGTATTTTGGCGGGTCAAAACCGGCGGCGCTCGCTCGCGACACATCGCATAGCGTGCGGAGCCGGGTGATTTCACTGCCACGCATCTCGCGGTAGTCCGTTGAGTATATGCTCAGCCCTCGAGACGGCAGCGCTGACGCGGCCCGATCCAGTACGACCTCGATCGCGACCGCTGCCTCGCATGCTATGTCGTACACGCGGTCTGTGAGGTCGCCGACCACGTATCGAGCGAAGACCTCGCCGGTTACGAGGTTGAGGTCAGCCGATCCGAGCTCGCGCAGCTGCGCGGCGCGTTGCGCGCTCGCATTCGCCGTCGCTTCAACCTCGGTGACCGAGAGCACGATCTGGCCTAACGCCGCGGACTGCTCTTCGGCGACCGCAGCGATCGACGAGATTCCGATCCCGAGGTCGGCAACGAGCGCGATCGTGCGCTCAAGATCTTCTCGGATGGAACCGCTCTCGGCCGCGGCGACTGTGACGGCGGCCGCCGTCTCATGCGCTCCTGCGAGCGCGGCTGCGGATGCGTCCCGTACTTCGTGTACGGCGCCGGTGATCCGACGCGTCTCGGACGCTGCCGTATCGGCCAATCGGCGGATCTCGCGAGCGACGACCGCGAAGGCCGCGCCAGCTTGACCCGCGCGAGCAGCCTCGATCGCGGCGTTAAGTGCCAGTACGTTCGTCTGCTCCGCGATCGCATTGACCGCCTTGGCGAGTTCGCCGATCTGGCCCACAGAACGGTCGAGCGCGACGATGCCGTCGCGCAGCATTTCACATCGCTCGCGTACGTCCGCAAGCTGTTCGAGCGCCGACGACGCCGCGGCGATCGAATGGTCGGCCACCGCGCGCAGTTCGTCTGCACTCGCGCTGCCGGTCCGGGTCAGGCTCGAGACATCGCTCGCACCCTGGGCAGTCTGAGCAACGGCGAGACGGACAGCTCCGAACCGTTCGGCATGCTCAGCCACGTCATCCGCTACGCTCGATAGCGCCTCTTGCGTTCGGCCGGCCGTCGATGCCGCTGTCACCGAGAAGGCGAGTTCGCCCAGGTCGCGCTGGACGCGGTCGAGCAACTCGTTTACGGCCGTCGCGATGCGGTGCGCGTCGGGTTCCTTCGCCTCGACATGGACTCGCGCCGTGAGGTCCACGCGACCGGTCACGACGCGCTCCAAGAAGCCGGCTAGCTTACCAAGCTCGCTGGTATCAGCGGCTACATAGCCCTCCGGGCCGGGTATCGCTTGTAACTCTCGCATGGCGACGACTCCGCCCCGTCGCGCTCCGTGCGTCCGGGAGAGCGCGATGGCGGGGGTCGGCGCGGCCGGAGCGGCCGAACGGCGGTCCGAAAATCGTTGCACCTCGAGGAACCTCGCGAAGCTGTGGCTGAGGGAACGTTTCCTGTACCCCCTAACTCCCTCCCGGTCCTGCACTACACCCCTCCTCGCTGCCCGCCAATGCCCACCCTTGGTTCGCCGCCCGAGCCTTCGGGATAGGCGGGGCTTGGCTGCAGCGATCGTTACAAAAGCGGGTATATTGTCGGGAGGGGTTTTTGTCGATCCCTTCGTAGCGTCAGGGTGTGAACGGGATAGTTGGACTCGGGAGTCACCGGCTTCTCACCGCCCTGCGTGCCCATGATGAAGGCACCTATGAGCACTGTCTTGCCGTCGGCGGCTATGCCGAGCGGATCGCGCTCGCAACCGGCCTGGACGCTGAGGCGTCACGAGTCATCGGCGAAGTCGGCCGCCTGCACGACGTCGGCAAGGTCGCCGTTCCCGTGCGATTACTACATGGGCGCGAGCGACTTACCGGCAACGACGTCGTCATCATGCGCGACCACGCTGCTGTCGGATGCCGGCTTGTCAGCGAAGACGAGCGCGTTGGGCATTTGGCGCGGCTCGTTCGCGCGCATCACGAGCGTATCGACGGCCGCGGTTATCCTGACGGTTTGCGCGGGACGGCGATCCCGTTCGAGAGTCGGATCGTATCCGTCGCCGACACGTTCGATGCGTTGACGGCTGGCCGGCCATATCAGCCGTCGGTCACCGTGTCGCGCGCGCTGACAATCCTTACCGCGACGCGGGGCTTGCAGTGGGATCCTGAAATCGTCGCGGTGTTCGTCAAAATGATCGAACGCGAGGGCCAAGTGCCGCGCGTCGTTCCAACAAGCGCCGCTGTGTAAGGATCGACGATGACCTCCCATTCCGAAGCGTTCTCAGCAGAAGCCATCCGCGCGTCGCTGCTGCGGCGCTTCGTGCAAATGGACAGCGGCATCGGCGCGCCGGCGTGGAGTCCGGACGATACGGCGCGCGCGCGCGCCGTATACGCATGGCTCGATGGTCGTGCGGATCTGCG
>CALEYW010000018.1 GCA_937927945.1 uncultured candidate division WPS-2 bacterium | reverse complement strand
GTCGAGTATTTCGTCTCGTACTTCGACTACTATCAGCCCGAAGCGTACATCGCGCACACCGACACGTACATCGCCAAGGACTCCTCGATCAACGACGAGATCGAACGCCTGCGGCACTCGGCCACGCAGTCGCTGCTGACGCGGCCCGACACGCTGATCGTAGCCTCGGTGTCGTGCATCTACGGGCTCGGCTCGCCGGCCGATTACATGGAGATGGCCGCCGACATCAAGGTCGGCGAGTCGATCGACCGCGACGATTTCCTGCGCAAGCTGATCGGCATGCAATACCGCCGCAACGACTTGAACCTCGTGCGCGGAACGTTTCGGGTGCGCGGCGACACGCTGGAGTTCGTGGGCGTCGACGAGGAACTCGTTCACCGCATCGAGTTCTTCGGCGACGAGATCACGGCGATCAACGTGGTCAACCAGCTGACCGGCGAGTACGTCACCTCGAAGGACGAGCTGAAGATCTTTCCAGCCAAGCACTACATCACGCCCGACGAGAAGCTGCGCCGCGCGGTCGTTTCGATCGAGAACGAGCTCGAAGAGCGCCTCAAGTACTTCAAGGACAACGGGAAGCTGCTCGAAGCCCAGCGCCTCGAACAGCGCACGCGCTACGATCTGGACATGCTGCGCGAAGTCGGCTACTGCAACGGGGTCGAGAACTACTCGGGCCCGCTCTCCGGCCGCGAATCGGGCTCGACGCCCTGGACGCTGCTCGACTTCCTCCCGAAGGACTGGCTGCTGCTGGTCGACGAGTCGCACGTCTCGCTGCCGCAGGTCCACGGCATGCACGGCGGGGACCGCTCGCGGAAGATGTCGCTCGTCGAACACGGCTTCCGGCTGCCCTCGGCGCTCGACAACCGTCCGCTGACGTTCGACGAGTTCCAAGCGCACCTCAACCAGGCGATCTACGTCTCGGCGACGCCGGCGACGTACGAGATCGGCAAGTCGACGCAGGTCGTCGAGATGATCATTCGGCCGACCGGGCTCGTCGATCCGGAAGTCGAGGTGCGGCCCACGCGCCATCAGGTCGACGACCTCATGGACGAGATCCGCAAACGCGCCGAAAAGAACGAGCGCATCCTGGTCACGACGCTGACGAAGAAGATGGCGGAAGACCTCACCGATTATCTGCTCGAGAACGGGATTCGCGTGCGCTACTTGCACAGCGAGGTCGAGACGCTCGAGCGGATCGCGATCCTGCGCGACCTGCGCAAGGGCGAGTTCGACGTGCTGGTCGGCATCAATCTGCTGCGCGAAGGCCTCGACTTGCCGGAAGTGTCGCTGGTCGGCATTCTCGATGCGGACAAGGAAGGCTATCTGCGCTCGGGGACGTCGCTGATCCAGACGATCGGCCGCGCCGCGCGCAACGTCGAAGGCACCGTGATCATGTATGCCGACGTCGTCACCGAGTCGATGGCGAAGGCGCTCGGCGAAACGAAACGGCGGCGCGAAACGCAGGTCGCGTACAACCTCGAACACGGGATCGAACCGAAGTCGATCCGCAAGGAAGTCCACGACATCCTCAGCCTGATCGGCGGCGGCGCGAACAGCGGCGCGGAAGCCGCCGACGTCGTGCGGGCCGAGAAGCTGCCGCGCGCGGTCGCCGAGGCGATGGCCAAAGAGATCGAACGCAAGATGCGCGACGCCGCCGCGAACCTCGAGTTCGAAAAAGCCGCCGCCCTGCGCGACGAGCTCGTCAACCTGCGCAAGCAAATCGGCGGCAACGAAAGCATCCTCTTCCAAGGCAAAGCTCCAAAGATCTTCCAGCACGCCCTCAAGGAACTGATCGGAACGTAGCCGTCACGGGCGAGTTTAAGACGTTAGTGGAGCTCTGCCGCGAAGCGTTCCCACAAGATCGGCGTGCCCCATTCTGCGTGCTCGCGTTCTTCGACTAGGCGGAACCCGGCCTCACGATAGAGCGCGCGCGCCGCGGTCAGGCCGGCGAACGTGAACAGTTCGACGCGCCGGAAGCCGACCGTGCGGCAGTGTTCCATCGCCGCGGCGATCAGCGCGCGCCCAAGGCCGCGGCCGCGCAGCGCGTCGTCGAGGATGAACCAGCGCAGGCGTGCTTCGTTTGGATCATCGCGAAGCGCCCAGATCGCGACGAAGCCGCGCACCGCGCCGTCCTCGCGCACCCAGAGCGCGACGTCGCGCGCGGGATCGTACTCGGCGAAGAAGCGCGCCAGCCCCTCCGCCACGCCGATCTCGAAGTTCGGTGTGAAGTTCCACGTCTGGGCGTAGTATCGGCCGTGCAGCGCCGTCACGTCGCCGACGATCCCCGGCGTGAAGCCGCGCTCGATCATCGCGCCGTCTTCGAGCGGGCCGGCAGGCGTCACCCGCTCGCGCTGCCAAACGTTCGCAGTCCGCGCGATGCGGAGAAGGGTGTGCCATGGCGGATTCCCGCTTCCAGGTGTACGTGACGTTTTCGGGTGAGGCGTCGAAAGGCGGCGCCGGTTCCAGCAACACGCCGGTCAACCACGTCCGCGCGTACGACGCGAGCGGCACGAAGCACGGCCACGTCACGCCGGACTACGACGAGCTGCGCGGGATGGCGCTGGACGGCGCGGGGCGGCTTTATCTCGCCGTCGCGCACAAGGGCGGGTCCGCGATCGACGCCTTCTCGTCGACGATCGGGAGCGACGGGTTCAGCCGCACGCTGCTCGGCACGGCGGTCACGCCGCAAACGTCGACGGCGCTCGCCCATCCCTACGCGGTCGCGTTCGATCCGGGCGGCAACCTGTACGCGTCGAGTCAGGATACCAACGTCGTCTCGGGTTATGCCGTCGCTGCGGCCGGCTTCCCCGCCACGCCGCTCGCGGTCGCATCGTATCTGACGACGGCGTTTCCGAGCGGTGGCACGTTCTACGCCGGCACCTACGTCGCGTCGGCGCAGCCGGTGACTGCCGGCGGCGAAACGCCGCCCGCCGTTCCGGTCGCGCAAGGCGGGTTGACGATGACGGGCTTCACGGCCGCGCCCGCGAGCGCCGCCGACGCGGTGAAAGCGCCGGCGCGGCATTCGGTGCGCGGCATCCTGTTCGCCGGCGGCGCGCTGTACGTCGCCGACGAAGGCGGCGCGCGGGTCGCGATCTACGATGCCGCGACCGGCGCGTACAAGTCGGCGCTTACGACGACGACCGACGGCAAATGGACGCTGAGCACGCCGGTCGGCCTCGCCTACGATGCGGCGAGCGGACACGTCTTCATCGGCGATCCGGGCAACGACGCGATCTTCAGCTACCACCCGAAATCGCAGAAGTTCGAACTGGAACTCGACAAGAAGTCCGGCGGCGACGGGCTCAAGAAGGTCTCCGGGCTCGCGTTCGCACCCGGTGGGACGCTCTTCTTCGCGAGCCGCGAGACGCAAGCGATCTACCAGCGCGACAAGAACGGCACCGTCACGCCGTTCGTCAGCGGCCTCACCGATACGCCGGAGTGTCTGCTGATCGCCGCGGTCTGAACGACGCCGTTAGGCGGAGCGCTCCGCCTGAACGCGGGCATCGAAGGCGTCCTGTGCTTTGCGCACGTCGCCGGCGTGGCGTTCCGTCCAAATGGAGAGCGCGCGCAGTGGTTCCTCGAGCGTCAGCCCGAGCGGCGTGAGCGAATACTCCACGCGCGGTGGGATGACCGGGAAGACGATGCGCACCACCAAGCCGTCGCGTTCGAGATCGCGCAACGTCTGCGTCAGCATCTTCTGTGAGATGCCGCCGATCGCGCGGCGCAGTTCGGTGAACCGTACCGGGGTCTTCATCTGGGTCAGCACGCCGATGATCAGCGTCGTCCACTTGTCCGCGATCCGATCGAGCAATTCGCGGGCGGGACAGGGCCCCGAATAGACTCCGGCTTCGGATGCGACCTCGGTAACCATTTGGTGCCTATACTACTTTCTGGTGCCTTCTTGCTGGCAGAGACTCGGTATGGAATAGTGACTTAACACCCACGATACCACACCGTAAGCGAACCCAGCCACCTTCACCGGAGATTTCTTACCGTGAGCACCACCACGACCGTCCAGACCTATGCAATCGACGCCTCCCACACCAACGCCGAATTCGTCGTCCGCCACATGATGATCGCGAAGGTGCGCGGCCGCTTCGCCGCCCTCGCCGGCACGATCGAGGTTCCGGAGGGCAGCGATGTCCCGAGCTCGATCCAAGCGACGCTCGAAGTCGACTCCATCACCACCAGCGAAGCGCAGCGCGACGGGCACCTCAAGTCGCCCGACTTCTTCGACGCACCGACCTTTCCCCAGATGACGTTCAGCAGCACGCGCATCACGCCGAACGGCGACGCGATCTCGGTCGAAGGCGACTTGACGATCCGCGGGACGACGCGCCCCGTCACGCTCGCGGCCACGTTCGAAGGCCGCACGACCGATCCGTGGGGCAATCGCCGCATCGGATACGAAGCGCACGCCAAGATCAGCCGCAAGGACTTCGGCCTGACCTGGAATCAAGCGCTCGAAGCGGGCGGCGTCGCCGTCGGCGACGAGGTGAAGATCGAACTCGCCATCGAGGCGGTCGCGCAGAGCTGAACTCGAGGCCGCGAGGCCGCCGGCGCTCGCTCTGAACGCTCGCGCGGCCTCTCTGGGTTGCCTCCGATTTGCTCAGTATCATCTCGTCATGGAGCACGAATGCGCCGATCGGAAAATACCGGCCCGCAGGCCGTGCCTGCGCGTATTCGGCGTGCTCGACGAGGACCGCAATGACGTCATCGGCGTTTAGTCAATCGCCATTTTTTCCGATCGCCATCGGATTTTTCGGTCTTGCGACCGGATACTTCGTGTGGGGAGGCCAGGCGCTGTTCGGGTTCCCGAAAGAGACGCCCGAGTCGAACCGCACGATCGCGCTCTGGGGCCTGTGGATGAGCGGCTTCATGCAGTTCATCACCGGCATCTATTTGATGATCGGGCTCACCTGGTTCGGCGTCTTCGACAACGCTGCGCCGCTGTACATGGCGGCGCTCGCGTTCACGGCGTACGGCGTCCACTGGTTCGCGGTAGCGTACCGGCGCTACATCGGCGCGAGCCCGGGGCCGGAGGGATGGATGGCGATCCCGTTCTCGCTGATCGGCATACTCGGCGCGATCGTCTTCTTCGCTGCGGGTGACGTTCCGGTCGCGATCGTCTTCATCGGCCTGAGCTTGGTGTACCTCACCGAGATCCCAACGAACTTCGGCGTGTGGCCGGGCGGTCGGCGCCTCATCGGCTTCTGGCAGATCCTCACCGGCGTTTGGCTGATGTACCTCACCTACGGCGTGACGATGAACTTGGCGCTCGGCAAACACTGGTGGGTCTGAGGACAGATGCGTCGTCGGCTACGGAGCGAGCGTTTTCACCGTATTGTCGTTGTCGTCGTTGAAGTAGATCTTTGGTGAGGCCACCGTGCCGCCCGCGGCGATCCCGAACAGCGCGCCCGCCGCTCCCGTGTCGACGTTCTTCGTTGCGATGATGCCGGCGGCGGAAGAGATCTCGACGAGCAGGTTCGTACCGTTTGGGTCCAGCGTGTTCCCGACGATCAGATTTCCGGTCGGCAAGAGTGCGGCGCTGATCGGACCGTTGAGCGGCGCGCCGGCCGCGACGACCCGGGCGCTCGCGGCACTCGGACCGCTGAAGCTCGAACCGCTCACCCGGAGGCCGTCGGCGCCGATCGTGGCAACGTTCGCGAGTGCCACGACCTGGTTGGCAGCGCCGTCGACCACGTACAGCGTATCGGTCGCGGGATCGTAGGTGAGCCCGCTCGGAGCGAGGATCGCGCCCGGCACCCCGTCATTCGTTGCGAAACCGACGGCGATGCGCGTCGATGCGGTCGCCGACGAGCCGGTCCCTCAACCGGACGATACTCCCGTCGATCTGGTTGGAAACGTAGACCGTCACCGCGTTGCCGGGTGGGCTCGCGACCGCTGCGCCCCACGGTCCGGCCCACGAATATGGGGCGGACTGCGCGAGGATCGTCCCGCTCGGCGACACGATCGCCGTGTCGTTTGCGACGTCGTCGGCGGTCCAGATCGTGCCGTTCGCCGCGATCGAGAGCGCGTTGCAGCCGCGCAGCGACGGATCCTGCGCGATCCGATACGGCGCAGAGCCCGGCCCCGGATGCAAGCCGATCACCGTCGTGCCGTTGCCTTGGGTGTTGGTCGGACCGTCGTTGAAGTTGCAAACGATCAGGTCGCCGGCGGTGACGAGGCCTGCCGTGGCGGGCGCGAGCGCAAGACCGTAGGGATTTTGATCGCCGTTTCGCGGATCGACGGTCGATCCGATCGTCGTGATCGTCGCAGCCATACGGCCACACGCAATGGGCGTACGCATGGCGGCATGGTGCCACGCGCCTCTGAAGAAAGTCTGAAGCGCGCGCGCTTCGACGCGCTCAGGGTGACGCGGCGAGCGCGTTGCGGTTGAGGTCGCGCACGGCGCGATATCCCGCCAGCGCGAGCGACGCGTCGAGGTCGCCGAGCAGCGTGCGCAGGACGTGCTCCACTCCGGCTTCGCCGGCGAGTGCGAGCCCGTAGACGTACGGTCGACCGACCAGCACCGCATCGGCGCCGAGCGCGAGCGCGATCAGCACGTCGGCGCCGCAGCGAATCCCTGAGTCGAAGAGCACCGTCGCGCTCGCTCCGATCGCGTCGGCGATCGCCGGCAGCGCGTCGAGCGACGCGACCGCGCGATCGACTTGCCGTCCGCCGTGGTTCGAGACGACGACGCCGCCGGCGCCGGCGTCGAGCGCGGCGCGTGCGTCGTCGGGATGACAGATTCCCTTGACCACGATCGGCAACGACGTCCAGCCGCGCAGCATCCGGAGGTCGGCCCAGCGCAGCGTCGGGTTTCCGAACAGTCCGGCCCAGAACATGATCGCGTCACGCGCGGCTTCGGCCGACTCTTCCGGCGGACGCTGCAGCTTCGAGCGAAAGACCGGGTCGGAGAAATACTGCGCGACGCCGACGCCGCGCAAGAACGGCAAGTGCGCGAGCTCGAGATCGCGCGGACGCCAGCCCAGCGTCCATGTGTCGAGGGTCACGATCATCGCACCATAGCCCGCGCGCTCGGCGCGGCGCACGAGCGATTCCGCGATCTCCGGGTCGCGCGGCCAATACAGCTGATACCAGCGCGACGCCTCGGGCGCTGCGGCGGCGACCTCTTCCATCGGGTTCGCCGATGCCGTCGACACGATGCTGGTCACGCCGACGCGAGCCGCCGCCTTTGCGACGGCGACCTCACCGTCCGGATGCGCGAGCGTCAGCACGCCGACTGGTGCCGTGAGAATCGGCAGCGGCATCGTACGCCCGAGCACCGTCGCGGAGACGTCGCGCCCGACGACCTCGCGCAGCATGCGCGGAACGATGCGCCATCTCGCGAACGCCTCGAGGTTCGCGCGCATCGTGTGCTCGGCGCCGGCTCCGCCGGCGACGTACGCGAACGCTTCGGGTGTCATCACCTCGCGCGCGCGGCGCTCGAGGCCTTCCGCCGTCATCGGCAAGTCCGGGCGCGCACCGGCGAGCCCGCGCAGATAGATGTCGTTCTGAACGTCGCTCAGGTTGCCGATTGCCATGCGCCAGGGGTCCCGCTCCGGACGGCGCGTTCCTGCCGCCCTCGACCGTGCGATCGATCCGCTCGTTCAGCCGTGCGTCAAGCCGCCGCGGACGGACTCGATGACCGCCGCCACGGGTTTGCGGTGCTCGGTGCCGCGCACGTAGACCAGACCGATTTGACGGCGCGTCGGGACAGGTTCGCGCAGCGGGATCCGCGCGACCGCCGGCATCGCGTGGCTGCGCATGCTCTCCGGCACCACCGAGACCCCGAGACCCGCGCCGACGATCGCTTCGAGCGTGTACATGTCGCCGACCTCGATCGCAATCGCCGGCATGAATCCGGCGCGCGCACACGCTTGCATCATGTCGTATCTGCTGCCGGATCCTTCGGCGAGCGCGACGAACGGCCGGTCGCGCACTTCGGCGAGCGCAACGCTCTCGCGCGACGCGAGGGGGTCGTTCGCCGTGACGACGAGGAGCACGCCTTCGGTGAACACCGGCGTGCTGTCGAGATCGGCCGCGAGCGGCAGCGGTGAGACGAGGACCGCGTCGAGCTCGCCGGCGAGTAGTGCCGTCACCAGCGCGTTCGTCGCACCGTGGCGCAACACGAGCCGAGCGCTCGGGTCGCGCGCGAGGACCGTCCCGGCGATGCGCGGGACGAGCGTCGGCCCGAGCGAGAACATGTGGCCCAGGCGAACCGTCGAGCGCGAGCCCGATGCGGAGCGAACGGCGTCGACCGCCTCCGAGCGGGCGCGCACGACCCGGGCCGCCTGATCGGCCAAGACGCGGCCGGCGTGGAGCAGCCGCACGCGCCTGCCCTCGCGCTCGACCAGCGGGACGCCGAGGCGAATCTCCAGCGCGCGGACCGCCCGCTGGACCGACGACACGCTGCGGCCGAGCGCTTCGGCGGTGCGGCCGAGGTGCTGGGTACGGGCGAATTCGAGAAAGATCTCGAGCTCGGGGAAGCCGATGGCCTCGTCGTCATTCGTTGCGTTCAACGCAACGATCTTATGCCGCCGGCGCGCTCGATCCTCGCCTGGGAAAAGCGTATCCTGGCCGGTAGGGTGCCATCGGAATCATTCTTCGTGAGGGAAGCATCGTGGGCTCGTATCGTATCGCAGCGGTTCCGGGTGACGGAATCGGCCCCGAAGTCATCGGGGCGGGCATCGAGGTTCTGGAGGCGCTGCAGCGCGTCGACCCGGAGCTGCACCTCGAGTTCACCAGCTTTCCGTGGGGTTCCGACTACTATCGCGCGCACGGCGTGATGATGCCGGCCGACGGGCTCGATGCGTTGCGCCCGTTCGACGCGATCTACTTCGGTGCGGTCGGGGATCAGCGCGTCCCCGACCACGTCACGTTGTGGGGGCTGCGTCTGGCGATCTGCCAGCCGTTCGACCAGTACGCGAACGTCCGCCCGACGCGGATCCTGCCCGGGCTGACGAGCCCGCTGCGCGACTGCGAGCGCGGCGATCTCGACTGGGTGATCGTGCGCGAGAACAGCGAGGGCGAGTACGCCGGGATGGGCGGCCGCGCGCACCGCGGTCACGCGATCGAAGTCGGCACCGAAGTGGCGGTGTTCACCCGCGCCGGGGTCGAGCGCATCATCCGTTTCGCCTTCGACCTCGCGCGCAGCCGGCCGCGCAAGCACCTCACCGTCGTCACGAAGTCGAACGCGCAGCGGCACGGGATGGTGCTGTGGGACGAAGTCGCGGTCGACGTCGCCCGCGCGTATCCCGACGTCACGTGGGACCGCGAGCTGGTCGACGCGATGACCGTGCGCATGGTCAGCAAGCCGAAGAGTCTCGACACGATCGTCGCGACGAACCTGCACGCCGACATCCTGAGCGATCTCGCCGCCGTGCTCGCCGGCAGCATCGGCATCGCGCCGACGTCCAACCTCGACCCGTCGCGCCGCTTCCCCTCGATGTTCGAGCCGATTCACGGCTCCGCGTTCGACATCGTCGGCAAAGGCGTCGCGAACCCGATCGGGGCGTTCTGGACCGCGGTGATGATGCTCGAGCATCTCGGCGAGCCCGAGAACGCCGCCCGGCTCATGGGCGCGATCGAGCAGGTCACCGCATCGTCCGTGCGGACTCCCGATCTCGGCGGGACCGCCCGCACCGAGGACGTCACCCGCGCGGTGTGCGACGCGCTTGCCGCCGTTCACGCCTGATCCAGCAAGGAGACCCTATGCTCTCACGCCGCCCGTTCGTCGTCGCGGTCGTTACCGCCATGTTCGCCGCGCTGCCGCTCACCGGAGGGACCGCGTCGCCGCCGAGCGACGCACCTGCGGAGCTCACGATCGCGTACCAGCCCGGCTTGAGCTACAGCAACCTGGTCGTGATGCGCGATCAGCGGCTGATCGAGAAGCAGTTCCCGCAAACGAAGGTCACCTGGACAGTGCTCGGCAGCACCGCGGCGATCCGCGACGGCTTTATCGCGAACCAGATCCAGATCGGCGCGGGCAGCGTCCCGCCGTTCCTCACCGGCTGGGACCGCGGCGTGGGCTGGAAGGTGCTCGCGTCGCTCAACCAGATGTCGGTCTGGCTAGTCGCACGCGACAAGAGCATCAGGACGCTCAAGGACATCAAACCCGACGCGAAGATCGGGATGCCGTCGCTCGACTCGGTGCAGTCGCTCGCGCTGCGCAAGGGCGCGGCTGAGCAGCTCGGGAACGCGCACGCGCTCGACAACACCATCGTCGGCATCGATCATCCCTCGGGAATGCAGGCGCTGCAGGTCGGCCAGCTCACCGCGCACCTGAGCTCGCCGCCGTTCCAGTATCAGGAAGTGCAAGGCGGCGGGCACGTCGTACTGCGCAGCTTCGACGTCTTCGGCAAGCATACGTTCAACAGTGTGTACGTGAATGAGAAGTGGGCCGGCGAGCACCCGCAGTTCGTCAAGACGTTCTACCGCGATCTGCTCGACGCGACGCAGTTCCTCAAGGCGCATCCGCGCGAAGCCTCGGAGATCCTCGCGAAAGACTCGGGCGGCAAAGTCGCGGCTCGCGATTTCGAGACCTGGCTGCGCCGGCCCGACGTCATCTTCAGCACGACGCCGCACGGCTTCTTGGCGATGGCGAAGTTCATGCAGTCGATCGGCGCGTTGACCAAGGTCCCCTCGTCGATGCGCGACATCGATTACTCGGGCACGCTGGGCAGCGTGGGCGACTGAGCGGCGGATGCGCGTCCTCGACGTCATCGAGCAGCCGGCACGGATCGACTCGAACATCCGCAATGCCTGGATCGACTTCTCGCAGATGACCGCGTCGACCGTCGCCGTCGTCACCGACGTCGTGCGCAACGGGCGGCGCGTCGTGGGCTACGGCTTCAACTCGAACGGGCGCTATGCGGCCGGCGGCCTGATGCGCGAGCGCTTCATCCCGCGCATCCTCGGCGCGCCGCCCGAGGCGCTGCTCGACGGGGAGGGCACCAACTTCGACCCGCACGCGATCTGGGCGCTGATGATGTCGGGTGAAAAGCCGGGCGGGCACGGCGAACGTTCCGTCGCGGTCGGCACCATCGACATGGCGCTGTGGGACGCGGTCGCGAAGATCGAGCAGAAGCCGCTGTACCGTCTGCTCGCCGACCGCTATCGCAACGGCGAGGCCGACGAGCGCGTCTGGGTCTACGCCGCCGGCGGGTACTACCAGCCGGGCAAGGACCTGCGCGCGCTGCAGGACGAGATGCGCTGGTATCTCTCGCTCGGCTACACGACGGTGAAGATCAAGATCGGCGGCGCGCCGCTCGACGAGGATCTGCGGCGCGTCGAAGCGGTGATCGACGTGCTCGGCGGCGACGGCTCGCGCTTGTGCGTCGACGCAAACGGCCGGTTCGGCATCGAGCGTGCGCTCGCGTACGCGGATGCGCTCGCGCCGTACGGGCTGCGCTGGTACGAAGAAGCCGGCGATCCGCTCGACTACGAGCTGCAGGCGCGTCTCGCCGAGCGCTATCCGCACGCGCTCGCGACCGGCGAGAACCTGTTCTCGATGCAGGACGCGCGCAACCTGATCCGCTACGGCGGGATGCGCGCGGGCCGCGACGTGCTCCAGTTCGACTGCGCGCTCAGCTATGGGCTCGTCGAATACATGCGAACCCTCGCCATGCTGCGCGAGAACGGTTGGTCCTCGCGCGATTGCGTGCCGCACGGCGGCCACCAGATGTCGCTCAACATCGCGGCCGGCTTGGGACTCGGCGGGAACGAGTCGTATCCCGGCGTGTTCCAGCCGTTCGGCGGTTTCGCCGAGTCGATCCCGGTCGAGGATTCGTACGTGCGCCTGCCGGAGGCGCCCGGCATCGGTTTCGAGGAGAAGCCGCTGCTGATGGATCTCTTGCGGAAGTGCGCCGCGTGAACGAGACGCGAACGATCGGCGAGCCGCTCGTGATCGGTTCCGGCGTCGCGATCGCGTACGACGGATACGTCGCGGTCGAGTCGGCCGACTTCGTCGTGCGACGCGGCGAGAAGTTCGTGCTGATCGGGCCCTCGGGCTGCGGCAAGACGACGCTGCTCAAAGCGATCGCGGGCTTTCTGACGCCGACGGACGGCAGCATCACGCTCGACGGGCGCGCGATCGGCGAGCCGGGTCCCGACCGCACGGTGGTCTTCCAGGATTTCGATCAGCTTTTTCCGTGGCGGACGGTGTTCGACAACGTCGTGTACGCCCTCGGCGTCGCGAAGCGGCTGCGCGGCGCGGCCGCGCGCGAGCGGGCGAACGCGATGCTGCGCCTCGTCGGGATCGAACGCGCGGCGGACAAGTACCCGCACCAGCTCTCGGGCGGGATGAAGCAGCGCGGCGCGATCGCGCGCGCGCTCGCGCTCGAACCGCGCATCCTGCTGATGGACGAGCCGTTCGGTGCGCTCGACGCGATCACGCGCTCGCAGCTGCAGCTCGATCTCAATGCGATCTGGCGCGAGACCGGCGTGACGATCGTGCTCGTGACCCACTCGATCCAGGAAGCGGTCTTTCTCGGCCATCACGTCGCGGTGATGTCGACGACGCCGGCCCGGATCGTCGAGATCGTCGACACGTCGGCCGCGGACGACATGGACAGCCCCGAGTTCACCCGCCTCTCGCACCACCTGCGCTCGCTGCTGATCGCGCCGGATGCCGAGCACCGGTCGCTGCAGGCGGTGGTCGAATGACCGTTGCCGACGCGCCGGCGCCAGCGCCGGCCCGCGCGCGCATCCGCGATCCGTGGCAGCGGCTGCCCGGCCCGCTGCGCTACGCGCTCGTGCTGGTCGTGCTGCTGGCCGTCTGGCAGGCGTACGTCTCGGTCTCGCACGTCTCGCAGCTGCTCGTGGGCTCGCCGCTCGACGTCGCGAAGCAGCTCGGGGCCGACGTCGCGAACGGCAAGATTCCCGCGGCGACGCTGCACACGCTCGAGACGCTTCTCATCGGCCTCGCGATCGGGGCGACGATCGGCTTTGCGTTCGCATCGCTGGCCGTCTTCTCATCGGTCGGGCGAGATCTGCTCGCCGTGCTGACGGCGGTGCTGAACCCGTTGCCGGCGATCGCGATCCTGCCGCTGGCGATCATCTGGTTCGGGCTCTCTGATCGCTCGATCATCTTCATCGTCACGCTGGCGACGATCTGGCCGGTGGCGATCAATACCGACACCGGCTTCCGCACGATCAGCGCGACGACGCAGATGGTCGCGAAGAATCTGGGCCTGCGCGGCCCGCGGCTCGTGATCGACGTGCTGCTCCCCGCGGCGATGCCGTACATTTTGACCGGGTTGAAGACGGCCTGGGCGTTCGGGTGGCGCACCGTCGTCGCCGCGGAGCTCGTCTTCGGCGTCGCGGGCTCACAGGGCGGCCTCGGCTGGTACATCAACACCGCGCGCTACTACTTGCAGACCTCGCAGATCTTCGCCGGATTGGTCGTGATCTCGGTCCTCGGCATCATCGTCGAAGGCGTGTTCAGCGTGATCGAGGCGCGCACGGTCGTTCGCTGGGGGATGAAGCGCTAGATTAGACTCGGATGAAGCCTCGCCGATTCGCGTTTTCCGATGTCCCGTGACCACTATCAAACGGAACAGATCTTGGAGAGGAGCGGTCTTCGCTTTACCGCGGTGCGGGATAGCTTCTATATCGACCTCCTCCCGGAGATGTTTGATGAGCGGGCGTGATGCGCGGTCCCGGTGGCGAAGGTGCCGTTGCGTGGGCCGGCCGCTCTGATGCAGCGCGAACTGCCGACAGCGTCACGTTGCGTGACGCCGCCGCGCGGCTCTCACGACTCGTCAAGCACGATCTGCGATATGAGCTCGAGTCGCCCGAAGATGGTCGACGTTGGCGCGCCAAGCTTGGCGCGCCGGACTGGGAAGTCGACACGTGGGTCGGGTCATACGAGGCGATCGCCGCAAACGAAGTCACTCAAGTCAGCACCACGGTTGAACGCGTCACCCGGACGACCCCTGAGAGCATCGAGCGCTAAACAGAACGGCGGCGTGGTCGAATGACCACGCCGCCGCCTGTTGCCTTTCGGGTGGTGAGGCTACGGGCTGCTGAAGACCAGCAGGCCCCCGGCCGCGGTAGCCGTCGGCGGCACCGGAACGAAGACGCGTCCGGTCTTAGAATCGGCCGCTACGGAGTGCGCGCCCGAGCCGGTCGGGAAGTTCCCCACCCACGTGTTCGTTGCCGCATCGATGACGCCGAGGACTGACGTGAACTTCGCACCCGTCACACCGCTCTGCGAGATGCCGTTCGCGGTCATGTTCCGCGACGCGGTGAGATAGTGGTTGAGCTTCGGATCGTACGCGACCTCGTCTTCGCCGCCGACCTGGGTGATCGTCGCGACGACGGCGCCGCTCGTCGCGCTCATGATCAGCGTCTCCTGCTGCGTGCCGGCCGGGGTGTCGCAGCCGACGAGGAGGTTCTCGTTCGGGCCGAGGGCGAGTCCCGCCGGGCCGCAGTTCCCTTCCGGGTAAACTTTGTCGATCACCGGCGCGCCGGCAACCGCGGTCGACGCCAGGAGCGAGTTGAGCTCGCCGTGCGGGTTGGTCGCCGTCGAGTCGTTGTTGATGAAGAACCTCTTCGTGCCGGGATCGTACACGCACTGTTCCAGTCCGCCGGTGGCCGTTGTGAACGGCAGCTGCGCGACAACGGTGTTGGTCGTCGTCGAGATGAACGACGCGTACGGCGGCGAGTCGGCCGGGTTCGCGAACATGATCAGCTTGTCGTCGGGATCGTAGCACCCTTCGTCGGTGCGGAAGCCGGCGGTGCCGGTTGCAATCGCCTTCGTCACCGCGCCGGCGACCGGATCGACGACCTTCACGACGTTGACGTCGCCGACGTAGACGGAGCCGCCCGGGACGAAGACGACGCCGTCGGGGCCGGAGAGGTCGTTGGAGGGCTTCTGGCCGACGAAACCGCCGACTTGGCGGACGGCGAAGCTGTCCATGTCGACGATGTCGAGTGACGCATTGGTGCGATCGGCGAGATAGTACCGACGCGAAGCCGCGTCGGCGATGCCGATGTCGTAGGTGAACTTGCTGCCCGGCACGAGGTTCGGCAGCGCAATCACCCCTTGCTGCGAGACGTTCGGGCCCGGGCCGACATTCGGCGTGGTTGAGTTGTTACCACATGCCACCAAGCCGGTGGCGAATAAAGCACATAAAGAAAGGGAACGCCAACCAAAACGCATTTTGGAGCAACACCTTCTCGGAAGTTTGATCTTCCGCAGACGTCCGGTAGGAAGCAAATGTATATTGCATATTGCATACGCCGCCTCGACTCCCTACCCAAAAGGGAAGCAACCTCACGCCGTCAGCGCCAGTGTGACAGCGAGTGGGTGCCGAATTTACTTCGGGATTGAAATATTGACGTAGCCTGGTTGGGACGCTATCGTTGCCGCACTGCCCGCCAGGAGAGTGCCGTGGCCGCGACCCCCGCCCTAGGGGCCCTTCGCCCGCCCGATTTTCGAGGTTTTCGCCTCGACGTGGCCGCGCGCGGGATCGTGCGCGAGTACAATCGTACGCTGCGCCCTCACGGCCTCAGCTACGTCCCGTACTTCGTCTTGCTTTTGCTCGCGACAGACGACGGAGGGCGGCGGCCATCGGACATCGCGGCCGACCTCCATCTCGACGGGTCATCCCTCAGCGGCCACCTCGACAAGCTCGAAGCGGCCGGGATCGCCGAGCGGCGGCCCGATTGCGACGATCGCCGGGTGATCCGCGTGCACGCCACCGAGGCGGGCCGCCGGCTGGCCCGCGATCTGGAACCGATCGGCCGCGCGCTCAGCCTGCTCGATCCTGATCTCGCGCCCGAGACGCTGGCCCGGGTCGACCGGGTGGTGCAGGCACCGGCGCCGGTCGCTGCGGGCGCGCCCGCGGCGCGCACGTTCGCCACCCGCCCGCGCGCGGGACTGGTGACGACGCTGCGCGCCGTGACGCTGACGGTGCCGCGATCGACGGTCGGCCGGGTGCTCACCCGCTTCGCCGAACTCGTCGGCGAGTTGAGCGGCGGCGCGATGCGCATCGAGCTCGAGCTCCCCTCGCGCGCGCCGGGCGGCGAACTGCAGACGCTGGTCGACGTGCGCAGCGGTGACGTCGCGCTCGCAGCCGTGACCGCGCCGGTCGTCGGAAACCTGATCCCCGACGCGCAGTTGATGGAGCTGCCGTACCTGCTCGATTCGTTCGCGCACGCGCGCGCTTTTTGCGACGGCCCATTCGGTGCGTCCGTCCTGGCGGGCGCGGATACATTTGGCCTGGCGGGGATCGGCTTCGTCGAAAACGGTTTCCGCAACGTCTCGACATACGACGTCGAGGCGCGCGAGCCGGCGCAGCTCGGGGGTTTGCGGCTGCGCGTACAGCAATCGCCGATCAACGTCCATCTGGCGGAGGCGTTCGGCGCGATCGCGGTGCCGCTGCCGTTTCCGCGGCTCGCCGAAGCGCTCGCCGCGCGCGAGATCGACGCGCAGGAGAACTCGTTCGCCAACGCCGTCGGCCTCGAGATCTGGAAACACCAGCGCTTTCTGATCGAGACGCGGCACGCGCTCTCGGCGCACGTCGTGGTGGCGAACGCCGAGATCCTCGCGGCGCTCGGCGCGGGGGGCGGAATCGTGCGCGATGCGATGCGCGACGCGCTGGCCGAGATGCGGGCGGACGCCGAGCGGCTCGACGACGAGCTGCGCGGCGAACTCGCGCGGCGCATGACCTTCATCACGCTCGACGAGGCGGCCCGCGACCGTTTCGTCGCGGCAACGCGCCTCGTGCACGACCGCATGGCACGGGCGCTCGGCGAGGACGCGCTCGCGCGCGCTCTCTCCGCCTCGGTCGCGGCTCGCTCTGCACGCTCATCATAAAGGAGGTTCGCATGCCCGTCCGACGTAGGTGCCTCGCGCTCGCTGCCGCGCTCGCCGTCTCCGCGATTCCGTTCGGCCGAACGCAAGCTGCCGATCAGCCCGTGATCGTCATCGGTTCGATCCTGCCGCTCACCGGCGCGTCCGCGCAAACCGGGGCGGGCCTGCGGGCGGCGCAGCAATTGGCCGCCGATCTCGTCAACGGACACGTCAGCTATCCACTGCCGATGGTCGGGAAGAACGGGCTGCCGCACCTGCACGCGCGTATCAAGCTGGTCTTCGCCGATTCGCAGGGCAAACCCGATCAGGCGCGTGCCGCCGCGGAACAGCTGATCACGCAGGAACATGCGGTCGCGTTGATCGGCTGCTACATCTCGTCGACGACCGCGACGGCGTCGCAGGTGGCCGAGCGCTACGGAATCCCGTTCCTCAACCCCGACTCCTCGGCGCCCGGCCTTACAGCGCGCGGCCTCAAGTGGTTCTTCCGCAGCACTCCCAGTGATGCGACGTTCGCGGAGAATTTCTATCAGTTCTTCGCCGATCTCAAGCGCACGAAGAAAGTCGACGTGAAGAAGGTCGCGATCCTCGGCGAGGACGGCCTATTCGGTACCGGCGCGAGCGATGCGGAAGAAGACATCGGCAAGCATCGCGGTTACGACATCGTCACCCGCATCGCGTATCCGGCGACGACGACCGAGGTCAACGCCGAGGTGCAGAAGGTCAAGTCGGCCGCACCCGACGTCATCATGATGGCCTCGTACCTCCCCGACGCGCTGCTCTACATGCGCGGTTTCAAGGACCAGAACGTTCAGCCCAAGGCGATCATGGCGCAGGACGCGGGCTTCATCGATCCCGGCTTCATCAAGGCTGAGGGCGCCGACGCCGAGGGCATCTTCACCCGCGAGGTGTTCTCGCTGGCGATCAAACACCGCAATCAAGCGGTCCCGCTGATCGATCAGCTGTTCCGCCAGCGCTTCGGCGACAAATCGCTCGACGGCAACACTGCGCGCGATTTCATGGGCGTTCTGGTCCTCGCCGACGCGATCGACCGCGCCGGCTCGACCAAGCCCGACGCCATTCGCACGGCGCTCGCCGCGACGAACATCCCCGGCAACCTCACGCTGATGCCGTGGAAGAGCATCAAGTTCGACGCGCAGGGCCAGAATGAAGGCGGCGCTGGGATCATCGAGCAGATTCAGGGCGGCAAGTACGAAACCGTGTGGCCGTTCGACATCGCCACGAAGGCGTCGATCTGGCCGATGCCGGCATGGAAGCGCTGACCACCTTCGCGCAACTGCTCGCCAGCGGGCTGCTGACGGGACTCGTCTTCGCGCTCGTTGCGGTCGGCCTCACGCTGGTGTACGGCGTGATGGACGTGGTCAACTTCGCGCACGGCGAGTTCCTGATGCTCGCGATGTACGCGGCGCTCGGACTGGCTCTGGTCGGGATCGGCCCGCTGCTCGGTCTTCCGCTCGTCGCGATCGCGTTGTTCTTGTTCGGCATCGTGGTCTACCGGCTGTTCGTCCGGCGGCTCCTCGCGGGGCCGCCGGAGGCGACGGTGTTCGGCACGTTCGGTCTGCTCGTGCTGCTGCAAGGGATCGCGCAAGCGGTGTTCTCGAGCGACTTCCTCTCCGCGCCGCGCCCGCCGTTTCAGGGAACGATCCGCTTCGCCGGACTGGCCGTCTCACAAGCGACGGTCGTCGAAGGGATCGGCGCCCTGCTGCTCACCGCCGGACTCTACGCGTTCGTGGAATACACCGAGACCGGCCGCGCGATGCGCGCCGTCGCGGAAGATCGCATCGCGGCGACGCTGATGGGGATCGACGTGCAGCGCATCAACGGCCTCGCCTTCGGCATGGGCGCGGCCTGCGTCGGCGCCGCCGGCGCGCTGCTCATGCTGTCGTATCCGGTCTACCCGACCGCCGGCGCGTCGTTCGCGCTGACCGCGTTCGTGGTCGTCGCGCTCGGCGGATTCGGCAGCATCCAAGGCGCGCTGGTCGGCGCGCTGCTGGTCGGGATGCTGGAAGTGTTCGGGGGCTACTATCTCTCGCCGGAACTGAAGATGGTGCCGGTGTTCCTCGCCTATCTCGTCGTCGTGCTGCTGCGTCCGCAGGGATTGCTCGGACGCCGGTGAGACCGCATCTCTTGGCGCTCGGCGCGATCGTCGTCGTCGGGTTGCTCGCGGTCGCCGGTGTCCACGACGCCGTGCTGCTCGACCTGCTCTTCACCTTGCTGCTGTACGCGGTGCTCGGCCAATCGTGGAATTGGATCAGCGGTTACGCGGGCAACATCTCGTTCGGCCACGCGATCTTCTTCGGATGCGGGGCGTACGCGGCGGCGCTGTGCGTCACGCACGGGCTCTCGCCGTGGCTGGCGTTCGGCCTCGGCGCACTCGTCGCCGCCGCGCTCGCGCTGGTGACCGGGTTTCCCACCCTCGCGCTGCGCGGGCACTACTTCTCGATCGCGACGATCGCGGTCGCAGCGCTCATCGACGCGTTCGTGCGCGTCTCGCCGTGGCTCGGCAAGGCCAATGGGTTCGAACTGCCGATCGCGCCGGGTTGGGCGAACTTGCAGTTCGCGCAGAAGGGACCGTACGTCGTCCTCGCGCTGGCGCTCTTCGCGCTCGTGCAGCTGGCGACGATCGGCCTCGAGCGGTCGCGGCTCGGATACTACCTGCGCGCGCTGCGCGCGAATCATGCCGCGGCCGCGTCCGTCGGTATCGACGAGCGCCGCTGGAAGCTGATCGCGTTCGCGTGGTCCGCGGTGATGGCATCGGCGGCCGGCGTCCTCTATGCGCAGTACAACCTCTTCGTCGACCCGCCCTCGACGATCGCCCTGGCGATCTCGATCGACATCGCGCTGATCGGCGTCGTCGGCGGGATCGGCACGCTGTGGGGACCGGCGGTCGGCGCGCTCGTCTACGTCGTTTTGGCCAAGGGCGTCGCGCTGAAATTCGGCGGCGCGGGAAAGGGCTACGACCTGGTCATCTACGGCGCGATCATCTGTCTGATCGCTGCATTGCGTCCGCGCGGCATCGTCGGCACCGTCGTCGACGCGATCCGGCGCCGCCGCGGTGCGACGGCATGACCGCGCTGCTGCGTGTCCGCGGCCTCGCGAAGCGCTTCGGTTCGGTGCGCGCGCTCGACGGCGTCGACCTCGACGTCGAAGCGGGGAAGCTCACGGGTTTGATCGGTCCGAACGGAGCGGGCAAGTCCACCGCGTTCTCGTGCATCGCGGGCGCCGAGCGGCCGAGCGCGGGCAGCGTTCTCTTTCGCGACGCGGAGATCGGCGGGATGGCCTACCATCGCGTCGCTCGGCTGGGCATCGGGCGGACGTACCAGATCGTCCAGACCTTCGCCGACATGACCGTGCTCGAAGCGGTGACGACGGGCGCGCTGCTGCGTCACCCGCAGGTTGCCGACGCGACGGCGCGCGCCGAGGAGATCCTCGGCTTCGTCGGCTTGGCCGAGAAGCGCCATCGCCTTGGCCGCGCGCTGACGATCGCCGACAAGAAGCGGCTCGAGGTCGCGCGCGCGCTCGCCACCGAACCGGCGCTGCTGCTGCTCGACGAGGTCATGGCCGGGCTCACGCCCGCGGAGTGCCGCGACGCGGTCGGATTGCTGCGGCGGATCCTGGCGCGCGGAATCACCGTGCTGATGGTGGAGCACGTCATGGAGGTCCTCATGCCGATCGCCGACCACGTGGTCGTCATCGCGGCGGGGAAAACGATCTTCAGCGGAACGGCGGCCGAAGCGGTGCGCGACCCGCAGGTGATCGAGGCGTATCTCGGCTCGCCGATCGCCGAGGCCGCGTCGTGAGCGCGTTGCTGGAGATCGACCACATCGCGGTCGGGTACGACGGCATGCGCGCGCTGCAGGACGTCTCGCTGCGCGCCGAGGCCGGCGCCGTCGTAGCGCTCGTCGGTGCGAACGGTGCCGGCAAGACCTCGCTCCTGCGCGCGATCAGCGGCCTCGTGCGTGCGCAGAGCGGGACGATCCGCTTCGCCGGCGACGACATCACGCGCGTTCCGGCACACCGCATCGTGCGCCTCGGCATCGCGCACGTGCCGGAAGGGCGGCGCGTCTTCGCCTCCGCGACCGTACGCGACAACCTGCTGCTCGGCGCGTACATCGATCGCGACGCGAAGCATCGCCGGACGCGGCTCGAAGCCGCCTTCGCGGCGTTTCCGATTCTGCGCGAACGCCTGGAACAGCGTGCGTCCACGCTCTCGGGCGGCGAACAGCAGATGCTCGCGATCGCGCGCGGCACGATGAGCGCGCCACGACTGCTGATGCTCGACGAACCGTCGCTCGGTATCGCGCCGAAACTCATCCCGCAGATCTACGCCGGCATCCGCGCGATCGCCACGGGAGGAACGACCGTTTTGCTGGTCGAGCAGAACGTCGGCGAAGCCCTGCGCGCCGCCGACACCGCTTACGTCCTCCAAACCGGCCGCGTCGTCTTGTCCGGCGACGCGTCCGACCTGATCGGAGATCCCCTCGTGCAAGAAGCCTTCCTGGGAATCGTTGCCACGTGAGCTGGCGCGTCGGAATCGACATCGGCGGGACGTTCACCGATCTCGTCGCGCTCGCGGACGACGGTCGGCTCGTGCGGCACAAGGTGTCGTCGACGCCGCGGGCGCCGGAGGACGGGCTGCTCGACGCACTGCGGGCGTTGCTGGCGGAGATCGCGCCGCACGAGATCGCGCTCGTTGCACATGCCAGCACGATCGCGACGAATGCACTGCTCGGACAAGTGCATCTGGAATTGCCGCGGGTCGCGTTCATCACGACCGAGGGATTTCGGGACGTGCTGGAAATCGGGCGGCAGAACCGCAGCGCGATCTACGACCTCAACGTGACGCGGCCGAAGCCGCTGGCGCTGCGCGAGGACCGCCACGTCGTGCGCGAACGGCGGCTGCACGACGGCACAGTGATCGTGCCGCTCGACGCGGCGAGCGTGCAGCGCGCCGTCGCCGCCGTCGCGCAGAGCGGGATTCGCGCGGTCGCGGTGGGGTTGCTGCACGCCGACGTCGACGGCGAACACGAGCGCGCGATCGGCGCGGCGCTGACGGCGGCGATTCCGGAGGTGGAAGTCTCGCTCTCCTCGGAGATCGATCCGCAGTATCGCGAATACGAGCGCTTCTCGACCACCGTCGTCAACGCGGCGCTGGCGCCGATCGTGCGCGCCTACCTCGACCGCGTCGCAAAGGGCGTGCGCGCGCTCGGCGTGCAGGCGCCGATCTTCGTGATGCGCTCGGACGGCGGGATGGCGGCGCTCAGGCTCGCCTCGCGCCGGCCGGCGACGCTGATCGAGAGCGGTCCCGCGAGCGGCGTGATCGGGGCGGCCTACCTCGGCCGCGCGCTCGGTATCGCCAACGTGCTGTCGTTCGACATGGGCGGCACGACCGCCAAGGCCGGCACGATCTTCAACGGTACGCCGGAAGTCAGCGCATCGTTCGAAGCGGCCGGTTCGACGCACAGCGGGCGCTCGATCAAGGGCAGCGGCTATCCGGTGCGCTTCCCGTTCGTCGACCTCGCCGAGGTCAGCGCGGGCGGCGGGACGGTCGCCTGGGTCGACGCCGCGCAAACGCTGCGCGTTGGGCCGCTCTCGGCGGGCGCCGACCCGGGTCCCGCCTGCTACGGCATCGGAGATCGTCCGACCGTCACCGACGCCAACGTCGTGCTGCGCCGCTTGAACCCGCGTGCGCTGCTCGACGGCGCGTTCCCGATCGACGCCACGCGCTCGCGCGATGCCGTCGCCTCCGTTGCGGAACCGCTCGGCGGCGATGTCGAGCGGACGGCCGCCGGCATCGCCGCGCTGGTCGACGCCGAGATGGCGAAGGTCCTGCGCATCGTCTCGGTCGAGCGCGGGCACGACCCGCGCGACTTCACCCTCCTCGCGTTCGGCGGCGGCGGGCCGCTCCACGCCTGCGCCGTCGCGGCGGACATCGGCGTCGGCCGGGTCGTCGTACCGGGGCATCCGGGCGTGTTCTCGGCGTACGGCCTGCTCGCCGCCGACGTGCGGGCGACGACGCTGCGTTCGCTCGTCGCGCCGGCCGAAGCGCACACGTGGGCGCAGGCGCGCAAACTTTTCGACGCGCTCGCCGCCGAAGGCGACGCGGCGCTCGCCGATCAAGGCGTCGCGAAAGCGGAACGCAGCTTCGTGCGCGAGCTCGACCTGCGGTACGTCGGACAATCGACCGAACTCACCGTCACCGCGCCGCGCACGCTCGAGGAAGCGGTTGAGACGTTCCATCAGCGGCACGAACACCGCTACGGGTTTGCGGCGCGCCAGGATCCGGTCGAGGTGGTCACGGTGCGGGTCGTCGCGGTGGGTACGACCCCGAAGCCGCGGCTGGTCGCCGCGGTCGTGCCGCCGGACCGCGCGCCCGAATCGCGCGCGCTGCGCGAGCGGCGTGAGGTGTACGACGGATCGGCCTTCGTCGACACGCCGATCTACGGACGCACCGCGCTGCATCCGGGTGATGCGTTCGACGGGCCGGCCGTGATCGAACAATACGACGCGACCACGTATGTCGGCCCAGGCTGGCACGCGCGAATCGACGGCTTCGGCAACCTGGTGATGGAGCGATGATGCAGACGACCTTGGATCCGATCACCGCCGAGCTCGTCTCCTCGGCGTTGATCTACGCGAGCGAAGAGATGGGGATCGCCGTGCGCGACGCCGCGTACTCGCCGAACATCAAAGAACGGCTCGACCACTCGTGCGCGCTGTTCGACGCGCGCGCGCGTTTGGTCGCACAGGCCGAACACATCCCGGTTCACCTCGGTTCGTTGCCGTGGGGACTGCGCCGCACGCTGGCCTGGCTGGCGGAGCGCGGCCGGACGCTTGCGCCCGGCGAGATGATCGTCGTCAACGATCCGTACCTCTCGGGGACGCACCTCAACGACGTCACGGTCATCCGCGCGATCTTCCACGGCGAGCGGCTGGTGGGGTACGCCGCGAACAAGGCGCATCAGACCGACGTCGGCGGAGCCGTTCCCGGCTCGATGCCGCCCGACGCGCGCGACCTCTTCGCCGAGGGCGCCGTCATCACGCCGACCGTGCTGATGCGCGGCGACCGCGTCGTCGACGAGACGGTGGAACTGCTGATGGCGAACTCGCGCACGCCGGAAGCGCGGGCGGGCGACTTGCGCGCGCAGATCGCCGGCAACGTCGTCGGCGAGCGCCGCTTCCTGGAACTGGTCGATCGCTACGGCATCGACGTGGTCGACGCCGCGCTGGAAAAAGCACTCGACGACGGCGAACGCCGCACGCGCGCCGCGCTGCGCGCGCTGCCGGACGGCGTCGTCAGCCACGAAGACGTGATGGAAGACGAGCACGGCGTGCCGTCGATCGTGCTGCGCGTGCGGCTGGAGAAGCGGGGCGATGGGATCGTCCTCGATTACGACGGCACCGCGCCGCAGCGCGCGATGCCGCTGAACTCCGTGTACGGGGTCACGCTCTCCGGTGCGTACTACGCGCTGCGCGCGGTCACTGATCCGCGCATCCCGATGAACGACGGCTCGTTCCGGCCGATCGACGTGCGCGTCCCCGAAGGAACGCTGCTCAACCCGCGCCGCCCGGCGCCGGTGAGCGCAGGCAACGTCGAGACCTCGATGCGCAACGCGGATCTCGTGCTCGGCGCGCTCGCGCTCCTCGCGCCGGGCCGCGTTCCGGCGCAGAGTGGCGGCTCGATGAACAACGTGATGATCGGCGGGCTCGACGGCGCCGGTAAGTCCTGGGCGTTCTACGAGACGAACGGCTGCGGGATGGGCGCCCGTCCCGGCGCTGACGGCATCGATGGCATCCACGTCCACATGACGAACACGCTCAACACGCCGATCGAAGCGATCGAACGCACGATGCCGATGCTGATCACCGCGTACGAGTTCGCCGAGACGAGCGCCGGCGACGGCCGGTTCCGCGGCGGCTCGGGCCTCGTGCGCGCCTTCGCGCTGCGCGAGGGGACCGCGACGGCGTCGCTGCTCGCCGAACGGCACGCGGTGCGTCCGCACGGAACTGAAGGCGGCCGCGACGCGGCAAGCGGAGCGCACGTGTACGTCACCCGCGACGGCAAGACGCGCGATCTTCCGGCGAAGACGACCGTGGCGATGGTGCCTGGCGACGCCATCATCGTGCGCACCGCAGGCGGCGGCGGCTACGGCGATCCCGCACTGCGTGATGACGCGGCGCGTGCGCGTGACATTGCGGACGGCATCGGGACGGCCGAATGACCGCCGCCGACGTCCGCGCCGCGGTGCGGGGCGGAACGATTACCGGACCGACCGAACGCTTCGCGCCGGACTTCGTGCAGGCGAACCTGGTGGTCGTGCCGCGGGCGTACGCCGACGATCTTGCCGACCTCTGTCTGCGCAACCCCGTCCCGTGTCCGTTGGTGGAGCCGCCGCTTGCCCCGGGCGCGTACGCACCGCGCTGCGCGCCCGATGCCGACCTCCGCACGGACCTCGGCCGCTATCGCGTCTGGCGCGACGGCGAGTTGGCGGACCGCCCGCGCGAGGTGCGCGCACTCTGGGGCGACGATCTCGTCGCGTTCCTGATCGGCTGCTCGTTCACGTTCGATCACGCGCTGGCGGCTGCGGGATTGGCGCCGCGGCACTATGCGCTCGACCGCAACGTCCCGATGTACCGCACGCGCATCCCGCTCGCCGCCGCCGGACGCCTGACCGGCACGATGGTCGTGAGCATGCGTCCCTACGCCGGGGCCGACGTCGAGCGCGTGCGTGACGTCACGCGGCCGTACCGCGTCGCACACGGCGAGCCCATTGCGTGGGGCGACCCCGCGCAGCTCGGCATCGCGGACATCATGGTGCCCGAATACGGCGATCCGCCGGTGTTCGAGGCTGGCGACGTCCCGATGTTCTGGGGCTGCGGCGTCACGCCGCAGAGCGTGATCGTCGCCAGCAAACTCCCCTTCGCGATCACGCACGAGCCGGGCCACATGTTCGTCACCGACCTCCGGCACGACGACGTTTCATCGTAGCGCAGACCAAGCGCCGGCCAACACGCTCACCAGCATACCGCGTAGGCGCGGCGACATCTCCAAAAGACAATGCGCGTCAGACGCCCAATTCTTGTCGCACCGCCGGCGGGTGGGTGGAACATCACTCCTTAGGGAGATCTAAGATGGCCACGACACAAGTCGAACAAGACAACGCCACGCAGGTTCGTCGCGGTTTCAATGCGTTCAGTACCGGCGACATGGCGTCACTCACCGAACTGTTCGCCCCGGACGCGACATGGCACGGGCCTACGACGGGTGTGATCGCCGGCGACTACATGGGACGTGATAACATCTTCAAGATGTTCGGGCAGCTTGGGGAAGAGACATCGGGCACGTTCCGCGTCTCGCCCGGTACGTTCGCCGCAGCCGGCGACCGTGTTTTCGTGCAAGTGATGGCGACCGGTCGGCGCAACGGGAAGTCGCTCGAATCCGACGAGGTTATCGTGTTCACCCTCACCGACGGAAAAGTCACGAAAGTCCGGTTCTACCTCTCCGACTTTCGGGCGAACCTCGACTTCTGGAGTTGATCGCGCAGCGGGCCGCTCGCGGGTGAGCGGTCCGCGCCCTTCGATCTCCACTTGGACGCGAGCGCAACGTTCGGAGTGCTTGCGGGCGTCACCGATGGTATCGTGGGCGTCGTGCGTACTGAACAGAAGATGGGTCCGGCCGAGTGGGGGATGCTGCTGATCCTCTCCGTCGTGTGGGGCGGCGCGTTCTTTTTCTACAAGCTCCTCGACGACGCGGGTCTGCCGCCGTTCACGATCGTGCTGGGGCGCGTCGGCGTCGCGGCGCTCGCGCTCCTGCCGATCGTCGTTCTGACCGGGCGATCGATTCCGCGTTCACCGCGCATCTGGGGCGCGCTGTTCGTGCTCGGTGCGACGAACAACCTGATCCCGTTCACGCTGATCATCCTGGGCGAAAAACAGATCGACAGCGGGCTCGCGTCGGTGTTCAACGCGACGACTCCCATCTTCACGGCGGTGATCGCGCAGATCCTCACTCGCGACGAAAAGCTCACGCCGGGCCGGATCGCCGGGATCGTGCTGGGCATCATCGGCGTCGTGCTGCTGATGGGGCCGACCGTGCTCCGCGGTTTCAACCTCACGAGCGCGGCGCAACTCGCCTGTGTCGGTGCTGCGATCGTGTACGGCTTCGGCGCGGTATACGCGCGGCGCTTCGCGGCGTTGGGGCTCGATCCGCTGGTGTTGGCCACTGGCCAGCTGTGCGCGTCGGCACTGCTCGCGCTCCCGCTGTGCCTCGTGCTCGAACATCCGTGGGCGGCGCTGCACGCGCTCGGCGCCACGACGTGGCTGGCCTGGCTTGGCTTGGCGTTGCCCAGCACCGCGCTCGCCTTCGTCCTATACTTCCGCATCCTGGCGAAGGCCGGTGCGACGAACGCGGCATCGGTAACGTTCTTGGTCCCGGTCAGCGCAGTGCTGCTCGGCACGTTCGTGCTCCACGAACGTCTTGCGCCGACGACGATCGCCGGGATGCTCGTGATCTTTCTCGGGCTGGCCGTCCTCGACGGCCGGATCGTCGCGCTAGTGCGCGGCCGAAGGCGGCTGCTGGGGAGCTCTTAGGACGATCGGTCCGGGTCGCACGTTGACGAACTCTTAATTTCATAGTAGATTGACCGGCGTGAGGCTTTCGGCGCATATTCGCCGGTCCGCGTGTGCGGCCGGGGTCGGTTTCTTGCTGCTCGGCTGGGCGTGCGGTATCGCGCGCGCCGAGGGTGCGGCGATGCTCGCGATCCCGACCGTTGTAACGGCGCCGCCGCTCGATCCGAAGGTTGACGTGGCGGCGTGGAACGCGGCGGTCACGACGACGCTGCCGTGGGACGTGCAGCACCAGCGGTCGGCGTCCCAAGTGACGACGGCGCGCCTGGCGACCGACGGCGCGAACGTTTATGTGCGGTTCGACGTGCAGCAGCGTGAAGCGCTGCTCGCACAGCAGCGGACCAACGACGTCGGTGACGGGACCGACGACGAAGTCTGGATCGACCTCTGGCCGAGCGGCAGCAGCGGCTTCTACTATCAGTTCGCCGCGACGTCGAACGGCACGCACTATCAGTACTCCTCCGAGAACACCGCCTACGCGCCGACCTGGACGTCGTTGGGGACGTCGTACGCCGGCGGGTTCACCGTCACGATGAAGATTCCGATCGGCATCATGCGCGGCGGCGGCACGAGCGGCTGGAAGGTTCAGCTGGTGCGGATCGTCCGGTCGACCGGCGAACGCCAGATCTGGAGCTACGGGCCGGCGCAGACCAGCGGCGACGACGTCACCTACGCCGGCGGTTTGAACGGCATGGCGACGGCCGTGGCGTCGCGGCCGAAGCCGCGCGTCGCGCTGTACACGCTGGGCGCGCTCGGCTCGAACGGCTCGGGCCTGACGACCTCACGGATGGGCGGCGATTTCTCGCTGCCGGTGACGGCGACGTCGTCGGTGTACGGGACGATTCATCCGGACTTCTCGAACGTCGAGGTCGACCAGCAGTCGATCTCGCCGACGGCGTATCAGCGCTCGTACAGTGAGGTGCGGCCGTTCTTCACCCAGGGAGCGAACTACTATGAGAGCTTCAACTGCTCGGCGTGTCCGAGCATTTCGCAGCTCTATACACCCGCGATCCCGACCCCGCGCGACGGCTACGCGTTCGAGGGGAAGCAGGGCGCGGTTTCGTTCGCGGCCTTCGACGCGATCGGCAACGGACGCACCGACGGCGCGGCCACGATCATCGCGCGCTCGCCGGACAACCATTGGCGGCTGACCGCGCAAATCGTCGCCGCGAACTTGGCGCGGATCACCGACCACGTCGATACGACGGGCATTTCGTACAACGATGCCAAGCACGTCAGCGCGTACTTCAACTACGGCACCGACCGGGGGACGAACGTCCTCACCGCGAGCCAGGCGCAGCGCTACGACGTCGGCACGTACTTCTACACGAACACGTTCGGCTTCGCGGCGTCGGCGCGCAAGGTGGGCCGGTACTACGAGCCGGTCGACGGGTTCGTACAGCACGCCGACATCGCGGGCTACGCACTCTACGAGAACAAGCTCTGGCTCTTCGAGAAGACATCGTGGCTCAACAGCATCCAGCTCAGCGCGTTCGTCGACCGCTACCACGACCAGTTGGGCGCGCTGAACCAGACCGACAATTCCGTGATGCTCGACGTGCTGACCCAGAACCGGATCGACGTCCAGGCGACGGTCGGCTCGGCCTATCTGCGGCTCGGCAGCGACGTGTTCACGCCGATCTCGCAGAACGGGCTCAACGTGACGTGGCACAGCGGGACGGCAAACGACCCGGGCAGCAACGGTGTCCACGGTTCGTCCTCGACGCCGACGACGATCTCGTGGAACACCGGGCGCTTCGGGCCGGGCCGGGTCGATTCGTGGGTGCGCAGCTCGACGATGCGCGCCGGACCGCGCGGAACGCTCTCGCTCGAGGCCGACGACACGCGCGCATACGAGGACGGCGGCGCGACGAACGTGCAGTGGCTCGAGCGTGCGGGATACAGCTATGCGACCGGCCCGAACTCCTCGCTGGCACTCGGCGTGCGGCGCATCATCGGCACGCCGCCGGTCGTCGATGTCACGCAACTGCCGTCGCTGACCCGCGCCTGGAACCTCTCGTTCGCGTATCACCGCCGCTTGCCGCACGACGAGGTGTACTTCGCCTACGGCGACGCGAGCCAACTCTCCACGCTGCCGCAATTCGTGGTCAAGCTCATCCACTATTTCGGCGCCGAAAAAGGCACCTGAGTCCCCCGGCAGGAGCTCGGGGTCCCGCCTCGCCACTTCCCAAATGGAGGCCACCGACGCAGTGGCCCGGGAGGCGTATGATGCCCGATAAGACGTTCAAGCTCGTCGAGCTGGTCGGGGTCTCCGACCAGTCCATTCAGCAGGCGGTTCGCAACGCGATCAAACGCGCGTCGGTGAGCCTGAAGGGGCTGTCATGGTTCGAGGTCACCCAGATTCGCGGCCAGATCGCGGACGGCGACGTGAGCCAGTTTCAGGTCACGTTGAAAGTCGGCTTCCGCATCCTGGACGAGATCGTGGAATGACCGGCGCTAGATGATCGGCAAGCCGATCGAGGCCGTCGCCGCGTACCCGGTGCCGGAGCTGCCGGAAAGCACGAGCTCGGTCCTCCCTTTCGTCTCACGTGTGTAGACGTAATCCGACGCGTCGGTCATCGGATTGACACCGTCGCTCGACCTTCGTGCTTGGCTGTCGTGTACTCGGACCGTCAGCGTCAAGCGCACGCCCGGCTGCGTCGAGGTTCCATCGAGGTTGGAAGGACGTTGCCGCGATGGAAAGCACGCAAACCATCGCCTGCGAAAAAGGGCCCGATCTCGCCTTCGGGAGTGACGGCGCACGTGCTCGACGCGTTTGCGGACGCGCTTCCGCCGTGTCGCGCGAGCAGCACAGCGGCGCCGGCGGTGAGCAGACCGAGCGCGGACGCGCGGCTGAAGCATCGACCCTCGTCTGATTTCATGACTTACCGGCGAGAAAACGTGCGCGATCGATCATCACTGAGCTCCTCCGGTGAATCAGCCGCGCCGCGCGTTGCGGCCGCTGGCGATGGATGCTTTGAGCGCGACGACCGCCTGATCGAGGTGCGCGCGCATCGCCGCTTCCGCGGCGGCCGGATCGTGCGCCGCGATCGCCTCGACCAGCGCCTCGTGTTCGCGAATGGAGCGGTCGGCGCGGCCCGGCTGCAGGATCGAGCGGTACTGAAAGGAGACGCTCTGCGACCTGAGCATCTCCAGCAGCGTCGCGGCGGTGCGGTGCGCGGACATGTGCACGACGACGGCGTGCAGCTCGCGGTTCTTGTCGGCATACGCGAGCAGATCGCCCGCCTTGCGCAGTTTGCGCAGCTCCGCCATGATCTCGCGCAGGGCCGCGATGTCGCCGCTGGTCGCGTTGATCGCCGCATGCCGCGCGACGACACTCTCCAGCGCCGAGCGTGCCTCGACGATCTCGACCGCGTCGGTTTCCGAAACCAGCCGCACGCGCGCGCCGCGATGGGGCTCGCGGATGACCAGACCTTCCTGCTCGAGTCGCGCCAGGACGACCCGCACGCTGCCGCGGCTCGTGCCCAGCAGTTCGCCGAGATCTTTCTCGACGAGGTGCTCGTTCGGCTGGAACTCGCCGGACGTGATCGCGTCGCGCAGGCGATTCGTGGCGTCGAGGTCGGCGCGCGACGCGGGCACGCCGCTCTTGCCGGTCATCGGCAACGGCGAGGCCGGCCGCGGATCGTCGATCGCCTGCACACGAAGCACGCTTTCATCACCTCGCGCACGCCGCGCCTGCCGGGCTTGACGTGCTAACATGATTGTCCTACACTTTTGCGAACGCTACTTCCTGCATCGGAGGCTCCTTCGTGCTCCTGTCGCCGCAGGCTGCGCGCACGTCGCGGGGCCGGGACGTCGATGTCGTCGTGTGCGGCGGCGGAAACGCCGCGCTCTGCGCGGCGATCGCGGCGCGCCGCGCCGGCGCGAGCGTCGTGCTGCTCGAAGGCGCCCCGGAACACATGCGCGGCGGCAACACGCGCCACACGCGCGACATCCGGTTCGCGCACGATGCCCCCAACGCCGCCGCGACCGGCGCCTATAGTGAGGAAGAGCTCTACGCGGACCTTCTGCGGGTGACCGGCGGCGAGACGAACGAAACGCTGGCGCGCCTCACGATCTCCGAGTCGAAAAGCCTGGTCGAGTGGATGACCGAGCAGGGCGTGCGCTGGCAGAAGCCCTTGACCGGCACGCTGCACCTCTCGCGCACCAACGGCTTCTTCCTCGGCGGCGGCAAGCAGATGGTCAACACCTACTACGACACGGCGCTGCGCCTCGGCGTGCGCGTCGAGTACGACGCGCTGGTGCGTGAACTGGAGATGGACGGCGGCACGGTAGCCGGCGTCGTCTACGACCGCGCGGGAAGCGAAGCGCGCATCGCGGCCCGTTCGGTCGTCGTCGCCGCGGGCGGCTTCGAGGCCGACGTCGCGTGGCTCGCCGAGTATTGGGGCGAGGCCGCCGCGCAGTTCATGATCCGCGGCACGCCGTACAACACCGGGATCGCGCTCAAGGCGATGTACGGCGCGGGCGCGCGGCGCATCGGCGATCCGCGCGGCCTCCATTGCGTCGCGGTCGACGCGCGCGCGCCGCGCTTCGACGGCGGCATCGTGACCCGCATCGACGCGATCCCCTTCGGCATCGCCGTCAATGCCGCGGGCGTGCGCTTCTACGACGAAGGTGAAGATCTCTGGCCGAAGCGCTACGCGATCTGGGGCAAGCTGATCGCCGAACAACCGCAGCAGAGCGCGTTCGCGATCTTCGATGCCAAAGTGACCGGCCGGTTCATTCCCTCGGCGTACCGGCCCGTGCAGGCCGATTCGATCGAAGGGCTCGCCGCGCAACTCGGACTCGACGCCGCGGTGCTCGTGCGCACGGTGGCGGAGTTCAACGCCGCGGTGCCTTACGGTGGAAGCGTCCGGCTCGGCGAGCTCGACGGCTGCCGCACCGAAGGCCTCGCGCCGCCGAAATCACATTGGGCGCAGCGCATCGACACGCCGCCCTATTTTGCCTACCCGCTGCGGCCCGGCGTGACGTTCACCTATCTCGGCGTCGCGGTCGACACGCAGGCTCGGGTCGCCGCCGCGGACGGCAGGCCGTTCGAGAACCTCTTCGCCGCCGGCGAGTGCATGGCCGGCAACATCCTCTCGCGCGGCTATCTGGCAGGCTTCGGCCTCACGATCGGTTCGGTGTTCGGCCGCATCGCAGGGATCACGGCGGCGCAGCATGCTCGAACTTGATCTCACGACCGAGCTCGACCGGCAGCTCTCCGTCTGCAACGCCTGCCGCTACTGCGAAGCGTTCTGCGCGGTGTTCGGCGCGGCGCAGCTGCGCACGGCGATCGGCGACGGCGACGTCGCCTATCTCGCCAACCTGTGCCACGACTGCCGCATGTGCTACGACGCGTGCATGTTCACGCCGCCGCACGAGTTCGCGATCAACATCCCCGAGGCGATGGCCGCAGCGCGGGTGGAGACGTACGAACGCTACGGCCGCCCGGCGTACCTGGCGCGCATGGTGCGCAGTCCGGGCAGCGTCGCGCTGGCGACCGTGTTCGCCGGGGTCGCGCTCGTCGCGGCCGCGATCGCGAGCTCGTCCAGCGCGGCGGCGCTGTGGACGCCGCAGTCGGGTCCCGGCGCGTTCTACCGAATTCTGCCCTACGCGGCGATGATCGTACCGGCGCTCGCGCTGGCCGCATTCGGCGCCGTCTGCGTCGCGTTCGGCGCGCGCCACTACGCACGCGACATCAGCGGTGACAACACGGCCTTCGTCACCGCGTCGTCGCTGGGTACCGCGCTGCACGAGGCGCTTGCGCTGACCTATCTCAAGGGCGGCGGCGCGGGCTGCTACGACGAGCATCGCAAATCAGGCAGCCGGCGGTTCTTTCACGGGCTCGTGTTCTGGGGATTTCTGGCCGACCTTGCCGCGACGACCAGCGCCGCGTTCGAGCAAGAGTTCCTGCACCTGCTCCCGCCGTATCCGCTGTGGAGCGTGCCGGTCGTTCTGGGCACGGGCGGCGGGATCGCGCTCGCCGTCGGCGTTGCCGGCCTGGTCGCGGTCAAGCGGCGCAGCGACGATCGCCCGACCGAGCCGCGCATGATCGCGCTCGACTACGCGTTTCTCGGCATGCTCGAAACCGTCGCGCTCACCGGGCTCGCGCTGCTCGCGTTTCGTTCGACCAGCGCCATGGGAGCGCTGCTGGCGATCCACTTGGGCGCGGTGGCTGCGCTCTTCATCACCGCCCCGTACGGGAAAGCCGTCCACTTCGTCTACCGCTTCATCGCACTGGTGAAGAACGCACACGAGCAAAGGAACATCGCAGGATAGGCGCTACGCTCGGGCCGTCATCGGCGGGACGCAGGAGCACGGCGACGGGCGGAGGAGCGTTACCCATGCCGATCCCGCTGCGCACGTCGCGCTTGGTCCTGCGGTATCTTACCCCGGCTGACGCCGAAGCGCTCTTCGCGTACCGCTCGGAGCCAGCGGTTTCAGCGATGCAGGGCTGGATGCCGGCATCACGCGCGGCGGCCGACGTGTTCGTTGGCAGCGTCGCGGACGTTCCGTTCGCGCGTCGCAGCATGTGGTCGCAGCTAGGCATAGTCGAGGGGCGGAACGATGTCCTCATCGGCGACGTCGGTGTTCACGTCGACGCGTCAGGCGACGTCGCGGAGATCGGATACACGATCGCACCCGCGTTCCAGCGACGCGGATACGCGACTGAAGCGATGCGGGCCCTATTGGGCGAGCTTGAGGGGGCTTACGGGATCCGGCGTTTTATTGCGCGGACGGACCCGCGGAACGTCGCCTCGATCGCGCTCCTCGCTCGCCTCGGCTTCGGCGAGGAAGGATGCATCGGCGAGGACCGGCATTTCAAGATGATCGTGCAGACGCGCCGGCCGGGACCCTGAGGTGGGCTTGCCGTGGGAGTCGCAAAGGAGTTTGAAGTGATTCGCCACGTGTTCTTCGCCAAGATCAAGGAGGGCGTGCCGGACGCCGAAGTCGACCGGCTCGTGGACGCCTGGAACGCGATGACGTCGAAAATCGATTCGCTGCGCGCCATCACCGCGGGACGGAACGTGTGCGCGACCGACCAGCGCTTCACCGTCGCGCTGGTGGCGGATTTCGACGACTGGGACGGCTGGCGTGCGTACGCGGAACATCCCGAACACGACGCGATCCGGCGCGACATCTCGAGCAAGATCATCGAGCCGAGCGAACGCGGGACGATACAACTCGAGCTCTGAGCCTCAAGCGGGATCCTGGAGGGTGGGGCTCGCCTTGCCGGTCGCGAACAACGCTCCAGGGTCACAGCACATGACCGTCTGTCGAAGGCTCTTGCGCTCCCGGTTCGCTCCAGCGTGCGCGACACTCGTGTTGTGCGCGGCCATCCCGGTGCTGGCCGCGCAACCGACGCCGAGTCCGGTCGCGACAGCCTCCCGCTCTGCAGCTCCCCTGTCCGCTTCGTCCGAACCGGCTGCCCAACGACTCGACGCGTTCGCTCGTGCCTGGGCCGCCGTGACGGCGTACAACGCGAACGTCACGGTGTTCGAACAGAAAGACACGACGGTACAGAACGTCGTCTTCAACTACAGCTTCCGCAAGCCGTCGAGCGTTACGGTCCATGTCGCGTCGGGACCCAACGCCGGCGTGACGCTCGTGTGGGACGGTGGGGCGACCGTGGTTGGCCGGCGCGGTTCGGGGCTCGCCGCCCTGTTCAAGAGGACGCTGTCGCTGCACGATCCGCTGGCGACGACGATCCGCGGCTCGTCGATCGATCAGCTGAGCTTCGGCGCGATCCTCGCCCACGCGCAAGCGGAGGCGGGGAGCTTGTCCGAGGCGCCGGGAGACGTCATCGACGGGGTCGTGACGGATGCGGTTCGTGTGATTCCCAGTGATCCGGCGACGAACGCGGGGCTGACACGCGAGGTCGTCGAGCTCTCCCCGATCACGCACTTGCCGATGCGCGTACTCGGCTTCGACGGTGAGACGCTCGTGCGCAAGATCGACTTCTCGAACGTCACGTTCTCCGGATGAAGTCGTCCGCGCCGCATTCGGAGCATCGGCCTGCTTCCCCGGGCTACGTACGAGGGACCCCACGCATCTGAAGCGGATCGGCGAACCTTCGCGGCGGAGAGGCGTACATGCGTCAAACGGTCGTCCCCGGGGTCTGGTCCTGGTCGCGCTGGCAAGCCGATCGCGGCTTGGATTTCAACGGCTTCTTCGTCGAGACGGACGAGGGGAATCTCGTCGTCGATCCGGTCGAGCCGGACGAGGGGACGTTCGGGGAGCTGCGCGCGCGCGGCGTCGACTCGATCCTGATCACCAACCGCGATCACGAGCGGTCGAGCGCGGCCGTCGCCGCCGCGACCGGCGCGCGGACGATCGCGAGCGCACTCGATGCGCCGCTGCTCGCGCAGCCGGTTGCGCGTACCGTCGAACCCGGCGAGGTCTTACACGGTTGGACGGTGGTGGGTCTCGACGGCTTCAAGACCGCCGGCGAGATCGCGCTCTACCGCCGCGATCTTCGTGCGGCGATCGTCGGCGACGCGCTGTGGGGCACGCCGGCCGGCGCGCTGACGCTGATGCCCGATGCGAAGCTGAGCGATCCGGTGCGCGCCGCGCTGTCCGCGCGCAGGCTGCGTGCGCTCTGGGTCGACCACCTGTTGGTCGGCGACGGCGCATGCGTGTTCGGCAATGCGCACGCCGCGATCGGTGCGATGCTCGACGCGCGCGCCGATGCGTTCGTCAACCGCGTCAATCTCGACGAACTGCCGTACCGCCGCGATCCGACCGATCCGCCACCGTTCGGCGGTGCGTTGGCCGAGGCCGGCCGGCTGATCGGTGCGGAGAAGCTCGGATACGCCGCGGCGCGCCTCTCGCGCGGCGACGTGTTCGTCCCGCTCCATTGGCACACGCGCGAAGAAGAACTGTACGTGGTGATCTCCGGGACGCCGGCCCTGCGCACGCCGCGCGGCACCTTCGAGCTGCGCGCCGGCGACCTCGTCGCGTTTCGCACCGAACCGGGCGGAGCGCACCGGCTGGAAAATCACGCCGATGAGGACGCGCTCGTGCTGATGGTTGCGAATACCGATCCGGGCGACGTCTGCTACTACCCGGATTCGCGCAAGTTCGTGGTCGAGGCGACGGGGACGCTGGTGCGCGAGATCCCGCAGCTCGACTACTACGACGCAGAGTCATGACCGCGAGCAAGGAAGCCCTCCTCCGCGGCCTCGAGACGGCCGCCGAGCGGGTACGCGAACCCCTCCGCGCGTACGAAGCAGTCTGATGTTGACGTTCTTCATGTCCGCGGCCCTGGCGGCGGCGCAGCCGACGCCGTGCCCGACCGACATCGTCGTCACCAACCCCCGGCTCAAGATCGTGCGCGCGCGGGATCGTGCCTACGACAACGACATCGTATCCGTGTTCGTCGCGAACAACGGCAGCGTCGCGCAGCGCCCGGAGGTGCGCCAGCACCTCGATCTGCTGATCGGACCGACGGTTGTCGGCTCGCAGCCCATCCCGCCGCTCGCTTCGCACGATAGCTACGAAGCGGCGTTTCGCTTTCAGGTCAAGCACGAACAGAAGCGCGATCCGCTCAAGGTGACGCTGCGCTTCGGCATCGATTCGAAGACGGCGCCGGGCGAGAACTGCACCACCAGCAACGACCAGGTCACCGCGATCCTCTGATGCGCGTGCGCCTCGCGCGCCGTGCCGAAGACGAGATCGCCGTCACGCTCGTCGCTCGCGCGGCGTTCCCCGACGGTCCGTCGCGGCTGCGCTATGCCACCCGTACCGGTGCGCTGCTGCGCATCGACGGCGTCGCGCGCGGCGCGTTCGACGCGAAACACGAGGCGATCGTGCTGCCGCCGATCCCGGGCGAGCACGAGATCACCCTCGAGGTCGAACTGCGCGCGCTGCCCGTCGCGGGCCTCCCGTCCGGTGACGGGCTGCGCTGGCGCTGGATGCTGCTGCGCGCGCAGGAAAAGCCGCACGACGAACTCGAGATCGAGGCGGCCGCCCCCGGCTCGGCGGGCGATGTGCTCGACGTGCCGCTGATCGGTCACTCGCACCTCGACGTCGCGTGGCTGTGGACGTACGATTCGACGAAGCGCAAAGCGCTGCGAACGTTCGCGACGGCGTTGCGCGAGGTCGAGAACGACGAACGGTTTGTGTTCTCCCAGAGCCAGCCGCAGCTCTACGCCTGGGCGTTCGCCGAAGACCGCGATCTGGCGGCTCGTGTGCGTTCGCGCTGCGGCGCGGGCTGGGACGCGAGCGTCGCGACGATGTGGGTCGAACCGGACCTGCACGCGCCCAGCGGCGAATCGATCCTACGCCAGTTCGCGCACGGCGTCGCGTGGACGCGCGAGACGCTCGACGTCACGCCGACGGTCGCGTGGCTTCCCGACACGTTCGGCTTTCCGTCGACCTTCCCGTCGCTCGCGGCGCACGCGGGCATCCCGTACTTCGCCACCACGAAGCTGCAGTGGAACGAAACGACTCGCTGGCCGTATCCGCGCTTCCGGTGGAACGGCGACGACGGTTCTTCGGTCGTCGCCGCCGTCATCGACGGTTACGACGGCGATTTGACGCCCAAGCGTCTCGCGACGGCGCGCGAGCGCGACGAACCCGTCGTCGTCGGCTACGGCGACGGCGGCGGCGGAGCGACCGACGAGCAGCTGGCGCGCGTCGGACCCGGCTCGCGTGGCTGGACGCCGGTCGACGCGTGGTTCGCGGGCGTCGCCGGCGAACCGCTGCCGGAGTACCGAGGCGAACTCTATCTCGAGACGCATCGCGGCACCTACACGACGCATCACGACGTGAAAGCACGCAACGCGGCGCTGGAGCGAACGCTGGCGCATGCGGAAGAACTCGCCGCCTGGTGCGTCGCGGTCCGCGCCCCGCAGGGCGTGCGCACCTCGCTCGTCGAAGATCTGCGCAGCGCGTGGCGGATCGTGCTGCGCGCGCAATTCCACGACGTGATCTCCGGCACGGCGATCGCCGCCGTGTACGACGACGTGCACCAGGAGTACGACCGGGCGGAGGCGATCGCCGCGCGGGTCGCGGAGGCCGCCGCCTCGATCCTGCCGCGCGCCGACCTGCGCCTCGCCGGCCCGCCTGCGCTCGTGCCGGAACGCAGCGACGAGCGGTGGGAATTTCGCAACGCCTACGTGCGTGCGAGCGTCAGGGACGACGGCACGATCGTCGAATTCGGCACGGCCGAGGGGCCGAACGTCGCATCGATCGTCAACGCGCTCGCGGCGTACGCCGATCGTCCCAAGGCGTGGGACGCGTGGAACCTCGATGCCGGATACGAAAAACGGCCCGTCCGCGTGCGGCCCGACGGCGCGTCGCTCGAGAACGGCGCGCTGGTCGTGCGGCTGACGATCGGTGCGCGTTCGCGCGCGACGATGCGCATCGCGCTGCACGACGGCGAGCCGTTCCTGCGGGTCGAGATCGCGGTCGCCTGGCACGAGGATCACGTCGTGCTGCGAGCGGAGCACCGGCTCGCCGTCGACGCGCGCGACGTGCGGTACGGACAAGCACACGGGACGCTCGTGCGCACGGCGTTTCCCGCCACGGACGCCGAGCGCGCCCGGTACGAGGTTCCGGCGCAGCGCTGGGCGCACGTGACCAGCGATGAGGCCGGACTCGCGGTGTTCACGCCCGACCTCTACGGCTGGAACGCGGTCGGTCTGCGCAACGGCGGCATTCGCCTGGGAACGTCGTTGCTGCGCGCACCGCGCTGGCCCGATCCGGACGCCGACCGCGGGGAACAGCGTCTCGCCTACGCGTTCGTTCCGACCGCCGGCGCGCCGATCTCGGCGCTCGAGCAAGCCTGGGTCGAATATACCTCGGAAGAACGAGTGCATCTCTTCACCTGCGAGGATCCCGCCGTCCTGATCGTCGCCGTCTGTCCGTCCGCCGACGCGAGCGCCGTGATCGTGCGCGTTCGCGAGTGCGACGGCGAAGCGCGCGCCGTCGCGCTGCGCTGTGGCGGCCGCATGCGTGAAGCGTCCTGCATCGACGCCGTCGAGCGCCCGATCGGCGGTGACGTGCGCATCGCCGAAGAGGAGCTCCTCTTCGACCTTGGCCCCTTCGCGCTGCGTTCGTTTCTGGTACGCTTCTAGCGTGAAGGTGACGGTAATGGACCGAGCGCAGCGGAATGGGGCCTGGGCGACAGCGTTGTTGCGAGGTCGGACTGGGGGCCCCACGCATCGCGTGGGGGGCGCGCAGCCTGGGGCGGAGCGCCGTTGAGACACATCGACACGGTGCTCTTCGATCTCGACGATACGCTTCACGACGACACGACGGCCTATCGTTCGGCCGCGCGCTCGGTCTCCGATGCGATCGCGCGCGAACGCGGGATCGACGCGCAAGCGCTCACCGACGCGTACGATGCGTCGGCGCAGAAGTACTGGGCCGCACTTTCGACGGCGCACTTGGGCGTCGCGATCTCCGTCGAGCGCGAACGGATGTGGTACGAAGCGCTGCTGTCGGTCGGGATCGACGATCGCGCGCTGGCGCATCGTGCCGCCGACGAGTACGTCGCCGCGCGCTCGGGCGCGCTCGAGCTGTTCCCGGGCACGATCGAGCTCCTCGACCGGCTGCGTCAGCGCGGCTGCAAGCTCGGCCTGGTGACGAACGGGTTCGCCGCGACCCATCACGACAAGATCGACCGGCTCGGCCTGCGCGAGCGAATGGACGCGTTCTTTCTCGCCGACGAGGTCGGGATGGTGAAGCCGGACCCGGAGTTGTTCCTGCACGCCTGCCGCGAGCTTGGCTCGACGCCGGAACGCACCGCGATGGTCGGCGACCGCTACGACCGCGACGTCCGCGGCGCGCACGACGTCGGCATGTTCACCGTGCTCATCGACGTGCACCGCAAGCCGATCCCGGCCGAGGGCCCGCGCCCCGACGCGATCGTCGCGACGATCGCCGACGTGCTCGCCGTCCTGCCTCCGGCGCCGGTCGCGAGCTAGGAGCGGCCGCGCACGCGGGCGGGCGCGAGGCCGTGGACGCGCATGATGACCTCGGCTTCGGCTTCGTCGTGCATGCGCCGGATCTCGCCGGGCAGCATGAAGCAATCCGCCAGCGACCACAGGCCTGGGACGAGCAACGCGAAGATGCCCCACACGTACCAGAGCGCGGCGAGGAGGCTCGCGGCCAGGACGCCGAGCATTAGCAGCGCGCGGCCGGGTTGCCCGAGATAGAACCGGTGAACGCCCAGGCAGCCGGCGACGAGCGCGAGCACGACGGCGACGGTGACGCTCTTTCGTTCCGGTACGAGATCGCTCATGAAGCCCTCCCCGCAGGCATGTCCGCTGCCGATCGTTCGGCTGTTTCCCCCTCCCTCAAGGCGACCCCTGGCCATTGGTGTGACGCGCGGGCAGAGGGGTATGCCAAGCGTCGACGAACGTATGTTCGATGAGCGGAGACGCCTCGGTCTTGGAACTGTTCCGTTGCGCGCGCGGGTCTCTGCGAAAGCATGTCTGACGGGACCACACACGCCCTCGATAGGATCGTTATCAAGGGCGCGCGCGAACACAACCTTAAAAACGTCGATCTGACGCTGCCGCGCAACAAGCTCATCGTGGTCACCGGCTTGTCCGGTTCCGGCAAGTCCTCGCTCGCTTTCGATACGATCTACGCCGAAGGGCAGCGCCGGTATGTCGAGTCGCTGTCCTCCTACGCCCGGCAGTTCCTGGGACAGATGGAGAAGCCGGACGTCGACTACATCGAGGGTCTCTCGCCGGCGATCTCGATCGACCAGAAGTCGACCTCACGCAATCCGCGTTCGACGGTCGGCACGGTCACCGAGATCTACGACTACTTGCGCCTGCTCTACGCGCGCGTCGGCAAGCCGCATTGCTACCAGTGCGGCCGCGCGATCAGCTCGCAGACCGCCGAGCAGATCGTCGATCAGATTCTGGCGTTCCCCGAAGGGACGCGCATCCAGCTCTTGGCACCGGTCATCCGCGGCCGCAAGGGCGAGTACACCAAGCTGTTCGAGGAAATCGGCAAAGAGGGCTTCGCGCGCGTGCGGGTCGACGGCGAGATCCGCGAGCTCAAAGACAAGATCGAACTCGACAAGAAGCGCAAGCACACCGTCGAGGTCGTGGTCGACCGGCTCGTCGTGAAGCCCGACGTGCGCACCCGGCTGACCGACTCGATCGAGACGACGCTCAAGCTCTCGACCGGCATCGTCACCGTGCTCTATCAAGCCAAGGTGAACGAAGGTACGGAGAAACCGTCGGAGCAGTGGGTCGAAGCGACGTTCAGCGAGTCGTTCGCCTGCGCGTACTGCGGGATCTCGTTTCAAGAGCTCGAGCCGCGGCTGTTCTCGTTCAACTCCCCCTACGGCGCATGTCCGGCCTGCAGCGGCCTGGGCGTCAAGATCGAGATCGATCCGTGGAAGGTCATCCCCGACCGCACGAAGTCGATCGCCGACGGCGCGATCGTTCCGTGGTCGAAGAACATGGGCGGCGGCCGGTATCCGTCGACCAACCCGTACTACCTCCAGCAGGTGGAACGTTTGCTGCGTTCGCGCCGCTGCAAGCCGACGACGCCGATCGAGGCGCTGCCCGAAGACGTCGTCGAGATGATCCTCTACGGCGCCGACAAGAAGCAGAAGTTCACCTACGAGTCGCGCTCCGGTCATCAGTGGGAGTACGAGTCGCAGTTCGAAGGGGTCGTCAACAACCTCCAACGCCGCTACAACGAGACGTCGTCGGACTACGTCAAAGAAGAGATCGAGAAATACATGTCGGCGTCGACGTGTAAGGTCTGCAAAGGGGCGCGGCTCAAACCCGAAGCGCTGGGCGTGACGGTCGCGGATCGGAACATCCACGAGACGACGTCGATGTCGGTCGAGGCGGCAGAGCGGTTCTTCGCCGAATTCCATCCGACCGAGCGCGACGCGAAGATCTCCGCGCAGATCCTCAAGGAGATCCGCGCCCGGCTGGGCTTTCTCAAGAACGTCGGCCTCGGCTACCTGAACCTCTCGCGCTCGGCGACGACGCTCTCGGGCGGCGAGTCGCAGCGCATCCGGCTGGCGACGCAGATCGGCTCGTCGCTGGTCGGCGTGCTGTACATCTTGGACGAACCCTCGATCGGGCTCCATCAGCGCGACAACGATCGTCTGCTGGCGACGCTCGAGACGCTGCGTGACATCGGCAACACGCTGATCGTCATCGAACACGACGAGGACACGATGCGCGCGGCCGACGTGATCGTCGACGTCGGGCCCGGCGCCGGCGCCGAAGGCGGCCGGATTCTCTCGGTCGGTTCAATCGAGCAGATCGAGGAGAACCCGGAGTCGCTGACCGGGGCCTATCTTTCGGGACGGCAGTTCATCGCGATTCCGAAACATCGCAAGCCCGGCCGCGGCACGCTCAGCGTGCTCGGCGCGACCGCGAACAACCTGAACAAGGTCGACGTCGACATTCCGCTGGGGACGTTCACCTGCGTCACGGGCGTGAGCGGTTCCGGCAAGTCGACCCTCGTCAATCAGGTCGTCGTCAAGGCGCTCAACCAGTACCTGCACCATCAGCCGGCCGGCGGAACGTACGGCCGGGTGAAGGGCGCCGAGGCGCTCGACAAGATGGTCGTGATCGACCAGTCGCCGATCGGCCGCACCCCGCGCTCGAACCCCGCGACGTACACCGGCGCGTTCGATCAGATCCGCGAGCTGTATTCGCTCACGCCCGAAGCGAAGATGCGCGGCTACACCCCGGGCCGGTTTTCGTTCAACGTGAAGGGCGGGCGCTGCGAGGGCTGTCAGGGCGACGGCATCGTGAAAATCGAGATGCACTTCCTGCCCGACGTCTACGTGCCGTGCGAGGTCTGTCACGGCAAGCGCTACAACGCGCAGACGCTCGAGGTGAAGTACAAGGGCAAGTCGATCGCCGACGTGCTCGCGATGCGGGTCGACGAGGCGGCCGAGCTGTTCTCGACGATCCCGCGCATCGCCAACAAGCTCAAGACGATCTGCGAGGTCGGCCTCGGCTACATCCAGATGGGCCAGCCGGCGACGCAGCTCTCCGGCGGCGAAGCGCAGCGCATCAAGCTCGCGACCGAACTCTCCCGCCGCGCGACCGGCCGCACGTTCTACGTGCTCGACGAGCCGACGACGGGCTTGCACTTCGCCGACATCCACAAGCTGCTCGAAGTACTGCAGCGCTTGGTGCAGATGGGCAACACGGTGCTGGTGATCGAGCACAACCTCGACGTGATCAAGACCGCCGACTACGTGATCGACCTCGGCCCGGAGGGCGGCGACAAGGGCGGGACGATCGTCGCCACCGGAACGCCCGAAGACGTCGCCGCCGACAAGGCCTCGCACACGGGGCGGTACCTGAAGGCCGTGCTCAGCGACGAGCGCGCCCAAGGCCGCATCCGCGTCGACAAGGGCCGCATCCGCGAGCTCGAAGAGACCAACTTCGAAACGCTCGAGGAGCTGACCAAGAACGGCCGCATCCCGGTCGAAGCGTAGGTTCTCAGCTGGGGATCAGCGTCCACATCAGGGTGACCGCTTGCGGTCCGGCTGCTCCGGTGTTGTTGATCTGGAAGCTGTGGATCGTGTCGATCGGGAGCCGGTGAGCGGAGCCGGTGTACGTTCCGAGGAGCGTCCCGCTTGCCGACGTCGGGTACACGCCGCTGCCGGTCGCAGGCGGCTGGAAGAAGGACGTGACCGCCGCCGGAACCGTCAAGCCCGACAACGGGATCATCGCGCCGGAGTCGAGCTTCATCGAGAACTCTTTCGCGCTCGAACCGTTGAGCGGGTTCGCATCGATCGAAACGTAGAGATCCCACGCGTTCGGGCCGGACACGTCGGAGGTCACCGCCGCGTCGATGAGATCGTTGAACGTCGCACTTCCGTTGAACGCGCCGACATCGATCACCGGCGTCGCGCCGAGCGATACGATCGAGCATGCGGGGCAGGTCGTGTTCGGCGTCGACCCGCCGGCGCCGCTGCCGCCGGGTCCGGGATTCGGGAGCGACGGCGTAGCGCCGACGATCGGCGGCCCGTTCGAGAAGATGACGCTCAGGCGCGCATCGACGACGATCTTCACGAACTCGGCGGTCGACCATTGAGGTGCCGCCCCGACCGAGAGCGTCGAACAGGAAGCATGCACGGCGCACACCGTCGCCGGCCAGTCGAACTCGCTTCCGATCTGATACGGCGCCTTCGCGTCGAACGTCACGTCGAGCGCGGCGCCGGGCGCGATGCTGCAGCCGCTCAGCACGATCGAGCCGTCGGCAGGGGTCCCCGTATTCACCTGGGTGACGGCGACGGCGCAGGAGCCGGCGGCCGGCGTTCCGACGATTTGCCAACTTTGCCCGCCCGAGTCGGTGCCGATCGCGCCCGCGCGATTGCGCACAGGGATCGTGATGGCGGCGTCCGTGATCGTCTGCGATCCGTTGTTCGTGATGCGGTAGTCGAGGGCATTGCCGTGTGTTGCATCTGCATCGCTGCCGTCGGTCGGCTCGCTGTTGGTCGTCACCGTCGTGGCGGTCGGGTATCCGCCCAGCGCCGCGAACTTGACGCTGGCGGACACCGGCGAGATCACCAGCTTGGACTTTCCCTCGAACGCGGCGGTGCTCGGCGTGGTCGTACCGCCGTTCGCGCCCCGCACCGTCCACACGATCGCCGGCGGGTCCGATCCGACGCCGTCGTAGGTACCGGCCGTCGTCCCCGAAGGAAAGGCGACCGTCAGCGCCAGGGTTCCGCCCGGCGCTACGGCATTCGTCTCCTGACAGGGCGTGGGCGTGCAGGCGTTGAGGGTGATCGTGAAGGTCGGCGCGGAGCCGGTGACGGTCCAGCCCGCCGGCGCGGTCACCGAAGTCGGGTACGCACCCGTGGGGAAGGTCAAGACGATCTGGTCGATCCAGTCCGGATTCGGATCGGCCGACGTCGGCGTGTTCGTGAACGTGAAGGTCGTGCTCGTCGCGACGCCTGCGCCGATCGTCTGCGGCGTGAACGCGCCGCTCATCTTCGAGGTGTCGAGCGAGTAGATGCCGAGTTCGGTCGTATCGACGTTGGTCGGCCCCGCGACGCTATTCTGCGTCCCGCTCGAGTTCAGCGCCGTGCCGGCGTAGGTGCACTTCGTTCCCGTGACTTGGATGCAGCCGCCGTCGAAATTGCCGTCGGCCGGAATCTGCTGCAGCGGGAAGCTGTTCGCAGGCATGGGGATCTTCAACGTGGCGATGACGGTCGTGCCCGGTTGGATCGGATTGTTGGCCGAGACGCTGTTGTTCGTGCCGTTGGCGATGGCAAACGTGTTGGGCAGCGTGAGGTTGTTCGAGGTGCCGTTCGGGACGAACACACTCCAGCCGTTGATCGCGGTGCCGGCTTGGGTCTTGAGCGAGAGCAGCGTCGGCGTGTTGCCGCCGGTGGTAAAATTGTAGCTGCTCGGAAAGGTGAAGCGGACGTCGTTGAGGGTGTTCGCGTTGCCGGCGGGGTTGTTGTTCTGGATCGTCGCCGTGACCGTATAGAAACTGCTCGCCGTGAGGTCGCCGTTCGTCCCCGAGACGTACATCATCTGGGTGAAGCTCGGCGGCGCGACGATCCCCGCGCCGGGGCCCGGCCCGGTGACGGCCCAGGCGTAGTTCGAGGGTATCGACGAGTTGTTCTTTCCGCCGACGAGCAGACCGTTCGTCACGGTGTTGTTCCCGCTGTACGCGAGGCCGTGCAGCGGGAGGATCTGCGTCTGCAGCGCGCAGGGCGGTCCGCCGCAGGCGCTCGACGCGGCAGCGATCGTGATCGCGAACGAGACCGACTGGCCCGGCGCAAGCGCGGCGGGCTTCGCATTGTTGATCGTTGCCGTGGCGGAGCCGCTGGCATAGGTGATCGTCCACAGGTTGCCGGCCGTGTCGGTGGCCGAAGTGTCGCCGTTCGTCGCGCAGACCGTCGCGCTGCCGGCGGCGTCGGCGTTGATCTTGATGCCGACGATGCCGTCGCCGTTGATGCTTCCGTAGTTCGCCGACGTGTTGGTGACCGTGAGGATGTGTGAGTAGCCTGCCTGACAGCTTCCGCCCGGCGCGGCGTTGACCGACGCGTTTCCGTTCCACGCGGCGGAGGCGGAGTACGCTAGCAGCGTAAAACTCTTCGCCGCAAGCACCGTCTGCCCGACCGGGTCGTACAGTTGCGCCAGGAGCGTCGTGGCGGCGTTGAAGAGCTGCGTCGGTCCGAGCGCGGTGTTCTTCGCGGCGTTCAGCGCGAACGGGATCTTCGCCGACGTTCCCGCCCCCCCGGCGACCGTCATCGACGCCGGCGCGGAGACGTGCTTTCCGTCCGCCGACTGCGTCGAGGCGAGGACGGCCCCGTTGGGATCGCTCACCGTGAGGAGGTACGTGCCGTTCGCCGGCAGCCCGCTCACGCCGAAGGTCAGGCCGGTCACCGCCTGATCGAGGAAACCGTCGAACGCATAGGTGAAGTCGGGCAATCCGGTCGTGCCGTTCGTCGCCCCTTGGTACGGCGTCAACGTCCAGCTGACGGTCGCGCTTTGCAGCGCGACCTGCTGCGTTGCGATCAGATGATGCTGCGTCACGTCGTACAATTGAAGCGTGTAGCTGCCCGATGCGGCCGGCCCGACGCTCGTGTCCCAACTCGCTTCGAAACTCCCGCTCGCGGCCCCGACCCCCGCGTTAGCGACGCTCTGCGCGAAGCAGTTCGGCAGCGCGGCGAACGTCGAAGGAACCGCGAACACGCATTTGAGCGGCGAAACCGACGTTTGTACGAAGCCGATCGCGTACGAGTCGGCCGGGTTCAGTCCGTTTGCGACGACGTACATGGTCTGACCGCTGGTGAAGTCGCGCGTCGGATGGTTGAGGGCGCCGTCGCTGTAGGTCTGCAGCTGCGGCTGGCTCGTGACGACGAAGTACGTCACTGCTTCGTAGTCGCCGTTGGGCTTGCGCAGCCCGACCGCCCAGACCCCAGCGTACGGCGCGTCGGTGCCGCTGCCATAGGGTGTCGAGAGGGTGATGTCCTGAATCGGGCTTTGGCAGTTGCCGAACCCATCGGTGCCGACCGTCGCCTTGTTGATGAAGGCGCTCCCGTCCGGCGGGAAGATGATCCAATTCAGGTTCGCCTCGTTCGCGGTGAGGTTCGAACAATCGAACCCGACCTGCTCGCCCCAGCCCAGCGTGAAGTCGGCGATCTGGGGCTGATTGGCGACGGCGTAGGCGTTATGGTCGCCCAGGAGCGTGATCGTCGCCCCACTCGCGGAGAGGGTGTGACGGCCCTTCTTGGCCCGTGCCAGTGCGTCGCGGAGCGCCACGGCCGGCGGCCGTTTCGCGGTGATGCGAACCAGATCGCGACCGCTCAGCGGCCGGCGGACTGCGGCTCCCGACGCAAGAGAGGGGATCGCGCCCGGCAGAGGGGGCGCCGTCGCCCGCGGCGCCGTCAGCCGAGGACCTAAGGGAATCTGCCGCACCGCCGAGGCGGACGGCGCGGCGTGCACTGCTGTGCAAAATACGGCGGCGACGGCGAAAAATGTAAAGAACCATATCGCCGTCGTCCGATGAAAAGCAAACATCCTTGTTCAGCAGGTCCAGCACACGCCCGTAATCTTGGCATCGGACCATCCCTTGCCGAGCTGTAGCCTGCTTGACCGCCGAGCGGCGAATGCAAAGCACCTTTTACGCAACCGGGTTTTTTTTGTAAAGAATCGGCGACGGGAGTGCCTCGTTTGCGTAAAAAGGCGCTAGCCGCGACCCCGCGCAAGCGCATTGGCCTCGTCGTACGCCATCACCGTCTCGCGGGTGAATCCGAACGTTCCACGCTCGTGCAGCTCGTTCGCGATGTCGCGCAGCACGCCGAGCGTGCGGCGCATCGGCCACGAGCCGACGCTGACCCGCCGTACGCCGAGCGCTTCAAGCGCGGGTACGGCCGGCGTCGCCGGACCGGCGAGCACGTTGAACGGCAGCGTCGTCTGCGTGGTGAGCGCGGCGATCGTCGCGGCGTCGGCGATGCCGGGAACGAACACGCCGTCGGCGCCGGCCGCGGCGAACGCGTGCATCCGTTCGGTCGTCGCGGCCAACCGATCTTCGGCGGGACCGATACCTTCGAGGTAGATGTCGGTGCGCGCGTTCATGAAGAGTTCGGGTGCGGCGGCACGCGCGGCGCGGATGCGCGCGACCTGCATGTCGAGCGGGTAGAGTTCGCCCGCGGCTTTCGTGTCCTCGAGATTGTAGCCCGCGACGCCGGTCGCCGCGAGCCGTCGGACGAACGCAGCGAGCGCCTCCGGCTCGTCGGCATATCCGTTCTCGACGTCGGCCGTCAGCGGAACGCGCAGCGCGCCGGCGATGCGCGCGATCGTCGCCAGGTGGAGGTCGACGTCGAGATCCCGTCCGTCGGCGAAGCCGAGCGCGTTCGCAACCGCGGCGCTCGAGGTCGCGACGGCCGGAAATCCGGCCTCTTCGAAGAGCCGCGCGGTGATGACGTCCCAGGCGTTCGGGAGCAGCAGCAGCGGCGGGCCGTCGTGCAGCCGGCGAAATGCTGCCTGGCGCTCGGAGGGAGTGCTCATGCTCGCGCCTTCGATCAGGGGGACGAAGAACCCGCGCGCGCCCGTCGAACCGTGCGCGCCGTGGCCAAGTTTGCGATGGCGATGATCGTCAGCTCCGACCTGGAACGCTCGAAGGCGTTCTACCGGACCATTCTCGAGCTCAAGCTCGGCACGGACGCGGCGCCGCACTGGGTCGATTTCGATCTCGGCGACGGCCGCATGCTGGGACTCCACCCGGCGAGCGAAAGCCTGACGGTCAAGCCCGGCTCGCTGCAGCTCGCCTTCTACGTCGGCGACATCGACAAGTTCGTCACCGATGCGAGGACGGCCGGCGTGACGATCCTTCAGGAACCGCACGATGAGAGCTTCGGCCGGCTGGCGGTGATCGCCGATCCCGACGGCTACGCCGTGCAGGTTGCGACGCCGAAAGGTTCGTGGTCCTGACCGCGGTCGAACGCCGCGCGCGCGAATTGCGTGCGCGGCTGGATGAGGCGAACTACCGCTACCACGTCCTCGACGATCCGCAGATCAGCGACGCCGACTACGATGCGCTGCTGCGCGAACTGCTCGATCTCGAGGAGGCGCACCCGGAGGTGCGCACGCCGGACTCGCCGACGCAACGCGTGGGCGGCGCGCCGGCATCCGGCTTTCCCGAATACGTTCACGTGCGCCCGATGCTCAGTCTCGCCAACGCGTTCGATGAGTCCGAGCTGCTCGCGTTCGACGCGCGCGTCCGCAAACTCGGCGGCGTCGAAGGCGACGTCGCCTATACCTGCGAGCTGAAGATCGACGGCCTCGCCGTTTCGCTGCGCTACGACGAGGGACGCCTGACGGCGGGCGGCACGCGCGGCGACGGCAGCGTCGGCGAAGAGATTACCGCCAACCTGCGGACCATCAAGTCGGTCCCGCTGAGCTTGCGCAATGCCGGCGGGTCCGTGCCGCGGCACATCGACGTGCGGGGCGAGGCGTACCTGCGCAAGAGCGGTTTCGCACGGCTCAACGTCGCGCGCGCGAAGCAGGGGCTGCGGGCGTTCGAGAACCCGCGCAACACCGCCGCGGGCGGCTTGCGGCAGAAGGACCCGAAGCTGACCGCGCAGCGTTCGCTCTCGTTCTACGCCTACGCCGTGGGCGAGATCGACGCCGACGATCCGCCGCGCACCCAGTCGGAACTGCTGGCGTACCTGCAGCGGCTGGGCGTTCGCGTGAACGAGCACGCGGTGCGCGTCTCGTCGATCGGCGAGGTCATTGCGTTCGCCGAGCGGTTCGAGGAGCTGCGCGAGACGCTGGACTATGAGATCGACGGGGTCGTGATCAAGGTCGACGACCTCGCGCTGCAAGCGAAGCTCGGCAGCGTCGGCAAAGATCCTCGCTGGGCGATCGCCTACAAGTTTCGCGCGCGCGAAGCGCGCACGAAGCTCCTCTCGATCGAAGTCAACGTCGGCCGGACCGGAACGCTCAACCCCTATGCGGTGCTCGAGCCGGTGCGCATCGGCGGCGTCACGGTCGCGAACGCGACGCTCCACAACCTTGACTACATCCGCAGCAACGACATTCGGGCCGGCGACGTCGTGACGGTGATTCGCGCCGGCGACGTCATCCCGCGGGTCGTCGGTCCGGTGCTCGAACTGCGCGACGGCGATCTGCCGCAGTACGACCTTCCGGCGATCTGTCCGGTCTGCGGCGCCGACGTCGATCACCCCGAGGGCGAGGTGATGGCGCGCTGCACCAACGCGACGTGTCCGGCGCAACTCGTCGAGCGGGTGCGCCACTTCGCCTCACGCGGTGCAATGGACATCGAGGGGATCGGCGACCAGCTCGCCGCAGCATTGGTCGACAGCCGGCTCGTGCACGACGTGAGCGACGTCTACGCGCTCGACTTGCAGAAGCTGCTGACCCTCCCGCGTATGGCGGAGAAGTCCGCATCCAACGTCCTCGCGGCGATCGCGGCGTCGAAGTCGCGCGGGCTGGCGCGCGTGCTGTTCGGATTGGGGATCCGTATGGTCGGCGGTCAGAACGCGGCGATACTGGCCGGAGATTCCGGCTCGATCGACGCGCTCGCGGAAGCGACGGAAGATGAACTCTTGGCGAGCGAGGGCATCGGTCCCGAGATCGCGCGCAGCGTCGTGTTGTTCTTCGCGCAAGAACCGAACCGCGCGATGGTTCGTCATCTGCGCGATGCGGGCGTCGACATGACGGCACCCAAACGCGAACGCGTCCCCGCTGGACCACTGGCCGGAAAGACGCTCGTGCTCACCGGCACGCTGCCGAATCTGACCCGCGACGAAGCCGCCGAGATGATCGTCGCAGCGGGCGGAAAAGTCAGCTCGGCCGTCTCGAAGAAAACCGCCTACGTCGTCGCCGGCGAAGAGGCCGGCAGCAAGCTCGCAAAGGCGGAACAGCTCGGCATCCCGATTCTCGACGAAACGGGACTTCACGCGCTTCTCGAAGGCGCCAGCTAGGGCTTCCGCAGGCGGATCGCGTCGAACATGTCGTCGATCGTGAAGCGAAACCCCGCAAGCGAATCGTGCACGAACTCGTCGCCCGACGCGAAGATCGTGACGCCGTCGCGATCGTGGACGGAAACGTTGAGTGCGTGCGGATCGACGACGACGATCGCGTCCGCTCCCGTCGCGAGATAGACCTCGATCTTGTGGCGAACGTGCGCGCGCTTGTCGCCGGTCGAAAGGATCTCGACGGCGACGTTCGGCGCCATCAGCGGCGTTTCGAGTTCCTCTTCGCTCGCGTCGCCCATTCGCTCGTAAGAGAGATAGGCGACATCCGGGACCAGCGGTCGGATGATCTCGCCGGGCGGCGCGATGCGGAAGCGCCATTCGGATCCGACTTCGCCGTGTCCGTGGGCCCACTCGGTCAAGCGGGTCGACCACCAGACTTGTAACAGCGAATGCCGCCGCTTCGGGCTCACCTTCTGCACCGCCCGGCCGAGGATCCACTCCAGTGCCGGCTTCTTCTCCGGCAGGACGATCTCGCGTTGCATCTTCTCTTCGTACCTCTGCACACACCACCGTATCACGCCGAGCGCCGGCGATGTCAAGGAGAGAGCAGCACCGGTTCTTCGCCGGCAGTGACGAGCGAGGCTTCGCCGAGCGCCTCGGCGACGTCGCGGGCGATGACGCCGCGGTGCCGGTGCGCGAGCGCGACGCTTCCCGCGCGGCCGTGCCAATAGGCGCCGATGCGCGCCGCGTCGATCGGTGAGAGACCTTGCGCGAGCAGGGTCGCGATCGCGCCGGTGAGGACGTCGCCGGTGCCGGCGGTGGCCAGCGCGTTCGAACCGGTCGGGTTGACGTGCGTGACGTCGCGGCCGGCGACGAGCGTCGTGCGTCCCTTGAGCAGCGTGACGATGCCGTGGTCGTCGACGAACGCGCGCAGCCGTGCGAGGCGTTCGCCCGGCGCAATCGTCCCCTTTCCGCTCAGCCGCGCAAACTCACCGGCGTGCGGCGTGATGACGAGCGGCTTGTCGCGATACGCGTCGAGCCGCTTCGAGAGATGGTAGAGTGCGCTCGCGTCGGCGACCACCGGAACGGCGCTGCCCGCGAGCACCCCGTTGACGATCTCGCCGAACGCGTCCGACAACCCGAGGCCCGGACCGATCGCGATCGCGTTGCTGCGGCCGGTGAGATCGAGGATCGTGCGCACCGCGCCGGCCGGATCGCGTTCGTCGTACGTCACGACGACCTGCTCGACCAGGTGCGCGCGCAGCGCGGCGGCCGCACCTTCGGGCGCGGCGACGGTGACGTACCCGGCGCCGGCGCGCGCCGCACCCCACGCGGCGAGCACCGCCGCGCCCGGAAATTGGGTCGACCCCGCGACGATCAGCGGCGCGCCGGAGCTGCGCTTGTCGGCGTCGGGCGGCCGTACCGGCATCAATGCGGCGAAGCCGACGGGATCGAGGACTTCGCTGCGCGGCTGGTCGACGTCGCCGGCGTCGGCATCGCGCATGCCGATCGTTGCACACCACAGCGCCCCCGCGCGATCGCGAGCGGGATCGAGAAAACAGCCGAGCTTCGGCCGGCCGAGCGCGATCGTCGCGACGGCGGAGAACGCGTGCTCCGAGTCGACCGCGCCGGTCGTGGGATCGATCCCGGTGGGGACGTCGAGCGCGAGGACCGGCGCGCCGCTCTCCCGCATCGCGTCGACCAGACCACCGCTGCGTTCGTCGAGGGGAAGGCGCGCGTTCACACCCAGCACGCCGTCCAAGATGAGTGCCGCCTCGCGCAAAACGACCGGCGCGGGCGGGAGCGGGCGTTCTTCGACGCCGGCGATACGCGCGCGCCAGCGCGCGTCCTGGCGGGCCGCGCTCCCGCCCGCCGCCGCGTTACCGTACACGATCCGCCGGCGGGTCCCGCCGTAGGCCGCGAGCGCGGCGTATGCGTCGCCGCCGTTGTTGCCTTCACCCGCGATGGCGACGATGGGACCCTCGCCCTGCGCGTAGCGGTCGATCAACAGCGCGATCGCGTCCCCCGCGGCGCGCATCAGCGCGACTTCGCCATCCCGCGCGACGGCAGCCGCGTCGATCGCGCGCATCTGCGCCGCAGTCACGGCCAACACGACGGGTTCAGCCCTCCAGGATGACGACGGCCGCCGCGGTGGTCGCCGTGTGCGTGATCGTCAGGTGAATCGCGCGCACCCCGCGTTCTTCGATCAACCGCTGGTAGCCGCGATAGAAGCGAATGATCGGCTTGCCGCTTCGCTCGTGCGAGACGCCGACGGCGTTCCACGGGATCGCGTGCCCGAAAGCCTTGCGCGTCGCTTCCTTTGCCGCGAAGAAACCGGCCAGCCGTTCGGCCCACAGCCGCTTGCGCATCGCGTACCCCATCTCTTCCTCGGTGTACACCTTGCGCGCAAAGCGAGCTCGCGTCGGCTCGTCGAAGTGGTAGCGCGCGACCTCCGCAAGGTCGATCCCGATTCCCACGATCATGCGCAACGCATTTCGTGTCGCGGGCGCCCAGGACCGCCTGACGGCCGGACCGAAACCGTCCATCGGCCGTGCGCGAGATCAGCATCGTACCGATCAATGCGATCGACGGGGGTTTGCTCACCCGGCTCTCGCTGTGCTTGGAGGAGCGGTTCCTCGCGACCGCCGTCGTGCGCGCGGTGCTCACGGTGCCCAAGTCCGCGCTGAACAGCGCGCGTGGGCAACTGTTTTTCGGCTCGCTCGTGGGCCGCGTCTGCGCGGCGTACGAGACCGGCGACCTCGTGCTGGGAATCACCGACTTCGACCTCTACAAGACGTCGCACCAGTTCGTCTTCGGGTCGGCCAGCGAGGCACAGCGCTGCGCGGTCGTATCGCTGCACCGCCTGCGTTCCGAGTTCTACGGCGATCCGCCCGACGAGAACGCGCTCTTTCAGCGGCTACTGAAGGAGAGCGTCCACGAGATCGGCCATGCGCTGGGCTTGCGGCATTGCTATAACGCGCGCTGCGCGATGTATTATTCGAACTCCGTGTTCGACACCGACAACAAGTATTCGCATTTCTGCGAGGCGTGCGAGCGGCGCAGCCGGGCCAATAAGTCCGCGTAGCGCTGCAGTTCCGCAGATCGGCGGGGCAAGGCACTCAAGGCGACCTGCCGAACGGCCGACACTCAAGAGAAGTTGCATGATGGGTGCGTGCTGATCCTGTTGCCGTCTTTCATATTGTCCGAGGGCCCGTGTTGAGACTGACCCTGGAGCGCCTCGTCGCCGTCCGACGACGGTCGTCGCCGGCCGGCCGCCGTGTGTTCGCGATGCTTACCGTCGCGGTCGCAGCCGCATTCGCGGGCTGCCCCGGGCTGCCCGAGCTAGCCCCCATCGCGCTGGCCGCTGTCGGCCTCGGCGCCGTGCTCGCCGGTCGCGGCGCCGGTCTCGTGGCGGCACTGGCCGCCGGTCTGGCGGCGTACTTGGCCCATCCGCCGTACGGGTCGCGCGGAGCCGTCACGGCTTCGATCGCGATCTTCGTAGCCGGTACGGTGCTGGCGTGGATCTTCGGGGCACCCGTCGAGGCCGACCGTGAGTCGGCCGACGTGCTCTCTCTGGGCGGCGGCGATCGGCTCGCGTTGCCCGCCGGCAGCCCGCTCGGCGCGAGCATCGCCGCGCTGACCGTGGGCGTTCGCGAAGTCGCGGCCGGCGATCTGACCAAGAATCTTGCCGTCGCGGATGGCCCGCTCGCGGATCTGGCCGTCGGATTGAACAAGCTGATCTTCGGCATCCGCGACTTCCTCGGCTCGATGCATCGCGAGGCCCGGCAGCTGGGATCGTCGGGCGGCGAGCTGCACGCGACGGCGTCGAGCTCGCTGGCCGTCATCGAGGGCGGCGCCATCGCCCAGAAACAGCTCGAAGAGGGGATCCTCGAGCAGGGCGAGATCGTCGAAGGCGCGCTGAGCAAGGTGCGCGCGATGACCGATGCGATCAACGATCTCGCGGGATCCGCCGAACAGCAGACGCGTTCGCTGGACGAGACGGCCCTCTCGGTGACGACGATGTCCGCTTCGATCGAGCAGGTTTCGGCGCAGGTCGACTCGTTGCTGACGATCTCGTCGGAGACGACGCTCACCGCCGATCGCGGCGGCACGGCGATTCACACGATCGTCGACGCGATGGCGACGATTCGCACGACGATCGAGGAGCTCGCGGCCGACATCCGCCGGCTCGGGGTCAATTCGGACCAGATCGGCGACATCGTCAAGGTCATCGATCGGATCGCCGAGCAGACCAACCTGCTCGCGCTCAACGCGGCGATCGAGGCGGCGCGCGCCGGCGAGCATGGCCGCGGCTTCGCCGTCGTCGCGTCGGAGATTCGCAAGCTCGCCGACGGCAGCGTGCAGGCGACCAAGGAGATCGCCGGCCACATCGGCTCGACCCAAAGCGTCATCACGCAGGTCACCGATGCGATGACGCGCTTGAACGAACGCCTCGAAGAAAGCGTCTCGTCGACCGACAACGCTTCCGGCGCGCTCCGCGACATCGTAAACGCGGTGCTCGGCTCCAACCAGCAGATCAGCCAGATTTCTTCGGTGACGCGGTCGATGTCGGAAAACACGTTCCGCGTCATCCGCTCGATCGAGGAGATCACTCGCTCGGTCGCGTCCAACCTCGCCGCGACGACGCAGATGGCGTCGCATTCCGGCGAAGTGTCGAGTGCCTTCGATTCGATCACCGCGATCTCGTCGCAGAACGCCTCGTCGGTCGAAGTGCTGACCTACGTCAACGCCGAGGTCACCTCGGCGGCGCAGCGGATCTTGGGGTCGGTCGAAGAGATGAACCAACGCGCCGCATCGATCGACGGCCAGCTCGGACGCTATACCATCATGGATCGCAAGGAGGGAACCCCCGCATGAAGCTCGGCCTGCGCATGAAGATGATCGGGACGCTGCTTGCGGCGATCCTGATCTCCACCGCGATCAGTGCGATCGCGGCGCGCCAGACGATGGCGACCGACCTGAACAAACTCGCCGCACAGCAAGTCACCAGCGGTTCGACCGGTTTCGCCGGATATTGGGACCAGAAGAAGGATTCGGTTTCGCTGCTCGTCTCGCAATCGGCGATCAACGAAGCGATCAAGCGCGGTGCGAAAGCCCGCAACACGAAGATGCTCGAGGGGACTCTGACCGGCATCGCGCGACAGGGCGGACTTTCGTTTCTCACCGTCGTCGACGCGGGCGGTCGAGTGATCGCGCGCGCCAACGCCGGCGCCGTCGGAAACAAGCTGAGCTCGCCGTACATCGCACGCGCGCTCAGCGGCGAGACCGTCAACAGCGCGGCGGTGCTGCCGCACGACGAACTCGAGCCGGAACAGCTGCTGCCGCAAATCGAAGCGGCGGCATCCGGACACGAGGGCGTTTCCGACGGTCTGGCGCTGATCGCCGCGACGCCGATCTCGGATGAGAATCAGCGGACCATCGGTGCCGTGTACGGCGGCCTGGTGATGAACCATTACTATGACGTGGTCGATCAGGCGGCGCATGCGCTCGGCGGGAAGGCCGCCGTGATCTTCGGCGACCAGCTGATCTCGAGTTCGATCTCGCGCCCCGACGGGACGCGACTCGTGGACGAGAACGCGCCGCAGAAGCTGCGGCACGTCACGGAGCCGTATTCGGGGATCGACCGCGAAGGATCGGTCAGCTACCTGGCCCGCGTCGAACCGCTCCTCAACGATCAGAACCAACCGATCGCGGCCCGCTGGTTCGGCGTCCCGCTGGCAACCTTCACCGACATCCAGCAGCACACCGTGAACTCGCTGCTGCTGTGGGGTTTGGCCGGCATCGTCATCGGGCTGATCATCGCAATCCCGGTCGTCGAGCGCATCTCGCGGCAACTGATTGCGCGCAGCCGTCAGGTGCGCGAATCGGCAAAGGAACTCTCGCTGGTCATCGTCGGCAGCGAAGTCTCGGGCGATCACGTCGCGCAGACCCGCGAGGCGGTCGAGAGACAGGGCGAACTGCTGATGCAGGCGGCGACCGAGGTCGACGCTCCGTCGAGCGGCGGAGTTGCGACCGCAAAGGGTGTCTCGGAGAAGATCGTGGCCGCCTCGGCGCTCAACGCGGAGATCCTCGGCGACGTCGTCGTGATCGATGCGCTCGCCACCGAGATGGCGGAGCGCACGCAGCAGGCCGTCGCGCGCGTCGGCGAGCTCAACGACGTGGCAGCCGGCCTCAACGAATTGGTGACCGGCTCGAAGTGACGATCGATGGCTGACGTCGTCCTGTACTTCGCGTCGAACGCCGACACGATGATCGCCACCAAGACACTCAAAGACGGGGGCGTCTCGGCGAAGATGATTCCGAAACCGGCAAGCGTCACGTCGACCGCGAACTTGGCGCTCAGCGTCGATGCATCGGCCGAAGCGAACGCGATCGCAGTGCTGGGGGCGGCGAACGTTGCACTCGGCGGCATCGCAAGGTAGCGGCGGAGCGGTTCGGATCGAGCGCTTCGATCCGAACCGTCACGACGTCGCGACGATCACGGCCCTGCTGAACGCCGCCTACGCGCCGTACGTGGCGCAGGGGATGAAGTACGTCGCCGCCACGCAGGACGACGCGGTGACTCGCGAGTGGCTGGCGCGCGGAATCGGCTTCGTCGCCTTGGACGGGCAGACGCTCGTGGGCACCGTCGCCTACTGCAGCGCGCCGTCCGCGTCGGAAGCCGCGGCGATCGAGTGGTATCGCCGGGCCCACGTCGGAACGTTCGGCCAGTTCGCCGTCGCGCCCGGCAAGCAGAAGGGCGGGATCGGGATCGCGCTGCTCGACGCGGTCGAACGGCTCGCGCGCGACGAGGCGAAGATCGAGCTGGCTTGCGAGACGGCGGCGAAGAACGCGCCGCTCGTCGCGTACTATCATCGGCGCGGTTTTCGCGGCGTCGGACTGTTCAAATGGCCGGGTGACGAGCACGCCTGCGTCGTGCTCAGCAAAATACTCTAGTCGCCCGAGAGCGGCCTACGTCACGACGCGCGCGTCCGCGAGGTAGACGATGCGCTCGCGTCCCTCGACCTCGACGACGAGGCCGCCTTCGGGGTCGAGCCGGACGGCCGTCCCGGCGATCACCGTGCCGTCGGCGTCGAGTCTGAGCCGGTAGGGCCGCCCGTGCAGGCCGGCGCGTTCTTCCCAGGCCCGCGCGATCGCGTCCGGTCGGGCGAGCGCGTCGACCAGGCCGTCCATCGCGCCGAGAATGCCGGCCAGCACGGCCTCTCGTTCGACGTGCGGCGCGACGTCGGAGAGGTACGCCGGCGGCGGAACGATCGCGGCGAGCGCGGCGTCGCCGGGGCGGCGCACGTTGAGACCGATGCCGCAGCCGACCTGCGCCTCGCTGCCGGCCACCCGCGACGTGCAGAGGATCCCGGCCGCCTTGCGCGCGCCGAGATCGAGGTCGTTCGGCCAGCGCAGGTCGAGCCGCACGCCGCAGCCCTCTTCGACCCCGTCGGCGACCGCGAGCGCCGCCCAGAACGGCACTGCCCAGAGCGCTGCGGCGGCGACGTTCACCGGAAGGATCGTCGTGAAGAGCAACGCGCTGCCGGCCGGTGCGATCCAGGCCCGTCCCGCTGTGCGCCCGCGACCGGACGTCTGGAACTCTGCGACCAAGGTCGCACCGGCCGCCGACGCATCGCCGAGCAGCGCCGCCGCGTCGTCGTTCGTGCTGCCCGTCTCGCGCACGGCGCGCACGTCGGCGAAGCGGGTTCCGGCGAGCGCGTTGCGCACTCGTTCGGCATCGAGGAGAGGTACGTCATCGTCCGGCACAAATAGCCCCTCCGCTATGGCACTCGAACGGACCTTGATTCTTGCAAAAGCCGATGCGGTCGTCCGCGGACTCGCCGGCGAGATCCTCGCGCGCTTCGAGCGGCGCGGTTACGCGGTCCTCGGCCTGAAATTGATGCAGGTGACCCAGGAGCAGGCGAAGCGGCACTACGCCGAACACGACGGCAAGCCGTTCTTCGCCGGCCTCGTCGATTACATCACCGCCACGCCCGTCGTCGCGATGGTGATCGAGGGTGAGGACGCGATCGAAGGATGCCGTTCGACGATTGGTGCGACCAACCCGATCAAGGCGACGCCGGGGACGATCCGCGGCGACTACGGTCAGACGATCGGCCGCAACCTCGTGCACGGGTCGGACGCACCGGCGTCGGCCGAGCGTGAGATCGCGATCTTCTTCCGCGAGGACGAGCTGTTTCCGCGCGCGCACGCGCTCGCGATCTGGCTCGCTGCGAAGTAGTCTGATGTCGATAGAGTCGCTGCGCGGCAACGGCCGCCCCCTCATCGAGAGCGTTCGCGCCCGCGAAGTGCTCGACTCACGCGGAAATCCGACGATCGCGGTCGCGGTCGCGACCTCGTTCGGCGCGGTCGAAGAGGCGCTCGTCCCGTCGGGCGCGTCGACGGGCGCCTACGAAGCGGTCGAGAAGCGCGACGGCGATCCGAAACGCTACAACGGGAAAGGCGTGCTCAAAGCCGTCGCCGCCGTGAACGAGATTCTGGGCCCGGCGCTCGAAGGGCTCGACGCGACGTCGCAGCGCGAGATCGATCGCACGCTGATCGAGCTCGACGGCACGCCGAACAAAGCGAATCTCGGCGCGAACGCGCTGCTCGGCGTCTCGCTCGCCGTCGCGCGCGCAGCTGCCGTGTCGCTCGGCGTGCCGCTCTATCGCTATCTGGGCGGACCGTCCGCGGCGACGCTGCCGGTGCCGATGATGAACGTCATCAACGGCGGCAAGCACGCCGAAGGCGCGCTGCAATTTCAAGAGTGCATGATCGTGCCGCTCGGCGCGACGAACATCGCCGACGCCGTCCGTTGCGGCGCGGAGATCTTTCACACGCTGGGCAAGACGCTGCATGACGCCGGACACCAGACCCTCGTCGGTGACGAAGGCGGCTATGCGCCGAAGCTCGACACGATCGACGACGCGCTCACGATGCTCGTGAAAGCGATCGAGAAGGCTGGCTACGTGCCCGGCGAGCAGGTCGGCATCGCGCTCGACGCCGCCGCGACCGAGTTCTTCCGCGACGGCAAATACTGGCCGCACAAGCCGGACGACCATCCGTTCGACTCGGCGCAGATGGTCGGGCTGTACGAAGGGCTCTGCCGCAACTATCCGATCGTCTCGATCGAGGACGGGCTGGGCGAAGATGATTGGGAGGGCTGGCAGCTGCTGAACCGTACGCTCGGCGCTCGCGTCCAGCTGGTCGGGGACGACCTCTTCGTCACCAACGTCGAGCGGCTCGAGCGCGGCATCCGCGAGGGCAGCGCCAACGCGATCCTGGTCAAGGTCAACCAGATCGGGACGCTCACGGAAACGCTCGACGCCGTGGAGATGGCCCATAAGGCGGGCTATCGCGCGGTCATCTCCCATCGCTCGGGCGAGACGGAAGACACGACGATCGCCGACCTCGCGGTCGCCACGGGCGCCGGCCAGATCAAGACCGGCTCGCTGGCCCGCAGCGACCGGACCGCCAAGTACAACCGCCTCATGGCAATCGCCGACGAGCTCGGCCCCACCACGGCGCGCTACCCCGGGAGGAGCGCGTTCAAAGCTCTCTCCAGAGGCTAGCCCGGCAGAGGCTAGCCCGGCAAGGGGGCGCGGGGACTTCACCGCCCGTGGCGCCGAATGAACGAGGAAGCGCGGGCCCGTAGCTCAGCGGTAGAGCAGCCGGCTCATAACTGGTAGCGCGCTGGTTCGAATCCAGCCGGGCCCACGCTTTTCCTCATTCCGGGAGGCCGTATCGCCTCGTTGGCCGCCGTTTTTTCTCGCGAGCGTTTATACGCCCGCATCGACGTTGCCGTGGAAGCACCGGCGGCGCTTGTCGTTGCGAGCGCGGGAAGCGGCAAGAGCACCGCGGTGCGGGAATATCTCGCGCTGCGACACATTCCGTACGTTCGCTTCGATGCTGCGCCCGAACATGCGTCGCCGTCGGAATTCCTTCGCGGCTTCGGAGCGGCATTCGGAGAGCTGATCCCGGCGATGCGCTCGTCCGGAGCCTCGGCTGCCCTGCGCTTCGCCGCGGATGAAGACGACGATGCTGCGCTAGCTTGGGCGCGCGAGCATCTGACCGCGATCGAAACGACGATCGTTCTCGATCAGCTGCACCATGTGCTGGCGGTGCCGCGAATCGCGGAGTTCCTGACGCATTTGATCGATGCGACCGTCCCGCGCTTGCGCTGGATCTTGATCGGACGCGACACGGGCTTTCTGCCCGTCGCACGATGGATGGCGACGGGGATCATCAACCTTCCCGTCGACGACGCCGACCTTCGCGTCGATTTCGACGAGCTGCGGTCTGCGGCGACGACCATGCGGGTGCCGCTCGACGAGCGCGCACTGCAGCAGTTGCACGAACGTACCGAAGGCTGGCCGTTAGGCCTGTCCGTCGCGTTGAGTGCCGGGATCACGGACGCTTCAGAGTCGCGCGAGGCACTCTACGACGCGTTGGTCGATGCGGCACTGCGCGCGCGTGACGCAACGGCGCAGGATCGCGTCTTTCACAGTGCCCTCGCCGCCCGCTTCGATGAAGCGCTCCTCGTCCGCCTCGGATACGTCGCCTCCGACGCGATCGCCGAACTCGCAGAGTTGGGCTTCATCTATGATGTGGACGGCGGATGGTTCGCATATCACGATCCATACCGGCGCGTCGTTCTGGCGCGGATGGACGGGCTCGACGCGGAGCGGCGCGCGCGCTTGATCGACGAAGTCGCTGCTGCACTTGCCGCCGTCGGCCGCTGGTCGGACGGCATCGTGCTGCGGATTCGCGGCGGTGATCCGGCACGTATCGCCGACGCGCTCGAATCGCGCGGGTTCGACCCGATCGACCTTGGCGAGACGACGGTGGTCCGAGAGGCGCTCGCTGCGATTCCTGATGAAGAGCTCCGAGCGCGACCACTCGGCCTTGCGCTGAAGGCCGCACTCGCGTCGCTCGACGATCAGTTCGATCTCGCCGAGGCGTGGTTCCACATCGCGCTCGATGCCGCAGGTCCCGCATTGCGCCGCGAGATCGTCGTGCGCTTCGGTCTCGAGCTGGTGCGTCGCGAGCGCCCCGATGCCGTCGCACTGCTCGAAGACGAAACTGCGCGTACCGTTGAAAAGAGCGAACTCGACGCAGCGCTGTGGGCGCTGATGGGAACGGCCTACGTTACGGCGCGGAAGATGAATGAAGCCCGTTCCGCAGCGCGGCGTGCGTTGCAGGGACTCCGCGAAGTGCGCGACCCCGTTCAACGCGCGCGAATTCTTCACCAAGCGGCGTTCGTGGCGCTGAACGATCGCGACTTTGCGTCGGCCAAAGATCTTGCGACCAGCGCGCTCGAACTCGCCGAGTCGGCGCTAAACTACGACGTGGCCGCGCGCGCGTTGAGCGTGCTGTACGTCCTCGCGATCGATGTCGACGACGATGCGGCTGCGAGCCGCCGCTATCTCCATCGGCTCGCCGAATCGGCGCGCAAAGCCGGCAGCCCGCAACTGCGCCTCTTCGCAACCCTCAACGTCTACGAACTCGAGGTCCTCGCCGGCGATGTCGCCGCGATCGAACGGCTCGATGCGGAGCTGCGCGAGTTGGAGGTCTTTCTCACTCCGGTGGCAAGCGAAGCGCTCTTGCCTGCGCAGGCGCTGCGCGCGAGCTGGGACGGCCGCTTCGATCATGCGTATTCGCTGCTCGCGCCGAGCGCCGAGAATCAATTCGACGACGATCGGCGAGCACAACGCTGGGCCGAAGCTGCGGTCTACGCCGCCGCCGCGGGCCGTCGGGGCGATGCCACGCAAGCCATGCTCCGCAGCCGCAAAGCACTGCGCAAGGTCGACCCCAGCGACCGCTGGGCGCTTCGGACGCAGGCGTATCTTGCGATCGCAACGATTTTGTTGGCCCACGAGGGCCGAGCGCGCAGCGGCCTTGCGGGGCTGCGGATTCTCGCCCGGAAGGGCGGGCCGCGCTTCGAAGCCTTGGTCGATGCGATCCGCGCGCTGCACGCCCGGTGGACCAGCGGGTGGCACGGTGAGCCGCCGCTCGCCGAATGCCTCGATCGGCTCGAAACGCTCGACCTCGGCGGCGTGGCGCGCTTTCTCGGGGCGCTCCCTTTGCCGTCGACCGATCGGGCCCGCTTCGGCCTGCTGAGTGAGACCGAACGGATCGTCCTCGAACGAGTGGCCGCCGGCGCCACTAGTAAAGAGATCGGCGCCGAGCTCGACCGCAGCTCCCAAACGATCGACGTTCACATCCGGACGATCTGCCGAAAGCTCGGCTGCAGCGGCCGCCGTCAGGCCGTGGCGTCCGCGATCCGCGAAGGCGTCATCGTCGAGCGACGTGCCGGCGCTCGATAAAGGATCACCCTTTTCACTATCCTTACCTAAAGTTGAGTAGTGCGTTCGGCACGCTCGTGCTGTAGTGTGATCTTGGGCACGGTTGCTGGGTGTGAGACATATCGAGCCGCTGGAGAGAACCCGTGTACGTAAGCAGCCGATCTGCACGTCGAGGCGATGGCCGTCTCGCCGCAGCTTTGACCGAGCGCAGCCGCGACATCACGACGGCTGTGCTGGCGCGCCTGGCTGCTTCCGACCGTACGGTCGCCGCCGAGATTCTGGGCATGCGCTTCGTCGAGCGGTTTGGGACGGCAGTCGGCGCGGCCGATTGGACGCCGCTCCTCTCCTGGGTCGACGCGAGCTGCGACCGGTACGCCGGTATTCTTCCTGTTCCTCACGTCATGACCGTCGCCGCCGAAGCCGTGTCCAGCGCACTCGCCGAAATCGCCCCAACCGGACTCGACGCTGCCGAGCTGGACGTCGTCCGCGGCGAGGTCGAACGGCTCGCCGGCCGCCCACGGCTGGTCCGCGAGCCCGCGACCTACGAAGTGATCGACGAGATCGATGTCGTGCTGGACGATCTGCTCACCCGCCTGCATCAGTGCGATCCATTAACCGCCGAGCATTCGCGCGCCGTGTCCGCGTGGTGCGCCCGGCTTGCGCGTCGGCTCTCACTCGCCAAACACGATGCCGTTCACGTCACCCGATGCGGGCTGATTCACGATATCGGCAAGATCTCGACACCCCGCGAGATTCTCAACGCGCCGCGCCGGCTCGCCGAAGACGAGATGGTCGTGATGCGCCGGCACGCCGAGGACGGTGCGGCGATCGTAGCAACGACTCCGCTCGCCACGCACTTGACGCCCGCCGTCCGCAACCACCACGAGCGATTTGACGGCAACGGATACCCGGATCGGCTCGCCGGCGGTGCGATTCCGAATTCGGCTCGCATCGTCGCCGTCGCCGATGCGTTCAACGCCATGATCGGGCGACGCCCCTATCGTCCTCCACTCGCTCCCGCGGTTGCGCTCGAACAACTCGAACGCCATCGGGGTTCGCAATTCGACCCCATCATCGTCGACGCGATGATCGACGTCGTCACCAACCGCACGTAGCGCAAAGGAATGCTGTGAGAAAACCGCTGTTTCCCGTCTCGACCCGATCGCTCACCGCGATCGCGATCGTCGCTGCATTGGCTGCGTGCTCGGCCGGTGGGACTGTGGTCCCTTCAGGATCCGTTGGCGATCGGCACATTGCGTCGAGTCGCGCGCTGCCAGGCGACTCGCCGACGCCGACGCCGTCGCCCTCGCCGACGCCGGGCTTGCTCGGCGGGCTGATCGGTCTGGTCGGCTCCGTCGTCAATCTCGTGCTCACTCCTGCGTGCTCGGGATTGCTCCAGTGCCACACGCTGCGCAACACGGCCGCCGGAGCGAATCCCAATCCCCATCCATGGTCGGTGAAAGGCTACACGCCGCGACAATTGTGGTCGGCGTACGGGCTTCAGGCTCCCTTCGGCGGAGCAACGGCGAACGGACCGACGATTGCGATCGTCGATGCGTTCGACGATCCGTCGGCCGAATCGGACCTCGCGGTCTACCGTTCGCAGTTCGGCCTGCCGCCGTGCACGACGGCCAACGGCTGCTTCTCGAAGCTCAACGGCAGCTTGCAGCGCGGCGCAAACCCGCAGGCCAATACCGGCTGGTCGATGGAGATCTCGCTCGATCTCGCGATGGCGTCGTCGGCATGCCCGACGTGCCGCATCACGCTCGTCGAAGCGGCAACCAATGACTTGACCGCGCTCGCGCAAGCGGTCGACGCGATCGCCGCGACGCACCCGGCAGCCATCAGCAACAGCTATGGTGCTCCCGAGTCGGCGGAAGCGACGGCGCTGGACGTGCACTACGCGCACCCCGGGATCGCGGTCACCGCAAGCGTCGGCGATCAACCCGGCGTGGAGTTTCCGGCGTCGTCGGCGAACGTGATCGCGGTCGGGGGCACGACGCTCACGCGCGCGCAGAACCTGCGCGGCTGGTCGGAAACCGCCTTGAGCAAGAGCGGAACCGGATGCAGTGCGTACGTGGCGCGGCCCACGTGGCAGATCGCGGCCTGCGGGAATCGTGGTGTCGCCGACGTCTCGTTCGTCGCCGACGCGGCGACCGGCCTGGCGGTGTACGACACGCAATCGGGCGGCTGGATCGTCCTCGGCGGCACGAGCGCAGGCGCGCCATTCGTCGCGGGTCTGTATGCGGCAGCCGGCGACTTCAATGCCCAGGCCACCGGAGCGGTGAGTTTATACGCGAAATCGTCCAAACTGCACCAAGTGGCCGGCATTCCTGCCGGAGACACGACGCTCGGTTCGCCGAACGGATTAGGCGCCTTTTAGCAACGCTCCACGCAGGTCCGGCGGCGCCGAACGGGCAATTTCGCCCGGTCCCCGGCGCCATAGTCTATCGGTTAGGACGCCGCCCTTTCAAGGCGGAGAGACGGGTTCAACTCCCGTTGGCGCTACCATGAAAAGCCCGTAACCACGGGCTTTTTTTTGTCCTCCGCATGAGGAACACAACCCTTACGCAACCCTGGGCTCGAAATACCCTACTTTTCGCCGCCACGTCCGCGATCGATCGCAGCGCGGAGCCGGACGTCGAGCTTGTCGATAGCGGCTTCTTTCAGCCCCGCGAGTTGGTGCGCGTAGACGTTCAGCGTGGTCTGGGGCGTCGAGTGCCCGAGGATCGTTGCGACCGTCCGCACGTCGACCCCGGCGGCAAGCAGATGCGAGGCGGTCCAGTGGCGCGCGTCGTGCAGCCGCTTCTTCACGCCCGCCTTCTTCGCGATCTTGCGGAACGCGTTCGTGAACTCGTTGGGACGCAGCGCGCTGCCGAACACGTCAGCGAACACGAAGCCCTGGCTCGAGTACCCGTCGCCTGCCTTGAAGGCATCCTCGGCTTGCCGGAAGCGCTGCTGTGCGAGAGCGTCGAGCGCCAGCGAGGACAGGGGGACCATGCGCTCGCGGCCCGTCTTGGTCGACTTGAGCGCAACGCCCGCGCTCGTCTCGCTGAACGACGCGCGAATCATCACCGTTCCGCGCTCTACGCCTTCGGCCGTCTCCAGCCGAACGTCGGCCCAGCGCAGCGCCGCGAGCTCGCCACGTCGTGCGCCGGTCGCCAGCGCGAGCATGATGGCAGTGTCCCAGCGTGCCCAGCGCGTCTCGCGCGCCGCCGCCAGTAGCGCGACAATCTCGGAGTCCGAGAACGCGTCGACCTTGGACGCGGCGCGCGAGGGTGCGTCCTGCTCGACGGCCGCGATTGGGTTCCGCGCGAGGACTTGCATCCGAACGGCCCACTCGAACACACCCTTGAGCAACGCGTGAACATGGTTGACCGATGTCGGCGAGAGGCCGGACGTGCAGCGGTGCTTCCGCACGGAGCCGCCAGTCGCGAGGGTGCAGACACGGCAACGCGAGAGGAGTGTCGCGTAGACCTCCGCGACGTGCGCCGGCCGAATCTTGCCGACCAACTTCGTGCCGAGGTGCGGCTTTACGCGCGCAATGAGGCCTGCATAACGCTGGCGCGTCGTCGCCGATAGCGTGCTCTTGCCAGCAAGCCAACGATCGAGCAACGCGCCGAACGTGAGCTTTTGCGGCGCGGTGTCGACGCCGGACCGGATCTCGTGTCGAAGGCGGTCGCGCTCGGCTTCGGCTTCGTCCTGTGTCCTGAAGCCTTCTGTCCGCTTGCGCGTGCGATGCCCAGTCTTGGAGTCGCGCGGGTACTCAACGATCGCGAACCATACACCGCCGCGTTTGTAGACGCCGAACTTGCCGCGCTGCGGGACTTTCTTGCGCTTCTGTTTTGAAGCAGGATCGGTGGAATTGGCGGGGTCACGCACTAGCAGTCCCTCTCGGTACGTCGAGAACGTCAACCAGGTCGAGCAATTCTGAATATGAGTCGATTTCCGGGAAGCGAGGCGAGGAGTAAAAGCGCTTCGGATCCAGCTCACGGCACGTCAGCCGGTGCCAGCGTACCGCAAGGCGATACGCGCCGGGCCAATCGTGCTGCGCGAGCGCTATGACAGACTCGAGAACTCTGTCCGCTACCGCCGACGTTGTACTCGCGCGGCGCGGCGCCGTCGCGACCTTCAAGAATGCCTGACGCATGGCATCGACGGAACGCTGATCGGAAAGCACTTCCGCGAGTTGCGCCTTTGCGCTTCGAGCGCGGTCGCGCGCTTGCGTTAGAATCGGCTGCCAATAAGTCGGGCGTTCGTAAGGGACCCCGAGGTCCCGAGCCATCTCCTGCAATGCAGCGCGAAGCCTATCGGAAAGGCGCGGATCGCGCGCATGCTCGAGACGCGAAATGAGGCCACCTTGGTCTGCGGCGATCAGTGGGACGTTCTCGAACAACCCTAGAGCAGTCTTCGAGACGTCGGGCGTTTCATTCAGATTACGTAGAACCTGAAGAAACTGGCCACCGTGCCCGGCGACGACGAGCGCCAATGGGCCACAAGCGCCGGCGACACCAAGTTCGGCTAAGGCCTCTCCCATTCGAAAGCTCACCGCTGGGCCTGGATGCCGCTTGCCGCTTCGGTATTCCCGCAGATCGCGCTTCGGCAGGCTGTTGAACGACGCCAGATAGCCGTTTGCTGTCGGCCGATTGCGGTGCGCGCTCCGCCTATTGTCCCCGCCGCCGCCTTCGCGCGCGGAAAGCTCCGCAAGCACGCGCGCAAGCCGGTATGGCGCGACCCCGCGGCTCTCGAGGTCCACGAGCGCCGAGTCGAGCCACGTCGCGAAGCTCCCACTAGGGGGTATTGCATCGGCTTGATTCTCCCGCATAGGGATATTGTACGGTATCCGTGTCAGATCCGCTAGGGGGTTTATTGTGAGCGACACTGATTCTACACGGCTCCGCGCGTGGCGGCTGATACGAGGCCTGAGTCACGACCAGGCCGCCGCGATCGTCGGAATCAGCCCGGCGTACTACCGCACGATCGAACGAGGTGCGGTCCCTTCGACGGCGGTCGCGGAGCGGTTCGAGGCCGCCTTTGGCGAGCCTATCTCAGCGCTGCTCAAGTGCGCGAGCGTTCGTAACTTGCCGGCGCTTCGCGAGCCTGCGCCATGACTAAGCGCGACTTGGAAGCGCGCGAAGACACCGCCGCGTCGTGCTGGGTGCGCGTGGACGATCATGCCGCCGTCCGCAGTGGCCTAATCGGGCGCGACCGCATGTATCAGTTGTGCCGGGAGGGCAGAGTCCGGTTCTTGGCCGTCTCGCGGCGTAGATGGTTTGTCCACGTCGACGCGCTCTCGGATATTGAGCGGTCGAGCCGCCAAACGCACAGCGGGCCGCCGGGATGACCGGCCGTGCGGTGCGCGCGATGACGACGCACGCGCACGCTACATCGACTACCGCGCCGTTCGACCGGCTCACGGCCACGCTTGAGCGCGTTCGACCGATGACGCCGCGCCAAGGGCAGACGCGCGCCGTCCTAGCCTCCGGGACTTGCCACGGTGGGCGCAGCGGAAGCCTATCGGTGGCGGAGACGAGCGCGGGGAATGTCATTGTTCACTGCTTCACCGGATGCAACACGGAGGAGATCGTCGCTGCGCTCGGACTGACTCTGCGCGACTTGTTCGTTCCTTCGAACCCGGCGGAATTGCGTCGGCGTGAGGACGATCGAAAAGCAATGCGACGTCGCTACGCTCGCGACCCAAAAGGCACGCGGGACACGCTCCTGCATAGCGCGCTTGACCGGCGTCGAGACGAACTCGAACAGCAACGCGGATACGCAGGCGTCCCGCTCCTCACGGGTGACCTCGAAGCCGCGCGTCGACACGTTGCACGAATCGTTGACGAACCAGAGCCGAAACCGCTCGCGCTCGAACCGTGGGAGATCCCGCTTCCGCACGTCGTGGACCCGCTGTGGCCGCTGCTCCATGCGCGAGCCGTGGAGATCGCTGCGCTTCAGCGTTGGCACCGGGCCAAAGCCGACGCCGTTAAACGCTGGCCCGACGCGGCCGGCATGTGGGCGCACCTCGACGCCGATCCGCACGGCCCGCAGCGCGCCGACTACGATCGCGCGGAGTCGGTCGCGGTGTCGTTGTTGCATCCCCGCCGCATCGAACGCGGGCTCGTCTCGCGGTCGTACTGCGACGGCTGCGGCCTATTCCATCAGCGCGGTTCGGCGCACCCATTCGCGGCCGAACAAGCCGTGAACCGTGCCGCGCTCACTCGCCTTCGCCTCGGTCTGGACGGCACCCGATGAATCCGCAACGAGATCCCGACTTGGAGCGCGCCGCGTCGAGCTTCGCGCCCGAGCGTTCGCCAGGGCGTCCCGGCGTCAACTTCACGCAATGGGGTGACGTCCCGCTCTCGCGCGTCTGCTGGCTCATGCCCGACCGCCTTCCCTTGGCCGAACTTACGATCGTCGAGGGCGACGGGGGACTCGGCAAAACCACGATGGTTCTCGACATTGCGGCGCGACTCTCCCGCGGTCTGCCGATGCCCGATGGAACACGTCCTTTCGACGGGCCGCGAAACTGCGTCATTGTCGCCGACGAGGATCGTACGTCGATTCTGAAGGCGAGGCTGATCGCCGCAGGGGCAGACACGTCCCGCATCTTCCACGTCGATTCCATCGGCGAGGACCGAGAGCGCTTTTCGCTCCCGAGCCACGGGCGGGCGCTGGGCGAAGCGGTGCGCGATTGCGACGCCGCGCTCGTTTTGATCGACGCGCTTTTCAGTCACTTCGACCAGGGTCTTAAAAGCGGCGTCACCGAGGACGTTCGTAAGGTCTTGACCCCCCTCGGAGAAATCGCGCACGTCACCGGGGCGGCCGTCGCGGCTATTCGGCATTTGTTGACGCCGGGATAAGGTGAACCCACTTCCGCCGGGATAAGGCGGACCCACCT
>CALEYW010000017.1 GCA_937927945.1 uncultured candidate division WPS-2 bacterium | reverse complement strand
GCGAACAGCAAGGCGTATCGCGGGACGATTCGGCATACCCTTACTGTAGCAAATAAGCTGACGAAACGCCAGCGTATTAATGGGTCAGGACACTAGCTCGTACCCTCGAGCTAGGGTCTTGGCGTGACCCATCTTTCGCTTTGAGAACGTGAAGTCACGCGACTTCGCGCGGTGAGCTTGCCCCGAGTTCGCGGCTAGCGCACTTGGTTCGCCTGGAGTTCGGCCGTCGTCGACGGGATGCGGCGGCGCGAGCGGAAGCGGTTTCCGAGCCGCTTGGCGACGACCAGGTAGAGCGTGGGTACCACGAGCAGCGAGAGCACCGTCGACGCGATCAGACCGCCGATCACCACCGTCGCAAGCGGTGCCTGCGTCGAGCTCCCGACCTCGATGCCGAGCGCCAGCGGGAGCATACCGCCGAGCGTCGCGAGCGTCGTCATCAGGATCGGTCGCAGCCGGAGCGGGCCCGCTTCGAGCAACGCCTCGCGGACGGGCTTCCCTTCCTCGCGCAGCTGCTTGGTGAACTCGATGACGAGTATCGCGTTCTTCACCGCGATCCCGACCAGCATCAGCGAGCCGACGAACGCCGTCAGACCGAACGCGCGGTGCGTGATCAGCAGCGCCGAGAGGATTCCGACCAGCGAGAGCGGCGCGGAAACCATGATGACGAGCGGATCGACGTACGACTCGAACTGCGTCGCGAGCAACATGTAGATCAGCAGCACCGCGAGACCGACCGCGAGCCACAGCGAGCTGAAGCTGTTCTGGCCGCGCATGATCTCCGGTCCGAACTCCCAGCGGTAGCCCGCCGGGAACGGATACGCGGCCAACACGTTCGCCGTGTCGACGAGGACCGGCCCCTGCGGCCGTCCGGCGAGCGGCGCCTGGATCTCGACCCGTCGCTGACGATTCTCGCGGCTGATCGCGGACGGACCGAGGCCCTGCGAGATCTGCGCGACGCTGCCGAGCGTCAAGCCGACCGGTGACGGTGACGCGTTGGACGTCGCAGCGCCCGCGCCGGGCGGCGTAAACTCCAATCCTTGCAGCGAGCCGAACGAGCGGCGCTGGTTCGGCGGGAGCTCGACGACGATCGGATATTGGATGCCGTTGATTTGATAGTAGGTCGAGATCGAGCCGTTCGTCGCCGAACTGATGAGTTGCGCGACGTCGCCCGTGCCGAAGCCCAGCTCGCTCACGCGCCTTCGGTCGATCGCGACCCGCACCTCGGGTTGCGAGTTGGTAACGTTCTTGTCGGGATCACCGACGCCGGGGATGCCCGAGATCGCGGCCATGACACCGTCGGATACGTCCTGCAACCCTTTGAGATCGGGTCCGTAGATCTCGAGCTCGAGCGCGGTCTGCCCCTGCGAGATCTGCCGCTGCACGATGTCGATCGTCTGGCCGCGCGCGATCGTCCCGATCATCGCGCTACGGAGGTCCGCGGCCTCGGAGGGCGCCAGCAGCCGATCCGATTGCTTCGCGTTCCCGCTCAAGCGCCGGCGCCAATCGCTGACGAACGCAGCCGCCGCGCTGCCGTCCGTTCCGCGCTTGAGCGTGATCTGCAGGGTCGAGCGATTGGTGATCGAGCGCGCCGTCCCGCCCGCGCCCACCTCGCCGACCGTCGCACCGACCGCGACGACACGCGGATCCTTGCGGAGCGCGTCTTCGACGATCGCCGAGACGTGGTCGGTGATCCCAAGCGCCGTGCCGTTCGGCGTCTGCAATCCGAGTTGGACGAATCGCGTATCCGACGGCGGGAAGATCTCGGTCGGCACGACACCGAGCCGCATCGCGAGCGCGGCGATCGCGATCAGCGCGAACGCGGAGCCGAGCACGATCGCCGGACGATCGAGCGAGGCTGCGAGGAGACGGGCGTAGCCGCTCGCGACCCTGCCGTACGCGCGGTCGAACGCCTCGCCGAAGCGGTTCCGGTGCGCGGCGGCGGAATCCATCTCGTCGCGGCGCAGCATCTCGGCCGAAAGCATCGGCACCGCCGTGACGGCGACCACGAGCGAGATCGCGACCCCGCTCATCACCACGATCGCGAAGGGCCCGAAGATCAGTCCTTGCAGCCCCGGTATGAGGAGCACGGGGAAGAACACCGTGATGACGGTGATCGACGAAGCGACGACGGCGCCCATGATCTGCGCGGTCCCGCCTTCGGCCGCGTCCTCGGGCGACATCCCCATTGCGAGGAAGCGTGAGATGTTCTCGATGACCACCACCGCGTCGTCGACGATCAGCCCGACCGCCAGCGCCAAGCCGCCGAGCGTCATCACGTTGAGGGTCTCCCCGTACACGTACGCGATGAAGAGCGTCCCGAGGATGGAAACCGGCAGCGAGACCGCGACGATGAGCATCGCGCGCCAGGAATGCAGGAACAGCAAGATGATCAAGACGGCGAGAATGGCGCCGTAGACCGCCGTGTGCTCGAGCGACGCGACCGCATCGAGAATGAACTCGCGCTGATCGAGGAGGGTCGAGAACTGCATGCTGGGGTAGCGGCCTTTGATCTCATCGATCTTCCGGCTCACCCCGCCCGCGACGGCGACGATGTTGGCGTTGGGTTGCGCCGTGATCGTGAGGAGCACGGACCGCGAGCCGTTCAGTCGCGAGAAGACACGCTGCTCCTGGATCGCGTCGCGTACGACCGCGACGTCGCGTAAACGAACGGTCGCACCCCTCGCGACGGTGATCACGGTGTCGGCGATCTGGCCGGGCGCGGTGAAGAGCGCGCTGGTCCGAATACCGTACTCGTTGCGCCCGATCTGGATCACCCCCGCGGGCAGCTCGACGTTCTCGTTCTTGGTCCGCTGCAGGAGGGTATCGATGGTGAGCCCGGCCCCCGCCAGCTTGTGCGCGTCCGGTTCGATGACGATCGCCCGCTGTGCGACGCCCGAGACGCCGAGGCTGCCCACGCCGTGCACCGACGCGAACTCGTCGGAGAGCGAGTTGACGATCAGATCCGAGAGCGCGCTCTGCGTCATGAGCGGATCGGACACGGCGACCGTGAGCACGGGCGTCGCGTTCGGATCGGCCTTCGCGATCTGCGGCTCTTGCAACGCTTGGTCGTTCGGCAGCGAGGCTCGGATGCGGGCGACCTGCTGCTGGACGTCGACCGCGGCGACGTTGATGTCCGTTCCGAACTCGAACTGGACGCGCACGATCGCGAGACCTTGGAACGAGTTGGACTCGATGAAGTCGATGCCGGCGACGCGGCTGACCGCGTTCTCGATCGGCCGCGTAATCGTCGACTCCATCGTCTCCGGCGAGACGTTGCTGTACGCGACGGTGACGCTGACGACCGGTGGGGCGAACGACGGCAAGAGCGCGATCGCCAAACGCGGTGCAGCGAAAAGGCCGAGCACCACGATCGCGAGCGAAAGCATCGCGACGGCGACCCTGCGACGAACGGCAAAGCCGGCGATTGCCACCCTGAGATCATACGCTTACCCGGCAACCGCTGCCTGGGAGGAACCGTACCCTTTCTCGCCTCCGTGCACGATCGAGCCCACGAAGAAGCCCCGTAGCGACGGGGCTTCTTCATCGGCTTCCCTCGCTGACCGAATCCCTAAGGTCCGGTCCCGCTCGTCGACGCGGACGTCGTGATGTCGGCCTGCCCGTTCGTGTTGACCAGGGTAGGCGCCGCCTGGCCGTTGGATTGCGGAAACGCCGAATTGAACAACGGGTAATCGACGGCGAGCCCGTACACGCGATAGCCGTCGCCGGAGGTGCTCGTGCCGGCCTTCGCGGTATTCTCGGTGCTCGTGCAGAGCGTATGCGGCTGCGCCGTACCCGGCGATGCCGCGCCGATGCTGTCGGGAACCGTCACCGTCGTTTGGCCCGGCGTGACCTTGAAGGTGTAGTAGTACGGCACGCCGCCGGTCAGCTGGCAATTGCCCGGACCCGTGTTGACGAACTCGATGTACTCCTCGGTGGCTCCGCTGCCGCCGGCGAAGTTCGTCGCGATCACTCCGCCTCCGGTGCCGTCAGGGGTAAACGTCGGCGCGGTCGTCCAAGCCGGCAGCGCGGTCGCGCCGAGGACGGCCGCGGCCTTCAACGTAGCGAACGATGATTGACCGGTCGTCGTGTTGACGCCGGTCGGAACGACGACCGACAGCGTGTACGTCCCATTGACCGGCGTCGCTTGGAAATCCCCAAACCCGAGCGGATACCCCTTGTAGCCGGTCGGGAACGTCCCGTCCTGGCCCGACGTATGGCCCGGCGGCACGAACGCCGGCGGACCGCCGACGTAGGTGAGCGCGCTTCCGTTCAACATGGGGTTGGCCGCGGCGTAGAACGGCATCGGCGCCGGGACCATGTTCGGCACGGTGTTCGAGTTGTTCACCGCGGCGGGCAGAAAGCCGAACGACGAGGCGATGAACGCGGTTCCCGCAGCTGGATCGAACGTCGTTGCAGCAGGCGGAACGAGGAGACTGGTCTGGATGCTTCCGACGATCGAGCTACCGCCCGCATCACCGTAGGCGTCGGGAACGGAAGGGACGGCGAACCCCGGCGGGCCGGCGATCGTCGGCGCATTCGACAAGATGCTCGTTCCGACGTACGGTCCGGAGCTTTGGCGGAACGTCGAAACCGTGTTCACACCGAGCTTGCCGGCGATCATCGCCGTTCCCACCGCAAACTGCAACGTCGATTGCGTCGCGGGGTTGACCGTCGTCGTGACCGCCGGCGCAAGACTCGATTGTACGGATCCGCCCGAACAAGCGGTAACCGTGGACCCAAGTATCACCGCGGCGATACCGATAGCCAGACTGCGAATGTTCACTCTGTTCACCTATAGTGCGTATTGGAAATAGACGCGGACGGTCGTCGGCGCGTTGTACGCTCCGCTGGCTGCCCCGAAGCCGTTCGACGTCGCGTACGGGATGACGTACGGCCCGTACGGGTATGCGGCAGTCGTGATCAGCGGGGCCAGCGTCGGGAACGCGAGACCGGTCTGACTCTGCCCCGTCAAGGGAGCGGCAACACCCGTCGTGACCGGATAGTAGTTTCCGTTGACCACAGGCACACCGAAATACTGATTGTTGAAAAGATCGAGGATCTGCAGACCGTACGTCGCGCGCGGACTCTTCGGCGAACTGTATTCGAACGTGAGGTTTCCGGTGAGCTGCGGATGCGAGAGCACGCCACCGCCCGAGGCCTTCTCTTGCGTCCCGCGAGTCGCAGCGATGACCGGCGCAAAGATGCTTCCGGGATTGGCCGGATCCACGTACGCGGGCGCACCACCCGGACCGAATTGATCGGTGACGTTGGTATTCGGAACGTTGATCGCACCGGAACGCGAGATCACCGGCGTGAGCAGTCCGGATCCAATCGGATAGCCGATGTTGAAGTTCAGCACCGGGTTTATCCGGAAGCCCGTGCGCGTGCGATATTGCACGCCCATGTGGGCGGTCAACGGGCTGACGAAGCCCGCGCGATAGAGATTCCCCGCGGCGAGAGACTGCGGCACGATGAACGGCCAGAAGTCCTGCGCGTAGGGATTATCGCCACTCGGCGGCGTGTTCGTGAACTCGTTGACGTACGAAGCCGAGAGGAATCCGTTGAACCCGACCGGCCGAACCGGCAGAGTGTACTGCACGTCGACGCCCGTCGCGGTACTGCGGCCGACGCTCTGGCTGGTCGTCGTTCCGGGCCCATAGGTGCCGCTGGTCGAGTTGAACACGAGCGGGGCGGTGACCGCGATCAGCTTGTAGCCCTGACGCACGAACGGCGCGATCTTGAGCGCGGAGCGATTCGCGAATTCATGGGAATAACTCAGGTCCATGTTGTCCATGATACCGGGCTGCACGGAGACGATGTCCGGATAGAATCCGTCGTTCACGCTATACAGCAGGTCTGCATAATTCGCACAGGTGCGGCCGAGCTGCAGGTTCTTCCCGACCGTGCCGTTATACGACGGCTGTGCGTTGGCAGCGGCTCCGACCACGAACGGAAGGTAGGGCTGGCAGTTGTACGGGCCGACCGGCGTCGCGCCGGTGAAGGGGTTTCCGCTGGCCGTGAAATTCGGGTTGACCGGAATGTTGGCGAAGCGCGCAAACGAGATCCCGCTGCCCGCGCTTCCGAGTTCTCCGCCGCCCGGCAACATGATCGAACGGCCGTACGTGACCGACATCGCGTCGTGCGGTCCGAGCCTCAATGACGCGCCGATGCGCGGCTCGAGGAAATGCGGAGCCTCGACGAACTGGTAGTTGGGGATATACGCGACGTTGGCTGCGCCCGGCACCGGCAGGATGTTCTCGTCCTGCGGGTAGAGGTTCGGCCCGAAACCTTCGTTGATGTGGTCGTAACGCAGGCCCGCATCGAGCCGCAGGTTGCTGTTGACTTGGAACTGATCGCGCAAGCCGATGCCGTATGTGTGCTGGATCTGATTGCTTTGGTTTACCGCCGGCGGGATCCGCGGCGTACCGCCTTGCGCATAAAAGAATTGCTGCAGATAGCAGCCGCCCGCGACCGGGCACGGATTCGAGGCGCTCACCGGTTGACTCGGATTGGGCGGTGTAAGGAAGTCCTTGGCGTTCGGTCCGAGGTCGAACAGACCGGAGTACGCCGTCACCGACCCAAACGTGGGCCGATTGAACTGATAGCTGCCCGATAGCGTGATGAGATGCTGTTTGCTGAGCTGGTGATTGAGCTCGAAGTTCATCCCGGTCCGCGATCCGCCGAGCGATGACTCTCCCTGCGTCACGGCATTCGGCGCGCCGAGCATGAGGGTCGGCCCATTGGGGTTATTGTCGGTGTAGGCGTCGCTGTGGTAGAGACGCAGCGCCAGATTCGTTCGCGCGTCGAACGCGTTGTCGTATTCGAGCTTGAGGAGACTCGAGCTGCCGATCGAGAGGATGTTGTTCGCGAGCGTCTGGGTCGCCGAGTGCTGCCCCTGTTCGAACGGAATGATACTTTGAATCTGCGGGACCGTGAGCCCCGAGACGGACTGGAACTGCGCCAGGAAGTCGGGCGAATTCGAGGGGTAGTAGAGGCTCGCGCCGGCGAGATTTCCTCGCGTTACTTCCGCGTGATCCAAATAGAGCAGCTGCAGCTGCTGAGAATTTCCCGCGCCGAACTTGTAGACGAGGTTGTCGAGGAAGTCGCTGTTCTGGACGCTCTGCGGCTGGTAGGCGGCGCCCGCCGCGAACGCGGTCGTCCCCCACGGGCCGTACTGGAAGCTTTGCGTCTTGCCGAGGTACGACGTGAAGTTCGATATCCTGCCGTCGGGCCGAGCGATGCCGTATTGAAACCCCATCTGCCGCGTTTGGGGACGGTTGTCGAGCTCGAGATCGAGTAATCCGGAGCCCGGATACGTTCCGCGCCGGGTGATCAAGTTGACCGCGCCGGCTCCGACGTTGCTCTGGCTCGGATCGCCGGCGCCTTGCACGACTTGCACCGAGCCGATGCCGTTGAAGAAGTTGCCGTTGCCGCTCAAATTGAAGCCGGGCTCGCTGAAGTCGACACCGTCGATCTGGTAGCGAACCTGGTCGGTCGTGCTGCCCTGCAGGATCAGGTTCCCACTGGCATCCTTCTGGAACCCCGGGACGGCGAGCAGTACCGCGCTCTCGTCGGCGCTCATCCGCTTGCCCTGCGCCGTCTCGAGCTGGGTGCCCGAGACGGTGTACTGCGGCACGGTCTGATTCGGGGTAAAGGCGCTCGCCGCGGATCGGACCACCGAACGGCCGATCGTTTGAAGCGCTCGCGTGAGGCTTACCTTTCCCAGCGCGAGCGTGTTGCCGCCTTGGATCGTGATCCCGCCCTGCGCCAGCTTGACGAACCCGGGGACCTCGATCGATAAGGCGTACGTATCGACGTCCACCGAGAGGAAGCTGAAGAATCCGGAACCGTCCGTTTTTGCGGAATAGCGACCGGACGGAGAAGCCAGCACGACCGTCGCGCCCGCCAGCGGCTTGCCGGCGTCATCGAGCACGGTGCCGTTCACGACCCCGGTTTGACCGCCGGCGGCGACAGCCGGCGACGACGACGTCACCAGAACAGTGCCGGCGAGAAGGCAGACGGCGAGAACGAAAACGACTGCAGCAGCGCGTATGCGCTGCCAGAATACACGCATTGACCAATCTCCTGGAGCGACGCGACGAAGACGTTAGTTTCGAGAAGCCGGCACGCCCGTTACCAGAGGGTATCTCCTAAAACGTTTTGTGGTCCGTTCGCCAAATGGCGCGCAGCGCAGGCGCTTTCACGTCAATTTGGCCCATTTTGCTAATTGTTAACAACCTACGGTTGACGTAGGCGCGTTCGTGGCGCCCGCGAGCGCCTCCGCGACAGCGACGAACGTGCGCACGGGCACGCCCGTCGGTCCCTTTGCGTGGTACGCCGCCTCGTCGTTGAGCCACGCCGGGCCGGCGATGTCGAGGTGAACCCACGGCACGTCCGCGACGAACGCTTCGAGAAACGCCGCCGCCGTCTCGGCTCCCGCGGCGCTCCCGACGCTGATGTTTTTGAGATCCGCGATGTCGCTCTTGACCGCGGTCGTGAATTCCTCGAAGAGCGGCAGCCGCCAGTGCCGTTCTCCGCAACCCGCGGTCACCCCGAGAAATCGCGTCACCCACGCCTCATCGTTCGACATCACCCCCGTGGTCTCGTGGCCCAAGGCGTCGATGACCGAGCCGGTGAGCGTGGCGCAATCGATCAGCTTCGTGGCGCCGAGCTCCCGCGCGTAGCACAAGGCGTCGGCGAGAACCAGCCGTCCCTCGGCGTCCGTATTTTGGATCTCGATCGTCTTGCCGTTCATCGCCCGCACGACGTCCCCGGGCTTCATCGCGCGCGGCCCCGGCATGTTCTCACTCGAGGGAATGATGCCGATCACGTTCAGCTTCGTCTTCAGCTTGCCCATCGCGTACACTGCCGCGATCACGCCGGCGCCGCCCGACATGTCGTACTTCATCTGATGCATGTTCTCGGCGGACTTGATCGAGATGCCGCCGCTGTCGAACGTGATCCCCTTGCCGACCAGCGCCAGCACCTCGTTCGAGTCGGGATCGCCGCTGTGCCGGAGCACCGATAAGGTCGCGGGCTCGTCCGACCCCTGCGAGACGCTGAGCAGCGCGCCCATGCCCTTCGTGCGCATTTGCTCTTCGTCGAGCATGTGATACTCGAGGCCGGCCGCAGTCGCCAGCTCCTTGGCGCGGGCCGCCAAGTGCGTCGGCGTAAAGTCGTTGCCCGGCGTGAGCGCCATCAAACGCGCCGCATTGATCGCCGACCCGAGGACTTCGCCGTGGGCGACGCCGGCTCGGACCGCGTCACGGTCGTACCGACCTGGGACGATCGTGATCTGCTCGACGGACATCGGCGATTCGACCTCGGTTTGATAGGTCGTCGTATCGAGCGAGCCCGTCATCGCGCCTTCGACGAGAAACGAGGCACCGCGAGCGACGTCGGCCGGTGCGAGCTCCGGCAGGGCGAATGCGAGCGACTTGACGTTCCGCCGGCCGAGATGCCGGACGGCGGTCCCGGCGAGCCGGGAGAGACCCGCGAGCGAAAATTTCTTCCGCTCTCCGAGCCCGACGACGAGGACGCGGCCGAATGGCTGACCCTTGGCGTGCAGCAGCGAGGTTTGGTTCGGCTTACCGGTGATCTCGCGACTCGCCAGCATGTCGGCGATCGCGCCGCCGAGCGCGTCGTTCGCGGCGGCGGCATCACCCTCGAGGGCGCCGTCCGTGAAGACGGAAACGACGAGCGCATCGGCAGCAACGGCGGTCGCTTCGACGGCCGCAATCTGAATATCCATGATCGGTGCTTGCGGCGGACCTACCGGCGGCCCTGTGGCGACCGAGTACCGTATTGTACATCGTTGATTGTTAACATTCGACATTAGGCTATCGACGCGCCCGTTATCCGGGCCGCGAGGCCGGTTCGGACCGGCGCGATCAGAGCGCGGTGAGGGATCGTTCGGCGGCGATTCGTCCGCGCTGCAGGACGAGGCGCACGTCGCGGATCGCCGAGACATTCTCCAGCGGGTCGCCGCCGACCGCAACCAGATCCGCCAGCATTCCCGGCGCGATCGTGCCGATCTCGCCATCGAGATCCAGGATCTCCGCCGCCACGGCGGTCGCGGACTCCAGTGCTTGCTGGGCCGACATACCGTAACGGACGAGCGCCTCGAGCTCGCGGGCGTTGTCGCCGTGCGCGAAGACGCCGACGTCGCTGCCGTTGACGATCGTGACGCCCGACGCGAGCGCCGCGCGCATCGAGGCGTACTTGGCCTCGGGCTCGGGCGTGAACGGTTCGCCGCCGAGGCCGCCGCCTCCATAGCTGATGATCGCCTCGTAGGCCGCGATCGTCGGACAGAGTGCGACACCGCGTTCCGCCATGAGCGCGAACACGTCGGCCGTGCCGTCGTTGCCATGTTCGATCGTTCGCACGCCGGCGAGCGCGGCGCGCCGCATCCCCTCAGGGGTCGAGGCGTGCGCGGCGACGTGCCGTCCGCTGGATTCCGCGACGTCCACGACGAGCTGGAGCTCGTCCAGCGTGAACGTCGGCCTCGATTCGCCGCGCGGACCCCAACCGATGTCGGCGTACACCTTGATCCAATCGGCACCGCGCCGTATTTGATCGCGCACGACCCGCGTGAGCGAGTCGATGCCGTCGGCTTCCTCGGCACCCAGCGGCATGCACCCGCATTCCGGTGCGAAGCCTTTGGGGCCGTAGGTGCCGGTCGCGACGATCGCCTTCGTCGCGACGATGAGCCGCGGACCGGGGATCACGCCTTGCGCGATCGCGGCTCGCAAACCCACGTCCGCATACCCTGCGCCTTCCGTGCCCAAGTCGCGCAGCGTCGTGAAGCCGGCCCGCAGCGTCGCGCCGGCGGCATTCGTCGCATGGGCGACGCGCAGCGCCTCGGGCTCGCGCAGCACCTGGTCGTTCCACGAGGTGCGATCGTACGGATACAAGAGCACGTGCGAGTGCAGATCCATCAGGCCCGGCAAGAGCGTCGCGTCCGCGAGCTCGATGACTGCGGCATCGGCCGGCGCGCCGAGCGTCGCCGCCGGGCCGACGGCGGCGATCCGCTCGCCGTCCACCAGCACCGCCCAGTCGCGGTGCAACGGTCCGCGGCCGATGAACACCGCCGCCGGTTTGAGGATGAGTCGTTCCGAGCTGCTCACTTCTTCCACTGCCAATCGTAGACGTTCCAAAAATCAGAGTTTGCCGTTTCCGGCCGTACGCCCAGCAAGTCGCTGCTCCAGGCGTAGAAATAGCGCTCCCACAGCACGGGCATCTCCGGCGCCTGGCCGCGCAGGCGCGAGTCGATCTTCGCCACGATCGCACGGCGCGATCCGACGTCGTCGGTGGCGCCGGATTCACGCAGCCAGCGGTCGACGTCGCCGTCGGCGAAGCGCGAGAAATTCGACCCGCGGGGCGGCTGCGCTGCGCTCGCGACGTTGTCGGTGATGTCGGGCCACGGCAGCTCTCCGTAAATCACCAGCGCCAGCGCGAATTCGCCGTGCGCCAGAAGTCCGTCCGGCCCGAAGAGGAGGTTTGACTGTACCGATCGCAGCGCGACGGTCGCACCGATCGCCCGCCATGCCGCCTGCAGCTCGACGGCCTCGTTGACCAGCACCGTCTGACCGGCGATCGTCGTGAGGGAAAAGTCGAGCGGGACGCCGTTCTTGCGGCGGACGCCATCGGGGCCGGGATGCCAGCCGGCCTCGTCCAAGAGCTTTCGCGCCTCGTCGAGATCGGGTTCCACCGCCTTCGCCGGAGCGGGTGAGTGGAATTTCGACCATGGCGCGACGAAGCCGTCCGCGAGCACCGCCGCGCCGTGGTAGGCTTTCCGGGCGAGGATGCCGCGATCGATCGCGACGGAGAGTGCACGGCGCACGCGGGCGTCGTCGAACGGAGCGACGCGGAGATTCGCGATCACGTAGTCGAGGATGTACGACGGCACGACCCTCACCGTCATCGGCGCGTTCGCGAACGCCGGCAGCTGAGAGACCGGCAGATTCTGCACGAAGTCCAACTCGCCGGTACGCTTTTGCAGGGCGAGCGTATTCTGGTCGCCGAGGAACACGATGTGGAGCCGATCGATGTGCGGAGCGCCGCGGAAATAGGCGGGATTGGCGCGCAGGTCGAGGCTGTATCCGCGCTCCCAGTGATCGACGATATAGGGACCCGTCCCGATCGGGGCAGCGCTGAACGCGGCCGATCGAAAGTCGGCCACGTTCCGCAGGAGATGCTCCGGGATGATCATTCCGAACTCGCCGTTGACGAACAGCTCGGAAGTCGCATCGGCCGACGGCTGCTTCAAGTGGACGACCACCGTATATGCATCGGGTGCTTCGATGCGCTCGACGATTTCGTACCACGTTTCCAGCGCGAACGGAACGTGAGGGTCACGCATCTTCTCGAAGGTGAAGACGACGTCCGCTGAGGTGAACGGCGCGCCGTCCTGCCACTTGACGTTCCGGCGCAGATGATACGTCAGCGTCTTCCCGTCCGCGCTGATGCCGCGGTTCGCCCTCGTCGGTATCGCGACCGCGAGATCGGGCTGGAGGTTGCCATGATCGTCGAGGACGGCAAGACCGCTGAAGACCGCCTCCTCAATGTAATTCTCCGCATATTGCGAGGAGATGACCGGATTGAGGGTGTTCGGCTGGAGGGGCATGCCGATCCGCACCGGCCGTGAGGAGCTCGCAGCGACGAGTAGCAGCGCTGCCGTCAACGACGCAATCTCGAACAACCGGCGAGCAGCGCGTGAGAACCTCGCCCGTGCGTTGCCGCGCTCCGCTAACGCGCGCGCTGCTCCGATTCGCTTGGCCGGCATCGGCTCACTCGGCTGCCACGGCACGCGCCGCCGCGACGATCCGGCCGTACGCGGGTCGTCCTCGCAAGGCCGCGTCGAGCTCGACGGCTTGCGCGTTCGCCAGCGGCTCGAGCGGCGGCAGGATACGCGCCCATCGCGCATCGCCGAAGAGCCCGCTCGCGACGTGGCGAATCGCCGCGACGAGCGGATAGCGGGCAATCGCCGTCCGCAACTCGCTTGCCGCGACCTGGGCATCTGCGCCATCCGCGTCGGCCGCCCACGCACGCCCGGCGAGCGGCGCCGTGATGTTCGCCGTGGCCGAGATGCACCCGGCATAGCCGCTCCGTCGCGCGTCGAGCAACACCGCTTCCGAACTCGGAAAGACGTCGAGCCCCGGGAAGGCACGCACGACGCTCTCCGAATACGAGAGATCCCCCGAGCTGTCTTTGAGGCCGACGATCGTGCCGGGATACGCCGCGGTGAGCCGTTCGATCAGCGAGAGCGTGAACGGGACGCCGCTCAAGGCGGGGAAATGGTAGAGATAGAGCGCGAGCGCAGGGTCGCCGACGCGTTCGATAAGGGTCGCAATGTACGTGAATACGCCGTCTTCACCAAGATTCTTGAAGTAGAACGGCGGGATGACGAGCGCGCCGGCAAAGCCGAGCCGGGCCGCGAGCGCCGTCAGCGTGACCGCATCCGCAAGCGCGCTCGTACCGGTGCCGACCATGAACCGCGAGAGGGGAAGGCCGCTGTCGGCGACGGCTTCCATCACCCTGTGCCGCTGAGCGATCCCCAGCGACGTCGCCTCCCCGGTCGTTCCCAGGAGGTTGATACCGTCACAACCGTTCGCCAGCAGCCACCGGCAATGGCGCTCGAGCAGCGCGGCGTCCGGGACGAGATCTGCATCGAGCGGCGTGAGCGAAGCCGCGACCACGCCGCGAAGGCGTGCCTCTTTCGTCTTTTCCATGGTACCTTTGGGCAACCAACCGTCGACGCGCCCGCGGGCGTCCCCTACAAAGGGTAGTCGGCGGTGAAAGGAATTGACTGTCAATTGTTAGCAATCCTTTGAGGACGTATGGCTGACGCACGGGAACCAATGAAAGAACTCGTCGGGGAGCTCGATTTCTCGAGCCGCCGGAGCCTCGCAGAAGACGTGGTCGACCGCCTGCGCAAGATGATCGTGCGCGGCAAGTTCGGCGGCGGACAGCATCTGAGCGAAACGGTGCTGGCCGAGACCTTCGAAGTGAGCCGCGGACCGATCCGCGAGGCATTCGTCGCCCTCGAGCGTGAAGGGCTGCTGAAGCTCGAACGTCATCGCGGCGCGCGGGTGACGGTTCTCTCGCAACCGGACATCGACGAGATCTATACGCTGCGTACGTCCCTGGAGCGTCTCGCCGTGGAGCGCGCCGTCCGCTTCGCGACGGACGAGGATTTCGCTGCGATGGACGAGGCGGTCGATGAGCTCAAGCGTGCCGTGAAAGCCCTCGACGTCCACCGGGTCGTCGATCTCGACGTTCGCTTCCACGATCTCATCTACCAGGCCGCGCATCATAGCCGCCTGTATCTCGCGTGGTCCACGCTGCGCCCGCAGATCGAGACGTTCTTGCATACGCGCTCGGCCGATACCCGGAACTACCTGACGAAGGCCGTTCGCGAGCACGCCGAGCTTCGCGACGTCATTCGTTCGAAGTCCAAGCGCAATGCGACCACCATGATCGACGCGCACCTCCGCAGCGCCTACGAGCGTCTTTCGAAGCAGCTCTCGTCCTAGAACGCTCCACCAACTCGCTCGCTATCGTTGTGCGTGCCCTCACGCCGCGTCCTGTGACGTGAGCGGGCGGCGATACCGACAACGTCAGCGCGCTTTTTCACTCTGCTCACCTACAGTGCGTATTGGAAGTAGACGCGGACAGTCGTCGGCGCGCCATATGCACCGCTGGCCACCCCGAAGCCGGTCGAGCTCGCGTACGGGATGACGTACGGCCCGTACGGGTGTGCGGCAGTCGTGATCAGCGGGGCCAGCGTCGGGAACGCGAGACCGGTCTGACTCTGCCCCGTCAAGGGAGCGGCAACACCCGTCGTGACCGGATAGTAGTTTCCGTTGACCACAGGCACACCGAAATACTGATTGTTGAAAAGATCGAGGATCTGCAGACCGTACGTCGCGCGCGGACTCTTCGGCGAACTGTATTCGAACGTGAGGTTTCCGGTGAGCTGCGGATGCGAGAGCACGCCACCGCCCGAGGCCTTCTCTTGCGTCCCGCGAGTCGCAGCGATGACCGGCGCAAAGATGCTTCCGGGATTGGCCGGATCCACGTACGCGGGCGCACCACCCGGACCGAATTGATCGGTGACGTTGGTATTCGGAACGTTGATCGCACCGGAACGCGAGATCACCGGCGTGAGCAGTCCGGATCCAATCGGATAGCCGATGTTGAAGTTCAGCACCGGGTTTATCCGGAAGCCCGTGCGCGTGCGATATTGCACGCCCATGTGGGCGGTCAACGGGCTGACGAAGCCCGCGCGATAGAGATTCCCCGCAGCGAGAGACTGCGGCAGGACGAAGGGGTAGAAGTCCTGCGCGTAGGGATTATCACCCGCCGGCGGTGTGTTCGTGAACTCGTTGACGTACGAGAGCGAGAGGAATCCGTTGAACCCGGTCGGCCGCACCGGCAGGGTGTACTGCACGTCGACGCCCGTCGACGTACTCCGGCCGACGCTCTCATTGGTCGTCGTTCCGGGTCCGTAGGTGCCGCTGGTCGCGTTGAACACGAGCGGGGCAGTGACCGCGATCAGGTTGTAGCCCTGGCGGAAGAACGGCGCGATCTTCAGCGCGGAGCGATTCGCGAATTCATGCGAGTAGCTGAAATCCAGGTTGTCCATGGTACCCGGCTGCACGGCCACGATGTCCGGATAGAATCCATCGTTCACGCTGTACAGCAGGTCCGCATAGTTCGCGCACGTGCGCCCCAACTGCAGGTTCTTCCCGACCGTGCCGTTATACGACGGCTGCGCGTTGGCGGCGGCTCCGACCACGAACGGAAGGTAGGGCTGGCAGTTATACGGACCGACCGGCGTCGCGCCGGTGAAGGGATTGCCGCTGCGCGTGAAGTTCGGATTGACCGGGATGTTGGCGAATTGCGCAAACTGCTGCGAGCTCGTCGCGCTTCCCCCGAGTTCTCCGCCGCCCGGCAACGTAATCGAGCGCCCGTAGGTCAGCGAGATCGCGTCGTTCCGTCCGAGCCGCAAGGATGCACCGGCGCGCGGCTCGAGGAAATGCGGTGCCTCGACAAACGCGTAATTGGAGATGAACGCGACGGTAGGCGCACCCGGCACCGGCTGGACGTTTTCATCGACCGAGTACAGGTTCGGCCCGAAGCCTTCGTTGATGTGGTCGTAACGCAGGCCCGCGTCGAGCCGCAGGTTGCTGTTGACTTGGAACTGATCGCGCAAGCCGACACCATACGTGTGCTGGATCTGGGTGGCGACGTTTTGCGACGGCGGGACTCGCGGCGTACCGCCTTGCGCGTAGAAGAATTGCTGCAGATAGCAGCCGCCCGCGACCGGGCACGGATTCGAGGCGCTCACCGGTTGACTCGGATTGGGCGGTGTAAGGAAGTCCTTGGCGTTCGGTCCGAGGTCGAACAGACCGGAGTACGCCGTCACCGACCCAAACGTGGGCCGATTGAACTGATAGCTGCCCGATAGCGTGATGAGATGCTGTTTGCTGAGCTGGTGATTGAGCTCGAAGTTCATCCCGGTCCGCGATCCGCCGACCGAATTCTCGGCCTGCGTCACCGCATTCGGCGCGGCGATCATGAGCGTCGGCCCGTTGGGGTTATTGTCGGTGTACGCGTTGCTGTGGTAGAGACGCAGCGCCAGATTCGTTCGCGCGTCGAATGCGTTGTCGTATTCGAGCTTGAGGAAGTTCGAGCTGCCGATCGAGAGGATGTTGTTCGGGAGCGTCTGGGTCGCCAAGCGCTGCCCCTGTTCGAACCCAATGATGCTCTGAATCTGCGGCACGGTGAGCCCCGTGACGCCCTGGAACTGCGCCAGGAAGTCGGGCGAATTCGAGGGGTAGTAGAGGCTCGCGCCGGCGAGATTTCCTCGCGTTACTTCCGCGTGATCCAAATAGAGCAGCTGCAGCTGCTGAGAATTTCCCGCGCCGAACTTGTAGACGAGGTTGTCGAGGAAGTCGCTGTTCTGGACGCTCTGCGGCTGGTAGGCGGCGCCCGCCGCGAACGCGGTCGTCCCCCACGGGCCGTACTGGAAGCTTTGCGTCTTGCCGAGGTACGACGTGAAGTTCGATATCCTGCCGTCGGGCCGAGCGATGCCGTATTGAAACCCCATCTGCCGCGTTTGGGGACGGTTGTCGAGCTCGAGATCGAGTAATCCGGAGCCCGGATACGTTCCGCGCCGGGTGATCAAGTTGACCGCGCCGGCTCCGACGTTGCTCTGGCTCGGATCGCCGGCGCCTTGCACGACTTGCACCGAGCCGATGCCGTTGAAGAAGTTGCCGTTGCCGCTCAAATTGAAGCCGGGCTCGCTGAAGTCGACACCGTCGATCTGGTAGCGAACCTGGTCGGTCGTGCTGCCCTGCAGGATCAGGTTCCCACTGGCATCCTTCTGGAACCCCGGGACGGCGAGCAGTACCGCGCTCTCGTCGGCGCTCATCCGCTTGCCCTGCGCCGTCTCGAGCTGGGTGCCCGAGACGGTGTACTGCGGCACGGTCTGGTTTGGCGTAAACGCGCTCGCTGCGGAACGGACCGCGGTGTGGCCGATCGTTCGTATCTGACGCGTGAGGCTCACCCGTCCGAGGGCGAGCGTGTTGCCGCCTTGGATCGTGATCCCGCTTTGCACCAGCGCGGCAAACCCGAGGACTTCGATCGATATCACGTACGTATCGACGTCCACCGAGAGGAAGCTGAAGAATCCCGCCCGATCCGTTTTTGCGGAATAGCGCCCGGACGGAGACGCCATCACGACCGTCGCGCCCTCCAGCGGCTTGCCGGCGTCATCGAGCACGGTACCGTTCACGATCCCGGTTTGACCGCCGGCAGCGAGGGCCGGCGACGACGGTATGAGGCACGTGGTGGCGAGAAAACAGATGGTGAGGACCCAAACAACTGCAGCACCGCAAATGCGTTGCCAGAAAACTCGCATTGACCCAATCTCCTCGAGCGACGCGATGAAGACGCTGGTTTAAGATGCCGACACGCCTGTTACGGGATGTATCTCTAGAACTTTTCCTGGTCCGTTCGCCAAATGGCGCGCAGCGCAGGCGCTTTCACGTCAATTTGGCCCATTTTGCTAATTGTTAACAACCGACGATTAACACCGAGCCCGAAGGGACGCGATCCTGCCGCCACCGGAAGGCCGCTCGTTTCGTCTGGCTACGCTTGCGACAGCGTTGAGGGCGGGATCACTTCTTCCACTGCCAATCGTAGACGTTCCAGAAGTCGGAGTTCGCCGTTTCCGGGCGCACGCCGAGCAACTCGTCGCTCCAGGCGTAGAGAAAGCGCTCCCACAGCACGGGCATCTCCGGCGCCTGGTCACGCAGGCGCGAGTCGATCTTCGCCATGATCGCACGACGCGAGACGAGGTCGTAGGTGGCGCCGGATTCACGCAGCCAGCGGTCGACGTCGCCGTCGGCGAATCGCGCGAAATTCGAGCCCCGGGGCGGCTGCGCCGTGCTCGCCACGTTGTCCGTGATGTCGGGCCACGGTAACTCTCCGTAAAACACCAGCGCCAGCGCGAATTCGCCGTGCGCTAAAATTCCGTCCGGCCCAAAGAGCACCGTCGACTGTACCGACCGCAGCGTGACGTTCGCGCCGATCGCCCGCCACGCCGCCTGCAACTCGACGGACTCGTTGACGAGCACCGTCTGACCGGCGATCGTCGTCAGGGTAAAGTCGAGCGGGACGCCGTTCTTGCGGCGGATCCCGTCAGGGCCGGGATGCCAGCCAGCCTCGTCCAAGAGTTTTCGCGCGCCCTCGAGATCGGGCCCCGGTGCCCTCGCGCGAGCGGGCGAGTGAAATTTCGTCCATGGCGCGACGAAGCCGTCCGCGAGCACGGCCGCGCCGTGATAGGCTTTGCTGGCAAGTACGCCGCGATCGATAGCGACGGAAAGCGCACGGCGCACATGCGCGTCGTCGAACGGAGCGACGCGCAGATTGGCGATGACGTAATCCAGCATGTATGACGGCACGACCCTCACCGTCATCCCCGGCGCGCTCGCGAACGCCGGCAGCTGAGAGATCGGGAGATTCTGCACGAAGTCCAACTCGCCGGTACGTTTTTGCAGCGCGAGTGTATTCTGATCGCCGAAGAAGACGATGTGTAGACGCTCGATATGCGGAGCACCGCGGAAATACGTGGGATTGGCGCGCAGGTCCAGGCTGTATCCGCGCTCCCAGCGATCGACGATATACGGACCCGTCCCGATGGGGACAGCGCTGAATGGTGCTGACCGAAAGTCGGTCACGTTCCGAAGGAGATGCTCCGGAATGATCATCCCGGCCTCACCGTTGACGAAGAACTCGGAAGTCGCATCGGCCTGCGGCTGCTTCAAGTGAAGGACGACAGTATATGGGTCAGGTGCTTCGATGTTCTTGACCCGTCCGTACCACGTTCCCAACGCGAACGGAACGTGAGGGTCACGCATCTTCTCAAAGGTGAAGACGACGTCGGCGGAGGTGAACGGCGCGCCGTCTTGCCACTTGACGTTTCGCCGAAGGTGATACGTCAGCGTTTTCCCATCCGGGCTGATGCCGTGATTCTCTTTCGTCGGTACCGTGCTCGCGAGATCGGGCTGAGGGTTGCCACGATCATCGAGGATAATGAGCCCGCTGAAGACGGCCTCCTCGATGTAATTCTCCGTATACGTCGACGAGATGATCGGGTTCAGCGAATTCGGCTGGAGCGGCATGCCGATTCGCAGCGTCCGTGAGGAGCTCGCTCCGACCAGCACGAGCGTCGCCATCAACGACGCAAACTCGAAAAACCGGCGAGCGGCGGGTGAAAACATGGCCCGTGCATTGCGTTCCGGACGACACACTCTTTTGTCGAACGGTCCAACTCTCGAAACGCGCGTTGTTACGCAGGTACAAAACGGAGGTGATGCAGCGCTGCGCTAACGCGTGCGCCGCGAAACGCGACACAACGCCGCGACCGCGCCGCGATCACGCGCCCTTTTTGCCTTCTGCTTGGGGCACCCCCGCGGGGGCCGGCATCGAAAGGAGTTGACTGTCAATTGTTAGCAATCCTCTGCGGACGTATGCCGATGAGAAAGTCTTCATGTCGTTGCTCGATTTGACCGGAACGCGCGTGCTGCTGACCGGCGGCTCGCAAGGGATCGGCGCCGCCACGGTCCGCTTGCTCCATGCCGCCGGGGCGAACGTCTTCTTCACCTACCGCTCGCGCCGCGATCTCGCCGGCGCGCTGTGCGCCGAGCTGGGCGAGCGCGTACGCGCGGAGTCCGTCGACCTCGCGGATCCCGACGCGCTCGCGCCGACGGTCGCGAAGGCCGCTCTCCACCTGGGCGGGATCGACGTGCTCGTGAACAACGCCGCCGTCTTCGCGGAGAACCCGTTCGACGGCGACGATTTCGACGCGTGGCGCCGGGGTTGGCAGCAAACGTTCGCGCTCAATCTGTTCGCCGCGGCGGACCTCGCGTGGCTCGCGATGCGCGAGATGCGGCGCAGCGGCCGCGGCGGCCGGATCGTCAACGTCGCCTCGCGTTCGGCGTTCCGCGGCGAGTTGACGGTCGCCGATTACGGAGCGAGCAAAGCCGCGCTGGTCAACTTGACCAAATCGATCGCGCGTTCGTGCGCTCGGGACGGGATCACCGCATTCTCCGTTGCGCCCGGCTTCATCGCGACGGAGATGTCGGCGGGCGCGATCGCCAGCGACGGCGCCGCGATCGCCGCCGAGATCCCCGGGGGCCGTATCGGGACCCCGGAGGACGTCGCCGGCATCATCGCCTTCTTGGCCTCGCCGCTCGCCGCGTACGCAACGGGGACGACGATCGACGCCAACGGCGCATCGTACGTGCGCTGAGCCCGCTTCGACCGCTGCCGGTTACGCCTCGGCCGAGGCTGCGACCGTAGCGCGGGAACGGAGCACGAACGCCCCGAGCGCCAGCCAAGCGAACGCGATGTAGGGATACAGCGCCGCCGGACCGTGCGGCACCGGGATCGCATTCGCCAGGAAGGTGACTGCGAGGGACACCAGCGCGAAGACCGGGATCGCCCGTTGCGCGAGATTCCAATGCGCACAGAAGAGTCGCAGCGCCGAGACCTGCACCGCGCCGTAGACGAGCACCAGCGCGAGCACCGCGACCGAGCCAACGGCGGCATACGTGTCGCCGGCACTTGCACCGGCGACCGCGAAGGCCAGCAAGAGCGCGACGCACGCGGCGAGGACGACGCGATACGCGAAGGCCGGCGTCCCGCTCGCCGCGTCGATCCGCGCGAAGCGCGCCGGAAGGCGGCCGTCGAGCGCGAGAGCGTACACGAGTCGCGCCGCTCCGGTCGCTGGGGCCAGCGCCGCGGCAAACGACGAGATCGCGGCGCCCGCCATCACGAACATCGCAAGAGGCGCATTCGCATATCGCGTCGCGAGATCGCCGAGCGGCGACGCCGAGCCCGCGAAGGCCGCCACGCCGCGGGCGTCGATGCCGAACCCGATCGTCTGCGCGTAAGCGACGAACACGTAGAGGATGCCGGCGAGCGCGACGCTCGCGATGAGCGCGCGCGGGATCGTGCGGGTGGGCAACATCGACTCCGCGCCGAGCACCGCCGCTCCCTCGAAGCCGCCGAACGACATCAACGCAAAGACCGTTGCGAGCCCGAGCCCGCCGAGCGCGCTGCCCTTCGGTACGAACGGCGTCAGCGAAACGCCGTGGGCACCTCCGCGCATGAGAATCGCAACGGAGAGCGCGACGATCGCCACGACCGAAACGCCCTCGACGAGGAGCATCGAACGCGACGACGTGCGCGCCGGCCGCAACCCGACGTAGGCCACGACCGCCAGGCACAGGAGCGCGAGCGGGCCCCACGGGAGCTTGACGCCGGCGTACGCGAGATCCCCCGCCGCGAAGGTACCGAAGAGCGCAGCCGCCCCGACGGCGAAGAGCACGTAGACGAGCAGCAGCGCCCACGCGGAGAGTCGCCCGGCGAACGGTCCGAGGCCCCGCGCGTTGAATTCCCCGACCGACGCCGCGCTCGCATAGACGCGCGCGAACGTTACGAACGCGAACGCGACGCACCCGACCGTGGCAAACGCGAGCACGTAGGCGAGCGGCACGCTCGGCCCGGCATACGCCGCCGCGAGCCCATTGTTCATCGCCATCGCCATGGTGGGCGCCATCATCGCCACCGAGAGGCCGGCCGTCTCCACCACGCCGAGCGCGCGGCGCATGCCTACCTCTTTCACGCGAGCAGCGCGGCGTCGAGGTGCAGCGAGACGACCCAGTTCGGCGCGTCGACCACTTCGCTGATCTTCAAATCGCCGGCCACGCTTGCCAAGAGGTATGCGTCGACCGGCGAGAGCGTCGTGCGGCGCACGATCTCGGCGATCATCGCGTTCGTCGCGTCTCGCGCAGCTTGCAGCAGGTCCGGGCCGATTCCGGTCGTCGCGAAGGCGCGCCCCGTCCGGTGCGAGCGCGGATCGGTGAGCAGCATCGGGGCAGGGAGATGCCGGTCGCGTTCGAGCGACACGCGCAACGTTGCGACCGCGGTCGTTTCGATCGCGGTGCCGCAGACTTCGCCGTCGCCCTGTGCCGCGTGCCCATCGCCAAGGGAGAGCAATCCGCCGTCGACCGCGACGGGGAGATACAGCGTCGCCCCGGCGCCGACGTGACGGATATCCATGTTGCCGCCGTAGCGCGTCGGGGGCAAGACGGAGAACGCTCCCGCTTCCGCCGGCGCGACGCCGATCGTCCCGATCATCGGCATGCTGGGGAGCCGCATTCCCGTGAAGAGTTCGATCGTGCCGTTCGCGATACGGGACGTGTGCAGGACGGGTTCCGGGAAGCGGTCGGCGAGCAATCCGAATCCTGGAATGTTCGCCGTCCAGCCCCACGTATCGACGTCGAGTTCGAGGATCTCGACGACGAGCGCGTCGCCGGGTTTCGCACCTTCGACGAAGATCGGCCCGGTCACGGGATTGATGTGCGCCAAGTCGAGCGTCGAAAGCTCGCCTACCTCAGAGCCGGCGGCCAACTGGCCGCCGGAAGCATCCCGCAGTTCGACAACGACCGTCTCGCCGGGCGAGATACGAATGACCGGGGCGATCGATCGATCCCAGACGCCGTGCGTCTGCGTGCGTTTCAGATGCGCGGGTACGCCGGCGACGTGTGCTTTCATATCCGCTCATGGTAGAGCGGTTGCCGAGCGAGCGTCATGCGCCATTCGGATAACCCGGCGGTGCGCCGGTTCGACGGCACCGCTCGCAGCCGCCGCTTCGCAACGCGACCCCAAGGTGGTACGCTAACGGGCGCTCACGCTCCGGCGACGGTGGCGGTGCAGCGCGCGATGCCGACGCTGCCCGCGATGCGGATCGCGGGCAACGCGAGCGTGCCGACCACGTAGACGTCGCGCAGTGCAAGCGGCGGCGCCAGCCCGACGAGCCCGCCCGCGGAGAAGCGGCGAACGCCGGTGAAGTCGATCGCCTTTACGAGCGTGATGCTCTCGCGCGCGCCGAAGCGGTCGCTGAAGGCCAAGCGAAGCGCCTCGCCGTTGCCGTCACCGTCGACGTCGCACGCCACGGCCAGCAACATCCCGGCACCCAGCGGCGGCATGGCGCGCGCGTACGCCGCGCGGCCGCCGTTCGAAAAGTCGTACCGGATGCGGGCTGCGCCCGCGAGCCGCTCGACGCCGCCGCGTCCACCCCGCGGCGTGGTTGCAAACTCCCACGACGCACGATCGTTCGCGGTCGCGATCGGAAACGGCACCTCGTGCCATCCGACCGGGATGCGGACCGAGGCGATCGCGCCGCCAGCCCGTGCCGTCACGACCGCATCGCGCTCTCCGGCGACGAGCCGTCCGCGTGCGTCGATGCGCCCGTTGCGCGCGTTCCATCGCACGCGATCGCCGACGGCTACCGGCGCGCCGCGCGCATCCCACGCGTCGAGGGTGAGCTCGACGAGCTGAGCGCGGCTCGGATTGACGTGCGGCGGGCCGATCGCCAACCGCGCAACGCTGCGCACCACGCGTACCGGAACCTCCGCGGCAACACCGTCGCGCTCGACCTGCAATACGCTGCTGCCGGAACGCGGCCCGGCCCGCAGTATGCCGCTCGAATCGATGCGCGCGACGTCGTGCGTGCGGACGCCCGCCGCAGCGGTACGCACGCGCACGTGCCACGCGCCGCGCGCGGCGCCGAGCGCGTGACCAGCCGCGTCTACCACTCGCGAGGTCAGCCGGACGCGCACGCCCGGCAGCGCGGTGACGCGCGCGGGGCGTACGACCAGAGCCGCCGCGGGACCGAGCGGCGCATCGCTGTACACGAACAATCCGTCGGCCACCGGCCGTTCGGCGCCGTCCGAGGGAACGTTGACGATCGATGCTCGCTCGTCTCCGAGGACGCGGGCGACGAGCGTGGTCGAACCGCCGCTGTCGAGCAGCAGCGCGTCGGCGGCACCGAGCGCACGCAGCAGCGCGATCAGCTCGTCGCGGTTCACCCCGATCGACGTTGCCGGCCGGCGGCCGTCGACCACGACGAGGCCGACTTCGCCCGAGGGAAAGCGCACCAGCACCGAGGCGGGGATCCGCATCGCGCGATCCGCGTAGTTCGTCGAGGCGGTATCGTCCGCGACCGTGCCGTCGCGCAGCAGCACCGGTCCGCCGCCGATCGCCGTTTCCGCGCCGCCGCCGACGTCGAAGGATCCGACGCGCACGCTGCCGTCACGCCCGATCGCGAACGCGGGCCGCATGCCGCCCGCATGCACGATCGCGCCGTTTCGTACGACTTCGCCGAGCGGCGCGTCGTCCGCGCCGATCGCGTAGTAGTCGCCGTTGATTCCCGCCACCGCGCCGGTGCGCGCCGCCATCGACGACACCGGCTCGAGCGCTCCGCCGAGGGCATCGTGCGCCAGGCGGGTGTCGAAACGGACCCAGCGGTTCGCCGGATCGGCGATCACGAGCGTGACGCGCAGCGGCCCCGCTGCGGTGAGGATGCGATAGGCCGCGCGCTCGATGCCGGGCGCGATCGCCTCGCGAGTGAGATCGCACGCGACGACCAGCGGAAACGGCGGCTGCGGAGCAAGCTGCCTGGGAAGCGACGCTGCGCGCGCCGGTGCGTGCGAAAGCACGGCGCACGCGGCGACCGCGGCGCACCCGGCGAGCGCCGCCCGGATCATGTGTTCATGCGTCTGCCACGAGGGCGAGCCGCCCGAATTCCGGGACGCGGAGGGGTTCGTCGCGCTCGCTGACGATGAACCGCGCGACCAGCGCGTCGAGCCGTCCGGCTTCTTCGCGCAGACCGCGCGCCGTCGCGTCGATCTGCCGCACCGTCGACGCGAGTTCGCCCGTTGCCATCGCAGCATGGTGCGCGGCGGCGGACTGCTCTTCGGCAGCTGCGGCAACCGGGAGGATCGCCGCCGTCACGTCTTGCGTGGTGGCCCTCATTTGCGACGCCGCCGCGGCGTTCTCTTCGACGCCGGCCGAAGCGCTGGAGACGCTCTCGGTAACGCGCAGCGAGGCTTCGCGCATCGCGCGGGCACGCGTGGCGAGCTCTTCGGCGACCGAGGTCGTCGCGGAGATCGCGCGTTCGACGCCCTGCAGCGCGGTGCTGGCTCGTTCGGCGACGGTCAAGCCGCTCGCGACCGACGCGTCCGAGGTGCGCATCGCATTGGCTGCCGCGACGGTTTCGCGCCGGATTGCCGAGAGGATCGAGGAGATCTCACGCGTCGCTCCGGATGAGCGTTCGGCGAGCTTGCGGACCTCGTCGGCGACGACGGCGAAGCCGCGGCCGTGGTCGCCGGCGCGCGCCGCTTCGATTGCCGCGTTGAGCGCGAGCAAGTTCGTCTGGTCGGCGATCTCCTCGATCGCGCGGACGATCTGCTCAACCTGCAACGAGCGCTCCTCGAGCGCCACCATCGCGTCGGCCGCGCCCAGCGAAACCGAGCGCAGGTTGCGCATCGTCTGCTGCGTCTCCGCGACGGCGCCGCTGCCGCCGTCGGATTCTTGCGAAGCCTGCCGCGCGGAGCGCGCGAGATCGGTGCCGTGCACCGAAAGCGACTCGATACCGTCGTCGAGCTGCTGGATTCCGGACGTCGCGTCGCCGATCGCGACCGCTTGATGCGTCGCGCCGTCGGCGATCATCTCGGCCGAGCGCGCGAGCTCCTCGATCGCGGCGCCGGCCTGAGCGATCTTCTCTGCCTGCTCCTTTGCGCCGCTCGCGACGCTATCGACCGAGTGCGCGATCTGCTCGACGGCACGTGAGGCCTCGTTCGCGGCGCTGGCCGCCTGCTCGGACGCGGCGGCGAGGTTCCGTGAGGCGTCGCCCACGCCGCCGACGAGCGCGCGCAGGTTGGCAAGGCCGCCGTTGAGCTCGCCGCCGATCTTGGCGAGGCCTACGGCGAGCATGTCGTAGCTGCGCACGACGTCCGCGATCTCGTCGCCGCCGCGCTCGCCGAACGGCTCGCGTGCCGAACGGAAGTCGGAGCGGAGGTCGCCTTGGGCGAGCCGCGAGAGGGTCTGCGAGAGGGCCGCGAAGTCCTCGCGCACGACGGCCTCGAGCGCCCGCGCGACGCGTCCCAGACGCGACGTGATGCGGCGCGTCAGCAGCACGACGAGCACGACGATGATGCTCAGGGTCGCGACACCGAGAACGGCCAGACCGGTTTCGCTCGTGCGGAGCAAGTCGTCGAACGCGGCCACCGTCGCTGCTTCGGCGCCGTTCGCGAGCCCGATCATGCGGGCGAGATCGGCGTCGATCAGCTTCGTGTCGACGTCGTTGCCGCGGCGCCCGGCGGCGCGCTGCGCCTCGAGTTTGGCGAGCAGCGGCGCGTCGAGGCCGCCCGCGCGCTCGCGCGCGACGATGGCGGCGATCGTATGGAGTCGTCCGCGAATCGATGCGCTGTGCGCAGCGATGTCGTCAGCGATCGCGACTGTCCCAGGGAGGCCCTGCGCGCGCAGGAAGGCGAGGTCGTCGTCCTCAGCCTTCATCGCGACCGGCAACTGGTCGAGGGCGTGTGCGATCCCGAGGGAGTTGCGCGTCGTCGCGTAGCGCTGCAGGAGGATGCGATACTGAACGTCGTGCACCGTGCGCGTGAACGCGCGATTCGCCGCAGTCTCCGTTCGCTGGGCTTGCACGTGTCCGAACACGATCGGAACCGCGATCAGGATGGCAATGAGAGCGAGGACGGGCACGCCAAAACCCGCGGCTAATTGAGCCGCGATACGGAATTTCATGTCATAGGGATCGGCCGAGCGGGCGCTTTCCCGCGCATGGTGTTGTCCAATCTCGGTAAAGCTCCCGCACCACACGGCTAAACCAGCCATCCAGACCAAGTGCATTTCCGCTGCGCGGCCCGTCCGGCCTGCACGCTTTGGCCGGCGTACGGTAAGGCAGACTACAGCGCGGCCGGCAGACGCCCGCGATACTGCAGCCATGATGAGAGCGAGCGCAGAGACGACGGAATCAGACTACATCCTCGGACACGACGAGCGCGAGCTGCGGCGGCTCGCGCGGCAGGGATCGTTCTACGAAGAGATGACGGAGGACGTGTTTCGGCGGGCAGGGATCGGCCCTGGGATGCGCGTGCTCGATCTCGGTTGCGGCGTTGGTGACGTCTCAATGATCGCGGCAAAGCTGGTCGGTCCGTACGGATCCGTCGTCGCGATCGATCGTGCGCCCGATGCGGTGCGCACGACGCAGCTTCGAGCCGATGCGGCGGGCTACCGGTGGGTGCACGCGGAGCATGGAGAACTCGAGAGCTACGTCGCGCAAGAAGCGGTCGACGCGATCGTCGGCCGCTTCGTCTTCGTATACGTCCGCGATCCGGCCGAGACTCTGCGCGGCTTGCTGCGCTCGCTGCGCCGCGGCGGAATCGTCGCTTTGCACGAGATGGACTGCCGCAGCGTGCGCAGCGTCCCCGAGCTTCCGCTCGTGCACGAGATGCTGCGCTGGATCACGACCGCATACGAACGGGTCGGTTTCGACCCCGACATGGGTTCGCGTCTCGCACAGACCTACGTGAGCGCGGGACTCCCGCGGCCGCAGCTGATCGGGACGGCGCGGGTCGAAAGCGGTCCGGACGCCGCGACGTACGAGTACTTCGCCGAGACGTTGCGCAGCGCGCAGCCGGTGATCGAGAAGCTCGGCATCGCCACCCGGGAAGAGATGGATCTCGACACGCTCGCGGCACGCTTTCGCGACGCAGCGGCCGCGGCGGGCGCGTGCATTCAGAACCCGGTCCTGATCGGAGCCTGGGCCCGGTACACGTGACTCCCGCGCCCCGCGCTCCTCGTAACGCGCGCCTAGCCGACCCTCACCACCGCACGGCTCCAGGCGTCGTGCGACGTATCCTGTTGGAAGACCGCGGCGGTATCGACCATGATGCTCCCTCCGGCGCGGTGTACGGCATAGCGGTCCATCGCCCGATCCGGGCGGCCGTCGATCAACTCACCGTCGGATTGAAAGTGCGCGTCGTGCTTCGGGCAATGAAATTCCTTCGCATCCGGCATCCATTCCAGCGTCGTCACCGCCCGATGCGGACAGGTGATGGAGAGCGCGTAGACCGTATTTTTTACCCGCGCGACGACGACGCCGTTACCGGCATCGATCAGCGCGCCTTCCTTTGCCGGAACGGCGTATGTGAACACCCTTCCCTGCGATCGCGTCGGCGCGATGGAATCGACCGACTGCGCGAAGGCGGGGTCCGCTAGGAGCCCGGCTCCGGCGATTCCGGCAAGTGCGGACAGCGCGGTCGAGCGCAGGAAGCGCGCGCGATCGATCGGACAGCTTCCCGCGCACGAAGTGTTACGGACCGGCATGGTACTCGGTGGCCTCCGGATGAATCTGGTGAATCATTTTGAGAGCGAGAGGACGATGCTGACGAGCACGATCGATCCCCACAAGAGCACGCTCACGATCGAGCTTGCCCGGATCCGTGACCAGGCTACCGCCGCGCCGCCCCCCGAATCGACGCGCAACGCCCCCTCGGCCGAGGTCATGAGGAGAGCGTTGCCCAGCAGCATCGCGATGAGCGCCATCTTTATCCAGAACGGCACCGACACGAGGAACGTTTTGAGGTCGGCCGCAAAAAGAGCGACGCCGCTGAGCATACAGATCGCCAGCGCGACGACGACGGTGCGGTGTACCGCATGCAGCTCCGCGAAATGGTGCCCTCGAATGGCGGCAGTCCACCGACCAGCACGCAGGGTACCGCGATCGTGCGCGATGGCGAGACCGCCCGCGACGAGCATGGAAAGCACGTGCACCCCGACGACGGACATCTCGACGGGAGCAGAACGGTTGAAGAGCGACCGCCACGGTGCGGTAAATGCGATGAGGTCGCGGATCAAGACGATGGTATTTGGGCCCATGCCTCGACGATACCGGTCGGCCCTTACATCGCCCTTAGGTGCGAATGAGCGTGCGGTGAACCGCGCGTGAGAGTCCGGTGAGCCGTGCGGAACGACCGCTGGCCGTTCGGCAGCCCGGAGACACTTGCCAACCGGTACGTTGCCGAAACGGCCAGGTTGGGGTCGGTCAGTTGCTGGTCACCTTTTCGCGGCCTTTGCCGACTGCTGCCGAAGGCGGCTTGTAGACGCCGTACGCGCGGAACCCCTTGCGCATGGCTTCCATTCCTTCTTGAACGGTCATGAGCGGGGTCGTTCGACACGACTTGAGGGCACCGCCGGCGCTGAACGCAAGCGAGATCGCGGCGGCGCTCACGTTATCCGGAGCTTCGACGATACCGACGATGTCGCGGTCACCGAAGGCATAATACATGGATTCGAATCGGGCGCCCACGCTCTCGAGGACCGGCCGGATAGCCTCGCTGCGATCCTTCGGGTCTTCGAGTTGAGCCGCCCAGGCTTCTGGGGTGTAGGCAATTTCGAGCAGATAGTGGGCCATGTTGCGCTCCTCTTCTCTTATCGAACAGCGTCCTCTCGAACAGCGTCCTCGCCAATCATTATATTTGCCGCATCATCTGCCAGGTACATTCGAGGAAACGCTCGATATCCGGCACTTCAAGCGGCTATGGGGAAGTCGCTTTTACGCGGCGCGTTAGCGGGGGTACGCCAAGGCGGCAGCCGACCGGTGTAAATCCCGCGAAGAGTTCGTTGCCGGCGTGAACCCGCACGGGAGGGGCGCGTATGCACCGCAACGATTTGTTGGGAGTCCTGGTGGCATCGTTTCCGAATCGCGCTTGCGCGGACGAGGCGATTCGCGATCTGCATCATGCCGGAGTGCGGCATACGTGGCTCGGCATGGCGAAAGGCGGCGACACCGGCGAGCGGATCGAAGACCTCGGCATCGCGCATGTCGTCGCGCGGTGGTTGCACCACGATCGCGACGAGACGCTGTACGAGGCGTTGTGCGAACACGGTGTCGCCGAGGCCGAGGCGCAACGGATCGACGGTTCCGTTCCGGCGGGGGATTGCGTGCTCGTCGCCGAGGACGTGCTCCATTCGACCGGAGCGGCCTCGATCGCCGTACGGCACGGCGGAACGATGCTCGTCATCCCCGAGGAGATCGACGCATCCGCGTTCCGGCCGATGCACGATCCGATGGTCGCGAGCCGCATCGAAGCCGCCCGGCGACACCCGGCTCGCCGCGCAACCCGCTGAGGGGACCGGCCCCAGCTACCGTTCGCGGGATCGGTTTGCGATCCGAGTTCGTCATGAAGTCGAAGAGGCTACCCTCACGGGCAGCCTCTTCTCTGGTTCTGGTCGATTGCGGGTCAGCGCCCTGCAGGTGTCGGAGTGGGGGCCGGAGTCGGAGTGGCGGTCGGCGTCGGGCTGGGGCTCGGTGTCGACGTCGGGGTCGACGTTGGAGCCGCGCTTGGCGAGCAATGTGGTTGCGGTCGGCGGTCGTGCTCGTCACCGCCGTCTTGATTGTTCCGGTCGCGATCGCGCGCTCCACGTCCGGGGGTCGGACTCGGTGACGCTATCGGGCAGCATGCGTCGTTGTGCCCCTGATCGCTGTCTTGATGATCGTTGTCTTGGCGATCGCTATCGCGCTCGTGGTCGCGTGCCGCGCGGCCGCCCGGTGTTGCGCTCGGCGTCGGCGACGGGGTGGGGCTGCTGCAAACATCGTCGTGCTCGCTCCGTTTCGACGACGTCGTCGACGACTGAGCCGAACGCGTCGCCGCGAGGACGTTCGTCGATCCGGGAGCGATCGGAGCCGTCGTGCCGCCTCCGGAACACGCTGCTAGGGTTGCCACGGCTCCGAGAGCGAGCCATCCTTTGAATCGCAAGGGGGAAAACCTCCGTGTCTTGTGCGTCTACATAGCGAGGTATCGGCACGGACTCGCATGGGCTTAGGTGACCGGGCGTGCCGGCCAACCGCACGCCCGACGCCTTGGCGGCGACCAGCCACTCGAGCTTCGTCATCATCAGAAGCGGAATACAGAACGCAGTGAGCAGGCTGCCGGCAGCGCCGACAATCCACAATCCCTGCGCGAGGCCGATCGCGAGCTGGCCGCCGCCGTGCGGCACCGCGATGCGCATGAGCCCGACCGCGATCGTGAACGCGGCCATCGGCGGCGCACCCCAGAGCTGTGCGACCGCCGGATCGCGCAGCGTCGCGGCGAGCCCGGCTGGTGCAACGGCCGCCCGGAGCGCGAGCAGCACGACGATAACGGCGAGATGGATCGCCGCGAGACCCCACACGACGGCGCCGACGATGCTGCCGTGCGGGATTGCGATCGGCGACGCGACGATGTCGATTCCGAGAATCCCCGTCCCCATCACGCTGGTGAACCACGCCGGGCTGGCCATTCCGATCACCCCACCTAACCGTTGCATTCCGCAGCGTACGACCGCAGGGCGATCCGTCCAAGAAGATTCTCGCGACGGAGCCGGCCGATCTTTCACTCCGAACGCCCGGGCGAACGAGAAATCGACAATCTCCAAAATGCGCGAAACGCGGCGCGACGCTCGCTGCGCGAGGCGCCTAGGGTCGCCGCGGCCATCCGCGAAGCCTCCGCGGCGCGCTCCTTGTCGGGCGTCGTCTTTCCACGGAGGTCGCGGCCAGTGCCCGTTCCCGTTCCCGTTCCCGTTCCTGCGAAGGCACCATGATCCGCCGCGTTCGCCGCCGTGAATTTCTGGCCGAGGCCGGCGCACTGTCGCTGGCGATCGCCGTTCCGTCGGCAGCGGGCGGCGGCGACGTCGATGCGCTGCTTGCGCCGTGGACCGGGCCGTACGGCGGGCTGCCGCCATTCGACAAGGTGCACGTCGAGGCGTTCAGCCCTGCGCTCCGTGAGGGCATGGAGATGGAGCGCGTCGAGATCGCCGCGATCGCGCGCAATCCCGCTCCCGCGTCGTTCGAGAATACGATCGTCGCGCTGGAAAACGTCGGCCGTCCGCTCAGACGCGTGCGGTCGCTGTTCAACACCTACAGCGGCACGATGAACGTCGGGCCGATGCGGGCGCTGGAAACCGAGATGTCGCCGGTGCTCGCCGCCTTCGGCGACGAGATCGTTCAGAACGGCGCACTGTTCGCGCGCGTCAAAGCGGTCTACGACGCGCGAGAGAACGCCGGCCTGACGCCCGAACAGCAGCGGCTCGCGACGGTCGTCTACGACCGGTTCGCGCGCCAGGGCGCGGCGCTCGACGCGGCGCACAAGTCGCGGCTCGCGCAGATCAACCAGCAGCTGGCGCGTTTGTACACGACGTTCAGCCAAAATCAGCTGGCCGACGAGGAAGGCTACACGCTGATGCTCGAGCGGCCGGAAGATTTGGCCGGAATGCCCGAGTCGCTGCGGGCCTCGGCGGCGCGCGCCGCGGCGGAGCACGGGCGGCCCGGCGCGTGGGCGATCACCAACACGCGCTCGTCGATGGAGCCCTTTCTCACGTACGCCTCACGCCGCGACCTGCGCGAAAAGGGCTGGCGCATGTGGATCATGCGCGGCGACAACGCGGGAGCGCACGACAACAAACCGGTCATCACGCAGATCATGCAGTTGCGCGCCGAGAAAGCGACGCTGCTGGGGCATCCGACGTACGCGCACTGGATCACTGCCGCGAACATGGCGAAGACGCCGGACGCGGCGATGGCGCTGATGATGCAGGTGTGGCCGGCCGCCGTCGCGCGCGTGCACCAGGAGGTCGCGGACATGCAGGCCGTCGTCGACGCCGAGCACGGCGGCTTCAATATCGCACCGTGGGACTACCGGTACTATGCCGAGAAGGTGCGCAAGGCGAAGTACGACCTCGATCAGGACGAGGTCAAAGGATACTTGCAGCTCGAGAAGATCCGCGAGGGGATGTTCGGGCTGCCGGCCAGCTCTACGGCCTCGAGTTCGTCATTGCGCCCGACGTGCCGGTGTATCAGACGGACATGCGCGTGTACGAGGTGCGCCGGGCCGGGACCCGTGTCGGCCTGTGGTATTTCGATCCGTACGCTCGCAACGGCAAGGCGTCCGGCGCGTGGATGAACGCGTACCGCCCGCAGGAGCGTCTCCACGACGAGACGCCGATCGTCTCGAACAACGTGAACTTCATCAAGGGAGCGACGGGCCAGCCGGTGCTCATCTCGTGGCAAGACGCGGTGACCATGTTCCACGAATTCGGCCACGCGCTGCACGGACTCAACTCGAACGTCACGTATGCGACCTTGGCGGGGACGGCGGTCGCGCGCGACTTCGTCGAATTCCCGAGCCAGCTCAACGAACATTGGCTGCCGACCCCCGAAGTGCTCAACCGCTTCGCGCTGCACCACGAAACCGGCAAACCGATGCCGCCCGAGCTGCTCGCCAAGATCGAACGCGCGCACACCTTCAACGAAGGGTTCGCGACGACGGAGTACCTCAGCGCCGCGATCTACGACATGCGGATCCACCTCGCCGCGCACGGCCAGGCAATCGATCCCAATGCGTTCGAGCAGACGGTGATGGCCGAGCTCGGAATGCCCGCGGAGATCATCATGCGCCATCGGCCGACGCAATTCGGGCACATCTTCTCGGGTGACGGCTACTCGGCCGGTTATTACGACTATCTGTGGGCCGACACGCTGACGGCGGATGCGTACGAGGCGTTCACCGAAGCCGGCGGTCCGTACGACAAGGCGGTGGCGAAGCGGCTGTACGCGTCGATCATGAGCGTCGGCAACACGATCCCGCCCGAAGAAGCGTTCCGCCGTTTTCGCGGTCGCGACGTCGACACCGCGGCGCTGATGCGCGACCGCGGCTTCCCGGTGACGAAGACCGGGGGCTGATCAGGGACGACGTGCCCACCGCAAACTGATCACACGTTGGGCCATGCGCAGGAGCCGATGGCCGTATCCGCGGGATCCGCGATCCAGCGGATGCCGTCGATCCCGGGAAGGAACACGTACGCGCTCCCGCGCGTGAACACGAAGTCCGAGATCGGCATCGACCACCGCGGCTTGGGCCGCGGCATGCGCACCGTGAACGTGTCCGGGTTGGGATGCGTCCCGATCACCGGATCCGCGACGTCGGTCGGAATCGGCAGCGTGTCGTTGCCGTTGATCCAGTGCTGCATCACGAAGTCGAACTGGTACTTCAGGCTCGCGCACATGAAGAGTCCCATCAACCCGACTTCGCCGGTCGAACGGTCGCCGGCGTCGTAGGGAAGCTGGTACGTCATCGCGCGCCGCATGATGCGATGGAGGCTCGCCGATTCGCCCGGAATGCGCGGGTTCGCGCGCCGTACGTGTGAACCGAACGGGCACACCGTTCCGGTCGGATCCGTCTTCCCCGCGTACCCCGGCGTCGCCGCGTACTCGAAATTGTTGACCTCGCCGGGGTTCGGTTCGGGCGGCAACGTGTCGCCGTTGATCGGGTAGAGCACGAGCGGCTGTCCGTTCGGCCAGCGTCCGACCAGCATCGCCATCAGGGCGGCTCGCGCGACGTCGTCTTTCGTAATGCCGAAATGCGTCTTGAACGCCGGCACGTTCGCGTCGAGAAACGCATCGAACGCCGGCACGTCCTGTTCCAAGATGCGGAACGAACCGAACACACCGTAGCGCCCCAGCGTTTGCGACGCGGGAGGGCCGGGGACCGGAACGCTCAGAGCGGGACCGGTCGCCGTGCCGAGCACGAAAAAGCCCGGGTCGAGCGCGACTTGTTTGCCGTCCGGATCACGCGGTATGCCCGGAACGATCGGCTCGGCGATGCCGTCCTGATAGCCGAAGTACACGCCGTTCTCGTTCGGGAACGGCAACTGCTGTGAATCGAACGTACCGAACACCTCGAAACCCGCCGCGAGCGACTGCAGCGCGGCGGCAGTCGACTCGAGAACATCGAGCGCGCCGGCGTTCACGATCAGCATGACGTCGAACGAACCGTCGTCCATCCGCCACTGGCTCGTCGGAACGCTCACGTCACCGATCGCCTCCGCCGTCGCGGCCGCCCCCAGGACGAACGGCTGATGATCGTCGGCCTGTCCGTCCGTCCAGAAGTACGATTGCAGCGTTGCTGCATCGGGCGCGATGCCGAGGCTGCCCAGACCGCGATACGTGAACGCGACGTTGAGCGTGCTGGATGGCCGCTGCGCCCACGGCGCCGCAGTCGTGATCGTCGGCACGAGGCCGCCGATGAACGCCTTCGCGGCGCCCGCGTCGGTGACGTTCAACGCGATGTAGCGTGTGAACGCCATGTTGTAACCGCGGACCACGAGTCCTTGCACACACGCGAGCGGAAACGGCGCCCTCTGCGCGTTGAGCAGGGGCCGTTCCGAGCGCACTCGCCGGTGAGCGCGCTCGGAGATCACGCCGGCGCCTGTTCCGCAGACTCCAGCGCCAAGATCGCTTTGACGGTAAGGTCGTACGCCTCAAACGCCCCTGCGACGAGGTACCCGCTCCCCGCGGCGCGGCCCGGGTGCGCGAGATCGTTGTTCTGGACGAACGTGATGAACGTCGGCAGGTACTTCAGCACGTCCGCCTTGCCCGTGACGGGATCGATGCAGGCTTCGGCACCCTTCAACAACGGAATGATCGCGTTGAACGGAGCCGGATTGTTGACGACGAGGTCGTGCACGTAGTCATAGAAGTCTTCGTCGTACACCGTCGTCAGCATCGCCGATGCTCCGCTGCCGAAAGCATCGGGCAGCACCGTGAGCCATGCGTAGTGGAGGATGTTGATCCCTCCGCTGCCGGCCGGCGCCGTGAAGAGGTTGCTGAGCGCTTCGAGGTCTTTCTGAGGCGGAACGACCTTGAACATCAGAAGCGCCGAAAGCATACTAGCCACGAGATCCAGCTTTCACCCGGGTTGCTAGGGAGGGGGACCTCGTTAGCTGCGGCCGCACGCTTCCCTTTCGCTCGACACAGGCGTGCTTCGTTGATGAATCCCTCGGACGAAGGCTTTCACGATGAGATTTTGCCGGCTCGACCCGCCGAGTTTCGCGTACGCGCTACCTCAAGACGCTCGCATTTGCGGACGCATTCGGGATGTGCGTGGCCGCAAGCGTGCGCTCGTCGCACCGCGACTGCAGCTGCGACGCCAAGCCGATGAGGAGGCGGTCTTCGTTCGCAGGGTCATACGCGCCGCGCGCGGCGAGGGCGTTCTGGTACGCGCGCTGCAGCAAAATGCTCTGCGCCTTCGGAACGAACTCCCGGCGCCCGCCCCAGTGCTCCAAGGCCGGGCGTTGAATGGCCCGTCCGTAGGAAAAGGTGAGCGCCCACGGCGCACCGTGCGATGCGGCGTTCAGCGCGCCCAGGCGCTGCGTCGCCGCGCGATCGTCCTGACCGCCGGAAAGGAACGCGATTCCCGGCACTGTTGCCGGGACGGCGTCGCGAAGCACGAGGAGCGTGGCTGCAACGGTCTCGCTCAGCGCAGGCTGACGAGAATTCGAAAAGCCGGCCAGTACCATGCTGGGCTTGAGCACGATCCCCTCGAAGAAGACGCCCTGTTCCTCGAGCTCCCGGAACACCGCGCGCAGAACCGTGCGCGTTACGTCGGCACACCGTTCAAGGGAATGGTCTCCATCGGCAAGCACCTCCGGCTCCACGATCGGAACGATTCCCGACTCCTGGCAGAGTGCGGCGTAGCGCGCGAGGGCGTGCGCGTTCGCTTGGATCGCGCGAGGGGACGGCGTATCGGCGGCGATCCGAAACACGGCGCGCCACTTTGCGAACGTCGCGCCCATCGCGCGGTAGTCGGCAAGGCGATTCCGCAGCCCATCGAGGCCCTCGGTGATCGTCTCCTCCGTAGTAAACGATAACAGGCTGGTGCCGGTGTCGACCTTGATCCCGACGGCGATGCCGCGGTTGCGCAAGGCGTCGACGAACCGAACACCGCCTTGCGTGCTCTGCCGTATCGTCTCGTCGAAAAGGATCATTCCGCTGACGAATTCCCCGATCCCCGGGGCCGTAATCAAGAGTTCCCGGTACGCGCGGCGTTGCTCTTCCGTCTGCGCGATGCCGAGTTTCGCGAAGCGCGCGTTGCAGGTGCCGCTGGATTCATCGATCGCCAGTATTCCGCGACCCGTGCACACGAGGTCGCCGGCGAGTGCCCGAAGATGAGTCTTCATGTCGTTCATACCTGTGAGGAGTTTCGCGTCGTGCGAACGATCATGTCACATGTCGTCGCTTCGGTCTAATACAATTCTGTCGTGCATTCATAAGGCAGCCATGATGGCACGGCCCGAGGCACCGCCGACGCGGGCGCGAGCCGTTCGCGGGTCATTGTCCGCATTTCGTGACCGGAATACGGCCGTCTGCGTCCCCTTCTCTCACCCTGGCGCATCGGTGCGGTATGATCCCGTCTCATGCGTCGAAGAGACGCGTCCCCATAAGGACCTGATATGTCTGCGAAGCATCCCCTCATCGCGATCACGGGATCATCAGGCGCCGGAACGACGACCGTCAGGGCGACCTTCCAACACATCTTTCGGCGCGAACGCGTCACGGCAGGGGTCATCGAAGGCGACGCATTCCACCGCTACGACCGCTTGCAGATGCGCGAGATGATGGCCCTCGCGCAGAGCGGGCAGGGAGTACTGAGCCACTTCGGTCCGGACGGGAATCTCTTCGAGGAGCTTGCGGCGCTTTTCCGCACGTACGGCGAGTCGGGCACCGGAACGTACCGCAAATACTTGCACGACGACGCGGAGGCGGCGCCGTATGGCCTGCCGCCCGGCACCTTCACGCCGTGGGAGCCCATTCCGCCGGGGACCGATGTGCTCTTCTACGAAGGGCTTCACGGCGGCGTCGTAATCGACGGTGTCGACGTCGCAAAACATACCGACTTGCTCGTCGGGGTCGTTCCCACGATCAATCTGGAGTGGATACAAAAGCTTCATCGGGACAAAGCCGCCCGCGGTCATTCACATGAAGCGATCGTGGACACGATCTTGCGGCGCATGCCTGACTACGTCACCTACATCGTTCCGCAATTCTCCCGGACCCACATCAACTTTCAGCGCGTTCCCATCGTAGACACGTCGAATCCATTCATCAGCCGGACGATACCGACGCTGGACGAGAGCATGCTCGTGATACGCTTTCGGGATCCGCGCGGCATCGACTTCCCCTATCTCCTCTCGATGCTCCACGATTCGTTCATGTCGCGTCCGAACACGATCGTTTGTCCCGGCGGCAAGATGGATCTCGCCATGCAGCTCATCTTCACGCCGCTCGTGTGGCAGCTGCTCGACCGCAAGAAGCGTGCGTCATGATGCGAACACGCGGCTCTTGCGAATGTCCTCGACCTCGATTCCGACCAGGTCATCCCGCGAGAGATCGCCGCCGAGGGCGAAGAGCCGGTTCGCCTGACGCAAACGCGCGCGCCCGATGGCGTTGCGAACGCTTCTCGCGTTGGCGAAAAAGGGCTGACTCATGCGCAGCTCCAGGTATTCGACGAACGCCCGGCGCGCCTCGGGCGTGAAACGATAGTTCAGCCGGTCCAGCATGAGGTCGGCGATTTGGAGCAGCTCGGCCGCGTCATAGTCCGGAAAGTCGATGTGATTGCCGACGCGTGATTTGAGCCCGGGGTTGCTCGCGAAGAACGCGTCCATGCGGTCTTTGTAACCGGCGAAGATCACGACGAGGTCGCGCCGGTCGTTTTCCATCACTTGGAGCAAAATCTCGATGGCCTCGGCCCCGTAGTCCCGTTCGTTTTCCGCCTTATAGAGGTAGTACGCTTCGTCGATGAACAGCACGCCGCCCATCGCTCGCTTGAGGACGTCCCTGGTCTTCGGCGCCGTGTGCCCGATGAATTGCCCGACGAGGTCGTCGCGCGTCACGGCGACGAGGTGACCCTTTCGCACGTAGCCCAGCCGGTACAGGATCTCTGCCATGCGAAACGCCACGGTCGTCTTGCCGGTGCCGGGACCGCCCGTGAACGACATGTGCAGCGGCGGCGGCTCGGCCGCGAGGCCTATCCGTTCCCGAAGCCGGTCGACGAGCAGCAGCGCGGCGATCTCGCGAATCCTATCCTTCACGGGAGCAAGCCCGATGAGTTCGCGATCGAGCTTGTCAAGGATCTCTTTGATGTTCGACTCCGCATACGCGGAGGTGATGTTCAGCCGCTCCGTATCGTCAGTCTGCATCGCGGGTAATCGTGTAGCGCTGCACGCGATCGTGCGCTTCCTGCCGCTCCAGGCGCAGGCCGCGCTCCGCCGGGGGTCTGGAGACGATGAAGCTCAAGGCGGTCGTTTGCCGGCCATAGCGCGCGTCGTACGCGTTGAGCTTGACGTACGCGTCGGGATGCGCATCGCGCGCCCGCCGCAGTTCGCCCATCACCGCGGACGCGTCGTGGATGTCGAACATCGGCAAACCGAACATCTCCCAGTACGAGTTCCTCGGATGGGGGTCGGTCGTGTATTCGAGCGAGATGGGCCACCCGTTGCCGAGGGCGTATCGGATCTGCCGCGCGATCTGTTCGTCGCTGAGGTCGGGGAGAAACGAAAAGGTCCCTTGCGTGATGCGCATGTCTTGCGACTCCTAGTACGACGGCGTGGCGACGGCGTCGGGCGTGTCGGTGGACTCGTAGTTGAACGAGATGTCCTTCCACAAATCGAGCGCGCGAGCCAGCGGCCTGCACGACTTGGCAGCATCCTCGAGAATCTCCGGACCCTCGTTGCGGTAGTCCCGGCCTTCGTTGCGCGCGAGAACCATCGCCTCGAGCGCCACGCGATTCGCCGTCGCGCCCTCGGCGATCCCGTCCGGATGACCGATCGTACCGCCCCCGAATTGCAGCACGACGTCATCGCCGAACAAGTCGAGCAGCTGGTGCATTTGGCCGGCGTGGATTCCGCCCGACGCGACGGGCATCACACCGGGCATCGACGCCCACTCCTGCTCGAAATAGATACCGTTACCGGGATTGAGCGGGACGACGTTCTCCCGGAGCGTGTCGTAGTAGCCGGCGGTCGTGCGAGGATCGCCTTCGAGCTTTCCGACCACGGTGCCGGCGTGGACGTGATCGACGCCGATGAGCCGGCACCATTTCGCGATGACGCGGAAGCTTACGCCGTGCGTTTTCTGTCGCGTGTACGTGCTGTGCCCGGCGCGATGGAGATGGAGCAGGACACCGTTCTTCCGAGCCCACTTCGCCATCGATTGCATGGCCGTGTATCCGACCGTCAGGTCGATCATCACGACGATGCTGCCGAGCTCCTTCGCGAACTCGGCCCGCTCGTACATCGCCTCCATGTCGGCGGCCGTCACGTTGAGGTAGTGGCCTTTGATCTCGCCGCTCGCCGCTTCCGCGCGCTTCACGGCCTCCATGCAATACAGGAAGCGGTCGCGCCAGCGCATGAACGGCTGCGAGTTGATGTTCTCGTCGTCTTTGGTGAAATCGAGACCGCCGCGAAGCGCTTCGTACACGACGCGTCCGTAGTTGCGAGCCGACAGACCCAGCTTCGGCTTGACCGTCGCGCCGAGCAGCGGGCGGCCGAACTTGTTGAGGTATTCGCGCTCCATCACGATTCCGTGCGCGGGCCCTTGAAAGGTCTTGACGTACTGGGTCGGGATTCGCATGTCTTCGAGCCGCAACGCTTTGAGCGCCTTGAAGCCGAACACGTTCCCGATGATCGAGGAGGTCAGGTTCGCGATCGACCCTTCCTCGAAGAGATCGATGTCGTATGCGATGTAGGCCATGTACTGCCCGGACGTGCCGGGGATCGCGTCGAGGCGGTACGCTTTCGCCTGATAGTGTTCGTGCGCCGTGAGGCGGTCGGTCCAAACCACCGTCCACGTTGCGGTCGAGGACTCGCCGGCGACCGCGGCGGCGGCTTCGATCGGATCGACGCCGTCCTGCGGCGTGATGCGAAAGGCACACAGCACGTCGCTTGCCTTCGGCTCGTAGCCGGCGTCGTAGTAGCCCATTGCCGCGTAGGGCGCGACGCCGGCGTCGAAGCGGCTGCGTTCGCTGGGAGAGTCGAGAAGGGTCGTCATCGTTTCGCTCGATTCTGGCGTCGATGCAGGGACGTGCGCACATCGTCCCATGAGGAATATATTGACGTCAAATACAGTTTGTGCTTGAATTCATAACCACACGCTGATGATATCCCTGAACCAGGTGCGCACGCTCATCGAGGTCGCGCGCAGCGGTTCCGTCGGAGCCGCCGCCGAGCGCCTCGTTGTCTCGCAGCCGGCAGTATCGTCAGCGCTCGCCGGCCTGCAGAAAGCGATCGGCGCCGCAGTAGTAGAGCGCGACGGCCGAGGGATCCGGTTGACGCCGTCCGGCGAACGGCTCGTGGCGTACGGGCGCCGCATCATTGCGCTGCTCGACGAAGCGGTCGTGGAGTCGCGCGCGGCGGCGGCACCCGATGCCGGTCGCGTCAAGCTCTCCGCCGTCACGACCGCCGCCGAGCAGCTGCTTCCTGCGCTTCTGAGCGGCTTCCGCGCGATAGCCGGAGCGATCGATGTCGAACTGCACGTCGCCAACAAGGACCGCGTTTGGGATCGCCTCAACCATTGGGAGGCGGACCTCGTCTTGGCCGGTCGCCCGCCGCAGGACGGGCACTTTCGGACCGTTGCAGTCCGCGCGAATTCGGTCGTCGTGGTCGGACTTCCGGGCCGCCGTTACGATCTCCAGGACCTCGCGCGAGCGACGTGGCTCTTGCGCGAAGCGGGTTCGGGGACGCGCGAAACGACCCGGGACGTGTTCGCGCAGCTCAGCATTGCGCCGCCGGCCGTCACCATTGGATCGAACGGGGCAATTCGGGAATGCGTGCGGGCGGGGCTCGGCATATCGCTGCTCTCACGGGACGCGGTTGCGCGCGAGATCGCGGAGGGCACCCTGGCCGAGATCCCTACCGCGATAACGCCCCTGGTACGCGATTGGCACCTCGTCGAGAGTACCGACCGCGATACGCCGCCAGGTGCCGAGCGGTTCGTCGACTATGCGATCGCAACCGGAACGTTCGCGCCGGCCTCCCGCCCAGGCGAGACGGACGCGACACCCAAGAGGAGCAAGAACGGCTGACGAGCCGGCGCGAATCAACACCTTTTCCTTATGGATGGACACTGAACTTCTATTTGACAACGATGTGTTTAGCCCGCATGCTTGCGTCGTGACGATCGCACGACGCACGACGTTCAGCAAATTCATCATCGAAGACCAACGACGCAGAGCGAATCCCGACACGACGTTCACTGCGCTGCTCAACGACATCCAGACGGGCTGCAAATTTGTCGGCTCCGCGGTTTCGCGCGGCCGCCTCAGCGCGCACGACGACGTCCTCACCAGCACGAACGTGCAAGGCGAAGATCAAAAAGCGCTCGACGTGATTTCCAACGAGATCATGCTGCGCGAGTGCGAGTGGGGCGGAACTCTGTGCGGAATGGTCTCTGAGGAGCTCGAAGAGCCATACTGCATCCCCTCGGCGCACCCGCGCGGGCGCTACCTGCTCTTATTCGATCCGCTCGACGGTTCGTCGAACCTGGACGTCAACGTGACGGTCGGGACGATCTTTTCCGTGCTCGCCGCGCCGGTCGGAATCACGAATCCCGACGTCGCCGACTTCTTGCAGCCAGGGACGTGTCAGCTCGCCGCGGGCTTCGCGCTCTACGGTCCGACGTCGATGATCGTCATCACGCTCGGCGCAGGCGTCCACGGTTTTACGCTGGATCGGGAAGTTGGGGCCTACACGCTCACCCATCCGGACATGCGAATTCCCCAGACCACACGTGAATTCGCGATCAACGCGTCCAACGAGCGGTTTTGGGAAGCCCCCGTGCGGCACTACGTCGAGGAATGCATTCAGGGACGCGCCGGCCCGCGCGGGGACGACTTCAACATGCGGTGGGTCGCATCGCTGGTCGCGGAAGTGTACCGCATCCTCATTCGTGGCGGAGTATTTCTGTATCCGCGCGACACCAAGGATCGCACGAAGGAAGGCCGGCTGAGGCTGATGTACGAGGCGAATCCGATGGCCATGATCGTCGAACAGGCCGGCGGTCTTGCTACCACCGGACGCGAGCGCATACTCGAGATCGCGCCGGCGAGCATCCATCAGCGAGTTCCGCTCATCCTCGGTTCGCGGCATGAAGTCGAACGACTCTGCTCCTATCATGCGGCTCACGACGGCGGCGAGCAGCTCGTGTTCGAGACGCCTCTTTTCAACACGCGGTCACTGTATCGCGCCGTCTGACGTGCCGAGAGTGCTTCAGTCGACGTCGTACCGCACGACCGTACCGTCGGTGTACGCGACGACGAGGCCGCGAGCGCACCATAGCAGGCCGCTTACCGCGCCGTCGCGGTAATACACGGCTGTCGGCGCGTCGAGGCGTTCCGGTTCCCACAGCGCAACATATCCCAACTCGTCGCCGGTCGCCAACCTCTCCCGGCCCGGTTGCCATGCGAGGACCGACTGCGGTACTTCATGAAACTCGAGCATCTTCGGCTCCGTCCCCGCCGGCGAGCGTGACGTGTTCCAGACGCACGGCCAGGCGCCGCCGCCCGTTGCCAAGCGCATCCCGTCGTCGCGCCATACGAGTTCGCGAACCCGGTGAGAACGGTGACGGGGACGCGATCGGTGGAAGTCACAGTGGAAACTCCGTTCTTACTGCGATTGATAAAGTCCTATCAATATACGGGCTATCGAGACCGCCTTATCACGGCGCCCCTGGGAGGACGCACCGCGAAAGCTGCCGCATCAGCTCCAGCGTCCTATGCCCGCTCCACCCACACCGATTACGCGAGACACCCGGCAAAAGCGTGCGGTCCGTCGCGCTCTCGAAATCGCCGGACGCCCGCTATCTCCCGAAGAGATCCATGACGCAGCCGGCCGCGAAAGCGACGGGCTCGGCATCGCGACCGTGTACCGCTCGGTTCGGGCGCTGCTCGACGAGGGTTGGCTCGAGGCAGTCGAGCTCGCCGGGCGTCCCACGCTCTACGAAGTCGCCGGCAAAGGCCATCACCACCACTTCGTCTGCGAGGAATGCGGCGCCGTGCACGAACTCGAAGGGTGCTCGAGCTCGGTGCAGATCACTCTTCCACGGGGTTTCCGCGCGCGCGACCACGAGATCACGGTCTACGGCCGATGTGCCGCGTGCTCGCGACGTTCACGCGCGAAGCGGTAGCGGCGTTTCTCTCGCGCGGCCGGCGTCCGGCGGCGTGATGCGCCCGAGCACGGCGTAGAAGAGGCCGGTCGCGATCACGATCGCAACCGCGGTCACGAGGTTGTCCGATCGAAGAAACCATGCGGGGAGCGAGCACGCGATGGCCCAGAGCGCGACGTTGAGGCCCTTGCGCAACCCGGATTCACCCGCGAGCTCGTCGCTGCACGCAGCGAACGCGAACGCCGGCAAAACGAGCGACGCGGCGACGACGGCAACGAAGCCGGCCGCCTCCAGTACGACGAACGGCGTGTGCAGCTCGCGCAGATGACGCGTCTGGGACGGAAGCAGCACCAGGACCTCGACGAAGACGAAGGCGAGCGCCAGCGGTACTCCGGCCAGCCCTTTCTCGCGCGGCGTCGCGACGAGCGCACGAGGATTGTGAGCGACGCTCGTATCGTGCGCGCGTAGGAGCTCGTACGTCCACCAGGCGAGGATGAAGCCGACCGGCACGAGGACGACTACGCCCGCGAGGACCGCATAGCAGCAGAACACGAGGCGCGCGAAGCGTGCGCGGTCCAAACCGAGAGCCGCCGGATCGGGACGAACGCCGGCGATCAGCAGCAGTCCGAAGGCGAGCGGGCAGAGCGGCGCGAGGGAGCGGAGGAACGCCGCGGCCAGCGGCAACGGCGAGAGCGGATCGGCGAACGCCGTTCCGGCCTGCTCGGGGACCGTCGCCCAGACGCCGTACTGGACGAGCGAGAGCGGCACCGCGACCGCTGCCGCGAACGCCACGGTGGCCACCGTGAACGCGCGGCGCGATCGGCCCGGGCCAGGGATCGTCCACCAATCAAGCGAGACGAGCACGCCGATGAGCCCTGCGGCGAGCGCAGCGCCGACGAGCGCCGGATACACGACCGGGAAGCGGGCGAAGGTTCCCGCCGCGTATCCCGCCGTGACGATCGCAGCGAATCCCAGCGCCGCGATGCGGACCGCGTTCGCGGCATTGGAGACGAGGGTCCCGCCGAGCGAACCCGTGCGCGCCGATAGGTGGGCGACGCTGGCGGCTAGGAGCGCCAGCACCAGCCCGATCAGAACCGGAACGAACAGCAGGTTGACCAGCGACGGCGGCCACGCGCGCATCGCGGGGACGATCAGCAGGATCTCGCCGTCGACGTCGGGCTGGGCCGAAATGCACGCGTCGAACACGTCGGCAGCGACCGCAACGACGATCAGGCGGCGAGCGATGGTCGCGAACCGGGCGTTCCGCCCGCGCGACAGCACGAGGTACGCGAACATCGGAACGGCGAGCACGAAGCCGTGGACGAAGGCGAGAAAGCGCGCGAGGACGTGCGGCGCGAACGCGAACACCGGCAGGTTCAGCCCTCGCTGCAGCGCGTTCACCGAGGCGAACGGCATGAATGCCAGCGACACCGCGACATGCGCGCGAACGTCCGCGAACGGCCGACGCCAGACGTACGTCGCGCCTTCCGCTCGCAGCGGTACCGGCTCGCGACCGACGATACGATAGTCGTCGACGTGCAGGCGCAGCACGTCGTACGCCCACCGCCGCGCGTCCGCAGGCCGGCCGGTCTCGCGGTCGCCCGCAACGCGTACTTTGGGGCCGGTGAAGGCGTTCGCGATCTCGAGGTCGCCGGCGAAGGCCGGCAAATCTTCCATCGGCAACCACTGATATCCCGAATCGGCGCTCACCGTGACGGCGGCTCCCGCAACCTGGACTCGCGGGCGTATGCCGGTGAAGAAGCCGGAAATCGGCTTGCGATTGAACCGCGGAGTGCCGAACACGTCGTCGACGAATGCCGGGAGGTCGATCCGGCCCGCCCGCACGGCGACGATCGCTCGATCGCTGCGCGGCAGCTGCACGGTGAACGCGGCGGCGACCTCTCGTTGCCGAACGTTCAGCGCGAGCGAACGGCCGTTTCGAGATTGCGGCGAGTCCGGCCGCTCGGTGCTCGTCCCGTGAGCGCGCGCGGCGATCGGCGCCGGCGGATTCTGCACGCGCAGCTCAGCGGTATGCGCCCGTAGTGACGCGGCGTACCACAACGCCGTTCGAGCGACGACCACGTTCGGGCCGCCATCGAGCGGCGTGTCCTCGAAGCGAACTTCACGCGCGTTCCACGGGACGTACGCCGACGAGGCACGACGCCCGTTCACGATCAGCTCGATCAGTGAGAACGGCGCCGCGTCGACGACGAACGTGGCGACGTCCCGGTGCACTGAGGGATCGGCAGCTCCGCCGGCCAGACGCAGGCGCGCATAGCCGGGATCGCGCCACGACACGAGGACGAAGATCACCGTGCCGGCCAGCAGCACGATCGCGGCGATGCGCGTGAGGGCCGACGGCGCCGCCACTATGCCGCGATTAGCGTTGCCGTCGCGAACGGAAGGAAGCATACTGCATCACTTCGGCGCGCACTTCCGCCCGACGGCGATTGAATCCTGGACTTGCCCCGGTATGGTGGACACTCGGATAAGCCCGTCGAAGACGGGCGCAG
>CALEYW010000016.1 GCA_937927945.1 uncultured candidate division WPS-2 bacterium | reverse complement strand
AATCCGCCATGCGTTGGTTCGAATCCATCCGCCCCAGCAACATCTTGAAGCGCCACGCGCGGCCAATCCTCGTTCGCGTTGCTTCGACAAGCGACCGCAGGAAGGGAACGGCGGCCGCACAAAGCAGTCGCATGCTGCGTCCGCGGTTCGCTCGTCTGGCGCTCCTCGGCGCGCTGGTTGCCTGGCTCGGCGTCGGCTCGGCCGGACCCGCGCTCGCGGCCGATGCCGCCGCGCCCGACGACGCCGCCAATGGGTACTCCCGCGCGCAGGCGCTCTTTCACGACCGCAAGTTCGAGCAGGCGATCGTCGCGCTCGATGCGTTTCTTGCCGCCAACCCGCGCCATGCCCGGGCGTGGGTCCTGCGCGGCGACGCCGAAGCGGATCTCGGGCAAAACGAACCGGCGCTCAAGGATTACAACGTCGCGATCGGGATCGCACCCGAATATCAATACGCGTACGTGACCCGCTGCGAAACGCGGCTGCAGTTGGACGACACAACCGGCGCGCTCGCCGACTGCGATACCGCAGTGCGGCTCGATCCCACCGACGCGCTGGCCTACGAAGATCGGGGCGACGTGCAGTTCCAGCGCGAAGCGTACGATCTCGCGCTGGCGGACTACGACAAAGCGATCGAAAACGGCCGCAGTTCAGCGTACGTGTTCGCCGCACGATGCGACACGGAACGATTGGTCGGCAAGCGCGATCGCGCACGAACCGACTGCGAGAAGGCGCTGGCGTTCGATCCGAAAAGCCGGCGCGGCTTATGGGCGCGCGCCAGGCTGGCAATCGCCGAGGTCCGGTACGTGGACGGCATCGCCGACCTGAACGCATACATCGTGCAGAATCCGAAGGCGTCCGACACCGCGTACTACTTTCGCGGGCTGGCGTACAACCGCATCATGAGCTACCGTCGGGCGCTCGACGATCTGCGCACGTACGTTCAGCGTCAGCCCAGCGACGCGGACGGATACAAAGAGCGCGCGGTTGCGAGCTACGGTCTGGGCGACAAGGACGGGGCGCTGGCCGACCTCGAGACCGCACAGCGCGCATACCGCAAGGCCGCCAACGCCGCGCAGGTGGAGCGGGTCGCAGCGATGGTCCGAGCGATCGCCGCCGGGAAGCCGCCGCAGCCGTAGAAGCGGCCGGTTCGAATGCTTGCTTGCGGAAGGAACCTTTTGCGGCGGGGGACGGCCAAAGGCGCGCGCGGTCCTCAAAGCGAACGCGCGGGTTGCGCAACGTGACTATCGTCCGGCGCGGATCGATCGAGAACGGAGCACGCAATAATGAACTTCAACGGTTCTGCACCGCAGCACAACTTGGAAGACCTATCGATCCACGTCCACACGGTCGACGGCATCCAGGTCTTCGAGATCACGGGATCGCTCGACATCGCGACGTCGCCGGCGGTACGCGCCGCCTTGGTGAGCGCGTCGGAGCGGGGCGATCATCGCCTGATCGTCGATCTGACCCGCATCGAGTTCCTGGACTCGACGGGACTCGGCGCCTTGATCGGCGCACAGCGGCGCGCGAAAGAATTCGGCGGCGAGGTCCGCATCGTCGCGAAAGAAGGGCAGATCTTGCGCCTGTTGCGCATCACCGGCCTGCTGAAGGTGTTCGCCGTGTATGGCAAGCTGGAGGATGCGGCGAAAGACGGCCAGCGAGTCGGCGACTTATAGGTTTCGCCGCTCGACTCTACGTCCGCCGGCGGCCCGCCGCGAGCGATTCGTCGAGGAGTTCGATGACGTGCTTCACAGCGATGCCGCCGCTGCCGGCGCGATCGAGGCCGTTGCGTATCTGCAGGGCGCAGCCCGGATTCGCCGTCGCGACGATCTCCGGCGCGACCTCGAGGACGCGGTCGACCTTGCGCCGCTGGAGCCGTTGCGCCATCTCCGGTTGGGTGACGTTGTAGATCCCCGCCGAACCGCAGCACAGCGATGACTCCGCCATCTCACGGATTTCGAGGCCGGGGATCGATTCGAGCAGGCGGCGCGGCGGCGCGGTGATGCGCTGCGCGTGTGCGAGATGGCAGGCGTCCTGATAAGTGACGATCGCGCTCAAGGGACCCAGCGCCCCCGCCGGCAGCCCGATCTCGTCGACGTATTCCGTGACGTCGCGCACCTTGGCGGAAAACGCGATCGCTCGATCGGCCCACGCGGGATCGTCGTGCAGGAGGTGGCCGTACTCCTTGAGCGCGGAGCCGCAGCCGGCCGCATTGATGACGTAGACGTCCGCGCCGCTGCGCTCGAAGGCCGCGATGTTGCGCTTCGCGAGCTCCCGGCCGCGCGGCATCTCGCCGGCATGGATCGTGATCGCGCCGCAGCAGCCCTGATCGCGTGGCACGACGACCGCCACGCCCGCCGCGTTGAGGACGCGCACCGTCGCCTCGTTCCACGCCGCGAAGGCGACGTGCATGATGCAGCCGGCGTGGAGAAATGCCGTCGCCCGCGCCGCCTCCGCGTACCGGGCCGACGGCGCGAACCGTTGGCCGCGCGGAACGAAGAAACGGTCCGAGATGCGCGGCGCCATCGCTTCGACGTCCTGCAGCCCGAGCGCGCGCAAGATCCCGCTGCGGCGCACGAGGTCGCGCAATCCGCTGCGCTGATACAGCTTGAGCGCGCGCGCCGCGGCGCGCATCCAACCGAGTTTGCCGAACAGCACGCCGATGAGGACGGCGCGTCCCAGCCGTGCCCACCAGGTTCGAACCGGCGCTTGGGCGCGGACGATCTGGGTCCGCGCCGGCTCGAGGATCTTTCCGTACTCGACGCCCGACGGGCAGACCGCCTCGCAGGCGCGGCAGTCCAAGCACTCCGACATTTGGTGGACGAAGCCCGGGCTGGTCAAGTCGAGACGTTCTTCGGCGACCGCTTTGATGAGTGCGATGCGTCCGCGCGGTCCGGACGTCTCGACCAGCGTTTCGACATACGTCGGACAGGTCGGCAGGCACAAACCGCAGCGCACGCAGCGGTCGAACACGTCGGACGGCGGGACGTCCGGGGCGACGAATCCGCGGCTCGCCTCACCTCTCGAAGGGTCGATCACGATGACAGTCGGTTCGCGAGCGCGAAACGAAGCACATGCACGCCGATTCACCGACCCCGATCGCGAACACGTGGACCGACGCGGCGTCGGAAGGCACGGTCACGCGGCCGTGCTGACGCTGACCTGCAGTGCCTGCGGCTCCGCCGCCGCGGACCTCGATGCGATCGTGTGCGCCGCGTGCGGCGATCTCCTGGCCTTCGTGCTCGACACCGCCGCGGTCGATCGCAGCATCGTCGAGCGCACGTCGCGCGCGCGCCGCGCTTCGTCGGAACCGCGCGACCGCAGCGGCGTCTGGCGCTTCCGCGAGCTCTTGCCGTTCGTCGCCGACGACGCGATCACGACGCTGCGCGAAGGCGACGTTCCGCTCTACGACGCTCCGCGCGGCGCAGCGTACGCCGGCGTCGAGCGGCTCGCCTACCTGCACTTGGGGATGAACCCCACGGCGTCGTTCAAAGACGCCGGGATGACCGTCGCCGTGTCGCGCGCACGGGCGCGGGGTGCGCGCATCGCGGTGTGCGCGAGCACCGGAAACACCGCCGCGTCGATGGCCGCCTACGCCGCGCGCGCCGGAATGACCGCGGTCGTCATCGCGCCGGTCGACGGGATCAGCGCGGCAAAAGTCGCGCAGACGCTCGATTACGGCGCGCACGTCGTGGCCGTCGACGGCGATTTCGACGACGCGCTGCGCGCGGTGCGCGCGCTCGACCCCGCGACGGTCGCGGTGGTGAACAGCGTCAACCCGTTTCGGATCGAAGGTCAGAAGACCGCAGCCTTCGTGCTGCTCGAACAGCGCGACTGGAAGGCGCCGGACTGGGTCGTGCTGCCGGGCGGAAACCTGGGGAACAGCAGCGCGCTCGGAAAGGGCTTTCGGGAAGCGCGCGCGATCGGGCTGAGCCAAGCGGAGCCGCGCCTCGCCGTCGTGCAGGCGGCCGGCGCGGCGCCGTTCGCGCGCGCGTGGCGCGACGAAGCCGAGCTCATTCCGGTTCGCGCGCAGACCGACGCGACGGCGATCAAGATCGGCGCACCCGCATCGTGGAAAAAGGCGCGCGCCGAAGTTCGCGCCTCGAACGGCACCGTGCTCTCGGTCGAGGACCCCGAGATCGCCGAAGCGCGCGCCGTGATCGGACGCGACGGGGTCGGCTGCGAACCAGCGTCGGCCGCGTCACTAGCCGGTCTGCGTCGGCTGGTCGACGACGGAACGATCGCGCGCGACGCCGACATCGTCTGCGTGCTGACCGGTCACGTCCTCAAGGACACCGCCTACGCGAGCCGCTATCACGAATCGGGCGCGACGTACGCGAACGCGATCGTGCGCGGCACGCAGGTAGCGGACTATCTCGCCGCGCTCCTGGCGGAGCGCGCGTGACCGCCGCCGCGAGCACCGCATTCACCGTCTCCGCACCGGCGTCGAGCGCAAACCTCGGCGCGGGCTTCGACGCGGTCGGCCTGGCGATCGAGATTCGCATGTCGGCGCACGTGCGTGGGCTGCCGCGCGGCGCCGCGGCGGCGTGGACCTATGGCGGACGTCACGCGCCGACGCACGACGGCGTGCGCCGCTGCATCGAAGCGGGGATCTCGCGGATCGCGTCCGGCGCGCCGCCGCTCGCGGTCGAACTCGACAACGAGATTCCGCTGGGCGCCGGACTCGGCAGCAGTGCCGCCGCCTTTGCGATCGGCGTCGCGATCGGGGCGCGGTTTGCCGATCCGCCGCTCGCCGACGACGATCTTGCGCGCGCCGTCGCCGAACTCGAAGGGCATCCCGACAACGCGCTCGCCGCGTGGTACGGCGGGGCGGTCGTCGCAGCGATGGGTGAGGACGGCCTGACGTCCGTGCGCTTTCCGCCCCCGCCGGCGCAAGCCGTGGTCGTCGTTCCCGAGATCGTCCTGCCGACGCATCAAGCGCGCGCGTTGCTTCCGCGGGCCTACCTCCGCGCCGACGCCGTCTACAACATCCAGCGCGCTGCGCTGCTCGGCGCCGCGCTGGCCGGCGGCCGGACCGACCTCCTGCGGGCCGCCATGCGCGACAAACTGCACCAGCCGTATCGGGCGAGCGCGATCCCCGGGCTCGCCGAGATCCTGGATCTGGAGGATCCGGCGCTGCTCGCGATCGCCCTCTCGGGCGCCGGGCCGTCCGTTTTGGCCCTCGTGGAGGGCGAGCCCGAGCGCATCGGCGCGTCGATCGCCGCGGAGTTTGCCGCCCGGGGCGTGCCGAGCGAAATTTTGACCCCCGCTCTTGCGCAGTACGGGGTGAATGTTTCGCTCGCGGCGCCCGTGTAGCGACCGAGCGAGAGGGGCCACACCCACCGCCGGGAAGGGAGAGGGTGATGATCAACGTCAGCGTGGGTTCACCCGCCGGGATGTGCACCGTGGCGAACCCCGCGTTCTACCGCTACGTGCTGCGTCTGGCCGAAGCTCCGCTGCACGCGAGCGCGCTGGATCGAGCGCAGCTCGACGTCCTGGCCAACGTCCCGCACGCGTATGCGGATGAAGAAGAGTGCTCCGGCGACGGCTGGCGCATCGTGCCCGCGATGTCGTACGAGGACTGGCCGGTGCTCGAAGCGACGCCGCAGCGTTTGCGCGCCGCATTCCAGACCGCGCGCCGCCTGTTGTGGGCGAACGCCGGCCCCGTCGGCATCAGCGCCGGCGACATGATCGCGATCGACACCGAGATCGAATCGGTCTTGGGCGTCCTGCGCCAAGCGGAAGCCGGCGGCTTCAGCGTCAACGTTTCGTACGTGAGCTGAACCTCGCGCGCGACCTCATGGATCGCGCCGTTCAGAACTTGTTGCCGAAGAGCGAACCGAGGACGCCGCCGACGTTGCTCTGGCCGCCGGCTTGCTGCGCGCCTTCAGCCTGCGGTTCGTGATACGTCATCGACTGCAGACCCAAGCGGCCCGGACCGGTGAACCGGTTCATCATCAGCGATGCACCGCCGACGAGCGCGCCGAGCGCGCCCATCAATCCGCCCCCGCCGCCTGACTGAAGCACGCTGACGGTGTCCATCGCGACGTTCGCGTCCTTCCACAGCCACGCACCCGGCTCGACGTCGAGCTGTTCGCCGGGCCCGAGCGTCTTTTCGAACACGTTGCCGTAACCGTGCAGCAGCAGCAGACCTTCGCTTTGCTGCGCCGTGAACCGGTCGATGAACAGACCCGTGCGTGAGAAGAAGACGTTCGCCAAGCCCTGCTGCCAGTAGAAGTCGTACGCGACCGTGTCGGTGGCGAGCAAGAACTGATGCTCACGCACGTCGACCGCCTGGCCGGGTCGCAGTTTGAGCGCGACGATCTGACCGGGCGCCTCGCGCGAAAACGAAATGTTTCCGGGACCTTGCGCGGTCGAGATGAAGATCTGCAAGCCGGCAAAGAATCGCTTTCCGGCGTTCTGCAAATTCATGAACCCGAGCCGAACCTGCGGCTGCTTCCAGAGCAGGATGTGGTGCTCGAAATAGACCGTGTTGCGCGCGCCGAGTTCGACGTCGACGACGGGAACGAGCTCGCCCTCGACGCGGACGGTCAGGTCGCCGATGCGTATCGGCTCCTTGGGATTGTCACCCTCGGCGACGGGCTCGGTGTAGGTGCCGACCGAGACCGGCTGGGGCGCCGGCGCACCACAGTTCGGGCAGAACTTCGCACCGTCGGGAACGGGGTTTTGACAGCTCGGGCAGTTCATGCGGCGGGCGTTCGCCGCCGCTGGTCGGGAGCCTCGCCGGAGGCTAAGGAGCGTCCGGCGCGGCTTGGGAACTGCCCTGGCGAGCGATCCTGATCAGACCGACGCCACCGCCGATCGAGGCCAAGGAAAGGGCCAGCATGAGCGCGGCTCCGGCGTACGAGTCGCGCTCGGCGGCGTTGAGCGCAAACGTCGCCGTCTTCGCGTGCGTTCCGGCGACGGCGGCGTCGACGGCGAGCGACCAGATTCCGGTCGCCGGAAGCGTCAGCATGCCCGCAAACGAACCGTCAGCGGCGCGCTGCAGCGGAATGCGGACGTTGCCGCCACCCGGCGCGACACCGACCAAGACCGCCGACTGCGCCGATGGAGCCTTGACGTGGATCGCAACCGGTTCGTTGACGACGTAGTGCTCGAGCGCGTCGATGCGCGATGCGTTGCCGCGGATGTCGACCGTCAGTTTCTGGGAAGCATCTGCGGCGGCACAGGCGGTTGCCGTGAGGCACAGGAGCAAGAAAGCGAGGGAGCGGAACATCGCTGCCGTATACCCCGTCGCGGCGGGCGGGTAACAGGGAGCTATGAATCGTGATACAGAGCAGACCGACGACCTCGACGACGAGTCCATCCCCGTCGAAGACGTCGGGCCGCCGCCGCCCGAGAATCCAGCCGTCGACGACGTCTGAGCGGGGAGCCGACTGACGCGGTGGACGCGGGTGAGCGGGTCCCGGGCCACCAGCGGTTTTCGGCGTTTCATCGCTCGGCGGACGACGACGCCGGGCGCCGCGCATGGCATCACGCGTTCGCGGACGTCTTTCGCGACTGCACGTCGGTGCTCGACGTCGGTTGCGGCACCGGCGTCTTTCTCGACCTGCTGCGCGAACGCGGAACGGCGCGCATCGTCGGGATCGATCGCGACCCGGACATGGTCGACGACGCGCGCGCCCGCGGTCACGCTGCGCAGGTGCTCGACGCGCGCACCGGCCTCACCGAGCTGAACGAGCGATTTGCCGGCGTGCACCTCTCACACGTGATCGAGACCTGCGACGGCGAGGAGGGGATCGCCGTGCTGCGCGCGTGTGTCGCGCTGCTCGAACCCGACGGCATGCTCGTCGTGCGCAGTCTGAACCCGCGCAACGAGGCAATACGCGACGGGATGTTGTGGCTCGAACCGTGGGTCAAGCGGCCGTGGCCGCTCGAGACCTTGCACGTCGTCCTCTCCGATCTCGGCCTGCGGATCATCGGCGCCGGCAACGAGCCCGAAGGCTGGCAGCACACCTACATCGTCGGCCGCGCGCCCTCGCACGCGCTCCCCGGCACGGCGCGCGTCGCCGTCGCGTTTCAGGGTGAGTTCTTCACGTACAACTCGATGGCAACCGTCAACCGGAACTTGGCGCTCGCGCTGCAAGCCCACGCCGACGTCGCGCCGGCGATCGTCGCGGACGAACCGGCCCCCGAGCCGTCCGTCCTCGCGGATCCGCGCTTTACGACACTGCACGAGCGGCAGCTTCGCAGCGTTCCGCCGAGCGACGTGCTGATCCGCCAATCGAACGGAAGCGCCGATTTTCGCCGCGCCGTCGGCACCCGGTACATGGTGCAGATCTTACCGTGGGAATACGGTGCCCTACCCCGCACGTGGTTGGAAGCGCTGCGCAGCGGCGCGGTCGACGAGGTGTGGACGCCGAGCACGTTCTGCAGGCAGATGTTCCTGGACGCGGGGATTCCGCCCGATCGGGTTGCGGTCGTGCCGAACGGCATCGATCCCAAACGGTTCTCGCCGAGTGCGCCGACGGTGCCCTATCCGCTCGCTACGGAGAAGGCGTTCAAGTTTCTCTACGTCGGCGGGGTGCTGCCGCGCAAAGGTGTCGACGTTCTTTTGACGGCCTATCGCCAAGCGTTCTCGCGCGCGGACGACGTCGTGCTGGTACTCAAGCTGTTCGGAACGCAGTCGTTCTATCAGCTGCCGGACGGGGGAGCGTCGCTGCGAGCGTTCGCCGACGATCCGAACGGGCCCGAGCTGATCGTGCTGGACGGCGAGGCAGCCGACGACGACATCGCGCGCTTGTACCGCAGCTGCGATGCGCTGGCCTTTCCGTACCGCGCCGAGGGCTTCGGCCTCCCGATGCTGGAGGCGCTGGCCTGTGGGCTGCCGGTGATCGCGACGGCCGGCGGAGCGGCCGACGAGTTTCTCGACGACGAGTCCGCCTACCGTGTCCCGGCGCGGCGCGTTTCGATTCCCGCCGCCCAGCGCGGCGAGCTGCTCGCAGGCGAAGGCTGGTGGCTCGAACCGGACGCGAGCGCGCTGGCCGCGCTGCTGCGCGCCGTAGCGGCCGACCCCGAGCGAGCGCGCGTCAAGGGACGCGCCGGCGCCGCTCGGGTCGCCGAGCGCTGGACGTGGGACCGCGCGGCGGTCGTGGCCGCGGAACGCTTGCGCGCGCTCCGCGCTCGCGCTTGATCCCGGCCGCAGGAGATCTTCCCTCGTGCGCAGTAACGGAAATTGCGATTATCGTTACTCCAGACGAGGCGGAAGAAGCCGCCAAGAGGGGACGTCCGTGGCCAAGATCCGCCGCCGCTACGAGAACGCCGAGTTCGCCTCGGCCGATCCGGCGATCGCGCGCTTCGCGCAGTACTTACAGCTGCGCCGCATGAGCCCCAAGACATCGGTTGCCTATCAGCGCGATCTCGAAAGCTTTGGATCGTTTCTCACGGCGCGCGCGGCCGACCTCGACGTCGACGCGCACCATGCGCCGCCGTACGAACCGCTCGAGGGCGCGGAGCGGGCCGACGTGCTGGCCTACTTGCAGCGGCTCAACGGCTCGCGGGCCTACGCGCCGCGGTCGATCCGCCGCAAGATCTCGGCGCTCCACACGTTCTACAAATTTCTGAAATTCGACGGTCGCCGCAGCGACAATCCGGCCGCCGACGTCCCGACCCCGAAGATCGGCAAACCGCTGCCCAAGGCGCTCACCGAAGCCGACGTCGAGAAATTGCTCGACCTGCGCATCGCTGGCCTGACCGAGGCCCAGCGCTTGCGCGACCGGGCGCTGCTGGAGTGCCTGTACTCCAGCGGCGTCCGCCGCTCGGAGTTGCTCGGCCTGACCCTGGCGGACGTCGACCTGGAGAACCGCTCGCTGCGCGTGATCGGAGGCAAGGGCGGCAAGGATCGGAACGTGCCGTTGACCCGGGTCGCCGCGGAGGCGATGCGGGCGTATCTCGGGGTCCGGCCGCGGACCCCGAACGATGCGTTTTTCATCGGCCGGGCCGGGGCGCGGCTCAGCGAGTCGGCCCTCTACAAGATCGTGCGGACGTACATGTCGATCGCCGGCCTGGAAGGCTATGCTTCGCCCCACACGATGCGGCACTCGATGGCGACCCATCTCTACGAGAACGGCGCCGACTTGCTGGTCATCAAGGAGATCCTCGGGCACGAAAGCCTTGCGACGACGCAAGTCTACACGAAGGTCGCCAGAAAGCGGATCCTCGAGCAGTTCGACGCCGCCCACCCGCGCGGACGGCGGCCTTGACGGTGCCTTGACAAGAGTGAGCCCGGTCGCGCGCTTTTCGACGCTCGGCCGCTGTACGATGACGGCAATGGTCCTGTTGCCCGCCTCCGATCGCCCCTTCGCCGCGCTCGTCCGCGAGCGCGCTGTCGCAATCCGGCACGAAGCGGCCCGGCAGACCGGGTTCGTCCGCGCGGAAGCCGCCGGCATGCCGGTGCTGCCGTATCCGCGCGGTGACTGGCGCGAGCAGCAAGCCCGCCAGCAGCGTTACGAAGCGCTGGTGTGCGAGAGCCTCGCCGAACTTTGGCTCGAGGGCGTCCCGCAGGTTCGCGAACGCGTCCGGCGGCGCGAGGTCGCGGCCGAATCCTAGTCGGGGGAACGCCCCTTCTTCCCTCCGCAATCCTAGCGAACGCGCGCCGAAGAATTTCGGGGCGCGTGTTCGCGCGCTTTGACGAGCGCCGTCAGAGTCTCGTTGTACGGGGTCGGAACGGCCGCCCGCCGGCCCGCCGCGACGACGGCCCCGTTGATGAAATCGACCTCGGTGCGGGCACCCGAGCGCAGGTCGAAAAGCATCGAATTGTCGAGTTCAGCGGTCTGGTCGACGATCGTGCGAACGTACGACCAGGGGTCGCTGAACGGCAGCGGGATGCGCATCGCGTTCGCGACGGTGGCCGCCTCTTGCGCCAGAGAGCGCGCGACCTCTCCGGCGTACTCGTCGGTCAGCACGATCCCATTCGGGCGATCGAGCAGCGCAGAAACCGGGTTGATCGCGGCATTCGCGATGAGCTTTCCCCACAGGTGGGGGCGGATGTCGTACGCCGCGCTGGCAACGAATCCGGCATCGACCAGTAGCCGGACGACCCGGTTGCACGCTTCGGGCGACGCACCGGCGCTGCCCAGCACGGTCGTCCCGTCGCCGACCCGCCGCACTTCGCCCGGCGCGACGCTCAGCGCGGACTCGGTCGTCGCGCCGATCACGAGCGGAATCGTGCTGCCCAAGCACGTCTTGATCGCTTCTTCGTTCCCCAGGCCGTTCTGCAGCGAGACGATCGCCGTGGCGGGACTGAGCTGCGCCGCGAACGGCCGCAGCGCCCGCAGCGTATCCGTTGCCCGCACGAACACGAAGAGCACCTGCACGCCGAAGAGCTCGCGCGGCTCGCCGGTCGCGTGCGCCGCGCGCGACTCGCCGTCGACGCACAGGCCGTTGCGTCGAACCGCTTCGACGACGTCGGGCCGCTGCTCCAGCAGCAGCACCTCGTTGTCGGCCGCGAGCCGGTGGCCGAAGAGCGTACCCAGCGCGCCCGAGCCGACGATACCGATGCGCATCAGGCGTTATAGCGGGAGGCCCGGCCGGCGGCCGAGCGGATCTTGAAGAGTCCGATCACGAGAACTCCAGCACAGAAACCAGCGATGTGCACGGAATACGCGGGACCGCCTTGCGACTCCGCCGCTCCGTCGCCGATCGCGCCGAAGCCGTTCTGGAATTGGACGGCCGCCCAGAGCCCGATCATCAGCACGGCCAGCAGCCGCAGAACGCGGGGCGAGAGGTCGAGCGGGACGAGCGTGTTCACGGCGACGAGCGGATAGACCAGGTACGCCCCGAGCACGCCCGCGATCGCTCCCGAGGCACCGATGGTGGGGACGTGGCTGTCGGGTGAGATAGCGACCTGCAGCACGCCGCCGGCGATCCCGCAGAACAGATAGAACAGCGCGAACCGCAGGTGTCCGCAGAGCGCTTCGACCGCCGGCCCGACGACGATCAGAAAGAGCATGTTGAAGCCGAGGTGCGCGATCCCGCCGTGAACGAACATCGACGTGATGATCGTGAGCGCCGGTATCGGCGGCGAGGGCGGCGGCAGCACGACGCCGTGCGTGATGTCGTAAGGAATCAGCGCAAGCGCCGTGCCGCTCGGATGCACGAACATCCAGAGGTTCAGCGCGACGATCGCGCAGGTCGCGAACGGCGCAGCCGGCATTCGTCGGGCGCCGCGCCTTAGAACTGGTATTGCAGGCCGAACGTCGTGCGGCGGCTCTCGCGCAGCGCGTCGCGCTCCCCGCCGAAGATCGTGAGGCCGTCCCCGAGCCGCAGGTTCGCATAGGCGTCGGTAGTCGGGCGCCGCAGGTCGTAGACGCGGCCCTCGAAGCCCAGACCGACCCGACCGGGGGGTGAGAGCAGCACGCGCGCGCCGAGGCGTGAATAGAGCACTCCGCCTCCGGCGAAGAGGTGCGGCCGCACGGCCGTCATCCCGGCGAAGTTCCACGTCGACGCGGGACCGCCGATGTCGTTCACGCCGGTGAACAGGTACGTCCCACCGTGCGGCGGGATGATGAGGTTGATGTCGGTCGACGGTCCGCGGTCGCGGGTGAGCAGCGATGAATTGCTCACCGTCGTCTTCTGCGCGTTCATCTCCGAGACGCGCAGTTGCAGCCCGACGAGGTTGCGCACCAAGCCGCCGAGCGTGTTCTTCATGTCTGCTTGGACGGCCCCCGCGTTCCCTGAGGCGTTGGCGCCCGTCGCCGAGCCGGGCCCGCCGCGGCCGCCCGGCGACGGCGATCCGGCCGGCGCCGGAGTCGCGCCCTTGTCGACGCCGTAGACGTTCGACTTCCCGCCCAAGCGGCCCAGGATCGAATTGAGTTTCTGCGTCGCGGCGTCGACGTTCGCCATCGTGTCGCGCAGCTGCGCCTGCGTCTGCGGATTCCCGGTGATGTCGTGGAAATCGCCGGCAATCGAGGCGATCGTCGTCGCGGTCTGCGCGAGGCCGCGCGTCGTCTCGATCAGGTTTGCGCTCACCTGCGGATTCTGCGCCAGCCGCTGGACCGCCGTCGCCGTCGCGTTGAGCGACTGCGCCGAGGAGTCGAGCGAGGCCAGCAGCGAGTCGACCCGGCCGCTGTTGCGGCGAACGGTCATGTCGAGCCGCGAGGTGAGGTCGTTGATATTGGCGCTCCCTTGCGTGAGGGCGACCTGCATCGTGTCGGTCAGCGTGTCGACCTTCCGCGTGAGGTGCTGGATCTCGCCGTTCAGCGTGATGCTGATCGCGTTGGCGTTGTTGAGCGCCGACTGCATCGTGTTGAGGAGCGCGGGCTCGCGCGTTTCGAGTTCGGCGAGCATGACGTCGAGGCGTTTCACCTCACCCTGCCCTTGATCGAGCAAATCCTGAATCGTCGCCGGGTTCGTCCCTTGCGGCTCCTGCGGGCCGAGCAGCGGCTCGTGCGGCAGGATTGCCACGGCCTGCGGCGCGTTCGTCGGCGCGGCACGGCCGGCCGGCTGGTCCTCGTGCACGACGGGGACGATCTCGAGCGAGGAGTCACCCGTCAGCGGCGCCTGGATCAGAAACTTCGCGGTGCGCGGGATGTCGACGTTGTTGTTGATCGCGAGATACACGTCGACGCTGAAGTCGTCGGCGCGCAGGACCGTCGAGTCGACCAGACCGACCACCACGCCGCTCTCGTAAACGAGCGCGCCCTTGTGCAATCCGGCCGCCGATTTGAAGTGGACGGCGATCTTGTACCGTCCCTGCGTTCCGACGTTGGTCAGCACGAAGAAGATCGCGAAGAGTCCGATCAGCGCGATGATGGTGAAGAGTCCGACGATCGCTTGTCTGGTCATAACGTTAGATCGGGATCGGCCCGACTTCGCTCCCCTGCAAGAATTGCTGGACGATCGGATTCGGCGAACGGCGAATCTCGTCGACCGTTCCGTACGCCACGATGGCGCCTTCGAACAGCATCGCGATATAGTCCGCCATGATGTAGATGCTCTCGAGATCGTGCGAGACGACGACCGCCGTCCCGTTCAGCCGCTCGCGCAGGTTGACGATCGTGTCGGTGAGGACGTGGGTGATGATCGGGTCGAGGCCGGTGGTCGGCTCGTCGTACAGGACGGCTTGGGGAGACGTCACGACCGCGCGCGCGAAGCCGGCCCGTTTGACCATTCCGCCCGAGAGCTCGGCGGGGTAGCGTGCTTCCACGTGCGCGAGCCCGACCGAATCGAGCGTCGCGGCGACGAGCTTACGGATCTCCGCATCGGACATCTTGGTGTGCTCGCGCAGCGGCAACGCGACGTTCTCGCCGATGGTGAGCGAATCGAACAGCGCCGAAAACTGGAAGGCGAAGCCGATCGACCGCCGCAGCTCGATCAGGTCGCGCTCGCGCATCTCGGTGATGTCCTGGTCCTTGACGATCACCCGGCCGCTATCGGGCTTCTTCAGCCCGTTCAGCAACCGCAGGATCGTCGACTTGCCCGCACCCGAGAGGCCGATGATGCAGGTGATCGCACCCTCGACGATGTCGAGCGTGAGGTTCTGCATGACGATCTTCTCACCGTACCGGACGCAGACGTCGTCGAGATGCGCGTAGACGCCCATCAGCTGTTTCCGTAGAGCAGATACGAGAGCAAGAAGTTGAAGATGAAGATCAGGATGATCGAGGTGACGACCGCGCCGGTCGTCGCCTTGCCGACGCCGGCCGCTCCGCCTCGCGTCTGCAGTCCCTGATAGGCGCCGATGATCGCGATGATCACTCCGAAGACGAGCGACTTCACGAGCCCCTTGAGCACGTCGCCGAACGGCAGCACCGAGCGCGCCGAGGTGATGAACGACTCGGTCGAGATGTGAGCGTAGATGTTGGCGACCCACATCCCGCCGACGATCGAGACGATGTCCGCGAAGATCGTAAGCAGCGGCAGCATGATCACCAGCGCAACCAGCCGCGGGACGACCAGCATCCGCGTCGGCGAGAGCCCGAGCGACTGCAGCGCTTCGATCTGCTCGGTGACGACCATCGAACCCAGTTCGGCCGCGATCGCCGCACCGGTCCGGCCTGCGACCACGACGGCAGAGAGCATCGGCCCGAGTTCGCGCGCCGCGGAGAAGGATACCGCACCGCCGACCAGGTTCCCGACCCCGTATTGCACCGCTTGCACGGCGCTCTCGAGCGAGAACACCATGCCGGTGAACAGCGAGGTCAGCAGCACGATCGTCCACGATTGCACGCCTAGCAGGTAGGCTTGATCCATCGTCTCCCGCACGCGGATGCGCAGCCGCAGGATGAAGCGAACGGCGTCGGCGAGCAGCTCGGCGACCCCGCCGGCGTAGGAGAAGACGTCGACCGTCCCGCGTCCTACGTCTTCGAGCACCTTCATCCCGGGCCGAGTTCCGCGACGGCCTCCAGGACGCCTCGCACGGCATCGACCCGCTTGGCCACGACGCCCCGCTCGGCGGCGAAGTTGTATTGGAGCTGGTAGAGGCGCTCCAACTCGCGATCGACGTGTTTCAATTGCTCGCTCGCCTCGCGCTCGTACGGTGCGAAGTAGCGGCGCACCGCGTCGAGGTATCCCGCAATCGCCGCATCATCTGCGTCCCCAGCGGTGAGCCGCGCTTCGATGCGCTCCTGCGCGGTGCGTAACGTGCGGTCGGTCACGTGAAACGCGCCGACGGTAGCGACCAGCGCTGCGAGCCGGGTTCGGTCAAGCCCCACTGTGAGGTCCCGAAACCGACGCGAGCGCGCGGCGCTGCGCGTCGAACAAGGTGAGGATTCCGCCCTCGGCGAGACCGAGCAGAACGTCGAGCTGTTCGCGGCTGAACGGGTCGCGCTCGGCAGTCCCCTGGAGTTCGACGAACCCGCCGGCGTCGGTCATCGCGACGTTCATGTCGACCTCGGCCCGGCTGTCCTCCTCGTACGGAAGGTCGAGGACCGGAACACCGTCGACGATCCCGACCGAGACGGCGGCGATCTGCCCGATCAGCGGCCACTTCTGCTTCTTCTGTGGGTCGAAGTGTTCGCGCAGCGCGAGCGCGAGCGCGACCCACGCGCCGGTGATCGACGCCGTCCTCGTGCCGCCGTCGGCGCCGATGACGTCGCAGTCGACGATCACCGAACGCTCGCCGAGTTTCCCCATGTCGACGACCGCGCGCAGGGCGCGGCCGATCAGGCGCTGGATTTCGTGCGTGCGCCCGCCGAGCCGCCCCTTCGCGGCCTCGCGCTGGTTTCGCTCGGGCGTCGCGCTCGGGAGCATCGCGTACTCGGCGGTGATCCACCCCGTCCCGCGCCCCCGCATCCACGGCGGCACCTTGTCCTCGATCGAGGCGGCGCAGATCACGCGCGTGCTCCCGATGGAGATCAAGCAGCTCCCCGTCGGATATTTCAGGAATCCGGGTTCGATCGAAATCGGACGAAGCTGATCAGGAGAACGACCGTCGGTACGCACGAAGCGTGCGGGTTCTGCCTGGCCGAGCGCTATCCCGCCGCGGCTACGAAGCGAAGCCGAGACGTGCAACCGTACCGAACAGGATCAGCGCCACGCCCGTCGCGCGAGGGAGGACGAGGCGCTGCGGCAGCATCTTCTCGGCCACGACGAAGACCGTCAGCGCGGCGACCCAGCCCGGGTTCATCACGCCGCCGACGAACAGCATCATCAGCGCCCAGCAGCAGCCCGCGCAATGCAGACCGTGCTGCCCCACGCCGTTCACGGACATACCGGCTTCGGAGCGGCAGAACCGCAGGCACGCATTCTTCAGCGGCGTGAGCTGGTAGAGGCCGACCCCTACGACGACCAAACGCGGTGAGCGGCGCGCTAAGAGGTAACCGATCGCGAAGAAGGCGCCCCGCGCGGCGATCGCGGGCGCCGCTACCGGCGACTCCGGCCGCCCGCGTGTCAGCCGCGCTTGAGCAGATCCTTGAGCTCGTCGTCCATGCGGTCGCTCGAGACGACCCTCAGGTTGCTGCGCTGCGGCCGCGTACGGCGGGGCCGCGGCGGCGCCGGACGCCGGCGCGCGATGAGCGGCCGCAGGATCAAGGTCACGATCAACGCCGCAAACAGCAGCGGGACCGCTTGCACGACGATCGACATGCTATTCCACCGTGACGGTCTTCGCGAGGTTTCTGGGCTGGTCCACGTCTTTGCCGTCGATGTCGGCGATGTGGTAGGCGAGCAGCTGCAGCGGGACCACGTTGACGATCGGTGAGAGCATCTCGTCGACCCGCGGAACCCACAGCACGTGGTCGGCCAGCGCCGCGGCTTCTTCGTCGCCGTGGTTCGCAACGAGAATGATCGGTGCTTCGCGCGCCTTCGACTCGGCGATGTTGGAGAGAATCTTCTCGCGCACGCGGCCTTCGGTCACGATGCCGATGACGGGCGTCTTGCTGTCGAGCAGCGCGATCGGCCCGTGCTTCATCTCGCCCGCGGCATAGCCCTCGGCGTGAATGTACGAGATCTCTTTGAGCTTCAACGCGCCTTCGAGCGCCGTCGGGAAGTTCACATAGCGGCCCAGGAAGAGCACCGAATGCGCCTTGCGCACCTTCTTCGCGACCTTCTTCACGTCGTCCGACGTGTTGAGCACGACGTCGATCGCGGCCGGCAGCAGCTTCGTGCCTTCGGCGATCTCGCGCAACCGTTCGAGCGGCGCGGACTTGCGCACTCGCGCCAAGTACAGGGCGAGCAGCGTCGCCGCGATCGCTTGCGACACGTAGGTCTTCGTCGCGGCGACCGAGATCTCGGGTCCGCCGCGCGTGTAGAACGTCGCATCGGCCAGCCGCGAGAGCGCCGAGCCGACGACGTTCGAGATGCCGATGATCGGCGTTCCCGCCTCTTTCGCGATCTTGATCGCTTCGATCGTGTCGGCGGTTTCGCCCGACTGCGACATGGCGATCGTCAGCGTGCGCGCGTCCATGTACCGGTCACCGTAGCGGAACTCGCTGGCGAGCTCCATCTCGACCGGGATCTTGCACAGCGCGCGCATCAGGTACATGCCGACCATCCCGGCGTGATACGCGGTCCCGCAGCCGGTGATCGAGATCTTCGTCATCGCGCGCAGGACGATCTCGTCGATCTTCAGCTCCGCGCCGAGCTGCACGTCGTGGCTCTCGTCGATGCGGCCGGCCAGCGTCTCTTTGATGACGTTGGGCTGCTCGAAGATCTCCTTGAGCATGAAGTGTTTGAAGCCGGCTTTTTCGGCCGAGGTCGCGTCCCAGGTGATCTGCTGGACCTCGCGCTCGATGGGCTCGCCGTCGAAGGCGGTGAGCGAGTACCCGTCGCGCCCGACCGTGACGACCTCGCCCTCCTGCAGCACGATGACCTTGCGGGTGTACTGCAGCATCGCCGGGATGTCGGATGCCACGAACATCTCGCCCTCGCCGATCCCTACGATCAGCGGCGAGGCGCCGTTGCGCGCGAAGAGCAGCGACTCGGGCGAATCGGAGGAGATGACGCCCAGCGCGAACGCGCCGCGCACTTGGGCGAGCGTCTTGCGCACGGCGGTGACCAGATCGCCGTCGTAGTGCGTCTCGATCAGGTGCGAGAGCACCTCGGTGTCGGTCTCGCTGGCGAAGACGTGGCCGTCGGCGAGCAGCTTCGCGCGCAGCGCCGCGTAGTTTTCGATGATCCCGTTGTGAATCACCGCGAAACGTCCGCTGCAGTCCATGTGCGGGTGCGCGTTCGCGTCCGAAGGACGGCCGTGCGTGGCCCAGCGCGTATGGCCGACGCCGGTCGTTCCGTGGAGCGACTCGCCGTTCTTCAGCCGCGCCGCCAGGTTCGCCAGCTTCCCCTCGGCCTTGGATCCGGTCAGGCGCCCGTCGGCGTCGATGACCGCGATCCCGGCCGAATCATATCCGCGATACTCGAGGCGCCCGAGCGAGTCCATGATGATCGGGACGGAATCTCTCGTGCCTATGTAACCAACGATGCCGCACATGGAGTTAAATGCCGGCAGCCAAGATCGCCGCAGGCAGTTTAACGGCGCTCCGCCCCAGGCTCCGCGCCCCCCACGCCTTCGGCGCGGGGCCCCCAGTACGACCTCGCAACGACCTGTTCATCATCGCATGATTCTCCTGCGCTCGGTCCATCACCGTTTTGGTGACGGCAAACAAGATGGCCGCCGACGTGGGTTGGACTGCCCTGCCTATTTGATGCCTTCTTTGGTGCGCTTGTAGGGGATTTTGCCGGAGCGGACTTCGTTGAAGGCGGTTGAGACGGGCTTGTTCGGGTTCACGCGCTCGGTGAGGGGCGGGGCGCCGTTGTTGAGCTGCTTGGCTCGCTTCGTGACGACGTTGACCAGGGAGAACTTCGAGTCGACGTGCTTGAGCAGCCCGTCGAGATCGCCGAATACGCTGTCGCTCATGTGTTAGCTGTCTTCCAATTCTTTGAGTCGGTTGTCGGGGTAACGATGAATGCGATACCGTTCGGCTCGCACGATCGCTTCGAGCAGGTCGACCGCCCCTTGCGGCCGCGCCTCTTCGTTGATGACCAGGTAGTCGAAGTGCCGCACGAAGGTGAACTCTTCGTGAGCGATCTCCAGCCGTGAGGTGATCTGCTCGTTGGTTTCGGTGCGCCGCGCCTCGAGGCGCGAACGGAGATGCGAGAACTTGTCGGGGACGATGAAGATGAGGACGGCATCCGGAAAGGCACGCTTGACGGCGAGCGCTCCGTTGACTTCCGGCTTCGAGACGACGTCGAATCCCGCCCGAAGGGCTTCGTCGATGAACGAGCGCGGGGTCCCGTAGAGGTTCCCGTTGTACTCGCGCGTCTCGAGGAATCCGCCGGCGGCGATACGGCGTTCGAACTCCGCCCGATCGAGAAAGAAGTAGTCGACGCCGTCGCGCTCACCGGCGCGCGGTTCGCGGGTCGTGGCGGAAACCGAGTACAGGAGCCGCTCGTGACGGGCCTTGAGACCCTCCACCAACGTGTCCTTCCCCGCTCCCGACGGACCCGACACGACGAACAACAGACCGGGCCCGGTCAGAACGCCAACCTCCTCTTCGGGGCCAAACCGGATAAATACGCAAGCGCCGGGAAAGCACCTCCCCGCCTCATGACCACTGACTGGATCCTGATCCGGCGCGCGGCGGCCGAAATCGAGCACGCGTTGCGCGGCGGACGGGTGACCGACGTCGGGCTGCTCGACGACGGCCGAGTGGCGGTGCGCTTCGGCGGCCTGCGCCACGCCAAGGACGACCCGAAGGGCCGCGCCCAGCTGACGCTCGCGGCGGATCCGTTCGGGTCACCGCCGGTCGTCACGGTCGAGGACCTCGAGTTGGCGCTGGCCGTCGACCCGGGCTGGCTGCGGACGGTGTCGACCACCCTGCGCGGGATGCGGCTGCTCTCGGTCCGGGCCCGCCCGGGCGACCGGGTGCTCGTCCTGACCTTCGGCACGGCGTCCCGGTTCGGGGTCGAGAGCGAGTCCCGGCTCGTCGTCGAACTGGTCCCGCGGTACGGCAACGTCGTGCTGCTCCGCGAGCGGGTCGTCGTCGCAGCGGCCAAGCAGTTCTCGCCGGCCGAAAACGAGGCGCGCTCGGTGCAAGTCGGGCTGCCGTACGAGCCGCCGCCGCTCCCGGCAGCGACGCTGGACTTCGCCGGCTTCACCCGGGCGCTCGAAGGCGCCGACCCGAAGGCGCGCAGCCGTGCGCTCGGCGGCTACCTTCCCGACCTTCCGCGTCTGCTCGCGGTCTCGCTCGTGACCGAAGCCGAAGCGAAGCCGTGGGGTTCCGCAGCGGAGCTCGCGGCGTGGCTCGACCAGCGGGGCCGCGCGCTGATCGCCGCGGCCAAGGGCGATGCCGCCGAACGAGGGGACGTCCACGTTTACCGCGACGAGTGCGGCGCGATCGTCGCCGCGCACGTCTTCCCCCTCATTCTGGCGACGCCGGCCGAGCACGCGATCTCCGCCTCGCTGCTCGACGTCTTCGCCGAGGCGCGCGGCGCCGCGCTGCGCGTCCAACGAGGCGATGCGACGGAACGGCGCCGCAGCGCGCTCTTGACGCGCATCGCGCGCCGGCTGCGCGCGACGGAGGACGAGCTCGCTTCGGTCGCCGTGCGATCCGCCGACGACGCGGAACGCGAACGGCTGCGAACGAGCGGCGACGCGCTCTACACGCACGCGAACGAGATCGCCGCTGGTGCGGTATCGTTCGTGCCCGCGACGAACCCGGCGCTGCGCATCGAACTCGATCCCGATCTCGACGCGAAGGAGAACGCGCAGCGCTACTACGCGCGATATCGCAAAGCCGCCGACGCCCTGCCGCATCTCGAGCGGCGCCGCGCGGCGCTCACCGGCCGTCGTGAAGCGCTCGACGTCCTTGCGTTCGAAGCGGAGCGCGCCGACCCGCCGACGCTGCCCGAGCTCGAGGCCGCACTCGACGCGCTCGAAGGGCGCCCGCCGCAGCGCAGCGCGGCCGCGTCGCGCAAGCGCGCGCCGCTGCGCATCGAGCGGCCGTCGGGAGCGCGCATCTACGTCGGGCGCTCGCCGCGAGAGAACGACGAGGTCACGTTCCGGATCGCGCGCCCCGACGATCTCTGGTTTCACGCGCGCGGTATGCCGGGTTCACACGTCGTCTTGCAGATGCCGCCCGGTTCGGGTCCGGCGCCGGACGATCTCGACGCGGCCGCCGATCTCGCCGCCACGCACAGCAAGGGGCGCAGCGCGCCGCGCGTCGACGTGGACTACACACAGCGCAAACACGTGCGCAAGCAGCGCGACGGCGGTCCGGGCCTCGTCTGGTACACCAACGCGCGAACCTGCGTCGGCCGCCCTGCGAGCAGCTCCGGCTGACCGCCGGTCAGCCCAAGGCAGCGCGGTAGGCGCGCACCTCGACGGCGACTTGAGCGTACGCGGCTGCGATGGCGTCGGCGCTCTCGCCGGCGCCGCTGAGATCGCCCGCGCGCGCTCGCTCGTCGAGCGCGGCGGCCAGATGCATCACGACGTTGGCGCCGATGTTCCCAGCGCTTCCTTTGATCGAATGCGCCGCGCGCCGGACGACCTCGGCATCGCCACGCGCGATCCCCTCAGCGAGGGCGAGCCGATGCTTCACGCCGGTCTCCAGCGCCAACTCGAGCAAGTCCGCGATTCCCGCGGTATCGTCTTCGAACGCCTCTTCGAGGCGCGAAAGATCGAGGATCTCGCTATCCGGCAACACCAATTCCGTTCACGTAGCGTTCCACGGCCGCTCGTAGCGCCGCCAGCTGCACGGGTTTCGCGAGGTAGTCGTCCATCCCCGCAGCCAAACACTCCTCGCGATCGCCCTCGAGTGCGTTCGCGGTCATCGCGACGATCGGAATGTGCTTTCCGCTTTCGGCTTCGACGCGACGAATCTCGCGGGTCGCTTCGAACCCGTCGACGTCCGGCATCTGGCAGTCCATCAGCACCATCCCGTATTCACCGCGCCCCACCGCGTCGATCGCCTCGCGGCCGTTGGTGACCGCGTGGGCGGAGTAGCCGATCTTCTTCAGTTGCTGCAGGGCGAGCTTCCGGTTCACCGGATTGTCTTCCGCGACCAAGATCAGCATCGCGTCCTGCGGAACGGCCTCGTCGTGCTCGGGCGGCCGCGGGCCGATCGGGGCCGTGCCGAGGATTGCCGCGGCCAGCGCGTCGTGGAGGATTACCTGACGGATCGGTTTGCGCACGACGGCGGCGAAGCCGCGCGTTCGGGCATCCGCGACGGAGGATGCTTCTTCCGCCCCGGTCAGCAGGACCATCGGAACCTTCTCGAGGCCGGAGAGCGCGCGCATGCGGGTGGCGAAGGCGTAGGCGTCGCCGGCGGCGCGCCGGTCGACGAGGATCGCGTCGAACGGGCTGTGCCGCGCCGCCATCGCGCGAGCGAGTTCGAACGCGTGCGCGGCGTTCGCGGTGCTCGACGCGACCGCACCCCAGGCCAGCAGATACTGATCGACGACTTGCCGCGCGACGGTCTCCTCGTCGACGACCAGGATCCGCATCCCGCGCAGCGCGTCCGCTCCTTCGCGTTCGTCGTCGAGCACGCGCGGCAGCGGGATCGTGAACCAGAACGTCGAGCCGCGTCCGAGGCTGCTGTCGAAACCGATCCGGCCGCCCATCAGCTCGACGATCCGGCGTGATATCGACAAACCGAGCCCGGTGCCGCCATACCGGCGGCGCGTCGACTGGTCGGCCTGACGGAACGGCTCGAACAGCCGCTCCGCGACGGCCGGCGAGATCCCGGGCCCGGTATCGGTCACCGAGAAATGCAAGAAGGCGTTGTCGCCTTCGATATGGTCGACGACGGCGCGCACCGTCACGCTGCCGCCGGCGGTGAATTTCACCGCGTTGCCGAGCAGGTTCAAGAGCACTTGGCGCAACCGATCGGCGTCGCCGATCACCCGGCGCGGCACGTCCGGCGCGACGTAAGTCGAGAGCGAGAGCCCCTTCTTGCGCGCTGCGGCTGCCAGGATGTCGGTGGCGTTCTCGACCGCGACGACCGGCGAGAACGGAACCGCTTCGAGATCCATGCGGCCCGCTTCGATCTTCGAGAAGTCCAGGATGTCGTTGACGATCGCGAGCAGCGACTCGGCCGAATCGCGCACCGTCATCGCGTAGTCGTGCGCCTCGTCGGAGAGCGGGGTCTGCATCAGGAGTTCCGACATGCCGACGACGGCATTGATCGGCGTGCGGATCTCGTGGCTCATCGTGGCGAGAAACTGGGCCTTGACGTCGGCGGCTTCGACCGCCCGGTCGTGCGCGGCGCGAATCGCTTCCTGGGCGCTCTTGCGCTGCGTGATGTCGCGGACGATGAGGATCGTCTCGCCCATGTCCTGCGCCATGTCGCGGCCGCGCGCGAGCTCGATCGGAAACACGTTGTCGTGCAGATCGCGGCCCTCGGTTTCGGCCACGATCGCGTCGGGAGCGAACGTCACGGACGCAAAGTCGGGGATGAGCCGCGAGATCGGCGTTCCGGTGAGGTCTTCGGCGGCGAAGCCGAACAGCGCCGCCGCCGCCGGATTCACCGACACGACTGCGCCGCGCAGATCGACCACGATCAGCGCGTCGGTCACGCCGTTGACGATGCCGCGCAGACGGCGCTCGCTGCGCGCCAGAAAATGCGAGAGGCGATTCGTCTCGAGCAGCAGCGCGACCACCAGGAACGTCGTCGCAATGACGATGTCGATCCGCGAGAGATACCAGCCGACGGTGTATCGCGTGCCGCCGAGCGCGTTGACCAGTGCCTCGACCATCAGCGCTGCGGCCGGAACCATCAGCCACGCGTCGACGACCGTTCGCCCGGCTCGCCGCAGGAGCATGACGACTGCCGTCCCGGCCAGCACGACGACCAGGCCCAACGCGAGGTAGACCCCGGTTCGGAAATGGTCGCCGCTCGTGAGCGGCGGGAGCAGCGCGCCGAAGTGCAAGACGAGCGCTGCGCAGACGAAGGCGGCGAGGACGGAGAGGAACACCGCGATCGTCGCGTGCCCGCGCCGCACCCGCCGCGTCCCTTCGCGCTCCGCGACGACCGCGTAGGCGACGAAGGACGCCGGGAAAACCGTGTGCCAGAGCGCCCACAACCAGCCCGAAGTGCTCGGATAGCCGGGCAGGATCTGGGGGCCGGCGCCGGCCGGAAACGTCAGGATGTGCGGGATGAACACAGCGACGCTGAAGATCGTCCCGCAGGCGAGCACGAGCAGCGAGGGCTTTCGCGTGACCGTGAATTGCGCGAAGATGATCGTCGCGGTGATGGACAACCCGACGAACACCGCGCCGCCGAAGAGCGTCACGAAACCCGGGAACGTTCCCAGAACGACCCGTGCGAACGGAGCGGCGGCGAGCGCGACGCCGCCGAGGGCGACGATCGCGAGGATCGCCGCCCGACGTTGTTGCGGCGACGCCGGGAGCGTCGCCAGATCGAGGGCCGGCAAATTCACGCGTTTCGAACGTTCTCGACGCCCCGCGCGGCGCCCGTCATTCACGCTGCCGGACGTGTGAAGAGTTCGTCAGGGACGTGAAGCGCTCGGTTGACCGCTACGCTCGACGAACATTGCGTCGCCGAACGAGAAGAATCGGTAGCCCTGGGCGATCGCTTCAGCATAGGCGGCGCGCGTGCGCGTGTAGCCGGCGAACGCCGCGACGAGCACCAGCAGCGTCGAGCGCGGCAGGTGGAAGTTGGTGAGCAGCGCGTCCACCACGCGGAAGCGGAATCCCGGGGTTACGAACAAGTCGGTCTCGCCCTCGCCGGCGACCACCTCGCCGCCGCGGAGCGCCGCACCCTCGAGCGCGCGCAGCACGGTCGTCCCGGCGGCGACGACCCGGCGGCCGTCGCGCCGCGCGGCGGCGATCGCCGCTGCCGTTTCGGGCGGGATCGCGTACCGCTCGGCGTGCATCACGTGCTCGTCGATCGTCGCCCCGCTCATCGGCCGGAAGGTGGCGATTCCGACGTCGAGGACCAGCGGGACGACGCTAACGCTTCGGGCGCGGATCGCCTCGAAGACCGGGGCGGTGAAATGCAGTGAGGCGGTCGGCGCCGCGACGCTGCCCGGGACGCGCGCGAAGACCGTCTGATAGCGCTCGGAGCGAGCGGCGTCGCCGGGGCCGACGTAAGGCGGGAGCGGCAGCTCGCCGTGCGATTCGAGCAGCGCCGCGACGTCGACGCCGTCGTCGAACCGCACGATTCGCGGCCCGTCGGGGAGCATCCCGACGATCGTCGCGCCGTGCTCGCCGACGAAGAGGCGCGCGCCGGGCCGCAGCTTTCGACCGGGCCGCACGAGCGCGAGCCATTCGCGCGCGTTCGGATCGAACGGACCCGCGGCGCGCGGGCGCAGCAGCAGCACTTCGGCGCCGGCACCGCCTTCGCGACGTGCATGCAGACGCGCCCGCACGACCCGCGTCTCGTTGACGACGAGCACGTCGCCGGCGTGCAGCAGCTCCGGAAACGCCGCGAACGTGCGGTGCTCGAACGTCGCGTCCGGCCGGACGACCAGCAGCCGCGAGGCGTCACGCTCTGCCGCGGGTTCGTGCGCGATCAGCGCACCCGGCAACGCGTAGTCGTAGGCCGCGACCTCGCGCGGCCCGTGCTCGGGCGGCGTTACGAGGTGGGAACCCGCTGACGTTCGATCTCGAGAAACGACTGCAGCCGGCGGCGGTCCTCTTCGTCCATGTCGACGAACAGGACGCCGCACTGGAACGTGTCCCGCTCGAACGCGCGGATCCAGCGGACTTCGCCGCGCACGATCAGCTTCGGCTGACGCTTCATCGTGAACGTGTAGCGCGTGCCCTTGGGCAGATACTGATCGGAGATCACCCGCATCCCGGTGATGCTGATATCGGCGATCGCGCCGCGGAAAAGCGTGAAGGACAGTTTGTCCTCCACCACCACGTCGATGAACTTCCGCAGCCGGACGGCATCTTCCGAGCGCTTCTCGTCAGCCACCGCTCACCGCCGTTCCAGGGAAGTAGAACGCGAGGATCTCGGCTGCAGACGCGCCGGAGGATGCGAAAAACCGCGAGCCCCATTGACAGAGACCGACTCCGTGACCACGCCCGGAGCCTTCGATGACCAGCCGAGGTGCGGCCTGCGTCGCGTCGACCCGAATCGCCCGCAGCCACGGGCTGCGCACGACGTCGTAGCCGAGCGCTCGGCGGAATTCCGCGATTGGGACGCTGGTTCGGAGCGCGCCGCTCAGCACGACCGTACGCGCGCGACCCTGCGCGTCGGGATCGGCCAGCGCGGCGGACGCCACCGTCCCCCCGGTGCGCGTTCCGAACGCGCCCAGAACCCGGTCCAGCGCGACGTCGCGTGTCCACCGGTAGTCGGGCGCCGCGACGCAGTGAGGATCGTCGACCCCGCGCAGGTACGCGAGCGGTATCCCGCCCCAGACGGCCGCGACGTCGGCGGTGTGACCGCCGCAGCACGACGAATAGAAGACCGAAGCGGCGCTGCCGCCGTAGGTCAACAGCCGACCCCGGGTCATTTGGACCGCCGCGTTCGCCGTGGGGGCCTCGGCCTCGACGCCGCCCCAGCGCTGGTCCCCGTCATCGGCCCGCACGTCGTAGGCTCGCGAGAGGGTTCGCCGGCCGAGGGCGTAGGTGCGTGCGACGATCGCCTGGGCTTGCAGGGCGGCCGGCGGCCATGAGGGCGACGCCTCCAGCGGCACGACGCCCTGGAGATAGTCGTCGACGTCGATCGTGGTGACCAGTGCCAGCCGGCCGCCCGGCATTCCCACCGTCGAAGGCGCGCCGCGCCAGCGTTTTCCGCCAAACCCGAAGGTGCCGTCGGCGGCCACCTGCGGCGAGGCTCCGCCGGTGTCGGCCGCGACCAGTACCCGGATCTGCGGCGCGAGGGGGTCCCAGACGTCGAACCCGCCGGTGGCGACCGTCGTCGCCGCGCCGATGCTGCGGAGAAACTCGACCCGCGTGCTCACAACAGACGCGGCTGCACGCTCGTGCCGCCCGCGAGCTTCAGGTGAGCGTGGGCTGCGGCCGTCGTCTTGCGGCCGCTGGCAGTGCGCTGTACGAGCCCCATCTTCAGCAAGAACGGCTCGACGACGTCCTCGAGCGTCTCCACGTCCTCGGTAAGGGTCGCCGCAATGGCGTTGATTCCGACCGGTCCGCCGCCGTACTGCCGGGCGATCGTCTCGAGGAACGCGCGATCGAGCCGGTCCAGACCGAGCGAATCGACCCCTTCGCGCCGGAGCGCCTCGTCGGCGACCTCGGTCGTGATGACGCCCCCCGCCCGCACCTCGGCGAAGTCGCGCACCCGGCGCAGCAGGCGGTTGGCGATGCGCGGGGTTCCGCGGCTGCGTTGCGCGATCGTGTGCGCGCCGCCGGGCTCCATCGCGATCTCCAGCACCCTGGCACTGCGTTCGACGATGCGCTGCAGTTCGGCCGGTTCGTAGTATGCGAGATGGTGCACGATGCCGAAGCGGTCGCGCAGCGGCGCGGAGAGCATCCCGGCGCGCGTCGTGGCGCCGACCAGCGTGAACCGCTTGAGCGGCAGCTTGAGCGTCTTTGCGTACGCGCCGCGATCGACGACGAAATCGATCTGGTAATCTTCCATCGCCGGATAGAGGTACTCTTCGACCACCGTTCCGAGCCGATGGATCTCGTCGATGAACAGCACGTCGCCGCTCTCGAGCGCGGTGAGGATCCCGACCAGATCCTTCGGCTTCTCGAGCGTGGGACCCGACGTCGGCCGGAGCGTTCCGCCGGTCGCGCGCGCGATCAGGTTGGCCAGCGTCGTCTTGCCGAGCCCCGGCGGTCCCGAAAACAGCACGTGTTCGAGCGGTTCGCCGCGCCGTGCCGCTGCATCGATGGCGATGCGAAGGTTGTCGACCACCTGTTCCTGGCCGACGTAATCCTCGAAACTCCGCGGGCGCAGCGTCGCCCCGTAGACCTCGTCTTCGAGCGACGCATCAACGGCGACGACTCGTTCTTGCACGGGGTCGGCAAGTGCTTCCGGCCCCACGATCTTTCGTTTTACAGGGCGCTCCGCCCCAGGCTCCGCGCCGCCCGTGCTCACGCGACCGCTCCAGCGGCGGTTTTGCGCTGACGGTAGATCTCGGCGAGCAGCGTCTCCGCGTCCTTGACGTGCGGCGCTTTCTCGAGCGTCTCGGCGATCATCGCCTCAGCTTCGACGCGCTTGTACGCCAGCTGCAGAAGCACGGCCAGCGCTTCGCCGGCGAACTCCGGCATCGGCGCGGCCTCGGCGGCCGCGCGCGTCGGGGCGTCCTGAATCAGCAAGAAGCGCGCGACCTTGCCCTGCAGTTTCGCGACGATGTCGCGCGCCTTCTGCTGTCCGATGCCGGGCAACGTTTTGAGGAACGCATGGTCGCCTTCGTCGATCGCCCGCGCGATGCGCGCCATCGGCGCGGAGAACGCGCGCGCCGCGGACTTCGGCCCGATCGACGCGACGGAGAGCAGCGCCTCGAAGAACTCGCGCTCGATTCCGTTGCTGAAGCCGAAGAACGTGAAGCGCCCCGAGTTGCCGTCGATCGCGAGCTGCGCGAAGATTTCGAGCGTGACCGGCGTGCCTTCCGCGTCGGGCACCTTCGCCGCCACGCTGGGCGGCAGCACGACATCGTACGTCAGCCCGCCGGCATCGACGCGAACGACCTCGCCCGCGCGTTCCACGACGGAACCACAGAGTCGGGAGAACATCCTACTTGGCGCGCTTCGCCGAGGAGGCGCGCGTCATCGTGGCGGTCGCGCGGGTACGGCCGGTGGGCATCACGACACCGAGTTCGGCGAAACGGTCCCGTTGTGCTTCCACGTTGGCGAACGCGATGGCGAGTGCGAGCGCGTCGGAGACGTCGTCGGGCTGCGGCGGCGCGCTCAACCCGAGGAGTTGGACGACCATCCCTTTGACTTGCGCCTTCTTCGCCGAGCCGCTGCCGGTCAGCGCGCGCTTGACGATCGTGTGCGCGAGATGATGGACGATCACGCCCTGCGATCCGGCGGCGAAGGCGATGACGCCGCGCGCGTGCCCCATGAGGACCGCCGTTTGCGGGTGCTCGTACGCCGTCCAGAGTTCTTCGATCACCATGCAGTCCGGCCGCGTCGCGCGCACGACCTCGACCATGGCGTCGTGGAGCTGCACGAGCCGATCCTCGAGCCGCAACGTCGTCTTCGGCTGCAGGACGCCTCCCTCGATGAGCCGGGGGCTCCCGTCGCGCACCTCGATGACGCCGTAGCCCGTCGTGCGCAGGCCGGGGTCGACGCCGAGGATGCGCCGGACGGTCATCGCGTCACCGGCCGGGAGACCTCGGCCTGGTGCCGGAAAGGAGGCGTCGCGCATGACGTGTGCCGGGCGTATGGCACACCCAGCAAGTATTCTGACGCTGATGAAGCGAGCTATCGCGATTCGATTGGACGCTGCGAACCTCCAATCCAAGAAGCTGGCGGCACTGCAGTCGACGTTTGCCGCGGCTTGCAACGTTGTCGCACCGCTCGCATTGGAGCACCGGTGCACCAACCGCGTTAAATTGCACCATCTGGTTTACTACGCTGTGCGAGAGCGATTCCCGGGCCTCGGCGCGCAAATGGCCTGTAACGCTATCGCTCGCATTGCCCACGGCCTGAAGGCACATCGTGCCAACGGCCGAGAGTGGGCTGCAATCGCGTTCCGTGCGAACACCGCCGTTCACTTCGATGCGCGCACGTTCCGGCTCGGCCAGCATTGCGTCTCGCTCTTCACGATGGAAGGTCGCGAACGGGTTGCGATGCGGCTGGGTAGCTTTCAGCGAGCCTATCTGAAGCGCGGAGAGGTGAAAGAAGCCGACCTGCTCGTTCGGCGCGGAGTATGGTATCTGCACGTCGTGCTCGATGTGCCCGAGTCGGATGCCTCGATCGGAAGTGACGTCTTGGGCGTCGATCTTGGTGAGAACGTGACCGCCGCAACCAGCGGCGGCACCCTGAACGGAGGCGGAGCTCTGAGAGATAAGCGCGATCGGTTCTTGGCGCTTTGCGCGCGGCTTCAACGCAACGGCTCCCAGTCGGCAAAGCAATTGCTTGCCCGAGTCTCCGGCAGGGAATCGCGGCATGTGCGGCACGTCAACCACGAAATCAGCGCCAACATCGTGGCCGAGGCCGCCGGCAGCGGTTGCCGCATGGTTGTCTTGGAGAACCTGACCAACATCCGCTCGCGCATCAAGACGGGCAAGGGATGCGAACGCGGCTGCACCGCTGGTCCTGGCGGCAGTTGCAGACCTTTATCGAGTATAAGGCTGTGGCCCTGGGAATCGTCGTGCGCTACGTCGATCCGGCCTACACGTCGCAGACCTGTTCGGTTTGCGGTGAGCTCGGCAAACGGTCGCGGCATCGGTTCTCCTGCACGACGTGTGGTATCCTCGCGCACAGTGACCGCAATGCGGCTCGCAATCTTGCGAAGATTGGAGCGACGGCTCTTGCTCCAACGGGCGACGTAATGCGCCCGCATGTGGCCGGCTAACCACCGGACCATAAAGCCTCGTCCTTCAGGGAGGAGGTTCATTACCCGCCCGCGTGCATCACGGTGATGTTGACCGATTCACCCGGATGGAGCGGCGTGTTCTGTTCCGGCTCGGTGCGCACGACCTGGCCTTCTTGCACCGAGGCGTCCTGCGTGTACACGATGTTGCCGACCTTGTAGCCCGAAGCGGTGATGACGCGCTTCGCGTCTTCGAGGCTCATCCCGGCCACGTCGGGGACCGAACCCGGGACGCTGACGTAAATCGTGATCTTGGAGCCCTTCTTCGCTTTCGCTCCGGACTCGGGGTTCTGGATCGCGACCTTGCCGGTGGCGTTCGTGGGGTCCACGTTGTAGGCCAGGACCGGCTGGAACCCGGCTTGCGTGAGGGCGAGCTGCGCGGCGTCCGGATCGTTGCCGACGACGCTCGGCACGTCGACCGCGGCCGAACCCGTGCTGACCACGACGGTCACGGCGCTGTTGGGCGCGACGGTCTGGCCGGGGTCCGGCGACTGCGAGGCGATCGCGTTGGCCGGGATCGCGTCGCTCTGGGTGGACTGGCCGACGGTGAGGGTCAGGCCGACCGCGGCCAGCTTGCGCCGCGCGTCGTCGACCGAGAGGTTGATCAGACTCGGGACCTGGATCGGCTTGACGCCTTTGGAGACCGTGAGCGCGACCGTCGTATTCTCGCGCACCTGCGAGCCGACCGCCGGGTTGACGTCGATGACCTCGCCGGTGGGACTGTTGCTCCAGACGCCCGTCACCTTCGCCCGCAGCTTCACGCCGGCGAGCGTCCGCTGCGCGTCGGTGGCGCTGTATTGCCGCACGTCGGGGACGGCGACCTTCGGCAGACCGTCGGAGACGAAGAGCGTCACCGGCGCGTCCTTGAGGAGCTTCGTTCCGGCCGGCGGCTCTTGGCGCGTCACGTGGTCTTGCGGGACGGTCTCGCTCGGCTCTTGGTTGACCGCGGCCTTGAGGCCGAGCCCGAAGAGCCGCTGCTGCGCGACGGTCGCGCTCATCCCCTGGAGGTTGGGCACCGCGATGTTCGGCCGGGGACCGAACAGACCACCGCGCAATGCGAAGAAGCCGATCACGATCGCGGCCAGCAGCAGCAGCGGCATCGCGATCCAGCGCACGTCGCGCCGGGCGGGGGCGTCGTCCTCGTCGATCACCGTCACGACGCGGTCCGCCGGGCGATCCGGCGCGACCGACCGGCGCGGCGGCGGCTGGCTCGGCGGGACCGGCCGTCCGGCGTCCGGCGAAGCACCCGGTACGGGGCCGGCGATCAGCGGGCGCTCGCGCGCTTCGCGCAAGGCGCTGGCGAGCTCGGTTGCCGACGCGAAGCGCTCTTGCGGACTCTTGCGCAGCAGGCGGGCGACGATTGCGGCGACGGCGGGGCTCACGCCGGTGACCGCGGGGTCGATCACCGGCGGTGGTTGCGAGACGTGCTTGATCGCGACCGCGACCGGCGTGTCGCCGCTGAACGGCAGCGCGCCGACCAGCATCTGATAGAGGACGACGCCGACGGAGTAGAGGTCGCTGCGCTCGTCGAGTTCGTGGTTCTGCGCCTGTTCGGGCGAGATGTACGCGACGCTCCCCATCACCATCCCGGGCTGGGTCACGCCCAGCGTGTGTTCCGAGACGGCGCGCGCGATGCCGAAGTCGCTGAGCTTGACGACGTCGTCCTTGGTGACCAGGATGTTGGCCGGCTTGACGTCGCGGTGCAGCAGGCCTTGACGATGCGCGTACGCGAGGCCGCTGGCGATCTGGATCGCGTAGTCGACGGCGACGCCTTCAGGCAGCACGCGCTCTTCACGCAGCAGCTCGCCCAGCGTCGAACCGTCGACCAGCTCCATGACGATGTAGTACGCGTCGTTCTCGACGCCGAAATCGTAGATGTTGACGATGTTCGGATGCGAGAGCTTCGCGGCCGACTGCGCCTCGTACGAAAAGCGCTTGACGAAGTCGTCGTCCGATGCGAACTGATCGCGCAGCACCTTGATGGCGACCCGCCGCCGCAGCAGCGTATCGGTCCCGACGTAGACGAGCGCCATCCCGCCGTTGCCGAGCAGACCGTCGACGCGGTAGCGATTGTTCAAGAGCTGTTGTTGTTGCACGGCGCTGTGCCTAACTTCGCGACCGGGCGAGGGCGACCCGCAGGACCTCGCGGGCGATCGGGGCGGCGTAGGTTCCGCCGTAGCCGACGTTTTCGACGACGACGGCGACTGCGACGCGCGGCGCGTCGGCCGGCGCGAAGGCGACGAACCACGCGTGCGAGCGGCCGTGGGGATTGGTCGCCGTCCCGGTCTTTCCCGCGACGGTGACGGCCGGCAGGCGCGCGGCCGTACCGGTGCCGCGCTGCACGACGGCGACCATCAGATCGCGAACCTCGTGCGCGGTCTCCGCCGAGATCGGCTGAGCCAGGGTCTCCGGCCGGGTCGCGAGACCCGTCTCGCTGCCGGCGATCCGCCGTACGAGGTACGGCCGCGGCGTCGTGCCGCCGTGGGCGATCGTCGCGCCCACCAGGGCCATGCGCATCGGCGTCACCAGCAGCGACGCCTGTCCGAAGCCGAGCTGCGCCAAGATCCCGTCGTAGACGTCCGCCCTCGCCGGAACGCGATCGCGCGTCACCGGCAAGTCGAATTCCACGTCTCCGCCCAACTGCCAGCGGGCCGCATAGTCGAACCACCGCTCGACCCCGATGCGCAGCGCGATCTGGGCGAAGTCGACGTTGGAGCTGAGCGCGAACGCGCCGGTGAGGTTCTGTGTTCCGGTGACTTCTTCTTCATCGTTGTGCACGGTGAAGTTGCCCACGGTGAAGCCGCCGCTATCGTTGAACGTCGAGCTCAGGCTCACGACGCCGGCGTCAAGAGCGTCGGCCGCCGTCACGATCTTGAACGTCGAGCCAGGCGGATACAGGCCCCCGGTCGACCGGTCCAAGAGCGGTGAGCGCGGATCCGTCCGCAGCGACGTCCAATTCGCGTCGAGCCGGTTGGGGTCGTACGACGGGACGGACGCAAGCGCGAGGACGGCGCCGGTACGCGGATCGAGCACGACGCCGGCAGCGCGCGCGTAGCGTCCGATCCCGGCGACGAGCGCCTTCTGCACTTGCAGGTCGAGCGTCGTGACGACGTCGGCGCCGCGCGGCGCGCCGCGCGTGCCGGCGAAGATCTGCTGCAGCTGCGCCAGCGGGTCGAGCGCGTCGGTGTGGGCCGTGAGCACGCTGTCGAAGGCGTCCTCGAGCCCGGCGGTGCCGTACCGCCCCGATGCGTATCCGACCACCTGCGCGAGCAGCGGGCCCTGCGGGTACACGCGCACGGCACCGCGCGTGAAGGCGAGCGGCGTGCCATCGGAGGCGAGGATCGAACCGCGACCCACCGCTATCGCCGCATGGCGCGGATTGTTGGACCTCGCGGCGAGCGCCGGGCCGTCGATCACGGCGACGCGCAGCTGCTGCAGCGCGAGCACCGCGAAGAGCCCGATGAAGAGCGCTCCGAGGCGCGCGATCGCGCGTTCGGTCAGGGCGTCTCTCCGCCGGGCGGCTGATCGAGCGGCGCTTCGTCAGCCGCGGGCTCGACCGCGGCGGAACGCTCGCGCAGGACCGTGTAGCCGCCGCTCGTGCGCACGGCCAAGTGCGCGTGCGCCGGGTCGGCACCGATCGTTTCGTTCACCAGCCGACGGGCGAGGGCATCGTCGATACCGTCGATCGCCAGCACGGCGTCGACGCCGACCTCCTCGAGCAGCGGCGCCGCGACGTACGGAGCCTGCGGCAGGGTTTCGAACAAGCGTTCCTCGTACGGCGCGTCGCGCCACGGCCCGCGCTTGCCGAAGACCGTCGCGTGATAGTCCCAGGCGCACAGCCTGCGCTCGTTCCACACGAAGTGATCCCGCACGCAGGTGCGCCGGCAGATCGCGCATTGCACGAGCGATTCCGGCGCGTGGGCGAGGGCGTCGAGGATGTCTTCCGGGATGTCGTCGAGGTTGACGACGACGTCGTCGCCGAGCGTCTCGGGGACGGGCGCGCTCCAGCCGATCCGGGCAAGCAAATCCAGCTCGCGCAGTGACGAGACGAACGAGCGCTCGTCGGCGGGGTCGAAGGTCTGATCGGTCCATCCCGCCAGGTTGTCGGCGGCGATTCCGACCCGCTGCCAGTTCTCGCCCAGCACGACGCCGATCGGGGTCCAGGCGAGCGGGACGAGCCACGCCGTCACTTGCCGATTGTCCGCAACCAAGCTCGAGGTGAAGGCGAGCGTGCTGGCGTTCCCGCCCAAAACATACGCGCGAGGGTCGTCTGAACGGTCGCTCATCGTCGCGGTGCGTACGTCAGAGCGCGGGTATGCTCCCGCTCCGGCCGACTTGGTTCGGTAGAGGAATCGCATGCGGACGAACGGCCGAGCGCGCTTCGGCCGTTCGTCCGATGCATCAGGCGGTTTAGCCGAGTTTTCCCGTGTAGGACTCCATCAACGACCAAGCCGCGGTGCCGAACTCGGCCTTCCAGCGCTTGTAGAAGTCCGGCAGCTTCGCGCGCATCGTCGCGCGGTCGGCCGCGCTCAGCTTATTGACGGCCATCCCCTGCGATTGGAGCTTGCCGATCAGCGTATCGTTCAGGCGCATGACGTCCTTGCGCTGCCGATCGGCCATCGTCGAGGCGTGCCGCGTGACGATTTCGACGATGTCCGCCGGAAGCTTCGCCCACCACTCGCCTTGCGCGAGCAACCAGAAGCCACCCCACATGTGGCTGCTGAGGCTCAGGTTCTTCTGCACCTCGAAGAAGCGCCCGAATTCGATGTTCGCGAGCGGGTTCTCCTGACCGTCGACGACCTTCGTCTGCAGGGCGGTGTAGAGTTCGCTGAAGTTGAGCGGGGTCGGCGACGCGCCGAGCGATTTGAACACGTCGAGCGCCATGCGGCTGTTGGGCGTGCGGATCTTGAACCCGGCGAGATCGTCGGCCTTTGTAATCGGCTTCGAGCTCGTAGTGATCTGGCGCATCCCGTTCTCCCAGATCTTGTCGAAAGGATGCAGACCCTTCGCAGTGATCTCCTTGCGCACGTAGTCGCCCAGCCGGCCGTCGAAGGCGCGGAAGGCCTGCGCGGAATCGGTGAACGCGAAGCCGACGCTTTGGATCGAGGCGATCGGCACGACCGCTTCGAGGATCCCGCCGTCCAGGGTCATCACCTGAATCGCGCCGGCGCGAAGCTGCTGCAGCATCGCGGTGTCGCCGCCGAGCTGATTGTTCGGAAACACCGTGACGTCGAGCCGCCCGTTGGTGTCCTTGCGGACCGCGTCCCAGAGGTCCTTCATCGCGACGCTCAGCGGATGGTCGACCGGCTGGTCCGTGCCGGCCTTGCCGGTGAACTCAGCCGCGCTCGCCGCGGAGCGAATAAATGCGATCGACGCGAACGCTGTCGCCGTCGTGGTGATGAACGCACCGCGTGTGGATTTCATGATCATGCCCTTCTCCCTAGCAACCGGTTAACCAGGAGTAGTCCCCTTGCGAAGAAATTTCCTCCGCATGGCAAGTCATCAACCGCCCCTCGAAGGAATCCGCGTGGTCGAGGTCGGCAATTTCATGGCGGTCCCGTTCTGCGGGATGCAGCTCGCCGATCTCGGCGCGGACGTCATCAAGGTCGAAAACCCGCGCGGGGGAGACCTGACGCGGGCGACCGGACCGTTCATCGAGGGCGAGAGCTCGAACTTCGTTCGCCTCAATCGCAACAAGCGCAGCGTCGCGCTCGACCTCAAGTCGGCCCACGGCAAAGCCGTCTTCCGCCGGCTGGTGGCCCGGGCCGACGTCGTCATCGAAAACCTGCGCCCGGGAACGATGCGCGACCTCGGGCTCTCGTACGAGACCCTCTCAGCCGAGGCGCCGCGCCTGATCTACCTGGCAGCGACCGGCTTCGGAAGCGACGGCCCGTACGCCGCGATGGCTGGGCTCGACATCATCGCGCAAGGGATGTCGGGCCTGATGAGCATCACGGGTGAGGCCGGACGTCCCCCTGTCAAAGTCGGCGTGCCGATCGCCGATTTGACCGCCGCGCTCTACGCGACGATCGCGGTGCTCGCCGCGCTGCGCGCGCGCGACCGTGACGGGACCGGCCAGTTCATCGACGTCTCGCTGCTCGAGTCGGCGGTTTCGTTCGGCGTGTGGGAGGCCGGACGCTATTTCGCTACCGGCGAGGTTCCGCAACCGACCGGCTCGGCACATCAGGCGATCGCGCCGTACCAAGCGGTGCGTTCCGCCGACGGGTTCTTCACCTTCGGTGCGAACGCGCACGCGCACTGGCTGCAATGCTGCGCGATCTTCGGCCTCGACGATCTGCCGGCCGATCCGCGCTTCGCCGCCAATGCGGATCGCATCGCGCATCGCGACGAGCTCATCGAGGCGATCGAAGCGGTCACCCGGACGCGACCGACCGCGGAGTGGATCGAACGCCTGGCCGCCGCCGGAATTCCGTGCGGTCCGATTTGGACGTTCGACCGCGTCTTTGCCGACGAACATCTCGCCGCGCGCGAGTTCTTCGTCGACGCTCCGCACCCGACGCTCGGCACGGTGCGCCAGATCGGCTCGCCGATGCGTCTCTCGCGGACGCCGGTGCGGATCGCGCACGCCGGCCCGCCGCTCGGCGGCGACACGGCGGCCGTTCTCGCCGAACTCGGCATCGAGCGCGAAGAGATCGAGCGTCTCGTCCAAGACGGCGCGGCGGTGCGCGCGTGATCGAGCTCGAACGGCTGGAGCGCGGCATCGCGCGGGTGACGATCGACCGGCCCCAGGCACGCAACGCGATGACCTTCGCCATGTGGGACCGGCTGCGCGAACTCGCGCTCGACCTCGCCGTCGATCCCGCCCTCAGCGCGGTGATCTTCACCGGCGGCGGAGACTCGGCGTTCGTCTCGGGCACCGACATCGCGGAGTTCCGCGGCTTCGGCGAGAACGACGGCGTCGCGTACGAGCGCCGCATGGAAGGCGTGATGCTCGCGGTCGAGGCGATTCCCGTACCGACCATCGCCGCGATCGCCGGAGCCTGCACGGGCGGCGGCGCGGCGCTGGCGGCCTGTTGCGACCTGCGGATCGGCGCGCCTAACGCGCGCATCGGCGTTCCCGTCGCACGGACGCTCGGCAACGGCCTCTCCATCGGCAATCTGGCCCGCGTCGCGCACCTGATCGGGCTCGATGCGACGAAGCTGCTGCTGCTGACCGGCACGCTGCTCGGAGCGGCCGAAGCGCACCGTGCCGGCTTTTTGACGCACCTCGTCCCCGAAGGCGAGTCGCTTTCGTCGCACGCGCAAGAGCTGGCGATGGAGCTCGCGACGCTGGCACCGCTCACCCTGCGCGCGACGAAAGAGAGTTGCCGCCGGTTGCGCGAGTCGGGACCGGCCGCCGACGACGAGGACGTGCTGCGCACCCTCTACGGCAGTCGCGATTTTGCCGAAGGAGTCGCATCGTTCGTCGCCCGACGCCCCGCGAACTGGCGCGGCGACTAGCGTTCCGCGAGACGGCGGCGCGCGTCCGGCGCAAAGAACGGATGAAACTTGGGGTTGAGCGCGAGCGCTAGCCGCAGCCACGTGCGCCCCTCTGCACGATCCCCGGCGTGCAGCGCGATGACGCCGGCGTGGTAGCGGAACAGCGCGTTTTCCGTACCGTAGCGGAGCGCCGCCCGCGAACGCGCGGCGGCTTCGGCCCAACGGCCGTCCATCGCCGCCGCCCAGGCCAAGGTGTCCTCGGCGTACACGTCGTCGCGGACGTGCAGCTCGCGCTTCGCGATCGCGTACGCGTCGTCCGACCGCTCTGCGTGCTCGCTGTAGTAGATCGCCAGCAGCCGATCGGAGATGCGTTGCGCGTTGCCGATGCGCTCGATCGTGCGAATCAGATCGTCGGTTCGGGCTGCGCCCGCCGCATCGCCGAGCGCGCGCTGCGCGTCGACTTCGTATCCGAGCACTTCGGGATACGGCACGACGTTCGCCGAGGCGCTCGCGGCGGAGAGACATTCCTGCCAGCGCTCCAGCGAACACAGCACGCGGGCGAGCATCCGATTCGCCTCGGAGAAGTTGGGGAACACGTCGAGGGATCGCCGCTCGGCGGCGATCGCGCCGTCGTCGTCGCCGGCCTCGAACGCCAGCTCGCCGGCGTGGAACCAGAACCACGCACGCTGCTGTGCTGAAGCATCGTAGCGCGCATTGCCGAACGCGACGACGCGTTGGAAGCGCTCGCGAGCCCGCGCGAGATGCCCGGTGAGCTCATCGTACCGCGCGATGAGCGTCTCGACGTCCAGCGATGGGAACCGTTTAGCCGCAGGCTGCGGCCGCGTTCGGAGCCGCTCGACGATCGTCCCGGCGGCGTCGTAGCGTCCGAGCTCGAGATCGATCGAGGCCTCCCGAACGAGCATCGAGGGATCGCCCGCGTCGTAGCGCTCGACCGCCCGGGTCACGGCGAGCGCGTCGGCGAACCGATGGAGCGCGACGTACGCCGACGCCAGCGCGAGCTCGCCCGCGGTGTTGCCGTAGGGCTGCGCGCGCAACGCTTCGTGCGCCATGTGCAGCGCGCGGACGACGTCGCCGACGTCGCCGCGCTCGCGATAGCGTTGGAGGTATTGGTCCGAGAGGTTCGTGGGGCTGAGCATGTCACCGCGCAGGTGCTGCGCCTGGGCCTGCTCCCAGAACGCGATCAGACGATCGCGCTCCAAGTAGTCGGCGTGAACGGGCGCCGGCGTCGGCAGCGACGCCGCACGCGCCGCGTTCGCGCCGTTCCTGACGTACGCGGGCCACGCGCCGATCGCTCCCAGAGCGATCGCCGCAACGACCCAGGCGGTCAACGAACTCGCGCCGCGCATGCGCGCGGTCAGTGCGGCCCGGCCAGGTACGGGAACGTGCTGGTCCGGGCTTGCGTCGGGCTCTGCGAGACGTTCTCGGCCGCGATGCAGGCGTTCTCCTCGTTGTCTTCGGGCTGCACGCCCAGCTTCACCAGGGTGCTGCCGAATGCGGCGCCGAGCGAGATCGCGATCACGTCGTCGCCGGGGTCGCGTCCGCCGAACTTGCCGCCCGTCGCACCGCCGGTCTCGACGCCGAGATACGACGCCTTATCCGTGGTGTTGCTCAAGTCGACGATGTATTCGTTCGGATAGAGCACGCTTTGCAGCGCCGCTCCGAAGTTCGCGTTTCCGGTCGGCGGACGAACGGTGTTCTCGATAGCTTTGATCTCGGCTTGCAGCGGATCGGCCGGCGAGCCCGCGTACGGTTCGACGGCGTTGGTGACCTTGTGATCGTTGAAGTTCTCGAAGACTTCCTTGACGGCCGGACGCGAGAGCAGCTCGATCTGCACGTAGGTTGCCGCACTCGCGGGCGGGTTCGTCGGGAGCGGCGTTGCGAGGCCCGTTGCGTTGATCGTCGGGACCGTGCCGTTCGAACCGTTGCAGCCCGCCAGACTCAAAGCCAGCACGCCGAGCGCCGCCAGGCCGAAAACGTACTTCATCATGTGTGCGCTCCCTACGATCCGGTCGACGAGTTCGTCGTCGCCCATACGCGAATGGTCGAGCTGGAATAGCCGTTGAGCAGCAGCGAGCGGGGAACTTCCACGACGAACGAGAGGACGTTGAAGCCGCCGCCGAGGTCGGCCAGCGCGTTCTGCGGCGCGTTCGTGCTGCACGCATAGTTGCCGAGCGGCGAATTCGCGCCCGACGTCGTCCCGGCGGCGAAGCCGTTGAAGGTCGGGTGCGCCGGGTTCGCGCTCTTGTCGTAGGCGGGCGCGACTTGCGCGGCGAGGCCGACGTTGTCGCCGTTGAAGAGCGGCCCTTGCGTCTGGGGACCCGGATCGTTCTGCGAGCTGTGCGTCTGCCAGTTGCGGTCGCCCAGGAACGAAAAGAACGCGAACAGGTCGAAAAAGAACGGGTCGGCGCGCGGTCCGGCGTAGACGTTAACGCCGTTGCTGAGCTGCGTCGCGAGGTTGTAGTGGAACGAGCCGGTAGCCGGCACGAACGTGTTGGTGGTCGCGACCTCGTTCGGCCGCGCCGGCCCGTACATCGTGATCGTTTGGTTCGCATCGATCCCGGTGACGCCGAACTGGATCGCCTGGTCTTCGATTCCCGACGTCGCGTGCGAGATCTTGAACTGCCACATCAGCGAGGGATCGAAAAACTTCGACGTCCCCATACCGGCCGGGATGAGCGGCCAGACGTCCATCGCCAGAACGACGTTGTTCGGATTGGACGGTGAGGGGAAGACGAAGACGTCGGTGATGTCGGCCGACGTGTTCGAACGGGTTGCAAGGTTATAGGTGTCTTGATGGTCCGAACTCCACCCCGGATGAACGGTGTAGAGCACGACGGCCGTCGTTGCAACCGCGGCAGCTGCGAGCAAACCCGGGCTCAGCCGAAGGCGCATGCGCGATGTCCTTTCGAGGGCGAATTGCGTCTACCGTGTAAACGCGAAACCCGTTCGCCTGGATTGCCGCGCAGCTCGCGGAAACTATTGCAACGGTTGACTCGCCGGTTCGTCCGGCAAACGAGCTTCGTCCCGCCGGCGCGTACTCAGGAGTACGAAGGCGAACACCGCCACCAGCGCCGCGACGAGCGCGGCGCTGAGGGCGAGGTCGCCGATCGGAGAACGCCACCCGAACATTTGCGCCATCTCGTAGCCGGCGACGACGACGGCCAGGATCGTAACCGAAGCGATCCAGACGCGCATGATTTTCGGCAGGCGGTCGGAACGGTACGAGATCAGGCGGTGCACGAGCACCGAATCGAGCGTATCCGTACAGATCATGCCGAGCGAGAACATCGCGGCGACGACCAACGCGCCCACGACCCCGGCCTGGGTGCCGAACGCGAGCGCGTACGCCAGAATCTGACTCGACGTCTCGAATCCGAAGCCGAACAGGAGACCGATCGGGACCGCGAGCAGCGCACTCGAACCCTCGCGCAGCGCGCGCGGCAGCAAACGCGTCTTCGCTCCCACGAGGCGCGTTCCGCCGCCGCGGAGCGCGCGCACGTTCATCGCCGCGACGAGCAGGAGTACGGCGATCGAGATCCACGTGCCGATGCGCTCGATCAGATCGCTATGGCCCGTGAAGTGGGTTCCGAGCATTCCGACGATCGCCGAGATCGCGAAGACCATTACCGAATGACCGCCGGCGAACAGCGTTCCGACGAAGCGGCTCAACCGCGGCGTGCGGACGTAGGCGTTGCGCGTGACGTTGTCGATCGCCGCGATGTGATCGGGATCGGCGCCGTGCCGTAAGCCGAGAACGAATACGGTGAACGCGCTCGTCCAGATCATGCGTGCACCTCTGGGAGCCGACGGGAGCCGTGCCAGGCGAAGGCGTAGCCCACAATTGCCAGCGCGATCAGCACGGTGACCAGCGGCACGGAGATCCCTACGCCGGCGGCCGCGAGGCCCTGCGCCACCATCGCCGCGCCCACGAGCGCGATCACCGATGCGGTGACGAGCGGCGCGAGGCTGGCGGCGACCTCGAAGCGCGGCCGCGCGACCAGCCACGCGGCCCCTCGCACGACGGCGATGCCGAGAATCGTCAGAAGGGCAGCGAGACCGAGGCTGAACGCGACGATCAGCACGAGGCCGTAGCCGACGTGGTGCAGGTTGATCGCTGCCAGCAGGACGACGAGCGCCGCGGGGCACGGCGCGAGGTTGCCGCTCGCCGCCGCGACGACGGCGCTGCGGAAGGTCAGCGGCGCGCCGCCGCACACCGCGTGAGCGCGATCGTGCGCGTCGTGCGCGTGATCGTGATGGTCGCCCGGCGCGTGGACGTGATCGTGCGCGTGGGTATGGGCGAGCGGGTGCGCGTGGGCGTGCGCGTGCGCGAACGGCAGCCGCCGGCGGACTTCGCGCGCGACCGCGCGCGCGCCGATCAGCGCGACCAGGAGGCCGGACCCCAGCGTGATCCACGGATAGATCTGCTCGGGGACGATCCATTGCGCCGCCGACAAGATGACGAGGCCCAGTACCAAGACGCCCGCGGTGTGCGCGACGGTGAGCGCCGCGGCGAGGACGATCGCCTGCCGCGGCGTCGCGCGCGCGCCGACGAGGGAGACCGCAAGCAGCGTCTTCCCGTGACCGGGTTCGAGCGCGTGCAGAGCGCCGAGGACAATCGCGAGCAGTAGTGCGCCGAGGACGACGAACGGATCGGTCGCCCCGCGCTGCAGCATGTCGGAGAGCGCGTTCGAGCGGCCGAGCGGCGCCTGCGGCGGCGCGGTCATCTCGACGACCGGCGTGCCTGTGCGGATGAGGTTGCCGTGCGCGTCGATGGCGCCCGCGAAGGTCGTGGTCGAACGCGGCGATCCGAGCAGCGCGCTCGGATAGGCACGCAGCTCATCGGTCGGCTCGCGCTCCGTGCCCGTGACGACGTCTCTCCAGCCGAGCCGCGCCGGTTCGGTCCGATCGACGTATGCGAGCGCGTGCGCGCCCGACGGTCGCGCGCCGGAGAACGTTGCTGTCGCGTACAGCGTCGGAAGGCCTCCGGCGCCGGGCCGCGCTTCGATCGTCGCGGCCGTCGGGACCAGCGCGACACGACGTTCGTCCACGGTGAGTTGCAGCAGTGGGGCGATGTCGGCGGCGTGTTTGCGGGCCCACGCTTCGCGCGCCCGTTGCGGCGGCGTGCCGTGATCGTCGAGGGAACGGTCGAGCGTGAACGCGGGAATCTCCGCCAAATCGAGCACGTAGCGCACCGTGACGGCGTGGCGCGCGAGCGTGATGCGCGAGAGATGGTTGACGGTGAAGTTTCCGAGCGGATGCGCCGCGACCGCGCCCGCCGATGCGAACACGAGCGCGGTGACCCCTCCCAGTGCCCGAAGCAGACGACGCATGGAGATCCTCACTAGCATCTCGCCAACGCCTTACAGCGCAGATTGGATTGCCCTACCGTTCCCCGGAAAATGGCGAGAGGGCGGCTCGCCGAGCCGCCCTCTCCTCCTACCGCTACTCGAGCCGCAGCCGAGCTACGGAACGAGGGTGCGGAGCGTCCCCGTGTCGCTGAAGAGGAACGACTCCGGCGTCAGCCCCGCGTTCCCGGCCGCCATCGCGCTGGTCACGTAGATCATCGACGAGACGGCTTGGGACTTCCCGATCTGCGTCGCCGTGATGTTCTGCGCGTTCGTATCGGCGGCGAGCTTGAGCGTGCCTCCGGCTATCGCCGTCTGCGCCGCCGGCGCGAAGATCGGGCCCGTCATCGTGAACGGCACGAGCGAGTAGGGCAGCGTCGGCGTCGGCGCGCTGCCGAAGAAGTTCGCTGTCGTCCCTTGCACGGCGTACGGGCTCGGCGTCCCGAACGGGAGCGCCGCGCGGACCCCGACCGGACCGTCCTGGTTTGCGCCGGTCGCGAGGCCGAACGACGTCGCGCTCCCGGTGGCGCTGATCTGCCACAACTGTCCGCTGAGCGCGCCGGCATAATAGACCCCGCCCGGTCCGGGGGCGATGCTGGTGAAATAGTCGCCGGAAGCGAACGCGGTGATCGCTCCGGTGTTGACGTTGATCGAGGCGATCCGTTTGTTGCCCGGATCCGCCAGGAGCAACGTGCTCGGTGGGACGCCGATCCCGCCGATGCCGAGTGCGGGCGTCCCGTTGAACCCGCTGATCGGAACCTGGCCGATCGCCTCCGCCTGCACGTACGTAGCCCCACCGTTGGTGACGGTCGTCAACCCGGTGCCGGCACCGTTCGCTTGCGGATCGATCGCCCAGAGGCGTCCGCTCTCTTCGACGTAGAGGTAGCCGCCGGGCATGGAGATGACGGCTTGCGGATTCTGGAAACCGATGTAGCTGTTCGTCTGCTGGTACTGCACCGCGACCGGCAAACTGGCATGCGTCACCGGGTCGAACATGTACAGCCCGCTGGCCGTGGCGTTCGTCGCCGGCGCCGTTTGGAGTGAGCCGAGCGTGGCGTTGATGTCGACAACGAAGATCTGCTTGACCGAGGCGTTGGCATCGTACGCCGCGCCGGTGAGGTTGAGGCCCCCGCCGGCGACGGGATATTGGCCGACGCCGACCTCGGACATCGCGCCGCCGTTGACCACCCAGACGCCTTGCCCCGCTCCCGGCAGCCCGGTGCCGAAGGTGTTCACGAACTGGGATACCGACGAGTACGGGCCACCCGCGTCGGGGTAGCCGGAGGTCGGCGGGCCGAAGCTCGACGTGAAGAGGGCGCCCTGCTCGGGGAGGGTGAGCGATTGTCCTGGGATCGCCGTGCCGTTGATCGTCGCCTGGAGAAGGATCGACGTCGACGTGAAGCCCGTCGCATTCGAGCCGTCGGTGGTGAGGACGACGACGTAGGGATCGCCGACCGTACCGCCGGACACCGCATCGGCGGCGTCGAGCGCGTTGAGTTGGGTGAGTTTGATCGGAGATCCGACCGCTTCGGTTTGCGCGATCGCGCCGGTCGTCGCGTCGACCAGGTACAGCTTCGCATGCCCGGTCACGGCTCCGCCTGGACCGTTCTCGAGGTGGAGGAGCGTGATGTTGTCGCCCGCCTTGGGCAGTTGGCCGGCACCCGTGCCGGGCGAGCCCGCGATGACGTAGCCCGCCGAGTCCAGTCCGACGACCGGGATCGGTACGCCGACCTTTGAACCGGCCGCGATGAACGCACCGAGCTCACGAATCGGCATGGCGACAGGGAGCGGAATCGGCGCCGCAAGCGACCTCGGCGTCGTGTTGTTCGACCCGCCGAGGTAGACGCCCGCGACCGTTGCGCCGAGCTGGACCTTCGTCGCCGGCGTACCGGGCGGCGGCGTCGCATTCGAACACGGTCCGCCGTTCAACGATGACGGACCGCAGGCGGTCAGCTGCACGTTGAAGTCGTTCGTGATCCCGGGGTTGATGTTGACGGTGATCGGCGGTGCCGACGCGAGGACGCCGTTCCCGTTCGCGTTCGGTGAGGTTACCGGCGGGATATACGGGTTCGTCGCCGAGCATTGCCCGTCGTATTGCGTGATGGAGAACGCGTCGTTGCCCGGTACGGCCGGAATCTGGAACGAGACTTGGACGCCGCCCGCAACCGCGACCGGGCTCAGCGCCGCGTTCGGCGTTCCGTTCGTGTAGAGGTTGTAGCAGAGCGTGAACCCGGTCGTGCCGTAGAGCGTCGACCATTGCGCCGCTTCGGCCGGATCGGTCGGCTGCACGGAGATGATGATCGCCGAGTTGGGATCGCTGGTGTTGAGGTATTGCGGGCTGCGCTTGCGGCCCTGAGGCGTGGTCGCGGCGGGGATGATCGCGGTGACCTTGCCCTGCGCGAGCTTCGTTTGCCCTTGCTGCGAGGGCTGCTGCGCGACGGGCGGAACGGACGCGTTGCCGCCCCCACCGCCGCCGCATGCGGCGAGCGTCGCCGAACCGAGGAGTGCCGCCAGCAAGGCGACGTGCGAGGTACGTGTGCCGTAGCGCATCACTGGAAGCTCCCGGAACCGGTGGTGACGACGACGCCGATCTGCGAGCTCGACGACGGCACCGCGGTGACGTCGCCGGTCGAGATCGTGCAGCCCGCGCCGGAGGCAATCGGACCCGAAGCGGTCACAGAGTAGAAGGCGGTCGCGTTGCCCGAAGCGGGCGCCGCAAGACCGATACCGGCCGAGGTCGCCACGGCGAGGAACCCGCCGCACGCGGCGCTCGGCACCGGAGTCGTGAAGGTGCCGATGTAGCCGGTTTCGCCGACGACGAGCGTCGCGGCGAAGAGCGCGCCGGTGCCGACGATGTTGACCGGACCGGAGAGCAACGGAATCGGCGGGGCCTGGTTCTGGTAGCCCGGTCCGACCCAGCGAATCTGGGTTCCAGCGGGCGGCGCGACCGTCGCACCGACCGTTGCGGTCAGCGGCGAGAAACCATGCACGGTGAGCGTGCAGCCGGAGGCAGCCGCGGTCTTTGCGGTCAGCGTGAACGGGTTCGACCCGGCGACCGTGACGGCGGCGCAGCTCGACGTTGCCGTGAAGGCGCCGGCGTAGTTGAATTCGGCGGCCGTGACCGTGGCGGTTTGCGTTTCGGCTTGGAAGCCGATCGACGGCGGGCTGTTGCTCGGGGTCGTGCTGTTCACGAAGGAGCTCGCGTACGTCAAGAGCACCGGACCCGGCGTCGGCGTCGGCGTGGGCGTCGGCGTCGGCGTCGGCGTGGCGGTCGGCGTCGGCGACGGCGTCCGGGTCGGGGTCGCCGTCGGCGCGGCCGTCGGTGTGACGGTGGCGCCCGGCGTCGCCGTGGGTGCGGGGGTAGCGGTCGGCGTGGCAACAGCGGCTGGTGTAACGGGCGGCGGGGTCGACCCGCCTCCACCACACGCCGCAAGCGACAGCGCCGACACTACGACCATGAGGCCGTAACGTCGCATGAACTTCCTCTCGTGAGTAAAACGAACGGGGGAACTCCCCCGCCCAATATCGGCCGAGCGAGCTGCAACTCGATCCATTCCCCCAGCAAGCATACCCAACCTTGACGAACTGACGGTCATCACGATCACCGGTCGAGATTGGCGGGAGCTTAAAAGGCGCGCTTGGAGTCGACGAGGATGGTCACCGGACCGTCGTTGACGAGCGTAACCGCCATGTCCGCGCCGAACCGTCCTTCCGCCACGCTCAGTCCTTCTGCGCGCAGTCCGGCGGCGACGCGCTCGTACAGCCGCTGCGCGGATTCGCCGCGAGCCGCCGCGGTGAACGAAGGCCGGCGGCCGCGCCGCACGTCGCCGAGCAAGCTGAACTGCGAGACGAGCAGCACTGCGCCGCCGACGTCGGCCAGGGCCAGGTTCATCGCACCGGCAGCGTCGTCGAAGATGCGGAGCCCCGCGATCTTCGAAGCGACCGCGTCGGCATCACGATCGTCGTCATCGACCGCCACGCCGACGAGGACCAGCAAGCCGCGTTCGATCGCGCCGGTGACGGTCTCCTCGACCGAGACCGAGGCGCGGGAGACGCGCTGCACGACCGCGCGCATCAGCGCCCGCTTCGCCGTTCGAGCATCTGCGTGAGCGCCCGCGAGATACCCTCGACCGCAGCCGCGCGATACGGTGCCGCCGACGCGTCGTGCGCGTGGACCCACGATGCCGGATCGGCTTCGAACACCAGCACGCGCCCGTCCGGAAGGCGCGCGCAATCGAGTCCGACGTAGTCCAGACCGAGTGCTGCCGCAATCGATGAGAACACCGGCGGCCAGGCCGGGAACACCGTCTGCGGCTCGCCGAGAAAGCGTTCTTCTTCTGCCTGCATCCAGCGATGGTCGCGCGTCGCTCCGGTTTGATAGTGGACGATCCACGACGCCGCGAACGCGAGGTGATACGCGTGCGGGCGCCCGTCGACGAGGACGACGCGATATTTGCGGTACCAGCCGTCGGCGTCGCGATACTCGATATACCGCGAGAGATCGAAGTTCTCGGCGTCGGCATCGGCGATGTAGCGTTCGAGTTCGCGTCCGTCCCCGACACGCTTGAGGCCTACGCCGCCGTGCGCGTCGACCGGCCGCACGACCAGCGGAAACGCGAGGCCGTCCACCTGCGCGGCGTCGCGCGCGAGATCGCGCAGTTCCGCGCGCGACCGGCGCGTCGCCGCAGCGACGACGCAGCCTTCGACCCCGCGCAGCGCACCGGGCAGGGCGGGACGAGCGGTTCGCAGGAGCGCGTGCGGGGCGTTGAAGGCCGGCTTCGTCTGATCGGCGATGAACCGCTGCGCGGCGGCGATCGCGGGCCGCGCGCCTTCCGTGATGCCGATCGCGTTGAACACCACGTCGTACTCCGGCAGCGCCGGAATCCTCTCGTCTTCGCCGTCGAGGTAGAGTCGATGCAGCACCAAGCGGGTGCGATCGGCGACCAGGTCGAGCGAGACCTGCGCGGTCCACGGGGCCGGCGCGTGCAGCACCAGCACACGCAGCCGCGCGTCCGGCACGCCGACCGGTTCGGCGTAGACGCGTTGCAACGCGAGCGCCGCAGCCCGATGACGGTCGCCGCTCGCCGCATCTCCCAGGACGTGCGCGATCTCAGCAGCGGCCAGCTGCGCCGCCGCGTCGTGCGGATCCAAACCGGCCGCGCGACGATACGCCGCCAGGGCTTCGACACCGCGATCTTCTCGCACGAACAGGTTGCCGAGCGCGGCGTGCGCGGCGGCGAGACCCGGATCGCAGCGGACCGCCGTCTCGAGCAGCGCGCGAACGTCACCGATGCGGGCGAACGGCGCGAGCGACGACGGAATCCGGTGGTGGAGAGCGATCTCGGGTTCGATCGCACACGCGGCGGCGAAGGCTTCGGCGCCCCCGGTAGGGTCGGGGGCCGCCGCGAGCGCCGCGGCGAGATCTGCGCCCGCACGCACGTGTTCGGGCACGAGCTGCAAGACGAGGCGCTGCAGCGAGATCGCGCTCACCAGATCGCCGCCGCCCAAGCACAGGCGGCCGAGCAGATTGAGCGCGTCCGGGTCCTGCGGCGTCTGCGCCAGCACCGCGTGCACCATCCCGAAACCCTCGAGAAACCGGCCTTCCGCTTCGGCGGCGAGGGCTTCGGAGAGGTCGATGCCGCTCACCAGTACGCGGCGGCTGCAGCAAAGAGCGCGGTGAGGTCCTCGCGTCCGACGGCGCGCGGAGCGTTGCCGAGCAGGCGCTGCTGCGCGAACGCTCCTTCGACCAGCGCCGGAACGTCCGCGTCGGTGTAGCCGAGCGCGCGCAGGCCGCTCGGCATGGCGGTCGCACGCATCAGACGCGCCAGCGCACCGGCCAGCGCGTCGCCGACCTCGTCGTCGTGCGCCGCGTCGGCGCCGAGCAACGTTGCCACGCGGCGATGCTTCGCGGGCGCGGCGATCGCGGTGAACTTCGCCACGGCGGGAGCGCTAACGATGACCGACATGCCGTGCGGAACCATCGCGTGATCGACGTCGTAATCGCGCGGGACGAAGTCGCGCACGAGGCCTGCGACGGCGTATGCCATGCCGTGCGGCACGTGGACGCCGGCGTTGCCGAAGCCGATCCCGGCCAGCGTCGCGGCCCACATCACGGCCTCGCGCGCTTCGTCGTCGCTCGCGTCCTCGACCGCGCGCACGAGGAATTCGCCCAGCACGCGCAACGCCTCGACGCAGGCCAGATCGCTGTACGGGTTCGCACCCTGCGAGAGCGGGCGCGCCTGCGGGGTGAGCGGCCGCAGCCGCTGCGTGTACGGCTTGGCGGTGAACGATTCCAGTGCGTGCGCGAGAACGTCGAATCCGCTCGACGCCACGACGGTCGCCGGCAGCGTGCGCGTCGCGTCCGGATCGACGATTCCCAGCGTCGGACGCAGACGGCGCGACGCGATGCCGGTCTTCACGTCGTGCGCTTCGAAGTCGAAGATCGTGATGCCGGTGCATTCGCTGCCGGTTCCGGACGTCGTCGGACACGCGATGTGCGGCGCGAGCGGTCCCGGAACCGGTGCGCCGTCGCCGAGCGGCGCGTTGACGTAGCGCTCGAACGGCGCGGGATAGGTCGCATAGAGGTTCGCCGCTTTGGCGGTGTCGATGACCGACCCGCCGCCGATGGAGACGTAGCCGTCGACCCGCGCGTCGAGCGCGAACGCCGCCGCTTCGCGGAAGGACGTGTCGGTCGGCTCGATCCGCACCGCGTCGAACTCGGCGACGTCGATTCCGGCGGCGCGCAGCGACGAGCGCGCGCGTTCGACCAGCGGCAACCGCCCGACGTGACGGTCGGTGAAGAGCGCGACCCGCCGCAGCCCGAGCGCCGCGGCCTCGGGACCGACCTCCGCGATCGCGCCCCGGCCGAACTTGACGCGAGGCGCTTCGACTTCGAGGACGGTTTCGTGATCGTGCGGGCCGTCGTGCATCGTGTTGGAGGTGTCCCGCTCCGGCGTTTGTGTCTCCTTGCACGCGGCACCGGGGCGGCGCTCGGTCGGTACGTTACCGTACGGAGGGACCGATTTTGTGCTATACTCTGGGGCCCGGCACCCGCCGCTGTTTGGCGTGGTGCTCCGTGCTTGTCAGGAGACACCATGAGGGCAAGCCCCGTCCCCGTGGCCGAACTCCAGGCAGGCGCTCCCTGGATCGAGACGCGATGACCGTCGTGCAGTATTCGTCCGGTAACCGCCTTTTGGACGCCCTGCCGGCGAGCGACTTTGCCAATCTCGAACGCGATCTCACGATCGTGGCCCTCAAAGCGCACCAGTCCACGCATTCGGTTGGTCGCGTCATGAGCCACGTCGATTTTCCGATCGACGCCGTGCTCTCCGTGGTCGCGACGCTGAAGAACGGCGACACGGTCGAGGTAGGAACGGTCGGCAGCGAAAGTTTCGTCGAGTCGGAGGCCGCACTCGAGTCCTCGGTGTCGTCCCGTACGTCGTTCTGTCAGGTGCAGGGAAGCGTGGGGCGGATGAGCATCGCCTGCTTCGAGCAGCGCATGGAGACGAGCGTCATGTTCGCGCGGTTCATGCGGCACAACGTGCGCGCAGTGTTGTTCAGTTCGCAGCAATTTACGGTATGCAACGTCAAACACGCCGTCATCCAACGGTGCGCCCGTTGGCTCGCGATGACTGCCGATCGCGTAGGCCGACCCGAGTTCACCCTGACACTCGACTTCCTGGCCATCATGCTCGGCGTACCAAGTGCGAGGGTCTCCGAAGCGGCGGACGCGCTCCAGCTCATGGGTGCCATCGAGTACCGCCAAGGCGTCGTGACGATCGTTGACCGCGGCAGGCTAGAACGCGTCACGTGCGAGTGTTATGAGGCCTCCAAAGTCGCCTTCGCCGAGTCGTTGCTGCTCTCAGCATGAGCCGAATGTCTGACGACCGCGTAGCGGCAGGCCTCTCGGACGCGCCGCATCGCGCCGAACCCTCGCTGCAGACCGAGATGCGACTTCTTGTCGAAAGCGTCTACGGTCCGCCGGTGCGCCGCCTGCCCGGGCTCGACGTCGGTCGGGCTTATTGGGGTGCCACCAAGGGGTTTCGGTATGGCGGCGACATGGCCGACGTCTTTCACTACGGCAACGGCTGCACGTCGCTTGCCGTCGTCGACATCTCGGGCCACGGGATCCGCGCTGCTCGGTACGCGGGCCTTGCGAAATATGCGTTGCGCGCGTACGCCTCGCAAGGGTTCGACGCGCTCGAATCCGTCCGCGCGCTCAATTGCCTCTGCATCGAGAACAGCACGTTCGAAGGTGAGCACGAGTTTTTTGCGACGGTATTCTTCGCGATCGTGGATGCCGGTCGACAGACCATGCAGTACGTGTCGGCCGGCCACGAAGCAGCCTACATCGTCACGCCGGACGGTCCTCGGATGCTTCATGCCACGGGACCGATCGTGGGCTTGATGGACGACGACGACGCGTTCGGTCAGGCCACGGTCCGACTCGAACATGGTGACATCTTCGCCGCCGTGACGGACGGATTCACCGAGGCACGCAATGAGAGTCTGGTGTTTCTCGGCGCCGATGCCCTCGTCGAGGTAATCGAGCGGAACCGTGCGCGCGAAGCGGAACAGCAGGCCGAAGCCGTTACGCGGTACGCCTACGAGTATGCCGGTTCGCGACTCGAAGACGACATCGCGGCGCTGGTCGTGAAAGTCGACGTCGCAGCCGCTGCCTGATCGGTCCAGGCGCTGATTCCGGCGCAAACCGCGCCGATCGTGCGGGGCGGCGGGCGGTTCTGGTGGAAGACCAGCGCGTGGCCGAGCCAATCCTCTCGACGCGCGACGTCGCCAAAGTCTACGCGGGGTTCAGCGCGCTCGACGGCGTGACGCTCGCCGTTGCCGAAGGCACGATCCACGCCATCATCGGCCCGAACGGCGCCGGCAAGACGACGTTTTTCAACGTCCTCTCCGGCTTCGCGCCGGCGACGCGCGGCAGCGTCCGTTTCGCCGGCGTCGAGATCAGCGGGCTGGACCCGGCAGCGATCGCCCGCATGGGCATGGTCCGCAGCTTTCAGATCAACAGTGTCTTCCCGCATCTCAGCGTGCTCGACAACGTGAAGATCGCGCTCCAGGCCCGCACGTCGCTCTCGCGGCGACTGCTGGCCTCGCCGCGCACCACCGCCGTACTCGACGATCCGGCGCGCGCGGCGCTCGCCGCGGTCGGGCTCGACGGCGAGCGCGACAACCTCGCCGTGCATCTCCCGTACGGCCAAAAGCGGTCGCTCGAGCTCGCGATCGCGCTCTCGCAGGATCCGCGCGTGCTGCTGCTCGACGAGCCGACCGCCGGGATGGGCGTGGAGGACATCGAGGGCACGGTGCAACTCGTCCGGCGCATCGCGCCCGGCCGCACGATCGTGCTGGTCGAGCACAACCTGCGCGTCGTCGCCGACCTCTGCGACCGGGTGACGGTCATGCAGCGCGGTAAAGTGCTCGTCGAGGGGACGTACGACGAAGTGCGCGCCGACGAGCGCGTCGTGAGCGCGTATCTGGGCGGAGGGCACCACTGATGTTGGCATTGCGTGACGTTCACGCCTATTACGGCGAATCGCACATCCTGCACGGGATGACGCTGACGGTCGAAACGGGCCAGGTCGCGACGCTGGTCGGCCGCAACGGCGTCGGCAAGACGACGACGCTGCGCACGATCACCGGCATCCTGCCGCCGCGCAGGGGGACGATCGCACTGGACGGCGTCGCGCTCGTCGGCCGCCCGTCCGACAAGATCGCGAAACTCGGTCTGGGCTACGTCCCCGAAGAACGCGGCATCCTCTCCACGCTGAGCGTCTACGAGAACCTGATGCTGCCGCCGGTCGTCGGCCCGAGCGGCTGGCCGGTCGAACGAATCTTCCAGACGTTCCCGAACCTCAAGGAGCGCGCGAAGGCCGGCGGGACGACGCTCAGCGGCGGCGAGCAGCAGATGCTGGCGATCGCGCGCGTGCTGCGCGCCGGCGCACGAACGATTCTGCTCGACGAGCCGACCGAAGGTCTCGCGCCGGTGATCGTGGAGCGCATCGGCGAGGTCATCCGCGAGATGAAGGCCGACGGCATGACGATCTTGCTCGTGGAGCAGAACGTCCGCTTCGCGACCGGCGTCGCCGACTGCCATCACATCGTCGACCACGGCACCGTCGTCCAAACGCTTTCCAACGCCGACGTCATCGCCCGCGAGAACGAGATCCTCGAGCTGCTCGGGGTTTAACCGTGCAGCGGGACTAGCCGGAGCCGGGGCGCTTTCCGACGCGGGCGAGGATCTCGCCGACGATCCCGCGCCGGAACAGCAGCACACACAGCGCGAAGACGAAGCCCATCACCATGTTCGTCTCCTCGCCGATCGAGGGGATATGCACGCCGAAGAAGTCGAACGCCCCCATCTTCGAGACGAAGTAGTCGAGCGATTCGAAGAGTCCGGCGCCGACGATCGGCCCGAAGATCGTGCCGACCCCGCCGAGCACCGTCATCATGACGACGGCGCCCGAGGTGTGCCAGTCGACCATCTCCAGGCCCGCAAGATGGTTGCCGATCGCGTACAAGGCGCCGGCGAGGCCGGCTAAGCCGCCGGCGATGGTAAACACCGCGAGCTTGTAGCGGTTGACCCGGTACCCGAGCGCGATCGTGCGCGTCTCGTTCTCGCGCATCGCGCGCAGCACGCCGCCGAACGGCGAGCGCACGAGGCGCACCGCGAACCATACGGCGAGCGCGATCAGCACCAACGCGACGTAGTAGTACAGCCGGTCGTTCTCGAGCGCGAAGCCGAACAGCGTGCCGCGGCTGTGGAGGTTCAAGCCGTTCTCGCCGCCGGTGATGTCGGTGAGCTGAAACGCCGAGAAGTATTGGATCTGCGCGACGCCGAGCGTGATCATCGCGAAGTAGATGCCGGCGCGGCGGACCGCGATCGCGCCGACGATCGCGGCCAGCAGCATCGCGTAGACGATGCCGATGACGATCGCAATCCCGGCGTCGACGTGCGTGCGCGCGAGCGTGATCGCGGCGAGATAGCCTCCCCCGCCCCAGAACAGCGCCTGTCCGAACGAGAGCAGCCCGACGAAGCCGAACAGCAGGTCGAGCGAGACTGCGAACAGCGCGAAGCACGCAAGGTCGATCGCGACGACCGGGTAGACCAACCACGGCAGGGCGAGCCCGACCACGGCGAGGATCAGCGCGACCGGGCCGATGCGCTGCGTCATCGGGCCGACTCCGGCTTTCCGAACAGTCCCGCCGGACGGAACACGATCACGATCACCATCACGATGAAGATCAGCGTGGTCGAGATCGGCGGGAAGACGATCGCCCCGATCGTCTGCAGCAAGCCGAGCGCGAAGCCTGCGGCGATCGAGCCGACGATCGAGCCGAGCCCGCCGATGACGACGATCGCGAAGGTATAGATGATGACGCTGTCGCCCATCGACGGCTGCACGTTGGTGGTCGGCGCGGCGAGTACGCCGGCGAGCGCGGCGAGCGCGACCCCGACCCCGAACGTCCCGGTCACCAGGCGCCGCACGTCGATACCGAGGGCGCGCACCAGCACCGGGTTCTCGGTCGCAGCGCGGATGCGAGCCCCGACCGGCGTCAGCTCGACGATCCACCACGCCGCCAGGCACACGACCAGCGAGACGACGATGACGAAGAGTTTGTAGGTCGGGTAGAGCGTGAAGCCGAGGTTGGTGATGCCGCCGAGGGCGTCCGGGGTCGAGTACGGCGAGCCGAGCGGCCCGGCGAGCAGGCGCATCACGTCCTCGATGACGAGGACGAGGGCGAACGTCAGCAGCAGGTTGTAGATCGGATCGAGCCCGTAGAGCCGGCGCAGCAGCGTCGTTTCGAGCAGGATCCCGAAGGCGCCGACGGCGAGCGGCGCGATGATCAGCGCGGCGAAGAACGGTACGTGAAAGAGCTGCGCGCCGTAATACGTGGCAAACGCGCCGAGCATGTACATCGCGCCGTGCGCGAAGTTGACCACGCGCAGCATCCCGAAGATCACGGACAAGCCCAAGGCGAGCAGCGCGTAGAACGCGCCGCTCGCCAGGCCGTTGAAGATCTGGGTGAGGAGGTAGTCCGGGCTCAGACTACCAGTCCTTCTTGCACGTGGACTGCGATTCCGGACGGAACGCGCGGGCCCCCGGGATCGTCTGCAGGATCTTGAACCACGCGTGCGGCTCTTTGACTTCTTCCTTCGGCAGGACGTCGACGACGTACATGTCGTGCGTTACACGATGGTCGCGCGCTCGCCACTGGCCGTCGTGAGCGTAGAAGTCGTTGAACTGCCGTCCATCGAGATATTTCACGACGGCGTCGGCATCGACGGTTCCCGCCGCCTTGACGGCACTGAGCCACTGCCACGTCGCCGAGTAGTCGGCGGCCTGGATATCGGTGGGACGCAAGCCGTGCATCCGCGCCGCGTACCGGTCTGCCCAGGCACGCGCGGCCTTGTCCTCGTTCCAGTACCAGGACGTCGTGATGCGCGAGCCCGCAAACACGTCGGGCAGCGCGTCGACGTCGGAGAGGAACAGCAGCCCGACGGCGATCTTCATCTGCTTGTCGAGCTGGAACTGCTTGGCCGCCTTCATGCTGTTGACCGTGTCGGCGCCGGCGTTGAGCAGCCCGAGCACGTCGGGATGCGCGTTCTTCGCGGCGATCATGTACGACGAGAAGTCCGTCGTGCCGAGCGGCATCTTGTCGGCCTTGATGAACTTGCCGCCCTTCGCTTCCACGGCGTCCGTGAAATCGGAGAGCATCTGCGCGCCGAACGCATAGTCCGGAACGATCCCATACCACGTCTTGCCGCCGGCGCCGGCGATGTAGCTGCCGGTCGAGTGGGCCAAGGCATACGTGTCGTACGCATAATGGTAGGTGTACTTGTTGCACGCGGCGCCCGTCAGCGCCGACGTCGCGCCGCCGGTGACGATCGCGAGTTTGTGTCGTTCCTTGGCGACTTCGGCGACGGCCAGCGCAGTCGCCGAATTCGTCATGTCGAGCGCGAGCTCGGCACCGTTGTCGAACTCCTCGCGCGCCTTCGCGTTCGCGATCGGGCCCTGGTTGCGGTGGTCGACGACGTCGACGACGATGGGGCGATTCAGCACCTTTCCGCCGAAGTCTTCGACGGCCATCTTGACCGCTTCGGCGGCACCCGGGCCGGCCAAGGCAGCGTAGACACCGCTCATGTCGGTGATGAGAGCAATCTTGATCGGGCCGCTGTCGGCGGCGCGGGCCGCCGGCGTCGAAAACGACGTGGACAGGAGTGCCAGCGCGAGAGCCGCCGGCACGGTACGGGAAAGGCGCATCGGACCAACCTCTAGGCGGGTGATGAGAGTTGCGCTGACGTTACGCCGTCGTGGGAACTTTCCTTCGCCCGTTCGGGTGTATCCGGCCGGAGCGGCGATGCTGACCGGGCGCTAGAGATGCCCGCCCACAAAGGCGATCAGCGCCGCCGCGCCGGCGCGCCGAACCCGGCGTCGTGACAACCGGGCGCGACGACGACGTCCGCGGTGGGACACGCGCGGGCGAACATGCGCACGCCGGGAGAAACGGATCGCGCGCGCCGCAGCTCACGTGCACCGGACGTCCGCGCAGCCGCGCGGCGTGCGCGAGCACGTCGTACCGCGCGTAGTCGTCGCGCCGGAACGAACGTCATTGTTCGCGCGTCCCGGCGGCGGAGGGTGCCCAGACGTCGACGCATCCGCGCACGCGTTCGACTCCGAGCGACGCGAGCATCGTCGCGCGCGCCGGTCGCATCACGTCGCCAGAGCTTGGGTGTGGCTGGCTTGGTATTCTTGGAGCGAGCGCGGCGGGCCGGCTTCTGATTCGAGCGCGGTGACCAGCGCGTGCGCGGTGTCGAGCGAGGTGAGCGAGGCGATCGACGCCTCGACGGCCGCGCGGCGAATGCGATAGTTGTCCGTCGGTCCGCGGCCGGATTTGAAGTCGTTGATCACCAGATCGACGGTGCGCTGCTGGATCGCGTCGAGCACGTTCGGTGAAGGATCGCCGATCTTGTTGACGCGTTCGGCGGCGATGCCGTTCGCGGCAGCCAAATCGTAGGTGCCCGGCGTTGCGACCAGCGTGTGGCCGAGCGCGACGAGCCGGCGCAGCAGGTCGATCGCGTCGGGCTTCTCCTCGTCGCTGATCGAGACCATGACCCGGCCGCCTTCGCTCGGCAGCCGGATCCCGGCGCCGACGAACCCTTTGCGCAACGCTCCCGCGTAGGTCGCGTCGATCCCCAGCACTTCACCGGTCGACTTCATCTCGGGGCCCAAGATCGTCTCGACGCCGCGCATCTTCGCGAACGAGAACACCGGCACTTTGACGACGACGTAGTCGGGTCGCGGCCGCAGCCCCACCCCCCAGCGCAGGTCGCGGAGTTTTTCGCCCAGCGCGATCCGCGTCGCGGCCGCGACGAGGTTGATTCCGGTCGCCTTCGAGATGATCGGCACGGTGCGGCTGGCGCGCGGATTCGCCTCGATGATGAGGAGCTCGTCGGTTCCCTCGGGGATGACGAACTGAATGTTGATCAAGCCGCGGATCCCGAGCTCGCGGGCGATCGCTTCCGTCACCGCGACGATCCGCGCTTCCATCGCGTCGCCGACCGTCTGCGTCGGGTACACGCTGATCGAGTCGCCGGAGTGGATGCCGGCCCGCTCGACGTGTTCGAAGATGCCGGGGATGAGGATGTCGTCGCCGTCGAAGACCGCGTCGACCTCGACTTCCTTGCCGCGCATGTACTTGTCGATGAGCAGCGGCGCGCCGGGCGTGATCGGCGGCGCCGACTCGACGTACGAGGCGAGTTGGCCCTCGTTGTAGACGATCTCCATCCCGCGACCGCCCAGCACGTACGACGGCCGAACCAGGACCGGAAAGCCGATCTCGCGCGCGATCGCGCGCGCTTCGCGGAACGTCTTCGCACCGTACCCGCGCGGCCGTGCGACGCCGAGCTTTTCCAGCGCGGCGTCGAATTTCTCGCGGTCCTCGGCCATGTCGAGCGAACGCCGGTCGCTGCCGACGATCGCGATCCCGCGCCGGGTCAGCTCGTCGGCGAGGTTGATCGCCGTTTGTCCCCCGAAGGCGAGCATCACGCCGCGCGCGTTGGTCGCGCGGGCGGTCGCCTCGACCTCGTCGGCGCCCGGCGGCTCGAACACCAGCACGTCGGAGACGTCGAAGTCGGTCGACACCGTCTCCGGATTGTTGTTGATGACGACCGCCGCGCAGCCCGCCTCGCGCAGCGCCCACGCCGCGTGCACGCAGCTGTAGTCGAACTCGATGCCCTGGCCGATGCGGATCGGGCCGCTGCCGACGACCACGACCGCCTCGCGGTCCGGCGGACGCATCTCGTCCTGCTCGAAACGCGAGAGATAATAGTAGGGCGAGGTCGCCGGAAACTCCGCGGCCGCCGTGTCGACCATCCGAAACGCACCCTTCGAAGACTCCCACGACACGGGATCGTCGATACCGGTGAGGGCCGTGATACCGGCCCGGCTGTAGCCCGCTTCGAGCGCCTGGCGGACGAGTTCCGCCGGCGGCGCCTGGCCGAACAGCGGTCCGGCGGAACGAAAGGCGCGGAAGGCTTCTTCCATCGTGACGAGCTCGGCGAAGGCGTTGAGCCAGAAGCGATCGATCGTCGAGAGCGCGTGCAGCTCGTCGACGCTGCGGCCTCGCCGCAGCAGTTCGCAGACCGCGAAGAGCCGCTCGTGGGTCGGCGTCACGAGCACGCGTTCCAGTTCGTCGTCACTCCATTCGGCGTACGCGCCGCCGGTCAGCGTCTCGAACTTGAGATCCAGCCCGCGCACCGCTTTCATCAGGGCCGCCGCGAAGGTCCGTCCGATCCCCATCGCCTCGCCGGTCGACTTCATCTGCGTTCCGAGGCGCGTGTCCGCGAGCGGAAACTTGTCGAACGGCCAACGCGGAAACTTCACCACGCAATAGTCGAGGGTCGGTTCGTACGCCGCCTTCGTCCGTCCGCCCGTCACCGGGTTCGGAATCTCGTCGAGCGTTTGGCCCAGCGCGATCTTCGTCGAGATCTTGGCGATCGGATAGCCGGTCGCTTTCGAGGCCAGCGCGGAGCTGCGCGAAACGCGCGGGTTGACCTCGATGATCATGTACTCGGGACGGTCGGGGTGCAGCGCGAACTGGATGTTGCAGCCGCCCTGCACGTTGAGCGCGCGGATCACGTTGATGCTCGACGTGCGCAGCATCTGGTAGTCGAGGTCGGAGAGCGTCTGCGACGGCGCGACGACGATCGAGTCGCCGGTGTGGACGCCGACCGGGTCGATGTTCTCCATGTTGCAGACGATGATGCAGTTGCCGACGCGGTCGCGCAGGACTTCGTACTCGATCTCTTTCCAGCCGAGCAGCGAGGTTTCGACCAGCGCCTGATGGATCAGTGACGCGTCGAGTCCCGTGTGAAGCGTCGCGCGCAGCTCGGCTTCGTCGTAGACGATCCCGCCGCCGGTGCCGCCGAGAGTGTACGCGGGCCGCACCACGAGCGGATAGCCCGACTCGGCGGCGAAGGCGACGCCGGCTTCGACGTCGGTCACGATCAGCGACGACGGAACCGGCTCGCCGATCTCGAGCATCTTGGCCTTGAAGCGCTCGCGATCTTCGGCCAGCTTGATCGTATCGAGCGGCGTCCCGAGTAGTTCGACGCCGTACTTTTCGATGACGCCCGCCTCGGCCAGCTCGACCGCGAGGTTCAGCCCGGTCTGTCCGCCGAGCGTCGGCAAGAGAGCGTCGGGTCGCTCGCGCGCGATGATCCGCTCGAGCGATGCGACGGTCAGCGGCTCGAGATAGACCGCGTCGGCGATCTCCGGATCGGTCATGATCGTCGCGGGATTCGAGTTGACGAGGACGACCCGGTGGCCTTCCTCGCGCAGCGCACGGCAGGCTTGCACCCCGGCGTAATCGAATTCGGCGGCCTGCCCGATCACGATTGGGCCGGAGCCGATCACCATGATGGTTCGCCTGGGCATCCAGCCCAGGATACGTCCGCGCGCCGTGTCGTCCCTTCGCGTTACGAGAGCACGGTCTCACGCAAGATGATGCGGCTGTGCGTCTCCGATGCGCCGTGCGCGCGCAGCTCCTCGATGAGTGCGGCGAGTGCCGACCCGTCGGCGACGGCGACGCGCAACGTGAAGTCGAAGTTGCCGGACGTGAGCGACGCGGCGACGACGTCGGGCATCGTACGCAGCGCCACCTCGAAGGCGCCGGCGGGCGTCCCGATTGCGAGCCGCAAATCGATGAGGGCCGCGAGCCGCGCGCCGTCGGCGTTCGGGTCGATCTCGGCCCGAAAGCGCCTGATCGTCCCTGCGCTCACCAGCCTGCGCACGCGCTCGGCGACGGCGTTTGCACTGAGGCCGACCACGTCGCCCAAGTCGCGGAAGCTGATCCGAGCGTCGTACCGAAGGCGCCCGAGGATTGCGCGGTCGATCGAGTCCATGACCGCTAAAAACGCCGCGAAACGGCTCCAATCCTTTGAAGATCGGTGTGATCCGTAGCGCGTGCCGCGCTATACTGCGGTCCATGAGGAATCGTTCGATCGCCTGCTCGCTCGGGTTGGTGCTGCTCGCGACTAGCGCCCCGGGTCTCGCGGCCTCCGACGACCCGGCGCGGCCGATCGCCGCGGCGGCCGCCGAGAAGCTCGAAGCGTACTATGTCTACCCGTCACGCGCGCGCGAGGCCGGCGACCTGCTGCGCCGAAACGCCGCCGCCGGTGCCTACGACGGCCTGCGCGAGGACGCGCTCGCGAAGCGGGTGACGGAGGACCTCGGCGGCCTCCTGCACGACAAACACGTTCGCCTGCGCTACTCGACCGAGGTCAATCCGCCGGCGAAGCCGTCCGGTACCGACGCCAGCGCCGAGGAAGTGGCGGCACAGGCGCGCTTCGACCGGTCCGTCGGCTACGGGCTCGGCCGCGTCGCTCACCTGCCGGGGAACGTCGGGTACGTCGACGTGCGCTACGTTCTCGGGTCGTCTCGGGAGATGTCGACCGTCTTCGACGGCATGGCGAACGCGGTCGCGTACTCGGAGGCGATCGTCCTCGACCTGCGGCGCGATCACGGCGGCGATCCCAACGTGGTCGCTCGCTTCTTGAGCCATTTCCTCGCCCCGAAAACCCACCTCAACGACTTCGTCGCGCGGTGACGGCTCGTCGAAGATCGCCGAGTCCACCTACACCGGGGACGTCCCGGGGCCGCGCATCACGGCGCCGCTTTACGTTCTCACTTCCGGCGAGACGTTCTCGGCCGGCGAGGAATGCGCGTACGATCTTCAAGCGCTCAAGCGCGGAACGCTGATCGGCGCGGTCACCGGCGGCGGAGCGAATCCCGGCGAGCTGCGGCGCATCGACGATCACTTCTCGCTCTTCGTCCCCGACATGCGCGCGCAGAACCCGATCACGAAGACCAACTGGGAAGGTGTCGGCGTAAAACCGGACATCGCGGTCGCTCGCGACCGGGCCCTCGCGACGGCAAACGCCGCGGCGCTCGACGCGAGGCTGCGCGATGCGTCGTTGGACGCGGACCAGCGCAGCGCGCTGAGCGGGCTGCGCGGCAAGCTCGACACGATGACCGACGCGGAGATCCTCGCCTTGTAGGCGTCGCCACGTGCGACGGCCGGCGTCAGGGTCATCTGATTCGCGCGGCGAACGTCGCGCGTGGTGCGTGCTGTGATCACGGCCGGCGGTACCGTCGGCGGCGAGTTCGCTTCGGTGATCGGGACCTCCGTGAAGGCGCTGGCGCGGTACGCGGGAGGCACCCTCCTCGACGTCGCGATCGACGCGTGTGCCGGCGCCGGGATCGACGGGGTAGCGGTGGTGGGCGGGCACGCGGTGCGCGAACACCTGCGGGGGCGTGACGTGCGCGTGATTGACGCTGCCGTCGACGGCGGGACGAACGTGCTGCGCGCGCTGGACGCGTGGCCCGGCGAGCGGTTCGTCTACCTGACTTCCGATCTGCCGTTCGTGACCGAAAGCGGCGTGCGCGACCTGGTCGAGCGCAGCGGCGGCGCGGCGCTCGCGATGGCGCTCGGCGACGTCGACACCTACCGGTCGCGGTTTCCCGGTGCCGCGGCTCACGAGGTGGCGCTGCGCGGAGAGCGCATCGCGAACGGCAGCGCGTTCGTGTTCGCCCCGGAAGCGGCCGCACCGGCGCGCGCGCTCGCCGTACGCTTCTTCGATGCGCGCAAGAGCCTCTTCGCGCTCGTGCGGCTTCTCGGCCCGTCGCTGTGCGTGCGCTTCGCCGTCAAACGTTTGGGCGTCGCAGATGTCGAAGCGTATGGCACGCGGACGCTGGGATTGCCGGTCGCTGCGGTGCGCGGCTGCGATCCGGGCTTGTGTTACGACGTCGACACGCTCGAGGAGTATCGCTACGCATGCTCGCTGACCGCTCGCACGTCGTGAGCGTGCAGCGTTCGCCGCAAGCCTGGCGCCTGGGCGCGTTTTGGTTCGGCATCCAAGTAGTGTGGACGTCGGTGCTCGGCGTCGTCCTGCAGGATCGCGTCTCCGCGCTGAGCGCGCCCGGGGCGGTCGCACGCTACGCGCTGATCGCCGCGGTCGGCGCGGCGCTGGCTGCCGTGCTCCAGGTCGCAGCGGGCATCCTTTCCGACCGGCAACGCGTGCGCACCGGCCACCGCCTCGCGTTCTATCGTACCGGCGTCATCGTCGCCGTCCCCGCGCTGATCGGCGTGACGATCGCACCCTCGCTCGCGTGGCTGTGGATCGCGATGCTCGCGCTGCAGGTGGGGATGAACGTCGCCGGCGGTCCGTATCAGGCGATCGTCGGCGACTACGTCGAGCCGGAGCGGGTCGGCCGCGCGTCCTCCTGGATGAGCATCCACCAATTCAGCGGCAGCGTCATCGGACTGGTCCTCACGATCGTCCTGCACGGCGCGCTGCTCGGGTTCGCGCTCGCGGCATGCTTGGTGGTGAGCTGGTGGATCACGGACGCCTACGCGCGCACGCTGCCCGGCTCGCGCGAGGTTGCGCGCCCGTTGCGTCTCGATGCGAACGCCTGGATCGTCATCGCGTCGCGCGCGCTGATCAACGTAGGGTTCTACACGTTGTTCGGCTTCTTGTTCTTCTTCGTGCGCGAATCGCTCGGCGTCGCCGACGCGCGCACGACGACGGGCATCCTCTTCCTCGCCTTTACGATCGCCGGGGTCGGCGGTGCCGCCGCCGCCGGCGTCCCCGCCGATCGGCTCGACAAACGGGTCGTGGTGACGATCGCGTGCCTTGCCATCGCAATCGCCGTCGGCGCGTTCGCGGCCGCGCCGACGTTCGCCGTCGCCCTCACATGCGCGATCGCCGCGGGCGCGGCGTGGGGAGCGTTCTTCACCGCCGATTGGGCGATCGCGTACGCGGTGCTACCGAGCGCGGCGCTCGCCTCAGCGATGGGCGTGTGGAACCTGGCCGCCGCCCTTGCCCAGGTCGCGGCGCCCGCAATCACCCAGCCCGTGGTCTCCTTCTACGACGCGCGCCGCGCCGGGCTCGGCCCGCGCGTCGCGCTCGTCTGCGTGATCGTCGAGTTCGCACTTGGTACGGCGCTGCTGTGGCGGGTCCGCCTAGCATCCCCGGCGCAACGGGCCCGCTAAGAGACCGCGCGCAGCGACGTTTCGCCGTCCGCCATCCGTACCGCGTGGCCGGTCGGGCGCGAGATCGCGGCCAGCAGAAAGATTCCGGCTACGGCGCACTTCTGCAGCTCGTAGCTCGCGCGACTGGTCACGATGGCGAACCCGTCGGCCGGATCGAGCTCGGCACGCGCCATCGCGCCGATCAGCTTGTCGACGGCATTGTGCCGGCCGACGTCCTCGCGCGCGAGCACGACTCCGCCCTCGAGCGTCGTCCAGGCTGCGGCGTGCTGCAGCGAGTGAACGACTTCCGGAAGTCCCGTCGCGGCCTTCGGCAGCGGTTTCGTGGCGACGTGCAGCTCGACGGGCGACTGCGCCAGAAGGTCGCGGCGGTGTTTCTTCGGAGCGATCACGATGGTTCTCCAAGGGCAGGGATATGACCGCGGTGCGTGCACCGCGACGCGCACGCTCGGCAGAACGCCGACCAATGCGCGGACGCTCTCGCGGTTGCGGCGGGCCGCCACGTCCGAGCGCAGCAAGGACAGCGATACGGAGGCTTGCGGATCATACCGAGATGCTCACGAACCCGACGCGGTCCCAGTCGAGCACCTCGACCTCCAGCGTGCGATTGTGCGCGGCAGCGAGAAAGATTTCTTCGACCGAGAGTGGTGCGGCGGCGGCAAGCATCGCCGCGCGAGCTTCGTGCAGCGAGACGCGGCCGACGTTTCCGTCGGCGAAGACTTGTGTCGCATTCATGCCGCGGGCTCCATGCAGTTCCACGACCTCCTCAGCCGCGGGTCCCATGATGCCCCGTTATCTCATCTCCGTACAGAGACGATGTGTTGCTCTGCGTGCGTGCGGCTCACCGCGACCGCGAAGATGCCTACCGCCGGCGCAGCACGATCATATCTTGAGCCGGCTGTGCGCCGCCGAGGACGACGTCGACGACCTCAAACCAACTCGACCAATGCGCGCGCACGTACTGCGGAGTGTGGAACGTGGTGTGATAGTACGCCGGGAAGTGCTGCTCCCAACCGTCGTTGCCCCAAAAGACGAATCCCGTTCGGTCGAAGTCCGCTCGCCGCGCGAGCAAGTCGTCGAGCTTCGCGTGGGCGGACCGTGTGCGAAGGTACTCCCACATGATCTCCCCGCTCGTCGTAAGCAGCAGCGAGGCGCCGGGGATCGTGACGCGGTGCAGTTCCGCGAGCCACGCATCTTGATACGACTCGTCGAGGTGGGTGAAGAGGCTCCACGCGTATACGAAATCGATCGATTCGGCGGGCAAAGGCAGCGGCGGCAAATGCCCGTTGACGACAAAGTTGCCGTTCGGCAAGGCATCGGCAGCCCAGGCGATTGCGGCCTCATCGATGTCGCATCCCAGCAGAAACGCATCCGGGATCTTGCGCTGGAGCCAGCGCGCTATGCGGCCGGGGCCGCAACCGAGGTCGAGAGCGCGGCGAACGTCGCAAAACTTGCGCCCGAGCAGGTGCAATCCGGGTTCCAGGTCGTCGACCGCCAGAAGTCCCGACACCGCGAAGAGATCGGCATCGCGCTTGCCGGTGACCCGATAGATCAGATCCTCCGACGGAAGCGCAGGGAAGTGCGCCGCAGCTTGTGACATCCTAGACCGTATCCCAGCGTAGTGCGTGAATTCCTTAGTATTTGCATAGGAATCGCATTCTTCGCCTCCCTTCGTCCGACGAAGTCGCCAGCGTCAGGCCGGCTTAGACATTGACGGCTTCTTCATGAAAGACGTCGTGCACGCTGCACCCGAAGAGACGGGCGATCTTGAACGCGAGCCCGAGCGAGGGGTCGTATTTGCCCACTTCGAGCGCGTTGACGGTTTGACGGCTGACGCCGAGGCGATCGGCAAGTTCGGCTTGCGACCAGCCCCGCTCGGCGCGCAGCACGCGCAATCGATTGGTCACGAGTACTTGCGTCGCGCGAACGCGGCTCCGATGCCGTAGAATGCCGCGATGATGGGCCAGACCCAACCCAGGCTGATGGTCGGACCCGCGGCCATCCACTGCAGAAAGCCCATGGTCAGCGTGACGACAATCGTCCCGATGATCGCGAACATCATCCCTTCGACATGGTAGCGGCGGCCGAGTTCGTCCATCGATCGGATCGCGCCGATGTTGGCCTGCATCGCGAAGAGCAGCGGAATCATCGGCAGGAGCGCGCCGACGACGTGCACGACGTCCGTCTTGATCGGCCTCGGCAGCGAGAAACCGTCGACGAGCATGACCGCGCAATACATGGCCATCCAGATGCCGTAGCGCACCATGCGCTTGTTTACCGCACGTTTGACCATGGGCTGAAGTGTACGGTATTCTTGTCTTTATGTCAAGGTTACTTGTCTTTTTGTCGACGTTGCTTGACCTTTGCTGGCGTGGGCATAACCATTTCGGTACGCTTGCGTACGGAGGACGGCTGTGGTCAGAATCGGCAGAACCTACGAGGGCGGTAACCGGCTGCTCGACGCGCTTCCCTTGGGCGAGCGCGCCGACATCGTGCCGGCGCTGGAGGTCGTCGACATTGCGGCGGGCGTCACGACGCACGCGCCCGATGCGTCGTACGACTGGGTCGTCTTTCCGATCGACGCCGTCCTCTCGGTGGTCACGACGCTCGTAGACGGCGAGACCGCGGAGGTCGGGACGGTCGGCAACGAGGGCGCCTCGGGCGTCGAGATCGCTTTCGGAGCGCCGGTGCTGCGAACGACGATCTGCCAAGTCGACGGAAGGGTCGCGCGCATGCGCACGACGGCTTTCCTTGACGCGATCGAGCGGAACTCGAGACTCGACGCGCTGATCCGTTCCACCGAAAAAGGACGCATGTTCTTCGTCGAGCAGATGATCGTCTGCAACACCGTGCATTCACTGCAGCAGCGGTGCGCGCGATGGCTGCTGCTGGTGGCGGACCGCGCTTCGCGCGAGGACTATCAGCTCACGCACGAGTTTCTGTCGATCATGCTGGGCGTGCGCCGCGCGACGGTCAGCGAGGCGGCGAAACACCTGCACGATGCCGGCGCGATCGAGTACACCCGCGGACACGTGCACATCGTGAACCGCCCCGTGCTGGAATCGCTCGCGTGCGAGTGCTACCAAGCCACCGTACGCGTCTTCAACGACGCGCTGGAAAGCTGGGGTCAGGCCCTTAGCACGCGAAAGCGCATCGCCCGCCTGTAAATGCCTACAGTCGGGCCTGCGAGCGCCGCGCCTGGCCGCCGTGCTCCGTGACGCCGAGGGCGCCCAAGATTGCGACCCGGGTCGCGTCCTCGCCGACGGTGCCGGTGAAGACGACCTCGGCCGGTGCCCCGGCCAGCACGATCACCCGGTCGGCGAGCACCAGCGCGTCTTCGACGTCGTGCGTCACCAAGATCGCCGACGCTTTGGTGAACTCGAGGATCTCGCGCACGGCCGCGCGCAGCTCGATGCGCCGCAGCGCGTCGAGTGCCCCGAACGGTTCGTCGAGCAAGAGCAAATGCGGATCGCGAACCAGCGCGCGGGCGAGCGCGGCGCGTTGCGCCATCCCGCCGGAGAGCTGCTTCGGCAGACGTTTCGCGGCGTGCGCCAAGCCGACGAGGCCGAGGACGCCCTCGACACGCGCGCGTTCGCCGGCATTGCGGGCCGGAAACGCGACGTTGCGTTCCACGTCGAGCCACGGAAAGAGCCGCGGCTCCTGAAAGACGACGCCGATCTCGCCCGAGGTCGCGATCGTGCCGGCGTCGGGCCGTTCGAGTCCGGCGATGCAGCGCAGCAGCGTCGACTTGCCGCAGCCGCTCGCACCGAGAATAGCGACACGCTCGCCGCGCGCGACGTCCAGGTCGAGCCCGTCGAAGACGAGATGCGCTCCATACGCCTTCTGCAGATGACGGATACGCGCTGCACTCATGCCGGCACCGTGTCGGTCCAGCCGACCAGACGCTTCTCGAGCCAGCGCATCCCGCTTTCCGAGAGTTTGCCGCACACCGCGAACAGCAGGATCGCGACCAGGATCTCATCGGTGCGCGTGGTCTGCTCTCCGTCGGTGAGCAGGAAGCCGATCCCGCTCGTCGCGGCGAGCAATTCCGCAGCGACGAGGAACAGCCACGCTTGGGTGAGCCCGATGCGCGCGCCGACCAGCAGCTGCGGCAGCGTCGCCGGGATCAGCACGCGCACGATGAGCGCCGTGCGCGAGAGGCCGAAGGACGCGCCCACCTCGACCAGCTTCCGATCGACGCCGCGAATGCCGGCGACGAGCGCGACGTAGATGGGGAAGAACGCGCCGATTGCGACCAGCGTGATCTTCGCGGTCTCCCCGATGCCCAGGCCCATGAGGATCAGCGGCACCCAGGCCAGCGACGGCACCGCCCGGATTCCTTGCAGCGTGGGGTCGAGGGCGCGCTCGACGCCGCGCGAACCGCCGACCAGCGCCCCGAGAACGATCGCGAGGAGCAACGCGATCCCGAAACCCGCCGCGACGCGCGCCACGCTCACGCTGACGTCGTGCCACAACATGCCGGTGAGGGCGAGCTGCTGCAGCTCGACGACGACGTCGCGCGGTGAGGCGAACTGGTAGGACTTCACCCAGCCCAGCGACGTCGCGATCCACCACAGCGCGACCAGCCCGGCCGGGACGGCGAATCTAACCACGCAAGGCGAGCTCGCCGGGATGCGTATCCGGCAGCGACGACGCGGCCGCGTCGAGATCGGCGCCGGGCTTGGCCAACTTCTCGGCGCGCACGAACGCGACGACGCCGCCCACCGCATCGCGGAAGGACTTGTCGGGAACGCCGTTGCCCGGATACTTGGTGCGCTCGCGGAGCTGCAGCTGCGCGACGCGAAGTTCGACCTTCGATGCTGCGGCGAGCAAGGCGGCCGTTTCGTCGACGTGCGTCGCTGCGTACTGGCGCGCGCGCACGTACTGCTTGAGGACGATCTCGACGATGTCGGGATGGTCCTTGAGGAAGTCTTCGCGCGCGTTGAGCGAACCGTACGTGTTGAACGCGACGTTGCGGTAGAGCAGGCGCGAACCCGCTTCGAGCTGCGAGGCCGCCATGTGCGGATCGAGACCGGCCCAGGCGTCGACTTGACCGCGTTCGAGCGCGACCCGTCCGTCGGGATGCTGCAGCGGCACGATCTCGACGTCGCTCTGCGTCAGCCCGACGGTCCCGAGCGCGCGCAGCAGGAAGAACCACGGGTCGGTACCGCGGGTCGCGGCGATCTTCTTTCCTTTGAGATCGCGCAGCGACCGCAGCGGCGAATCCTTCGCGACGACGATCGCGGTCCACTCCGGCTGCGAGTACAGGAACACGCTGTGCAGCGGCGTGCCGTTGGCGCGCGCCAGGAATGCCGCGCTGCCGGCGGTCGATCCGAACGCGACCGTCCCGGCTTCGACGAACTCGTTGCCCTTGTTCGAGCCCAGTGAAAGCACCCATTCGACCGAGGTCTTGTTCTTGGCCAGCGCCTCTTCGAGCCAGCCTTTCGACTTGAGTACGAGGCTGGGCGGGTTGTAGAAGGCGTAGTCGATTCCGAGGTGATCGAGGCCCGCAGCCTGCGCCGTGCGGGGCAGCGCCGCGGCGAGCGATGCGCCGCCGGCAAGCGTGAGAAAGAACGATCGAGAGAGTGAAGCCATGTCCTGTCGCCTCCTGATGCGATGGGAAAGCGGATGAAAACGAAAGAGCCCCCGCCGGGTCGGCGAGGGCTCTGCACTTGCGTCGCGCACTGCGCGATCAGCTCATGCCGATCCTAGCCGACCCCCGCGAGAGGAGACAGCACATCGACATCGCCATAAACGAGCCGGCGGTCAGCATGAGTGCGGCGAGAATAGCACGGGCCGAGCGCGGGCGTCAACCGCTTATGGCGAAAGCCTGACGGGTCGCCAGCCTCCAGCAGCTTGCTCGTAGGCGATCCGATCGTGGACGCGGTTCGGCCGGCCTTGCCAGAACTCGAAGCGCTCCGGCACCACGCGAAAACCGCCCCAATGGGGTGGGCGCGGTACCTCGTCTGGAAACCGCTCTTCTGCTTGCGCCATCGCTCGCTCGAGGGCGGCCTTCTCGGCGACGGGTTCGCTCTGTTCCGACGCCCACGCGCTCAGCTGGTGGCCGCGTGGCCGGGTCGCGAAATAGGCGTCGCTCTCGGCCGCCGCGACCCGCTCCAGCGATCCTTCGATGCGGATCTGCCGCTCTAGTGCACCCCACCAGAACAACAGCGCGGCGAACGGGTTCGCCGCCGCCTCCTTGCCCTTGCGGCTCTCGTAGTTGGTGTAGAAGACGAAGCCGCGCGCATCCCAGCCGCGCAGCAGCACGACGCGCGACGACGGCTTCCCCTCGCCTCCCACGGTCGCGACGCTCATCGCGTTCGGTTCGATGATTCCCGGCGTCGCCAGTGCTTCCCCGAACCAATGACCGAACTGCGCGAACGGATCGGCCGCGACCGACGCTTCGTCGAGCACTTCGCGCGCGTACGTCGTCCGCCGCATCAGGATGTCGTCGTTCATCGCAAAACGACTACGCGTCCCCGTCACCCTGAGCCTGTCGAAGGGTGACAACGAGACCTACGGGAAGCGGCCGGCGAGCAGACCTCCGGCGACTGCGAGCAGGGTGATGAGGCCGCCGAATATCGCGAGCGGGAGCGAGGCGTCGATGCGCTTCTTCTCCTTGGTCGTGCTGTTCGCGAGGGCGGCGAGGCGGGTGCGCAGCGAGCTCGCGTCGTTCGCGCGGGCGTAGGCGCCGTGCGCGGAGCCGGCGATCGTGCGCAGGGCGTCTTCGTCCATCCCCGCCTCGAGGGCGGTGCCGGGGATCAGTTGGCCGCTGCCGTTCGTGCCGATGCCGATCGTGTCGATCTCGATCCCGGCGGCACCGACCTGCGGCGCGACCGCGAGCGGGTCGGCGCCGAGGTTGTTCACGCCGTCGGTGACGAGTACGATCGCCCGTTTTCCCGACGGCGGCAGCACGCGCGCGGCAATCGCGAGCGCGTCACCGATCGCCGTACCGCCGTTCGGCGGCGGGATGCGCGAGATCGCGTCGCGCACTGCGTCCTTGTCGTCGGTGAGCGGCGCAACGACCCCGGCCCCGCTCGAGAAGGCGACGATCGCAAGCCGCGTCCCGTTCGGCACCGCATCGACGAACGCGCGCACCGCAGCGGCGGCCGCGTCGGCCCGCGTCGGAGCGACGTCGGTCGCGCGCATCGAGCCCGACGTGTCGACGCAGAGCACGACCGCGCCGCCGCGAACGGGGACGTTCGCGAAGAACCGCGGTCCGGCGAGCGCGCCGGCGAGCGCGACGACACCAAGCGCCGCGGCAAGCACGATCGCGAGGGCCGGATCGAACCGCCGCCGCGTCGCCTGCTCGAAGAAGTCGAGGTTGCTGTACGCCAGTGCCGACGCCGCGCCGCGCCGCGCGGCGCGTTGCGCCAGGCCGAGAAAAAGTGCGGCCAAGACGATGCCCGCGATGAGCCACAGCGGATGCGCGAAGGTCATCGTAGGGCGAACGCGTGCATCAGCGACGCACGGCCGTCTTCTTCCTCGAGCGTCCCGACGCGCCAGCCCGCATCCCGAAAACGCCCGCGCAACGCGGCTTCACGCGCGTGCGACGCCGCGCGATATCGCGCCCGCTCGCGCGCGCCGACGAACACGCGCCGCATGCGCCCGCTCTCCGCATCGCGCAGCCGCACGAAGCCGCGCAGCGGCAGATCGTCGCGCCACGGATCCCGCGCGAGCAGCACGGTCGCGTCGAACCGCAACGCCGCGCGTTCGAGTGGTGTCTCGCCGGTCAGATCGAAGCCGTCAGTGATCGCCAAGAGCGACGCACCGCGCGGGACGGCGCACAACGCGATCGTCAGCGCCCCCTCGAACCGGAATTCCCCGCGCGCCCGCACGAGCGGTGCCGCACGCCGGTCGCGTACGACGCGCTCGTCGACGATGCGCGCCGCCGCGTCCTCGCCTTCGAGCGCGCCGAACCACGCCCGCACGGCCTCCCGGGCTGCCGCCGCGAGCGGACGCCTCCGTCCGACCCGCATCGACGCCGATTCGTCGACGATCGCCGCCAGGACGAGCGTGGTCTCTTCGAGATACACCCGCGTCTGCAGGGCGCCGACCCGCGCGGTGGCGGCGTGATCGATTCGCCGCGGGTCGTCACCCTCCACGTACGCGCGGAGCTGCGAGAACACGAATCCGTCGCCGGGTCGCGTGCCGCGCGTCGCGGCGCCGGCTCGCGGCGTCGCCCGCGCTCCGCGCAGGATCGCGGCGCGCAGCGCGTTCACGGCGCGCGCACCGAGCCGACGATCTCGCGCACGACGTCTTCGGGATGGCCGTCTTCGATCGCGATGCGGTCGTCGTACGAGATCCGATGGCGCAGCACGGCCGCCGCGAGGTCGCGCACGTCGTCGGGCGCCGCGAAGCTGCGGCCTTCGAGGTAGGCGCGGGCACGCGCCAGCGCGACGAGCGCGAGCGCCGCCCGCGGGCTCGCGCCGTGCGCGACGAGCTCGGCGCTGCGCGATGCGCGCACGATGTCGATCGCGTAGTCGCGGACTTTGGCGTCGACGAACACGCCGTGCGCCTCGCGCTGCCAGCGCTGCACGTCGGCCAGCGTCGCGACACCCGCTCTGAGCGCCGGTTCGTCGCCGCTGAAGCGGTCGACGATCGCCTGCTCTTCGTCGCGCGTCGGATACCGCACGATCACCTTCGCCAAGAAGCGGTCGAGCTGGGCGAGCGGCAGCGGGTAGGTGCCGTCGGTGTCGTAGGGGTTCATCGTCGCCAGGACAACGAACGGCGCGGGCAGATCGTGCGTCTGCAAGCCGATCGTCGCGCGGCGCTCCTGCATTCCCTCGAGCAGCGCGGATTGCACTTTGGCCGGCGCGCGGTTGATCTCGTCGGCCAGCACGACGTTGGCGAAGAGCGGGCCGAACACCGTCGCGAACTCACCGGTCTTCTGATCGAAGATGCGCGTGCCGACGACGTCGGAGGGCAGGAGATCCGGCGTGAACTGCACGCGCCGGAAGACGCCGCCGACCGATGCCGCGAGCGCCCGGCAGGCCAGCGTCTTCGCGACGCCGGGCGTCCCTTCGAGCAGGATGTGGCCGCCGGCGATCAGGCCGAGGACGAGCGCTTCGACGACCTCGTCCTGGCCCACTATGGTGGCGTGCAGCGCGTCGAGGACGTCGCTCGGGCGGCTCATCGCAGCCACGCCTCGGTGGCGTCGGAGAGCTCCCGTGAGGCGTCGTCCCGCGCGCGTGCGGGCCCGAAGGCGGCGTGTTCGGCCGCGCTCAGGACGGGCCGAAGTGCGGCGTCGCCGGTGTTGGCGAGCGCGTCGCGGAGCGTCGCGCCGGGCGGGACGCCGGCGGCCGCGAACAGCGCGGCGCGCAGACGTCGCAGCGCGCCGTCCGCCGGCGCGCTGCGGTACGCGCGAAACGCGTCGGCGACCTCGTCGCGCGGCGTGCGCGGCGGCGCCGCGGGGACGGGGGCCGGCGGAGCGGCAGCGGGAACCACCGGGATGCGTTTACGACCCCGCAACGCGACGACGAGCACGACCAGCGCGAGCACCGCGAACAGCGCGACTGCCATCACCAGCACGCGCGCGACGAGCGGAAAGAGGACCGTCCGAGTCGACGCGTAGTACACGGCTTGCGCCGTCACCACGACGCGCACCGGGTTCGCCGCGAAGCGAGACGGCTTCTTGGTGTTCGCGTCGATCGCGTCGAAGTATGCCGCCGGAAACGTGAACGGCCCGGGCGTGGTCGGCTCGAGCGTCAGCGTCTCGACGATGTCCGTTCCGCCCGGCCCGGCCGAGACGTGCCGCTCGTCGCCGAGCAAGTGCATCGAGCCGACGTCGGGGACCACCAGTTCGTCCAACGCCGCGACACGCTCGCGCACGCGCGCGTGGATCGCCAGATGAAACGTCTCGCCGACCGGCACGCGCGTCCGGTCGGCGCGCATCGAGAGCGCATCGACGTGCAGGGAGCGCAGACCCTGCGCCTGCGCTTCCACCGGCAGCCAAAGCGCGCTCAGCGCGGCCGCAAGTGTGAGCGCTAGCGCTAGCGCTCGACGCGGTCGAGCCATCGCGCGAACAGGTTCCGCGCGTCGAACGGACCCGGGGATGCTTCGGGATGGAACTGCACCGCATCGATCGGCAGCGTGCGATGGCGGAACCCTTCGTTCGTCCCGTCGTTGAGGTTGGTCATCGTCGCCTCGAGTTCGGCGGGCAAGGTTGCGCCGTCGACCGCATAGCCGTGGTTGTGCGCCGTCACGAGCACCTCGTCGTGAATGAGATCTTTCACCGGCTGATTCCCACCGCGATGACCGTACGGCAACTTGTACGTCTGCGCTCCCATCGCGAGGGCGAGCATCTGGTGACCCAGGCACACGCCGAAGATCGGCGTCTTGCCGACGAGCTCGCGCAGCGTCTCTACCGTCCCCCCGAGATCGCGCGGATCGCCGGGACCCGGCGAGACCAGCACGCCGTCCGCCTTGTGTGCGAGGATCGTCTCGCTCGACGCATCGTACGGTACGACCGTGACGCGCGTGTCGAGCGCGAGGAGATCGCGGATGATCGCGCGTTTGACACCGCAATCGATCAGCACGACGTGCCGGCTTCCCTCGCCGACCGTCTCGCCGTGGCCGTACGCGTCGGCAACCGACGCCACGAGGCCTTGCGTCGTCGCCTCCCGCGCGTAGCGGGTGAGGGTCGCCTCGACGTTCGCGATCGCTTCCGCACCCACCGCGAGCGCGGCGGCGATCGTGCCGTGTTCGCGCAGCGCGATCGTGAGCGCGCGGGTGTCGATCCCGACGATCGTGCGGACCTGCTGCTCGTCAAGCCACGAACCGAGATCCTGTTTCGACGCGTAGTGCGACGGGTTTTTCTCGAGATGCTTGATCGCGGCGCCGGAGACGCACGCATGCGGATGCTGCGCGACGGACCCGCTGATGCCGTAGTTGCCGATCAGCGGATACGTGAAGGCCAAGATCTGCCCGGCGTAGGACGGGTCGGTGAGCGCTTCCTCGTAGCCGGTCATGCCGGTGAAGAACACCGCCTCGCCGAGCGCGATCCCAGTCGTCGTAAGTCCTTCGCCCTCGAACCGCGTGCCGTCGGCAAGCAGCAGCGTGGCCGGGTTCACGCGCTCACCTCTTCGCGCGGCAGGACTTGGCCGTATTCGAAGACGACCGCCCCTTCGACGATCGTCGCCACCGCACGGCGCGGCAGCACCATCCCGTCGAACGGCGTGTTCTTCCCCTTCGAGCGGAACAGCCGCGCGTCCACCGTCCACGGGCGGTCGGCGAACACCGTGACGTCCCCGATGCTGCCGATGTCGAGCGTTCCGCCCGGCACGCCCAGAATGCTGGCCGGATTCGCGGAGGCGAGCATCACGAAGCGGTCGAGCGCGAGCTCCGGCAGCGCGAGCGCGTACGCGCCGAGCGCGACTTCCAGACCGCTGAAACCGACCGGGGCGCACGAGAGCAGTTGGGCCTTCTCTTCCAGCGGATGTGGTGCGTGATCCGAGGCGAACGCGTCGATCGTACCGTCGAGCACGGCTGCGCGCAGCGCCTCACGATCGTGCGCGTCGCGCAGCGGCGGGTTGACCTTCGAGTCGGCGCGGTAGTCGTCGAACCGGTCGTCGAGGAAGACGAGGTGGTGCGGCGTGACCTCGCAGGTGACGCGCACGCCGCGCGAGCGCGCCCAGCGAATCAACTCGAGCGAGTTCGCGGTCGAGACGTGCGCGATGTGCCAGGCCTTCCCGGTGTCGGCGGCGATCAGCAGATCGCGCGCGACGATCACGTCTTCCGCCAAGCCCGGCGAGCCTTCGAGGCCCAGCCGCATCGACGCCGCCCCCTCGTTCATCACCGCCGCGCCCTTGAGGTCGGGGTCCTCGCAGTGCGAGATGAAGCACTGCGGCAGATCGCCCGCGTAGCGCGCCGCGTTGCGCAGGACGCGCGCGTCGCGCGGCGTCGAACCGTCGTCGCTGAACGCGACGCAGCCGACGTCGGCCAGCAGGTGATACGGCGCGAGCTCCTGACCGGCACGGCCTTTGGTGATCGCTCCGATGGGGTAGACGCGGGCCAAGCCGGCGATCTCGGCGCGGCGCAGCACCTCCGAGACGATCGCCGGCGCGTCGAGCGCGGGCTCGGTGTTGGGCATGCACGCGACCGCGGTGAACCCGCCGGCGACAGCCGCCGCCGTCCCCATCGCGATCGTTTCCTTCTGCGTCGCACCCGGCTCGCGCAAGTGCACGTGCATGTCGATGAAGCCGGGCGCGACGATCGCCCCGTCGGCGTCGACCACGCGCGCCTCGCCGTCGCCGATATGCTCAGCGATCTGCACCACGAACCCGTTCTCGATCAGCACGTCACGATTCGCATCGATTCCCGCGACCGGGTCGACGAGGCGTCCGCCTTTTACGAGTGTTTTCATTCTAAAGGCGCTCCGCCCATGGCTCCGCGCCCCCCACGCGTTCCGCGTGGGGCCCCCATGTCGCGAGCGGGCATGAGCATATTGGCAGAGGCACGATTCCCCGAGGGCCCGCTCTTCTTCATACTGGTACTGCGGCTCCGTTGACGAGCAGATCGAGGACGGCCATGCGGACGAAGACGCCGTTGTGGACTTGGGCGACGTAGCGGGAGCGCGGATCATCCAGCACGTCGTCGGTCAGCTCGACGCCGCGGTTGTAGGGCCCCGGGTGCAGGATCACCGCATCGTCGGGCAGCTGGCGCAAGCGCGCGCGGTTCAGTTGAAAGCGCTGGGTGTAGTCCTCGAGCGCGGGCAGCAGCCCGGCCGAGATCCGCTCGCGCTGGATGCGCAGCATCATGACCGCGTCGAGCTGCGGCAGCAGCGCGTCGAGGTCGCGCTCGACGCGTACGCCCAACTCCGCAAACGCATCGGGCAGCAGCGTCGGCGGGCCGACCAGTGTCACGTCGATGCCGAGCGCGCGCATCCCGACGATGTTCGAGCGCGCGACTCGCGAGTGCAGGATGTCGCCGACGATCGCGACCCGCAGGCCCTCGAAGCGGCCGAACTCCTGGCGCAGCGTCATCAGGTCGAGCAGCGCTTGGGTGGGATGCGCGTGGGTTCCGTCGCCCGCGTTGATCACGTGGCCGTCGAACGCATCGGCCAGGCGCCGCGCAAAGCCGGACTCCGGATGGCGCACGACGATCACGCGCACGCCGATCCCGCGCAGGGTCAGCGCCGTGTCGGCGATCGTCTCGCCCTTGCCCAGGCTCGACGCGCCCGGCGCGAACGAGATGATGTCGGCGCCGACCCGCTGTTCCGCCAGCGTGAAGGACGTGGCCGTTCGCGTCGACGCTTCGAAGAACAGGTTCAGCACCGGCACGCCGGCGAGCAGGTCCCGCGACGGCAGCGCCTCACGAAAACCGACGGCACGGTCGAGGACTCGGGCGATCTCTTCCGGGGTCAGGTCGTCGACGTCGAGCAGGCTACGGGGTGCCACGGTCCTCGTCGAACACCGTCACCGCGTCGGCGTCGGAGCGTTGGGCGGCCAGCACGACGTCGATGTGCTCGCGGCGGCTGGTCGGAATCACCTTGCCGACGTAATCGCCTTGAATCGGCAGCTCACGCAGCCCACGGTCGATCAGAACGGCAAGCCGAATCGCCTTCGGCCGGCCGAGGTCGGTCACCGCGTCGAGCGCGGCGCGGATGGTGCGTCCGGTGTAGAGGACGTCGTCGACGAGGATGACCGTCAGGCCGGTGATCGCGCTGCGGATCTCCGACTCGGGGAGTTCGCGCGCCACGTCGTCGTCGCGATACAAGTTGACGTTGAGGAAGCCGAGCTCGGGGAGCGAGCCGCGGATCTCGGCGATCTTCGAGGCCAGACGCCGTGCGAGCGATTCGCCGCCGCGGCGAATGCCGATCAGCAGGAGTCCTCCCTGGACGTCCTCGGGCTCGACGATCTGGTGGGCCATGCGCGCGATCGCCCGCTCTACCTCGTCGGACGACATCAGCACGCGCCGACGGGCGACGGCGGTCTGCATCACGCGGAGGTTCGGCATCGCAGGCGGCTTTGGCCTTCGCGCGCACGGGCGCAGGTCGTTGACGCGGTGGTCGCCGAGGCGCGCAAGCACCCGACCTGGCGCTTTGCGATCACGGTCGTCGATCCGTCGGGCGAGCTCGTCTATTTCTACCGCATGGACGGGACGCAGTTCGCATCGATCGGCATCTCGCAGGGGAAGGCGCGCACCGCGGCGCGCTACCGCCGCGAGTCGCGCGTCTTCTACAATGCGTACGAGGGCGGTCACGGCTACGTCGCCTCGCTCGACCCGACGCTCGTCGCCTCGCCCGGCGGCTATCCGCTGATCGAAGACGGCAAGATCATCGGCGCCGTCGGCTGCAGCGGGGGCACCGCCGATCAGGACGCGACGGTGTGCGGCGCCGGAGCACGCACGACCAAATAGGACCTGGCCGCACTCGGCTCCCGGCGACGATCGTCGCTGGTCACTTGCATTATGCAAGGAACTCTCGACGACGTGCTGTACGCCGCGAGGCCCGGCCCGTACAATGCCGGTAACCGCCACGCGAAGGGTATGAAGCATGAATGGCATGCCGATGCCGCCGGAATTGCCGCTGTCGATCACATACGATGGTTGGCTCGTCGCGCTCTCGGTGCTCGTTGCGAGCGTCGCCGCGTACGTGGCCCTGACGTTCGGGGAACGGCTCACGGAGAAGCGCGGCGGGCCGCGCACTCTGTGGCTCCTTGGCGGCGCGACCGCCATGGGGACCGGGATCTGGTCGATGCACTTTACGGGGATGCTGGCGTTTCATCTGCCCATCCCCGTCGCGTACGATCTGTGGATCGTCGCACTCTCGATCGTACTGGCGATCGTCGCATCGGGGATAGCGCTCATCGTCGTCAGTCGGAAAACAATGGGACTGGGCGAGTGGCTCATCGGCGGTCTCCTCATGGGAACCGGGATCGTCACGATGCACTACACTGGGATGGCGGCGATGCGCCTGTCGGCCCACATGCGATGGAACTTGTGGATTGTTGCGCTCTCATTCCTCATCGCGGTGGTGGTCTCGTTGATCGCGCTAGCGCTCGTCTTCCGCCTGCGCGCCCTACCAGAGGCGCCCTTCGCGTGGCGCCGGATCTCGGCAGCCATCATCATGGGGATCGCCGTCGCAGGGATGCACTACACGGGGATGGCGGCGGCGACGTTCACCGCGAGCACACCGCATCCACCGATCGGAATCGCCGTGACCGCGGCGACCCTCGCCGGCTATGCAATCGCGCTCACCACCATTCTCGTGCTGGGTCTCACGCTCGCTGGAAGCTACCTCGACCGCCTCTATTCCGATCTGCAGCACAGCGAGGGCTTCCTGGCTGAAGGGCAGAGAATCAGCCACACCGGCAGTTGGGGCTGGAACGTTGCTACGGGAGAACGGGCCTGGTCGGACGAGACGTTCAGAATTCTGGGATACGATCCGGGTGTGTCTCCCACCCGCGAGATGTTTCTTCAACGCGTCCATCCGGAAGATGCACCTCTCGTGCAACGCCACATCGACCGAGGATCGCGTGACGGACAGGGCTTCGAGGTCGAGCCTCGATTGCTGATGCCGGACGGTTCCGTCAAATACGTCCATCTCGTCGCTCACGCGGTACGGGACCAAAGAGGCCAGCTGGAATTCATTGGGGCGGTCATGGACGTCACCGCAGCCAAACGAGCCGAGGAGGATCTGCGCCGGGCGCAGGCAGACCTCGCGAATGTCTCGCGCGTGACCACGCTGGGCGAGGTGGCCGCTTCGATCGCGCACGAAGTGAACCAACCACTCACCGCGGTCGTCAGCAACGCGGAAGCCTGCCGGCGCTGGCTCGACGTCAGCACTCCCAACCTTGACGAGGTGCGCGCCGCGGTCGAAAGCATCATCAAGAGCGGTCATCGGGCGGGTGAGATCACCCGGCGCGTGCGCGCGCTTTTGAGCAAGACCGACACCCCGAAAACACCGCTCGACATCAACGACGTCGCGAACGAGGCCATCGCGTTGGTCCAGCACCAGCTTTCGAGTCATCGGGTATCGCTGCGCATGGAACTCGCGGCCGCTTTGCCCCGGGTCAACGGTGATCGGATCCAGCTGCAGCAAGTGATCGTCAATCTGGTGAACAACGCCATCGAAGCGATGCAGCCCGTGACGGATCGGCCGCGCGAATTGGTGATCCGAACGCACCAGGACGAGGAACACCGAGTGCTCGTCGCGGTGCAGGACTGCGGTGTCGGAATCGCCGCAGAGAACGCGGAGCAGCTGTTCAAGCCCTTCTTTACCACGAAATCCAGCGGGATGGGCATGGGACTCGCGATCTGCCGTTCCATCATCGAAGCGCACGCGGGACGACTAACAGCTTGCAGCAACGTCGGACCGGGTGCGACGTTGCAATTCGTCCTGCCGCCGTACGAACTCGTTGCGTCATGATCATCGCGGGTGCGCGCCATGACTGAAGCGCCTGGCACCGTTATATTGTGATCGATGAGGACCCCGAAGTTACGGGAGGCTTTGGGAAGGCTTCTGCGATCCGTGGCATAGGAGCCAGTTTATACGGTTCCGTGGCGGAGTTCATGAAAGCCGGGCGATCCGACGGCCCGACCTGCATGGTGTTTGATGTCAGATTAGCGAGGAGCGCAACGCTCGAGGGCCCGGGTGAACGGCGATAGGGAATGTGTAAGTCCATATCTCCGGGGAAGCGGCTAAGAATTTACCTCGGCGTGCGAGAGGGCGCTGGCGAATCTGACCGTGGCCATGAGGCACTATATCGAGACTTGGTACAATTCGAAGCGGCTTCACTCGACGCCGGGCTATCTGAGCTCCGTTGAGTTCGAAGAGCGCGACGTACGAGAAGCAGCCTAAACTACTCGTCCGTCAAACCGGGTCAGGTTCAAGCCATCGGATCGAAGACGAACGCCGCGCAGTAGTTCTCGCCATACTCGCGATGCAGCCCTGGGCTCCATCATCGACTGCGCCGTTAGCGAGTGCGGTAGCATAAAATTCCAGAACCGCCTCTGGGCTTGGCGACGCGAAAGCAACGTGGAAGCGTTGACCTGACGCGAAGATGTTGGATGATTTCCGCTTGATGGCAAAAGGTTCATCGGATTGGCCGCGGCAGCCGTATCCGGCGGCATCGCTGTCGCTCCAAATGCGAACGTAGCCCAGCGGCACGAGAACCGCATGGTAGAACGCGATTGAATGCTCGAGATCCAACACGCCTAGCGGTGGTGGGTCGGGAAGTTGAACTCGGCGCCGGTGCGGATGCCGGTCGGCCAGCGCATCGTCGTCGTCTTGAGGTGCGTATAGAAGCGCACGCCTTCGACACCGTGCACGTAGGTGTCGCCGAAGAGCGAACGCTTCCAGCCGCCGAAGCTGTGGTAGGCCACCGGCACAGGGATCGGCACGTTGATCCCGACCATCCCCGCTTTCACGTTGGCGTCGAAGTGACGCGCGGTGTCGCCGTCGCGGGTGAAGATCGCGACGCCGTTGCCGAACTCGTGCGCGTTCACCATCGCCAGCGCTTCGTCGTACGTTTTGGCGCGCACCACCGAGAGCACGGGGCCGAAGATCTCTTCCTTGTATACGCGCATCGAGGGCGTCACGCGATCGAGCAGCGTCGCACCGAAGAAGAACCCGCTTCCCGGCGAGACCGCGGCGCGCCCGTCGACGACGAGTTCGGCGCCTTCTTCCGCCGCCAGATCGACGTAGCCGCGAACCCGCGCGAGATGCTCGCCGGTCACGAGCGGCCCCATCTCGACGCCGGCTTCTTCCCCCGGGCCGACCTTCAGCACGTCGATGCGCTCGCGCAATCTCGCGACGACCGCGTCGCCGGTCTCGTCGCCGACCACGACGGCGACCGAGATCGCCATGCAGCGCTCGCCGGCCGACCCGTACGCGGCGCCCATCAGCGCGTCGACGACCTGCGCGAGATCGGCGTCCGGCATCACGACGAGGTGGTTCTTCGCGCCGCCCAGCGCCTGCACGCGCTTGCCGGCCGCCGCCGCGCGCGTGTAGACGTGCTGCGCGATCGGCGTCGAGCCGACGAAGCTGACCGCGTCGATCCCCGGATGGTCGAGGATCGCGTTGACCGCGTCTTTGTCGCCGTTGACGACGTTGAAGACGCCCGGCGGTAGTCCGGCCTCCCTCAACAGGCGCGCGCTCTCGAGGGCGAGCGAGGGATCCTTCTCGCTCGGTTTCATGATAAACGTGTTGCCGCACGCGATGGCGATGGGGTACATCCACATCGGCACCATCGCCGGGAAGTTGAACGGCGAGATTCCGGCGCACACGCCGAGCGGCTGACGCACGGCCTTCACGTCGATCCCGGCGCCGACGTTCTCGCTGAACTCGCCTTTGAGCAACTGCGGGATGCCGCACGCGAACTCGACGACTTCGAGGCCGCGCTGCACTTCGCCGCGCGCGTCGTCGAGCGTCTTGCCGTGCTCGCGGGTGATGATGCGCGCGAGCCGGTCGGTGTGCGCGCGCAGCAGTTCACGGTAGGCGAACATCACCGCGGCGCGGCGCGCCGGCGGCGTCTGCGACCAGCCGGCGAACGCGCGCCGCGCGACGGCGACGGCGTTGTCCAATTCGGCGGGGGACGCGAAGGCGACCCGGGCCTGAACTTCGCCCGTGGCGGGCTCGTAGACGTCCCCGAACCGGCCCGACCCGCCCGGAACCTCTGCCCCGTCGACGTAGTGCCCAAGCTCACGTACCGCGATCTGCATGAGAGACTATCCGACCGCGGCGCGCAACTTCCTCGCTCCGAACCGATCGGCCGCCTGATCGCCGAGTCGCGATTGTTTCGAGCGCCATGGCCGATCTTTTGCAGGTTGCCGCTCGCCCCGGCGTACCGGCCCAGCGGCGGGTACACGAAGCAGACCAATGGACGTCGAGATCACGCTTCAGGTGAACGGGACGGCGCGTCGGCTTTCGATCGACACCCGTACGACGCTGCTCGACGCGCTGCGTGAGCGGCTCGGGATGACGGGTGCGAAGAAAGGCTGCGATCACGGCCAGTGCGGCGCCTGCACGGTCCTCATCGACGGTCGGCGCGCGAACAGCTGCTTGGCGCTCGCGATCGCGCACCAGGACGAGCAGATCACCACGATCGAGGGCCTGGCGAACAACGGGACGCTGCACCCCCTGCAGGCGGCCTTCGTCGCGCACGACGGGTTCCAGTGCGGCTACTGTACGCCCGGTCAAATCTGCTCGGCGGTCGGGATGCTCGATGAAGCCGAACGGGGCTGGCCGAGCGTGGTGACCGCCGATCTCGCCGCGGAGCGCGTCGCGCTCGACGACGACGAGATCCGGGAGCGGATGAGCGGGAACATCTGCCGCTGCGCCGCGTACGCGAACATCGTCCCGGCGATCGCGGAGGTGGCGCGCCGATGACCCCGTTTCGCTACGAACGCGCACAGGACGCGGGTTCCGCGGTCGCCACACTCGCCGGCGCTCCGTCCGGCGCGTTCCTCGGCGGTGGGACGAACCTGGTCGACCTCATGAAGCTGGGCGTCGCGACGCCGGATCTGTTGGTCGACGTCGCGCGGCTGCCGTACGACCGCATAGAAGTGCTCGCGGACGGCGGCGTGCGGATCGGCGCGGCGGTGCGCAACAGCGAGCTCGCCGCCGACCGCACGATCCGCACACGCTATCCCGTGCTCGCGCAAGCGCTGCTCTCCGGCGCGTCGGGGCAGCTGCGCAACCTCGCGACGACCGGCGGCAACCTGCTGCAGCGCACGCGCTGCGTGTACTTCCAGGACACCTCGAAGCCGTGCAACAAGCGCATGCCGGGGAGCGGCTGCCCTGCGCGGGAGGGATATCACCGCAGCCTTGCGATCCTCGGCGCTTCCGACGCGTGCATCGCAACACACCCTTCGGACATGGCTGTCGCGCTGGCGGCGCTCGATGCAGTCGTGCGGGTGCAAGGACCGCAGGGGGAACGCGCGATCGCGCTCACCGATTTCCACCGGCTTCCGGGCACAGAGCCGCAGCGCGACACCGTCCTCGCGCACGGCGAGCTGATCACGGCGGTCGACCTGCCGCCGCTCGCGTTCGGCGCGCGCTCCGCATACCGCAAGGTGCGCGACCGCGCGTCGTACGCGTTTGCGCTGGTCTCCGTCGCAGCGGCGCTCGACCTTGCCGACGACGTCGTGCGCGACGTGCGGCTCGCGCTCGGCGGCGTTGCGCACAAGCCTTGGCGCGCGCTGCGCGCAGAGGAGGTGCTGCGCGGCGCGCCGGCGACCGAGGAGTCGTTCCGCCGCGCCGCCGAGGCGGAGCTCGCCCAGGCGAAGCCGCTCGCGCAGAACGCGTTCAAGGTCCCGCTCGCGCGCAACACGATCGTGCGCACCCTGCTCGATCTCGCGGAGCGCGCGCGATGATCGCCGCGCACTCGATCTGCTCGCCGCTCGACCGCATCGATGGGCCGCTCAAAGTGACCGGCGCGGCGAAGTACGCCGCCGAGTACCCGGTCGAGAACCTCGCGCACGTCTTCGTGGTCCAGAGCACGATCGCCAAGGGCCGCGTCGCGGCGATCGATGCGGCGCAGGCACGCGCGCTCGCCGGCGTCGTCGCCGTCCTTACGCACGAGACCGCGCCGCGCATCGAGGACTGCGACGACGCGGCGCTGCGCGTGTTGCAGTCCGACGCGGTCGCGTATCACGGCCAGATCGTCGCGGCGGTCGTTGCCGAAACCCCGGAGGTCGCGCTCCAGGCTGCCGGCTTGGTCGCCGTGACGTACGAGGAGCAGCCACACCATGTCGAGCTGCGCGTCGACGATCCGGGCCTCTACAAGCCGGAGAAGGTCAACGCGGGTTTTGCCACCGACACGCTGACGGGCGATCCCGATGCGGCGCTCGCCGCGGCAGAGATCACGCACGATACGACCTATACGACGCCGCACTACCACAACAACCCGCTCGAGCCGCACGCGACGATCGCGGCCTGGAGCGACGATGGCGTCACGCTGCACGACGCGAACCAAGGCCCGCACGGAATCCGCGATGACGTCGCGAAGGCGTTCGGCCTGGAACCGGAGCGCGTGCGCGTCATCTCGCCGTACGTCGGCGGCGGGTTCGGTTCCAAGGCGTTCACCCATCCGCACGTCATCCTCGCCGTCATGGCCGCAAAGGTCGCGGGGCGGCCGGCGAAGCTCGCGCTGACGCGCCAGCAGATGTTCGCGCTGGTCGGCTACCGCACGCCCACGATTCAGCGGCTGCGGCTCGCCGCGCGCCGCGACGGGATGCTGACCGCGATCGTGCACGAGGTGGTCGAGCAGACCTCGACGATCGAGGAGTTCGCGGAGCAGACCGCCGTGCCGACTCGGATGATGTACGCGGCGCCGAACCGGCGCACGTCGCACCGTCTCGCGCGGCTCGACCTCCCGACGCCGACGATCATGCGCGCGCCCGGAGAGACGCCGGGCATGTACGCGCTCGAGTCGGCGATGGACGAGATGGCGCTCAAGTGCAACCTCGACCCGGTCGAGTTCCGCATTCGCAACGAGCCGCAGACCGATCCCGACACGGGCCTGCCGTTCAGCAGCCGCGGATTGGTCGCGTGCCTGCGCGAGGGTGCGCGGCGCTTCGGCTGGGAAGAGCGCGATCCGTATCAGCGCGTCGAGCGCCGCCATGGCCGCTGGTACGTCGGGACCGGCGTCGCGGCATCGACGTATCCGACGCGCCGGCGTGCCTCGCAAGCGCTCGCGCGCGTCGACCACGACGGAAACTACACGGTGCTGATCGACGCGTCGGATATCGGAACCGGGACGTGGACCGCGCTCACCCAGATCGCTGCCGACGCGCTCGACGTTCCGCTCGAGCGCGTACGGATCGAGATCGGTGATTCCGCGCTGCCGCGCGCGCCCATCGCCGGCGGCTCGATGGGCATCGCCTCATGGGGCACCGCAGTCTGCGACGCGGCAGAGAAGCTGCGGACACGCTTGCGCGACGAGCACGGTGGTGCGATCCCTGCGGACGGCCTCGAAGCGCACGGTGAAGCGGGCGACAACCCGGAGGCGAAGCGCTTCTCGATGCACGCGTACGGCGCGCAGTTCGCCGAAGTCCACGTCGATGCCGACACCGGCGAGGTGCGCGTGCCGCGGCTGCTCGGCATCTTCGCCGTCGGACGCGTCGTCAACGCCAAGACCGGCCGCTCGCAGCTGCTCGGCGGGATGACGATGGGGCTCTCGATGGCGCTGCACGAGGAGACGGTCCTCGACCCGCACTTCGGGTACTTCGCCACCCACGACTTGGCCGAGTACCACGTCGCGGTGAACGCCGACGTCGGCAGCATCGAGGTCGCTTGGATCGACGAGGACGATCCGCACATCAACCCGATGGGCGCGAAGGGAATCGGCGAGATCGGGATGACCGGCACCGCCGCGGCGATCGCGAACGCGGTCCACCACGCAACCGGAATTCGCATTCGCGACCTGCCGATCACGCTCGACAAGCTGCTGGAGCGTTAGAGGCCGAGGTCGGTGAGGCCGGGGTGATCGGCCGGCCGAGGCCCGGCAGGCCACACGAACTTCCGGTCTGCGGCAGTGATCGGCACGTCGTTGATGCTTGCCTCCCTGCGGCGCATCAGCCCGCTCTCGTCGAATTCCCACTGCTCGTTGCCGTGGGAGCGGTACCAGTTCCCTGAATCGTCATGCGACTCGTACTGGAACCGCACGGAGATGCGGTCGCCATGGAAGGCCCACAATTCTTTGATGAGCCGGTAGTCAAGCTCTTTGGCCCATTTGCGCTTGAGGAACTCGACGATGGCACCTCGCCCTTGGAAGAATTCGGCGCGGTTCCGCCAGCGGCTGTCCTCCGTATAGGCCTGGGCCACGCGCTCCGGATCAAGCGTGTTCCAGGCGTCTTCTGCCATCCGAGCTTTCTGGATTGCCGTTTCGAGCGTGAAGGGCGGGAGTGGAGGACGGGTGGTCGACATACTGTTCTCCTACCCTGACCGGCACCTAGCCCTAGACGAGCTCTGCGATGCCTTCGCGAGCACGCTGCAGTTCGCGGCGGTAGTCTTCGAGCTTCGCACGTTCGGCGGCGACGACGTCGGCCGAGGCTCTGGCGACGAAGCTTTCGTTGGTGAGCTTCTTCTCCGAGCGCGCGACCTCTGAGGTGAGTCGCGCGATCTCGCGCGTATAGCGTTCGCGCAGCTTCGCCGTGTCGGCCACGCCGCGCACCGAGAGGATGCGCTGGCGCACGTCGCCGTCGCCGCCGTCGTACGTCGTGATCTCAGCGCGGGCCAGCGTCGCGATCGCTTCGACGACGCCGGATTCACTCGCCAGCGACGCCGGGATCTCGACCCGCATCCAGTCCTTGGGAGCGATCGCCCACTCGGAGCGCGCGTTGCGCAACTGCTCGACCTTCTCGATGACCGTGCCGAAGGTCGTCGCGTCGTCCGGGAACGACGGGATCTCGGCGATGTCCGGCCATGACGCCGTCACGATCGTCGCGCCGTCATGAGGCAGCGTGAGCCAGATCTCCTCGGTGACGAACGGCGCGATCGGATGCATCGCGCGCACGAACGTGTTGAGCACGAACGACAGCACCGCCGCGCGCGTTTCCCGCTGGCCGGGCGCTTTGGTCGCCTCGAGATACCAATCGCAGAACGTGTACCAACCGAACTGCAAGAGCGCGTCGGCCGCGACGCCGAACGCAAAGCCGTCGTACGCGGCCGTGACCGCCTCGACGGTGCGCCGCAATTCGGTGAGGACCCACTTGTCGGCCAGCGTGAGCTGTTCGCGCGGCGGCAGCACGCCGGCGCCCGGCAGCCCCTCCTCGAGCGAGACCGTATAGCGCAGCGCGTTCCAGAGTTTGGTGGCGAATCGCTTCGCCTCGTCGCAATAGCGCTCGTCGAAGCGCAGCTCCTGCGACTCGAGACGCATCTGGCGCAGGATGCCGAAGCGCGTGCCGTCGGCGCCGTATTTCGGCACGAGATCGTCCATCGGATCGATCGCGTTGCCGAGCGACTTCGACATCTTGCGGCCGTGCAAGTCGAACACCAGCGGCGTCACGAATACCGTCTCGAACGGCAGCCCGCCGGCGAACCGTAGCCCGAGCATCACCATTCGCGAGACCCACAAGAAGATGATGTCGCGGCTCGTGATCATCACTTGGTTCGGATACCAGTGCTCGAGTTCGGGCGTGCGCTCCGGCCAGCCGAGGATCGAGAACGGCCACAGCCCCGATGAGAACCAGGTGTCAAGCGTATCGGGATCGCGGCGCAGGTCGCCGGTGCCGTATTTCTCGCGGGCGATGCGCAGCGCTTCTGTTTCATCATGCGCGACGATCACGTCGTCGGCCGGCGTGTACCAGACCGGCAGCTGGTGTCCCCACCAGATCTGACGCGAGATGTTCCAGTCGCGCAGGCCTTCGAGTCCCGCTTCGTAGGTGCGGCCGAAGCGTTCGGGGACGAAACGCAATTCGCCGCTGCGGTACGCCTCGATCGCCGGCTTCGCGAGCGATTCCATCTTGACGAACCACTGCAGCGAGAGCAACGGTTCGATGACCGCGTGCGAGCGCGAGCTGACCGGCACGTTCGTGTGGTAGGGCTCTTCCTTCTCCAGGGCACCGGCGGAGCGCAGATCGGCGACGATCTTTTTGCGTGCGTCGAAACGATCGAGTCCGGCGTACGCGGTCATGCGCTCCGCCTGCGCGTCGATCGGAGACCGCTTCGCGGCCGCTTCATCGTACCGCCAGATCGGCACGCTCACGCGGCCGTCATAGTCGATGACGGTCGGCATCGGCAGCGCATGACGCTGACCGATCTCGTAGTCGGTCTGATCGTGCGCCGGCGTCACTTTCACGGCGCCCGTTCCGAACCCGGATTCGACCGAGGTATCGGCGATGACCGGAATCGCGCGCTCGATCAGCGGCAGGACGACGTTCTTGCCGATCAGATCGCGGTACCGCTCGTCGTCGGGGTGCACGGCGACGGCGACGTCGCCGAGATACGTCTCCGGTCGCGTCGTCGCAATCACCACGCCGTCGCCGCCGTCTTCGGCGCGATAGCGCAGATGCCACAGGAACGTGTCGACCTCTTCGTTCTCGACTTCGGCATCGGAGAGCGTCGACTGCGCCGTCGGATCCCAGTTCACCAGCCGCGTTCCGCGGTAAATCAAGCCGTCGTTGTAGAGGTCGACGAAGACTTTGACGACCGCGGCCGAGAGGCCCGGGTCCATCGTGAACCGCTCGCGCTGCCAGTCGGGCCCAAAGCCGAGGCGCTGGAACGATTCGTTGATTGCGCCGCCGTACTGCTCGCGCCACGCCCAGGCGTGTGCGAGGAACGCTTCGCGCCCCAGACCGTCGCGAGTGAGGCCTTCCTTGGCGAGCTCGCGCACGAGCACGGCCTCGGTCGCGATCGCGGCATGATCCTGACCCGGAATCCAGTCGGCGTTTTCGCCGAGCATGCGATGGTAGCGGGTCAGCACGTCCATCGGGGTGTAGGTCGAGCCGTGGCCGAGGTGCGCGCGGCCGGTGATGTTCGGCGGCGGCATCGAGATGACGAACGGCGGCCGGGCCGGATCGGGCTCTTCGTGGAAAACGCCGGCCGCCAGCGAGCGCGCGTACAGCCGCGGCTCGACTTCATCGGGATCGTAGGTCTTGGGGATCTCGGGGCGGCCGTGGTTCACAACCGCCCCGTCTACGGCTTCGCCCGGCGCGAGTCCCGTTACACGGACGAAAGACCTGCCGCTTGCCTCGCCGAGCGGGTCCCTGATTCGTCGTCGAGCTGCTCGATGTTGGAGTCCTCGAAGCTCGTGTCTTCGGCGAGTTGCTCCTCGCCGAGAATCGTGCCGGAGTTCTTCTCCGTCAGCCCAGGCTCGTTGTTGGCGTCCACGTCGCCGTTGGTCGTGCGATCGTCGTTCATGGATCGACCGTACCCACATCGGCGGCTCAGTTCGAACGCGCGAGAAATGCCTCCAGCTCGTGCAAGCCGCCGAGCGTCACCTCGGGCGCCGGCAGCAGCGACTCGGCGGGACCGCGCGCGCGATTGCACCACGCGGCGCGAAACCCGAAGTACGCTGCGCCCCACGCATCCCAGGCGTTCGCCGAGACGAACACGATGTCGCCCGGCGCGCAGTCGAACCGCTGCGTCGCGAGCGCGTACACACGCGGATCGGGTTTGAACACGCGGACGGCGTCGACGGAGAGCACGTCGTCGAGCAAGTCGCGAACGCCGGCGTTCGTCAGCGCCGCGTCCGCCGACGCGGGCGTTCCGTTCGTGAGGACGGCGCGCGGAATTCCGCGTGCGGCCAGGGCCCGCAACGCAGCGGCCGTGTCCGGGTGCGCCGGCATCTCGCGAAAGACGTCGATGAAGCGCCGGCGTTGCGATGAGTCGAGGCTGATGCCGCGCTGTACGCAGGTCTGCTCCAGTGCGAGCACCGTGAGCTCGTCGAACGGTTGATACGCCTGCGCGAGCGAGGTCAGGGTTGCATATTCGAGCTGCTTACGGCGCCAATCGCGCACGAATCCGGACGGGTCGTCGACGCCCGCTTCTGCGACCGGACCTTCCATCGTTTGCAGATCGAGCAATGTCCCGTACAGATCGAAGACGACGGCGGTGATCGGCACTCAGGTCCTTCCGGCGATGGTACGTTCGAGGAAACGCAGTACGCGGGTCAGCGGAAAATCCCGCTCGACCAGCGGCGTCGTCAGAATTGCGCGCAGCCCGACGAACTTCGCGCCGAGCACGTCGGTGAAGAGCTGATCGCCGATGACGATGGTCGCGCTGCGCGGCGTGCCGAGCAAACGCAGCGCACGCAAGAACGCGAAGGGCAGCGGTTTGAGCGCGTTCGGCACGACGGGTATACCGAGCTTCGCGCCGACCAGCGCGACGCGTTCGGTGAAGTTGTTGGACACGAGGACCATGGCGAAACCGCGATCGCGCGCCGCGGCGACCCACTCGGCGACGCCCGGAGCGAGCTCCGGCTGATGGTACGCGCACACGGTGTTGTCGAGGTCGACCACGATGCCGCGGATGCCCAGCTCCACGAGATGATCGAGCGAGACCTCGGTCAGGGCTTGGGCGTGATGGTCGGCTCGGAACCTCTCCACGCTATCCCCGGTTCCGTCCACAGCCCGCTCACCCCGCTCGCCGGCGCTCCACAGGCCGGCCCCGGCCGTCCACGGGAAAGAAAAGTTGTCCCCTCCCCCTCCACAAGGTTTCCCATCTGCGGTACAATATCTAGTACAGCCCGGCGATGGAGACCACTAGATGGTGTGCCCCCGTCGCTCTTGGGCACTCTGGACGCTTGACGGAATCGAACGTTTGTTCGATACTCGAAAGCCCCCGTTTCGAGCGCATCGCGACCGAGAGGATTGCAGCCGGCATGAAGTTCGCGCGTACCTATTCGACCACTGGTGATCCCTACGCCGGCATCGTCTTCGAGCCGCGCACATCCCGGATCGTCAACCCCGACGGCAAAGTGGTCTTCGAGCTCAAAGATGCTCAGATCCCCACGGGCTGGTCGCAAGTCGCGACGGACATCATCGCCCAGAAGTACTTCCGCAAGGCCGGCGTCCCCGACACGACGGTCCGCGTCCCCGAAGACGGCATCCCGGAGTGGCTGTGGCGTTCCGAGGCGGCCTCCGATGCGAAGTTCGTCGCTGAAACCGACGCTCGCCAGGTGTTCCACCGGCTGGCCGGCTGCTGGGCTTACTGGGGCTACAAGAACGGCTACTTCGACGACGAGTTCCAGGCGCGCGCCTACTACGACGAGATGTGCGCGATGCTCGCGCGCCAAGTCGGCGCCCCGAACTCGCCGCAGTGGTTCAACACCGGCCTGCACTGGGCGTACGGCATCTCCGGCCCCTCACAAGGCCACTGGTACGTCGACGCCAAGACCGGCGAACTCGCCCAGTCGACGTCCGCTTACGAGCATCCGGCGCCGCATGCGTGCTTGCCGTACCACGCCATGGTCACGACGCCTGACGGCCCCGTGCCTATCGGGAAGATCGTCGAGAATGACCTCGTTGGACTTCCCGTCTACGACGAAAACGGCCTAACCACGGTCGTCGCAACGGCCTACAACGGCGTCAAGCCCGTCTATCGTGTTTGCTTGGCCAACGGCAACGCTATTGAAGCGACTGCCGACCATCTCGTTCTCGCGTGCGACGATCATAAAGGGAAGCGTTCGTGGCGCGAAGTCGGATCGCTGAAGCCCGGAATGCGCCTCATCCAGCGGACCGACACGTCGATCGAAACGATCGGCGAACCGATCGCTCGCGCAGAAGCCGCTTTGGCCGGTTGGCTGCAAGCCGACGGATTCGTCGGCCAGTACGCCCATGGCACGAACCGCAGCCTCACGATTGAGGCGATGACGGTCAATGACGCGGAGCGTGGGTTCGTCGGGAGCATGGCGGGTGCCGTGTTCGGCGATACGCACTCTCACGAGCGCAAGGTAGCTGCACAAGACGCTGCGCTCGACATCCGTCGGCTGCGTTTCTATGGCGAAACGCTGCGTCCGTTCGTCGAGCGGTATGGTCTTCTCGACCGCGGCCTCGATATGGAAGTTCCCGCGGCGGTCCGCTCGGGTGGCGTCAATGTCGTCGCCGCGTATCTTCGCGCCTTGTTCCAGGCTGACGGATGCGTTCGCATCCGCGAAGGTCGCGCTTCGAGCGACGTTGTCTTCGGGACGATCTCGCCCCGCCTCGCATCGGGCGTGAGCGAACTGCTCAACAACCTGGGCATCTTCAACCGTGTTCAGGTCGGGAAAGACAGCCGTGACACGCGCGAAGACTACTATCACGTCGTCGTTGCGTGGGGCGACGCAAAGCGCAAGTTCGCCGAGATTGTCGGTTTTGTTTCTCCGGAGAAGCGCGGCAAGCTCGCGAATGCGCTGGCGATGCCCGGGCGCAATGTCGCTCGTGTTCGCGACGAAGTCATCACGTCGATCGAATACGTTGGTGACATGGATGTCTATGACATCGAGACGGCGAGCCACGCCTTCCTAACGAACAACGTCGTCGTTCACAATTGCTTTATCCAGAGCGTGCGCGACGATCTCGTCAATGAAGGCGGGATCATGGACCTGTGGGTTCGTGAAGCGCGCATCTTTAAATTTGGTTCAGGCACGGGCTCAAACTTCTCGCACATTCGCGGCGAAGGCGAGAAGCTCTCGGGCGGCGGCACGTCCTCGGGGCTGATGTCGTTCCTGAAGGTGGGCGATCGAGCCGCCGGTGCGATCAAGTCCGGCGGCACGACCCGCCGCGCGGCGAAGATGGTGTGCCTCGATCTCGATCACCCCGACATCGAAGAGTTCATCTCGTGGAAGGTGACCGAGGAGCAGAAAGTCTCCGACCTCGTCATCGGTTCGATCACTTGCGAGAAGCATCTCAGCGCCGTCATGAAGGCCGCCAACGACGAGAAGCTGCCGGAGACGGCTCGGCTCGATCCGACGCTCAACCCCGGTCTGAAGTCAGCAATCCGCGCCGCGCTCGGCGCCGGGATCCCGCAGGCGAACATCCAGTACGCGCTCGACTTCGCTCGTCAGGGCTACAAAGATCTCGCGATCGAAACGTACGATACGAACTGGGATTCGAAAGCGTACGGCACGGTCTCGGGACAGAACTCGAACAACTCCGTTCGCGTTCCGAACGAGTTCTTCGCGCGCCTCGACGCCAACCAATCATGGGATCTCGTCCCGCGCAGCAGCAAATACGGCGACGGCGGATCGAAGGCGACCAAGTCCGTGCCGGCGGCCGATCTGTGGGAGCGCATCGCGGTCGCGGCGTGGCAATGCGCCGACCCCGGCGTGCAGTATGACACGACAATCAACGAATGGCACACCTGCCCCGCTGACGGCCGCATCAACGCAAGTAACCCATGCAGCGAGTACATGTTCCTCGATGACACCGCGTGCTTTGCGCCGGAAACGCGGATCAGCACGCCGTGGGGTCAGCGTACGGTCGAAGACCTCTTCCTCTCCCAGGAAATGGGCGAGCGGGTCATGATCACGACGGATCTGCAAGGTGAACACGATCATCGCCGTCGTGCGACGCATCGTCCGGCGTTCGTGACGAAGGTCGGCAAGCGGAACGTGTTCCGCATGACGCTCAAGGACGGCCGGGTCATCCGCACGACCGGGGACCACAAATTCCTCACCGATTCCGGTGAATGGAAGCGCCTCGACGCGCTCAAGATCGGTTCCGACCGGGTCGCGATTCGCGAATCGGGCGACGCGGTGTCGTTCTCATCCGATCCGCTCGAGCTCAAGCGCTGGCAGATGATGGGCTGGCTCACCGGCGACGGCGTCTTCAGCGAAGACACCGTGGCGCTGGTGTTCGGCCCGACGCAGGGCGACGCCGCTGGCGCGCTGACGGCGGAACTCAGCGGCCTCAAGACGACCGATACCGAACGAGGAGGCGCCACGTTCCCGCCGTCCGCGCGTCAGTCAGGGCTTCCGATGCAGCGCAACAGCGCAATGCAGACGACCGCGGCGCAGAAGTCGCTGATCGACATGCTGGAACTGCGCTACGGCTATATGCAGGGTACCGCGACGTCGAAGGACGTCCCGACGGCGCTGCACGGCGCGGCCAACGACCTCAAGATCGCCTTCCTGCAGGGTCTCTTCTCGGCCGACGGCACCATTCAGGCGACGAAGGACGCGGCCGAGAAGCACGTCATGCTGGCGTCGTCTTCGCCGGCGCTGCTGCGCTCGGTGCAGCTGATCCTCTCGGATCTGGGCATCACCTCACGTCAGACATGGTCGCATCCCGTGGGCCGCAAGAGCCCGCAAGGCCAGCTCCGCATCGACAACCAGCAGGCGCGGACGTACCTCAACCTGATCGGCTTCCCGTGCTCCGCGATCAAGGACAGCGCGGCCCGCTCGGTGCTCGATCAGCCGTTCCGCGGTGCGCTCAAGAACCCGCGCGCGCCGAAGGTCGTCTCGATCGTTCCGGACGGCGTCGAGACCGTGTACGACATCACCGAGCCGATGACGCATTCCGTCATCGCCGAGGGAATGATCGCGCACAATTGCAATCTCGCCTCGCTCAACCTCGTCACCTTCCTGGACGAAGCCGGCCACTTCGACCCGCGCCGGTTCGCGGACGCATGCCGAATCTGGACGTTCACGCTCGAGATCAGCGTGCTGATGGCGCAGTTCCCGAGCAAAGAAGTCGCGCAGAAATCGTACGACTTCCGCACGCTTGGACTCGGCTACGCCAACATGGGCACGCTGCTCATGCGCATCGGCCTCCCGTACGATTCCGAAGAAGGCTTCGGCTGGTGCGCCGCGATCAGCGCACTGATGACGGGCGCTGCGTACAAGACGTCGGCCGAGATGGCGCGCGAGCTCGGGCCGTTCCCGAACTACGACCGCAACGCCGAGCAGATGGGCCGCGTCCTGCGCAACCATCGCCGCGCCGCGTACGCGGTACCGAACGCCGAATACGAAGAACTGACCGTTCCGCCGACCACGCACGCCCCAACGCTCTTCACGCAAGAGACTTGGGCGCTCGCGCGCTCGACGTGGGACAACGCGCTCGCCGTCGGCGAGGTCGCCGGTTACCGCAACGCGCAGGTGAGTTGCATCGCGCCGACCGGAACTATAGGCCTCCTTATGGATTGTGACACGACCGGAATCGAACCTGATTTCGCGCTCGTGAAGTTCAAGAAGCTCGCCGGCGGCGGCCACTTCAAGATCGTCAACCAGTCGGTCGAACCGGCGCTGCGCCGCCTCGGCTACAACACCGAGCAGATCGCCGCGATCGAGACGTTCGCCAAGGGGACGAATACGCTCGTCGGCACGCCGCACATCAACCGAGCGACGCTCAAAGCAAAGGGCTTCGACGAAGAGGCGCTCGACAAGATCGAGTCGCAGCTGCTCGGCGCGTTCGAAATCGGCTTCGTGTTCAACCAGCACGTGCTCGGCGCGGACTTCTGCCGCGAGAAGCTCGGCATGACCGACGCGCAGCTCGCCGACTGGAACCACTCGATCCTGCGCGACACGCTCGGCTTCACCCAAGCGCAGGTCGAGGAAGCCTCCGACGTCATCTGCGGTCGGATGACGCTCGAGGGCGCGCCCTTCCTCAAGGAAGAGCATCTCCCGGTGTTCGACTGCGCGACCCCGTGCGGCAAGCACGGCGCGCGGTTCATCCGCCCGCTCGCACACGTCGACATGATGGCGGCGGCCCAGCCGTTCGTCTCCGGCGCCATCTCCAAGACGATCAACCTGCCGCAGACCGCCACGATCGCGGACGTCAAAGAAGCGTACCGCTACTCGTGGGAAAAGATGGTCAAGGCGGTTGCGCTGTACCGCGACGGCTCGAAGCTCTCGCAGCCGCTGGCGGCCAGCTACGACGTCGACGGCGGCGACGACCTCGAGATGCCGACCACGCCGTACGAGGGCCCGGTCCGCGTCGCGGAACGGCTCGTCTACCGCTACATCGCCAAACGCCGGCGCATGCCGGACCGGCGTGCCGGCTACACGCAAAAGGCGATCGTCGGCGGACACAAAGTCTACCTGCGCACCGGCGAGTACGACGACAAGTCGATCGGCGAGATCTTCATCGACATGCACAAGGAAGGCGCCGCCTTTCGCAGCCTGATGAACAACTTCGCGATCGCCGTGTCGCTGGGTCTCCAGCACGGCGTGCCGCTCGAGGAATACGTGGACGCGTTCACGTTCACGCGCTTCGAGCCCAACGGTCCCGTCGTCGGCCACGAGAACATCAAGATGGCGACATCGATCCTTGATTACATCTTCCGCGAGCTCGCGGTGAGCTACCTCGGCCGGTACGACCTGGCCCAAGTGCAGCCATCACAGCACGTCGACGCGATGGGCGTCGAACCGGAATACGTCGCCGAGGAAGACAGCGGCGAAGTCCACTACGTAGCGCCGGTGGCGATTGCGCCGAAGTCTAGTGCGCCGAGCGAACCTGCCGTCACGCGGGTCCTGGAAGCCGTCGGAGCGGTCGCATCCGCACCGCCGGGAACGGCGACAGTCTCAAAGGGACAGATCGTCGCAGCCAAAGCGCGTGAAGCGGTGGCCAAGGGCTACAGCGGCGACGCGTGCACCCAATGCGGCCAGTTCACCCTCGTGCGCAACGGCACGTGCCTCAAGTGCGACAGCTGCGGCACGACGAGCGGCTGCAGCTAAAACCGTCGGGAATACCGTAATCCGGGACATTCTCTCGGATTAAATACATAGTAAACACGCGAAACTTCGGGGTGTCGGCGACGGCACCCCTTTTCGAGTGATTCGAGAATACCGAACTAAATCGGCCGCTGTCTCAGAAACGAGAGAATATCCCGTTAAAAGGGACATCCGTGCAGAGTAGTATTCGACTGAGGCTCGATACCGCCGGCGCAGCACAGCAGGTTCTCCCAAATGGCGTTCTCGCGTTTGACCAGCACGACGCCATATTTCGGGCATGCTCAGGGCTGGTGCATCCAGCAACAAAGCCGTCAACTCTCCGACGACAATATCGGTCCAAGAGAACGATACATCGTTCGCTACCACGAGTTCGCGGGGGACTACCCATGGAACGGGGCTCCGGCCCATCTGCAACAGCTGTTATGACGGAAAGTCCGGTCGTTGCACAAGATGCGGTGGCGCGGGGGACGTAATTGATGTCCTTAGCGAGCGGAAATGTTTTAGTTGTGCCGGACGCCCGCCAATCACGCCGCGAACTGTTACTCCCTTCATTTGCTCGCTCTGAGAGTAACGCGTCTATATAAGCGGCGAACCTGTGCACAATGCGCTCTCGAATCGGAGCTATCAGAACTAATTTCAGGTTCCGATGATGAGATCACGGCGCCACCGTGTCTACGAAGGTTGGACCTGCACGGGGCTTCCGACTTGGCTCATCTTGCGCTGTTCTGCGCAGCCGGTCATGTCGGGCGGACACCACTGTACGGACGTTCCGGAATGACCCATCGTGGCAGGGGCAATCACGAAGTAGCGTCGGATGTATCCGGCTTCGCCGCGAACGATTTGGCGAACGGGGCCGGTCGTGTTAACGATCGCGGCTCCTGCCGGATTCGTCATGAACGCCGAGAGCGGCTCGAGCGGTCCGCCGCCGTCGGGCCGACGTGAAAGTGCAAGAACATACGTTTGTTTTGGCTGAAGCCCGGTGACCGAGGCTTGCAGAATCTGCACGATTCCCTGATCGAAGAGCGAGAGGCTCGTCGGCGCTTTGCCGCTTGCGGCGGACTTGTTAGCGCGCGACACGAGGCGAAAGTGTGTTGCTTGACCCGCAACACCAAGCGGCTCCAGCCCGTTCGTGCCAGGCCCGGCCGGCACCGCGTCGGGGACATAAACGATCGCTTGCGGCGCCTGGCCGATGGGGTTGGTCGCGATGACCTTATTGGTCAATGTGTCGATCCCCGTCATGCCATCGGCGTTTTCGAGTCCGACGTAGACGCGTGTTCCGTCACCAGAGGGCCATATGCCGTGCGGTAGGACGCCGACCGGAATCGTTGCCACCTGTGAGAAGTCGCTGGTACGAAAGACCTTCACTTCGTTCAGCCCGCCGATCGTGACGTAGGCGAATTGGCCGTTCGCATTGCGCACGATGTTGACGTGGTTGGTAATTGGGCCGGTCGTGATCGTCGTGAGCACATTGAAGGGGGGCTGGGCGTTGAATACTTCGGTTTTACCGGTGTCCTTGAGGGTGAACCAGACCTGCTTGCCGTCGGGCGTCGCCGCGATGTTCGGACAGAACGGACTCGCTTGCGGAACGTGCCCGACGATCTGATGGTCAGCCACCGTAATGACTTCCGTCTCCGGCGTGAACGATGAGCACACGTATCCGTACTTGCCGTCGGGGGAGAAGATCTGCATTCCCGGACCGTTCGGAACGGTAATCCGCGTCTTTGCGGCGTACGTTTTGCCGTCGAGAACCTGGACGTAGTTCTCGCCGCGCACCGTCACCCAGACTTCGGAGCCGTCAGGGGTGAAAAAAGCTTCGTGAGGTGAGCGGCCGACGTAACTGACGTGTTTCACTTTGTTCGTCGCCGTGTCGATGAACGACACGGAGTTGGAGGCGATCGAGACGACGGCGAGCGTCCGATTGTCCGGCGAGAATCCCATCCCATGCACGAGCACCTGTCCGATATACAGCGGGCTGAAATTGCCGGGCTGGGGATCACCCAAGCGAATCGTGCCGAGGAGTCGGTTCGTCGACGGATCCGTGACGGAGACCGTGTTCGAGAATTGCTCGGCCGAGTAGACGCGGTCACGACTGCTAACCGGAATGTCCGGAGCGGAAGCCGCATACGGGGCCTGTCCGGCGTGCGCGGTGCGAATGGCTCCGCCAACGAGAACTGCGGCGAGCGCTAAAAAGAGAAAGCGTCTCACGATAGTGCTCCTAATGCACCTGCATCTGCATCTGATGCGACATCGAGGGGTTTTGCGTCGAAGCGGGAGCGCTGGGCTGATCGGGAGCCGGTACGGACGGGGGGAGCGGCTCGCCGAGCGCGAGTCTCATCGCCGCGATTTCTTGCTGCTGCGTCACGATGATCTCTTGCGCAAGGCGTTTGAGTTGCTCGTTGTGACCGTGTCGCAAGATCGCGATCGACATGTCGATCGCGCCCTGATGGTGCGGAATCATCGTCGCAACGAAGTCTTTGTCGGCATTGCCCGTTGCCTTGACGTCCATTGCCTTCATCATCTTGGCCATCGCAGAATTGTTTTCAGCAAGGAACGGCGCATCAGCGGGGCTCGCGGATACCGAAACGCCGGCAACCGACGTCAACGCGACCATCAGCAAGAGTGCTTTCATGCAACCTCCGTGGAGGAGCGTGCCGACCAGGGAGACGGCCGGGAACGACTCTTACCCAAATATGGTGCGATGGACGCCGCGGCCGGTTTAGCCCGTCGCGCCTTTCCAGAAGAGCGTCGACGCCACGACCGGTTGCTCGAGGAGACCGTAACGGTACGCGACCTCGAGGAGCGGCTGCGCGAGCGCGGGATCGAGCGAGGCGAGAAGAGGTTGCGGGCCATCACCTTGACGCGGTCGTACGGAAGGTGCGCGAACGCGGAGATCGTCGAGGCTCACCGCTACGTCGACACCGGGCGCAAGCGAGGGAGTGGTCGTCGTCACGCTGGACCGCTGACGCACGCACCATACAAAGGCGCCCTTCGATGGGCTGCGCAAGCCCTTCTCGAGGAATACGCCCCCGTTGGAATACACCCACGTTACCAGTAAACGATAGCGTCGCGGCAGTGGGATTATCGATTTCTGATGGCTGCCGCGACCACTATCGCCACCTCTTTAGCGCTTCAGGTGCGATTCTTGAGGAGCTACTTGCGGACGTCGATTGCCTTCCGCGTCATCGTAGCGCTCACGGGTACGCGGCAAGCCTCGACGTGTGGTCTGCATTCCTATCTGCTGGACGAGCCTATCAATACGCGCTGCTCAATCTTGCAATCGGATTCTGCCGTCAAGCGTTTGTTGTCGGCCACGAGAACATCAAGAACGCTATGTCGGACGCCTCAAGAAAGACGCTATTGACGCGCTGGAAGCTACGTCGCGCTAACGTCGACTAGAACAACTTCTTCCACCCATGGGCGACGATCGCGCGCCGTAGGCGTCGCAGATCGCGCAGTGCCGCGCTCCAGGCGCGCGGCGTAGCCCGCGCAGGTCGATCGCGGGGTAGAGCGTCAGTCCTCGCTGCACACGCTCCCGTGCGCGACGTGCGGGTCAGCTCCGTCGCGTGACGCGGAGGAACAGCGCGAGGACGATCGCGCCGACGCCGAGGACGGCGAGCCAGCGCGTCGTGTCGGCGTAGGCGAGCGTCGTCGCCTGCGCGGCGACGAGCTACGACAGCCGGCTGCCCCCTCCGTCGTGCACGAACGCAGCGACGGCGGCGTTCTGCAGGGTCACGTCGCCGGCGAGATCGGAAAGGTGCTGCGCCGAGGAGACGTCGAGCATGCGCTGCGAGAACGCGCTCGCGATCGAGAAGCCGAGCAGCGGGCCGAGCTTGTAGGCGACGAGCCCCATCGCGAAGTCGCCTTGCCGCAAGCCCCCGAGCGTCAGCCCCGGGAGCGGCTGGTTCGCTACGCCTTGGACGAGGCCGACGGCGAGCGTCAGAGGCAGATACGCGGCGAGGTCCTCCGTCGACGTCATGAGGCTCGCGACGACGAACACTCCGGCGAGGTAGACGACGCCCCCGACAGCGATCGCCGATCGCGCCGTGGTCCATCCGCGCAACACCGCCGTACCGATCGCGAAGACGCCGATCACGATCCCGACGATGCGGCCGCCGACGACAATTCCGGCCTCCGTCGGCGAAAACCCGGCATCGGCTTGCGCGTACTGCACGAACAGCGTCGTGGAATATCCGGCGATCGCGAGGAAGACAGCGATCGCCGCGCCCAGCGCGACGTCGCGGCGCTTGAGGATCCGTACGTGGAACAGCGGGTGCGGCGCAAGCTTGCGTTCCCAGTGCACGAAAACAGCGATGAGGACGATCAGCGCGATCGCCACGAGCGGCACGTCCCGAGTCCGGCAGATCGCAAGATACGTTCAACGCAGTACGTAGAGGCTGCACCCAAACCACCGTTCCAAGCGACGGTGCGACCGCGAAGGTCCTTGAGCGATCGGAGCTGACCTGACGCGTACAAGTCCTCGCGAACGAAGATCGCCGACGGGTGTCCCGTCCTGGGCTGATAGGCCGTCGAGGCGACGTATCGCACGTCGAGGCCGCGCTGGACCGCGTTGAAGAACGCGGCGGAGAGGCCCGCTGCGACGAGATCGAGCTGCCCCGTCGCAAGGAGCGCCATCGCGTCTTGGCCTGCCCGATCGGCGTGAGGTCCGGCACAAAGCCGGCGCTGGTGAAGTAGCCGCGCTCGACCGCGACGTAGAGCGGCGCGAACAGCATGGAAGGAACGTGCCCGATGCGGAGCGGTCGCGGATTCGCCGAGGCAACCGACGGCATCGAAGCCGCGAGCGCAGCGGAGCTCGCTGCGCCTAGTGAAGCGCGGAGAAAACGGCCACGCGAGCAGGATGCAGAAAGGAGTGTCATGACGTTCATTCCTTGACTACGGCGTCCGCCGCCACGGCAGGGCGGCGACGCCGAACCGGCGGTTTGCGCCGCGAAGAAGTCGCCATGCTCGCCGGCCTCAGCGTCAACTGGTACACGCTCTTCGAGCTGGGACGCAACGATCACATCTCCGCGCACGCCCTCTCGAGCGTCGCTCGGGCGCTACACCTCAGCGTGGACGAACGGCGCTACCTCGCCGCGCTTGCTCGGGTCCCGATCGAGCACGACGACGCACGTCACCGGCTGCCGCCTGCGAGCGTGCAGTTCATCCTGAACGATTTGCACAGCGTCCCAGCGGTGGTCTGGAACCGCTGTCGTGATGCGCTGGCTTGGAACCATCTGTTCGCGATCCTTTTCGACTACTCAGCGTCATCGTCGCGCTGGGAGCGCAACGGAATCTGGCGGATCTTCAACGATCCCTCGCGCCGTCACGTCTGGCACGATTGGAGCGCCGCAGCGCGGCGCGCAATCGCCGCGTTGCGGTGGCAGTTCTCGCTTGAGCCGGAACTCGTTATCGAGCTGATCGAAGAGCTCCGGCCTGGCCCCGAGTTCACGGCATGGTGGGCCGCCGACGACGGCGTAACGGATTGGATGCACGAGCCGGAGGCGACGGTCCAGATCGGCCACGCGGATAGCGTCCTAACCTTCAATACGTCGACGTTGGCACCGCCGGAATCCGGGGTGTATCTCGTTCAATTCTACACCCCGGCCGACGATGCGACGAAACGCATCGTACAGGAGATCGCCGCTACGCAGACGCCGTGAGGGCGACGCTCTTAGCGTACCTTCACGTTGTACAATTCTCATCTACAGGCAAGGTGAACGTAAAGATGGCACCTTGGGGTACGTTTGCAGTAGCCCATACACGTCCCCCGTGAGCTTCGATGATCGAACGGCAGATCGATAGTCCCATGCCCATGCCACTGCACTTGGTCGTGTAAAATGCGTCGAAGAGGCGATCCAGCCCCTTCGGATCTAGGCCCGAGCCTGAATCGCGCACGGCGACGAGCACGGCATTCGACGCATCTTTCCCAGTGCTGATCATTAACTCACGCGCGCCGTCCCTGGCACCGCTCATCGCTTCGACGGCGTTGACGATTAGGTTGAGTATCACTTGTTGCAATTGGATTCGATCGCCTTGAACGAGCGGCAAACCGTCCGCGAGTCTTGTCTGCAGCGAGACACCATTTCGCTGAACCTCGCTGTGCGTCAGGGCGATGACTTCGAGGATCGGTTCGTTGATGTCCAACCGATCATTCCGCGAAGGCACCCCCTTGATGAGGCCGCGAATCCGATTGATGATTTCGGCGACTCGATAACCGTCCTTGATGATACCGGCAACCGCGTGCCGGGTCTCGCCGAGATCGGGCGGTTGGGCGTCAAGCCAACGCAACGCCGCATGGGCATTGGTCACCGCGGCCGCGACCGGCTGGTTGATTTCATGGGCAATCGAGGCCGCCAGCTGCCCCATCATCGTGACGCGATTGACGTGCGCGAGCTCCGTCTGCGCCTCGCGCAACGCTTCCGACGCCAGCATCAGTTGGCTGGTCCGTTCCGCAACGCGTTGTTCGAGCTCCTCATTGAGCCGCTTGATTTCGGCCTTGGCTTGCTTATGCCCGGCGGTTTCGATAACGTCCCAACTCTTGTGTCGCCTTGCTAGAGCGAACTGGTGTGTACGCACCACATCGAGGATTTCAACAGCTCCGCACGCTGCAAGCGGGTACGTGCACAACACCGCCAGGCGCTGATTGGCAACAGCCTCGTTGAGACCCTCTTCATATTCGCAGAAGTCTTTCCAGTCTTTCTTTTCTATCCAGGCCGTATCCCCGGTCACTCTCACGCCGGCGTAACCTCTGGCCGATGCGCGAGCGAGTTTCTCGTGCCAGCCGTCAGTCACTCTCTTGAGATCAAAGGTGCCGCCCTGGAAATACCAGTCGCACGCCGGCACAATCTCTATACTGGAATCTGCCAGGTATCGATCGATGTTCGGAACCGCGTCTTTCAGCGCGTCTATCGCTTCTTCAATCGTTAAGGGCTCGGCAACAATCCAAAGGCAGAACTCGTCATTTTCCAATCCAGCCTTGCAGTATGAGATCAACGTGTCGACGAGATCTTCTTTCGTGTCGTAGAAGAAACAGAAGTGGCTGCCCCATGGTATGTCGCCAACGACGTCGATTCCGCTCTTCCGCGTCTCGCGCGCCATCGCGGTCATCTCCCGCGTCTCGGTCGCCATCGCGTTCATGTCCCGCGTCTCTGTTGCCATCGCGGTCATCTCCCAAGCGTCAGCTTGGAATCGCTGCTCGCTTTGTTACTAATGTTGCAGGGAGACATAAGGCGTGCCTGCCATCCGCGGTATGGAAGCGAACCTCCGTCCGTGGCAATTTCGTTACCATCCATAACGACCGTGGAATCGGTAGCTTCAATCGCAGGCGACGTAGGGCTCGCCTATCGGCATACCGAGCAAGTCGTTCTCGTAGGCGAAGCTGCACGCGTACGCATACACGGCGCGGTTCAGCCTCGTCTACGAACGTTGTGATTTTCTTCTTCCGGTCTACTCGGCCCAGGGCGAAGCGGCGATGAGATCGACGAAGTTTGGGCTCTTGTAACCGGGTTGGAGACGTTCGACGACATCGGCCTTGATGTTTCCGAACGTCGTCTGCGGCTTGTGCTTGAAGCCCTCGAAGAACGCGGGGACGATCTTCGACTTGAAGCCGTCGCGCGGGAATGAAGCGACGATCTCCTGGCGTGTCGCATCGGAGAGCGTGTCGTAAAGATCGCCCATGACGTCGAGCCCGACGCCGTTGAAGATCAGATCGACTTCGGCTTTCTTGAACTTCGTGATCCCGAGCGTCGTGTGGAGCGCGATCGCGTCCCAGACGACCTCGATCGCGTCCTGTGCGATCCCGTGCTGCTCGAGGAACTGCCGCGCCGCGTTCGCACCGTCGACCTCGAACCGCTCGGTCTGCGTGCTGTACTTGTGGACGAGGCCGAGGTCGTGGAAGAGGGCGGCGATGTACGAGAGCTCGGGATCGTACCGCTTCCCCGCGCGCTCGGCGAGGAGCGCGCCGAAGAGGTAGACGCGGTGCGAGTGGTTCCAGAGCAGATCGTTGCCGTCGGCGCGGAGGATCTCCGCGGCCTCCTTTGCGAGACGGCTATCGGGAATGATGATGCCGGCGACGGCGCTGGCGGTGCTGGTCGGGGACATGATGCCTTTCGTGCGCTCGTTGCCGAGCGTCAAGACGTGAGGTGTCGTCGGCGAAGCCGCAGCGCTCGACCGCGGCCTCGCCCTCGAGCGAAGAACTCAGCGCGCCAGCACGGCTTCCGCGAGCCCGAGAGCCCGCGCGACGCCGGCGCCGTATTGAGGATCCGCCCGGCGGCAGTTGGCGATGTGCCGCTGCTTCACGTGCTCGCTCGCATCGCCCATCGCACGCGCGGTGTTCTCGAAGAGCGCCTGCTGCTGCGCCGGCGTCATCATACGGAAGAGGTCTCCCGGCTGCTCCCAATGATCGTCGGCGACGCGGTGGTCCCAATGCGCTGCGTCCCCTTCGAGCGCGAACGCCGGATCGGCGTACTCCGGCTGGTTGTCCCAGAGCCCCGCGCTGTTGGGGTTATAGCTGACCGTCCCGCCCAGGTTGCCGTCGGTCCGCATCTTGCCGTCGCGATGGTAGCTCTGGAACGGGCACACCGGCGCGTTGACGGGGATGTGGTTGAAGTTTATGCCGAGCCGATAGCGCTGCGTGTCGCCGTACGAGAACAGCCGTCCCTGGAGCATCTTGTCGGGCGAGAACCCGATCCCGGGGACGATGTTCGCCGGTGAGAACGCGGCCTGCTCCACCTCGGCGAAGTAGTTCTCCGGGTAGCGGTTCAGCTCCAACACGCCCACTTCGATCAGCGGGTAGTCGGCCTTCGGCCACACCTTCGTGACGTCGAACGGATTGTGCTTGTGCGTGCGCGCCTGCGCCTCGCTCATCACCTGGATGAACAGCGTCCAGCGCGGGAAGTCGCCCGCCTCGATCGCGTTCAACAAGTCGCGCCCGTGGCTTTCGCGATCTTCGGCGACGAGGCTGGCCGCTTCGGCGTCGGTGAGGTTCTCGATCCCCTGCTGCGTGCGGAAGTGGAACTTCACCCAGGTCCGCTCGTTCTTGGCGTTGCGCATCGAGAAGGTATGGCTGCCGAAGCCGTGCATGTGGCGGAAGCTCTTGGGGATGCCGCGGTCGGACATCACCACTGTCACCTGGTGGAGCGCCTCGGGCAGGAGGCTCCAGAAATCCCAGTTGTTCTCGGCGCTGCGCAGTCCGGTGCGCGGATCCCGCTTGATCGCGTGGTTCAGGTCCGAGAACCGCAGCGGGTCGCGGAAGAAAAACACCGGCGTGTTGTTGCCGACGATGTCCCAGTTGCCTTCCTCGGTATAGAACTTTAGGGCCCAACCGCGGATGTCGCGTTCCGCGTCGGCCGCGCCGCGCTCGCCGGCGACCGTCGAGAACCGCTGAAAGACCGGCGTCTTCTTGCCGACTTCGCTGAAGAGCTTCGCGTGGGTGTAGCGCGTGATGTCCTGCGTCACCGTGAAGGTGCCGTGCGCGCCCCAGCCCTTCGCGTGCATCCGCCGCTCCGGAATCACCTCGCGGTCGAAATGCGCGAGCTTCTCGATGAGCCAGATGTCCTGCAGCAGCGCCGGGCCGCGCGGGCCGGCCGTCAGGATGTTGGTGTTATCGGCAACCGGCGCGCCGGTCGCGTTCGTGAACTTCTTGGTCGATGACAATGTCGGTTCCTCGGATTCTCAGGGAAGCATACGTCCGCGCGAAAAGTGCCATAGCGCGCCTGCGCGGGGGCATTTGGTCTCGGACGCCTTCAACTCGGCGAAGGTCCGTGCGTCAGTATCGCTTCGCTCGAGGACTATCTCAAGGGCTAATGTTTCGATCTGCACGGTTTTCGAGTGCCGAAACGCACCGCGTTATACTTTCGTATATCGCGACCCTCGAGCGCATTCAGGGAACATTCGACATCGCGGTAAGCGGGCTCAGAGGAGCGGTAAGCGGAGCGCGAATGCGGTGTTACCGGCAGCGGTGCTTTCGAGGTGAGCACACGAATCGTCCCAGGATGGATCGCTCCGCGGACGGCGGCGCCCTTGAGGGGGCACGTCGACGTTGTCCTGCCAGTGCGGCGTGGGGATCGGCACCCCGTTGCCGCTGCCGTTGTCGACTTGCCACGTCGGTAGGCGGTGGACATGCGTGTGATACCAATAGAGCCCGCGCGGCTGATCGGGTTGATCGCGACGCTGTAATCGGACGATTTTTCGCCGGTTGCTTGGTCTGGATGACTTCGTCGCCTGGCACTTGCGGCGCGGACACCATGCCGTTAAAATGCAAGTTCGAATCCGCACTAACTATCGGTGCCCCGGCGGCCGATGGAGTAGCGAGCTACGCGTTGCTTCTTTTCTATTGTGAGTCTCGGCAGCGACGAAGCAGCTGCCGATCTGGTTTTCGATGCGTATGCCGAACAGCTCGCTGCGTTTGCAACGGGTCCCGGCAAGCCGGGAAGCTCCAAGTATCCGGTAAATGACGGCAACGGCGGCCTGGACCGCTGGTCATGGATCGCCTACCCTGCGGAAGGCCCGCCACAGAGTCAGAGCCGCGCGAAGCTCTCGATGTCCGCGTCGAACGCGTCGACCATCGCCGGCGTCAGCGTGGGACGCGTCCTGGTGATGGCTTCCAAGTAATCCTGCGTCGTGAGCGCCGCTTCGACTCCGTCGGCGACGGGGTTGACGAACCGTTCGAAAGCGGCCTGTGCCGCTTTGCGGGCGGCGAACTCGATGTCGGCCGGGGTGAACAATTCGCTGGCGGTGACCATCGCATCCAAATCCACGTCCGCGGCCGCCGGCGGAACGAAGCGGCTCCACATCGTGCGACGCGCGACCGTATCGGGCGGGCCGACCGGCAAGACATAGTCGAAGCGTCCCGGCCGCAGGAACGCTGCGTCCAGTGAGCGGACGGAATTCGTGGCGCTTACGAGCAGACGCTGATCGCGTTCGCGAAAGACCGGCAACAGCTTGAGCAATTCGTTCGTGACGGCGTGCACGGGCGAGAACATTTGCCCTTCGCGCGCCGGGGCGATCTCCTCGACCTCATCGATGAAGAGGACGACACGCTCGAGGTTCTCCAGCTGGGCGAAGGTCTCGCGCAGCGCTGCAGCGAGACCGCCGGCCGAGTCGGCTGCCAGCCGTGAGGGGAAAATCTCGACGAACGGCCAGCCCAGCCGCGAGGCGATGGCTTTGGCGAAGGTCGTTTTTCCCGTGCCGGGCGGGCCGAACAACACGATCGCGCGCGGCGGGCTTACCCCGAAGCGGTCGGCTTCCTCCGAGCGTTCCAAGGGGAGCACGACTCGGCTCTCGATCAGCTGCTTCTCGCGGTCCATCCCCGCCACGTCCGTCCACCGGCCAGGATGGAGCACCTGGCCGCCGAGGCGCTCGAGCAGGCTGATCTCCGCCGGTGCCAGCGGTGCGACCCGCTCGAACAGCACGACGCCGTCGCGTGCAATGAACCCGGTGTTGGTGAAGGCAGCCGTTCCAACCTCACCGGATGGAAGGAGAGCAGAGATTCGGCGCACGCCGTGACTGACCAGACGGCGCTCCAAGTGCGTGAGGAGCGCGGTGCCGAGGCCGCGCTTCCGCCATCCCGCGGCGATCGCCAGCCGCAAGATCCACGCGCGTTCGCCGGTGATGGTGCTGACGACGGTCGCCACGAGCTCGCGGCCCACCTGCGCAACCAGCGCGGGCTGACCGCTGCGTACGGCGGCGACGATCTCATCCAGCGAAACGACGGGTTGCGCGTCGGTGTCGCGCGACTCCTCGAGGAGACGAATCGCTCCGTCGAGATCGTCATCGTGAAAATCGCGGATCCGCCAAACGGGCACCACGCGACGCGCCAGCTCTGAATCTGCGTGATTCGGCGTCGCGATCTCTGCCCTCAGACCGACCGAGGGGTCGTTGATTGGTGAGGACACCTGGTCGCTCCAATCGGTCGCATGCGTGAAGGGTCTCGTTCACGAAACGCTTGTCCGCTCAAGACGCGCCACGCTTGCCGAACGGTTTCGCCCTGTTGTCGCCGCTCGGGTGTGCTATCCGACCTGACACGAGAATAAAGGTTCGTCGAATATCATCCAGATCGTCGCAGCCCAAGCGCGCGAAGTGGAGGCCAGGGCTACAGCGGCGACGCCCTGGCGCCGAGCCAGAGGTTCCGGGCTACTCTTCGACCTATTTCGCATGATGGACAAAACGGCTGCGCGTCACCGCGGCGACGTCACCGAACAAGCCCTGCGCACCTTGGACGATTGCCCGGATCCGCGCCTGCGTGAGATCGTTACCGCACTGGTCCGCCACCTCCATGCGTTCGTTCGCGAGGTGCGGCTCACGCCCGCCGAGTGGATGGCCGGAATACAGTTTCTCACCCGGGTCGGGCAGAAGTGCGACGCGATCCGCCAGGAGTTCATTCTCCTCTCCGACACGATGGGCGTGACCATGGCGGTCGACGCGGTTGCGCACGAGGATCTTCCGAGCGGCGCGACCGAGTCATCGGCCTTGGGACCGTTCTATACGCAGGATGCGCCGGAGATCGCGCAGGGCGCGTCGATCGCGCGGTCCGGGAAAGGCGAGCCGGCGCGGATTCGCGGCCGCGTGCTCGACCTCCGCGGCACGCCGGTCGCAGGCGCGCTCGTCGAGTCGTGGGAGACCGACGGCGAGGGCACATACGACGTTCAATACGCGGACCGCAGCGAACCGGACTACCGCGGTCACCTTCGGACCGCCGCGGACGGCTCGTTCGAGTTCCTCGCTATCAAACCGGTCAGCTATTCGATTCCGGCGGACGGTCCGGTCGGTGAACTGCTGCGTTCGTTGCACCGCGATACGATGCGGCCCGCCCACTTGCACCTGAAGGTCTCCGCGCCGCGGTTTCGCCCGCTCGCGACGGCGATCTATAGCGCGGACGACCCGTATCTCGAAGACGACGCGGTCTTCGGCGTGAAGGCTTCGCTGATCGAGGCATATCGGCCGGCGCGCCCAGTCGACGGTACGACCTGGACCCTGGATCGGGATATCGTGCTCGCCGACGCGTACATCTCGCAGGCCAGTCCCTGTCCTAACAAATCGTTTTGACCGATCTGCCGAACAATCATGCGTTGGGATGCGCCGAGCGTTCGAAACCGCGTTGCGAGGAGTGCTCTGCGACAACGATAAGCGGTCGCGCTTCAACGCAATCAAGCGGCAGATACCTGATCACACGCCGTCGACGCGGAAAGGAGCGTACTGAGGCAGAAGTGTCGACGATGAAGTGGTTGTTCGAGCCCGGCCACAGTGCGGCGGAGTTTCGGGCCCGGCACATGATGGTCACCTGGGTGCGAGGTTCGTTCAAGAACGTTCGCGGGCGGCTCGAGTTCGATCCCGAGAACCCGGGGCGGCTCGCCGTGGAGGCGACCATCGACGCGCAGACGTGCTGGACCGGTGAACCTGCCCGCGACGAGCACCTTCGCAGCGAGGACTTCCTGAACTGCGAACGCTACCCAGAGATCCGCTTTCGCAGTACCGGAGTCGCGCTCGTTGGTCCCGTTGATTACGAGGTCAGCGGTGACCTCACGATCAGGAAAGTTACGCGACCCGTCGTCCTAGCGGTGCGGTTCCACGGCACAGAGGAGACGCCGTGGTGGGAAGACGGCGTGGATAAGGGCCCCAAGCTGCGCGCCGGCTTCGTTGCGAAAACGAGCATCGACCGCTATGACTTTGGCGTGAGTTGGAACAGCGCTCTGCCGAGCGGCGGCGTCGTGGTCGGCCGAAACATCGACATCATCCTCGACGTGGAGGCAATTCGCGACGGCGATTGACAGACGCTCATTCCCCTTCATTCAGTCGCCGCATTTCGCTCGAGAGTCGCGCGGCCCGCGTGAGCAGGTAGTTGCGCTCCGCGAGACTCCCCGTCTTCGCCGCAGCCACCCGGTAGTGCTGGACGGCGCCCACGAGGTCTGCGGCGCGTTCCAGAAGATGCGCTCGAACGGCGTCCAAGCGGTGATGATTCGCGAGACGCGCGTCGCCTTTGAGTGCGTCCAGCAGTTCCAAGCCCTTCGTCGCGCCGTGGACCATCGCCGCCGCGATCGCGTGACTCAACATGACCATTGGGTTGTCGGACATGCGCTTGAGCAGATCATAGAACGCCAGGATCTGCGGCCAATCCGTGTCGTCGACTCCGACAGCTTCGTCATGAACGGCAGCAATCGCGGCTTGCAATTGGTATGGGCCGACCGAACACTTCGGTAACGTGGCCGAGATGAGCGCGACTCCCTCCGCGATCTGTTGCCGATCCCAAAGTGCCCTGTCTTGCTGCGCGAGCGGAATCAGCTCGCCTCCTGCGCCCGTTCGCGCTTGACGGCGAGCATCGGTCAACAGCATGAGGGCGAGCAATCCAGCGACCTCCGTGACGTCGGGCTGCAGATGGTGGAGGATCCGCGTCAAGCGCATCGCTTCATGCGACAGATCGCGTCGGCGCAGATCGGGGCCGACGCTGCTCGTATAGCCCTCATTGAAGATGAGGTACAGGACGTGTAAGACTGCGCGCAAGCGCTGCGCTCGCACCTCGGTGGTCGGAAGTTGGAACGGAATGCCCGAATTCTTGATGCGTTGCTTGGTCCGGCTGATGCGCTGGGCCATTGTCGGTTCGGGCACAAGAAACGCGTGGGCGATCTCGGCCGTCGTCAGGCCGCCCACCGCACGCAACGTCAGCGCGATCGCTGACACCACGCCGGATGGCAGCACATGAAGAGCAGGACCAGCGTATCGTCTTCCTGCGGTGCGGAGTCGATGGTCGTCGATTCTGCTGTGTGAACCGCCGCCGCCAGCACCGCTTCGCTTTCGCGTCGTCGGCGGGCAGATTCGCTGCGAACGTCGTCGGCCATCCGCCGGAAAGCGACGTGCGTCAGCCATGCGCGGGGATTGCCCGGCAGGCCCTCGCGCGGCCATTGCATCGCTGCGGCGAGGGACGCTTCTTGAACCGCATCCTCCGCCGCCGCGAAGTCACCAAATCTTCGGACAACGGTCCCGATCACCACAGGCGTCAATTCGCGCGACAGGTGCTCGATCGAACGTCCAAAGATCGTTCTCTCAGAGCGAGTCTTCCGGTGGACCGCTCATCACCTGCCGCACTTCGATGGGTTGGTTCCCCCTGTCTTTGCGGCCGGGTGCCGCCGAAACTCGCGCGGCGTACTTGTACGCTTGTTCCGGGCCCTCGACGTCGATGATCCAGTAGCCGGCGAGGAACTCCTTGGCTTCCGGGAACACGCCGTCGGTGATCGGCTCCCGTCGCTTCCCGCGCGGACGACCTTGGCTTCCTGGGGGAACGCCAGGCCTTCCGTTGCGACGAGCACGCCCGCATCTCGAAGTTCCTGGTTGAACGCCTCCATAAAAGCGAATTGCGCCTCGAGCTCCTCCTTCGACCACTGAGCATACCAGTCAAAATCGGCCTTCGTGCCCATCATCATCAGAATGTACTTCATGCTTGTTTACTCCCTCCGAGCTTGGCGGCGGGCTGGGTGTTTTTCATGGCGTAGTCGGAGCAAATCCGGCATTCTCTACATCACTCCGTTGACCAGCTGCTAGGGGTCGTTCGCGCGATGCTAGCGTGAGGACGTCCCGTATCGAAGACCCCCGGAGTGCCCGAGCTGCCTGATGTTGCTGCGTATATCGGCGCGCTGGAGGATCGAATCCGCGGCCGGCCGCTCGTACACGTCCGAATAGCGAGCGCCTTCTTGCTGAGAACGGCCCAGCCGCCGATCTCGAGCGTCGAAGGGCGCACCGTGCGGGAGCTGAGGCGCATCGGCAAGCGCATCGCTATTGGACTCGATGGCGATCTCTGGCTGGTCCTTCACCTCATGATTGCCGGCCGGCTGCATTGGAAGCCCGCAGGCGCGAAACTGAGCGGCCGGACGAACTTGGCGGCGTTCGATTTTCCGAACGGCTCCCTGGTGCTCATCGAAGCCGGTACGAAACGTCGCGCATCGTTGCATCTTCTGAGCGGCGAAGAGGCGTTACGGTCCATCGATCCCGGCGGCATCGACGTATTCTCTTGCGATCTCGACTCGTTTCGCGCCGCCCTCATCGCCGAAAACCGTACGCTGAAGCGAGCGTTAACCGATCCACGCATCCTGAGCGGTGTCGGCAACGCATACTCCGATGAGATTCTGCACGCGGCGCACCTGTCGCCAATTTTGCTGACGCACAAACTGACGCCGTCTCAGTGGGAGCGTCTGTTCACCGCCACGCGCGAGACGCTTCGACTCTGGATAGGCCGGCTGCAAGGTGAGGCGAATGCGGGCTTTCCGGAGAACGTTACTGCGTTTCACAAGGACATGGCGGTACACGGCCGCTACGGGAAGCCGTGTCCCAACTGCGGAGAAACGGTGCAGCGCATCCGCTACGCAGACAACGAAACCAACTACTGTCCCCGCTGCCAGACTGGTGGAAAGCTCCTCGCCGATCGCGCTTTGTCCCGCCTTTTACGATCCGATTGGCCGCGCACGTTGGAAGAACTGGAGGCTCCGAAGCGTTGACAAACGCCGCTCGAAGCGGCCGCGGCCGTCTTCTCCTTGCCGTCGTCAGCCGGCGGGCGCGAGGGATCCCACCACGCCGCTCGCGGCGAGACGCTCGGCCTCGTCGCGATCGATAAGGAGCTCGCGCGCCTCGCCGCCGCGGGCGTCAAGAAGGCGACGATTGAGCTCGGCGGCCACGCGCCGGTGATCGTGACCGAGAAGGCGGACATCTCGACCGCGGTCGCGCTTTCGGTGCCGTTCAAATTCCGAAACGCGGGGCAGGTCTGCGTCTCGCGCGCATCACGGTCGGCCACGGGCTCACACTTCGGCATCTCCGTCTCCGAGTTGCCGTTCGGCGGCGTCAAGGAGTCCGGCTACGGCTACGGCTCCCCCTCACCTATCGCGTAGCTGCTTGACGGAAGCCCGTATATTTTCTATTATGCAGAGAATATGTCGAAGGGCGAGTATCTCGGAGAGTTCGAACACATCGTGCTGTTGTCGTTGCTGAGGCTCAGCGACGGAGCACACGGGGCCATGATCCGCATGGAGATCGAATCCGTCACGGGACGCTCGCCGGCGATCGGCGCCGTGCATGCGACGCTCTGGCGGCTGGAACGCAAGGGTCTCGTGTCGTCGTGGATCGGCGAGCCGACCGCGGAACGTGGCGGAAAAGCGAAGCGCCATTTCAAGATCGAAGCCGCGGGCGTCAACGCGGTCAAGCAGGCGCGAACGACATTGGAGCGGCTGCACGCCGGACTCTCCTTACGGCGTCGATGGGCGTGAAGCCGCCGGTTGCAGCCCGAGTACTCGTTGCCGCCGCCACGCCGCCGGCCGACTACGAAAGCGTCGCCGGTGATCTCTACGAAGAATACGCTCGGCGCGTTGGATCGACGGGTCGTGCTTGCGCCGATCGGTGGTACTGGTCGCAAGCGTTTCGATCGGTTCCTTCGTTGCTGTTGTATTCGAGGTCGCGTAGCTCGTTCGGCGCGAATGCGGCAACGGGCGCAATCGTTGTCTGCGTTCTTCTCGCAATGCTGTTGTGCAAAGACCTGGTCGACAGCGCGATCGACACGGTGTATCACGATACCGCCGGAATTCGCGCGTGGCCGTTCTTTCTTGCGGACTGGTTGGACGCTGCGCTCTTCGGCGCGGTGCTCGCGGCGACCGTTCGCTCTCAAGGTCTGCGCCTAACGCTCATCGCCTCACTGGTCCTCGTCGCGGGGTTCGCGATCCCGATCATTCTCGGGCTTTCAGCACCGCTCCATCCCCTGGCGTGGCTCTTGCTGCTCGGCGCGATTCTCTCAATGAGCGTTGGTGCGGCTGCGTATCAAGTCGTGCGGAGACGCTAGGCGATGCGCGCGTTGAGCCTGTTCGCTGCGATCGTCCTTCTCGGCACCGCGACACGCGCGACTTTTGACCCGAACCCGTACCTGCACGCGCAGCGCCTGATTGATATCGGAGGGCGCCGCATCAATCTGTATTGCACGGGAAGCGGTTCCCCAACGGTCGTTCTCGACGCGGGCGCGAACGACACGACGCTCACGTGGCGGCTCGTGCAGCCGGCTGTCGCGAAGAACACGCGTGTGTGCTCCTACGATCGTGCCGGCCTAGGGTTCAGCGATCCAGCACCATCACCGCGCGACGCGAGCGCCGCCGTACGCGATCTGCACACCCTGGTTGCACGGGCCAGCATCGCGCCGCCGTACGTGCTCGTCGCTCATTCACTCGCCGGATTGTACGCGCCTCTCTATGCGGACCGTTACCCGCGCCAGGTCGTCGGGATGGTCTTGGTCGATCCCGGAGTCCCATATCAACGCAAGCGAATCGCGCAAGCCGCACCTGCCCTCGCGCAGCTTCTTTCCGCAGTGGTGCCCTGGGATCGGGCGTGCTCCGCTGCGGCGGATCGCGGAGAGATGCACCCCGGCGCCAACGCGTATGCGGAGTGTATGTGGCCTCCCGACCCGACGTTGCCAAACGCATTGAACGCGCTTCTCGCGCGGCAGTGGCAGCGGTCCGGCACCTGGAGAGCTCTTACATCGGCAGATGAAGCGGCCGACACGACCAGCTCCGAGCAGGTTGTCCGGGAGCAGCGCAACTATGGCGACATGCCGCTCATCGTCTTGAGCGAACAGAACTTCATCGACGAGTTCGGCGCGTTGCCGCCGGCGCAACGACGTGCGCTCCTGGACGCCGCGAAACAGTGGCACGACCGCATCGCGGCGCTCTCGTCTCGTGGCGAAAACGTTCTCGTTAGAGGTTCGGGCCACGACGTTCCGATCGATCGGCCCTCCAGCGTCATCTCCGCGATCGGTAAGGTCGTCGACCAAGCGCGCTCTTCGCACTGATACCGATTCGTCGGAGATATGATGCTCAACACCCTCGGAGCCCGGTCGATCGTGTTCTTCGCGGCATGCCTCGCCGTCTTCTCGGGCGGCTTGCGTTCCCTCGCCGCCGCGGATCCGACCTCCCCAAGAGAGTTCTACGTTCAGGCGATCACGGCGATGAGTGATCTATCGCAGCCGCCGTATGTGACGTACCGCATGGAAGGCAGCGCCGAGGGGCTGCAAGTCGGGCTCACGACGATCGGCGGTCAAGTTTGGCTGAGTATCCGGGCCGGATCGACGTCCGATCGTTGGACGCTTCGTCACCGCACATACGACTACCAAAGCGAGATCGTGAGCATGACCGACGGCCATCGCTACGTTTCGCAACGGTCGTTCTTCGACCCGACCTGGTACGGCGCGTACCGAGCGCTGCGCGAGGGAATGCTCTACTCGCAAGATCCCGCCGAGCCGCGCCCCTCACCGGGAGTTGCGACGCCGACGCCCGATCCGACGCTAAAAACGATCGGCGCCATCAAAGTGATGGGGCCCAGCATCTACGATGTCGACGATCGCGGCACGGCGGTTTGTCCGAACGGAGAACAGGGCCGGGCGCTGCACCTGACATCGCGCAGGAGGGACCCGCAGCATCAGCTCTCCGACGTGATCGTAGAACTGCGATCGATGCGGTTTTGCATGATACGCTTTGGGTCGGCCGCGGGATTGGGGTTTCACGGCATCGTGGAAGAGCACTACGGGGACATCGGCGGCTACTGGATGCAGACGGATGGATTCCTCGACGGCACGCTACGGGTCTTCGGCGTTTCGATGCACCACGGCGTGTGGCGCTACCGTCTTCTCGACATGCAGTTCCCGAGTTCGCTGCCGGCGGACACGTTCACGCAAGACGCGCCGCCGACAGCCGGCGGTTAGCCGCGCGCGACCAGAGCCTCGAGTTTGTCCAGGCTCTGGCTCCAGCCTACCTCCATCCCGCCGAGGGCGTCCGCCGATTCCGGCGTCGACCGCAGGACGAAGGCCTCGAGCGTCAACTCCGTCTTGCCGTCGCGCTCAGTGAACGTCGTGACCTGACGGATCTCGAATGAAACGTTGTCGCCATGCTCGACCGAAGTGGTCCACACGAGCCGCTCCGGTTCGATCACCTCTTCGTAGACGGCGACCATCGGATAGAGCGTGCCGTCGGGACCCTGCATCGTGATGCGTAGCGTGCCGCCCGGCCGCACGTCGGCCTCGCAGACCGGATTGCTGAAGCCCTTCGGGCCAAACCACTGCGCGAGATGCTGCGGCTCGGTCCACGCCCTCCACACGAGACGGCGCGGCGCATCGAAGACGCGCACGATCGTCATCTCGGGGCGCTCGGCGCGGTTAGCTCTTTCGACCACGGTTCTTCTCCTTCGCCTGCAGCTCGATCAGATAGTCGTCGAGGCGCTCGAAGCTCCCGTCCCAAAAGCGGCGGTAGCCTTCGACCCACTCAGCGACCTCACGCAGCGGACCGGCATCGAGCCGGCTCGGCCGCCATTGCGCTGAGCGGCCGCGCGCGATCAGGCCGGCGCGTTCCAGCACCTTGAGGTGCTTGGACACTGCCGGAAGGCTCATGCGGAACGGCTTGGCAAGCTCGGTGACGGACGTCTCGCCCGAGGCGAGGCGCGCCAGAATTGCGCGCCGCGTAGGGTCGGCGAGAGCCGCGAGGGTGCTGCTGAGACGATCTGTCGAGGCGCTTGAAACCATATAGTTAAATAACCTAGCGGTATAATACCGCGCTTACGGCCCCGCGTCAATATCGCTCAGGACCGAGCTTCAAGAGGCGTGACCGTCGGCGGACGCTCGTGCCCCGCGAAGTAGCCTCAGGCCGGTGAGCGTACCGGTTCGGCAGGGAGACCGTCGTGCGGACCGCGGTCGCGGGGAACCGTCGGCTGGTCGTCGGGATCCAACTTGTGCGTCGCATGGAAGTGCTCGGGCGCCAGCCAAAGAAACATGATCGGCACGAGCAGCAGCGTGAGGATCAGCGAGCTCAGGATGCCGCCGATCACCACGACGCCCAGACTCGACCGAACCCTCGAACCCGGTTCGAGTGCGAGCGCGAGCGGTATGTTCCCGGCGACGATCGAGATGCTCGTCATGACGATCGGACGGAAGCGGGTGAACGCGCTCTCCTGGATCGCCTGCAGCTTGTTGCGACCGCGCTCCCGCAGCGTGTTCGCGAAGTCGACCAGCAGGATCCCGTTCTTGCTCACGATCCCGACCAGCAGGATCGTGCCGATCAGCGAGAAGAGGTTGAGCGTGCCGTGCGTCAAGGTCAGCGCGCCGAGTGCGCCGACCGCGGCGACCGGCACGGAGAACAAGATGATCAGCGGTGAACGGTAGCTGTTGTACAGCGCGACCATCAGCAGGAAGACGAGCACGATCGAGAGGATCAGCGAGCCGCCGAGCCCGGCGAGCGTCTGCCCCATGAGATCCTGCTGCCCGAGCGGTCGCGGCCGGACGACGATGTTGCGCGGCAGGTGCAGACTCGTCAGGCGCTGCTGGAACGCCTTCTGAACGTTCGAGAGCGTCGAGCCGGGCGCGACGTTGGAGCTGATGTCGACGACGGTGTTGCGGTCGACGCGCGTGATCAACGGCGGTGCCGGCGACCACGACATCGAGCTGAAGTCGCCCAGATGCACGATGTTGCCGTTGTTCGCCCGAACGGGGATCGTGGCGATCGCCCCGAGGTCCCGCTGATCCTCGAGCGGATAGATGACCTGCACCTGTTCCAGACCGTCGGCCGTCTCGAACTGCGTCGCAATCGCGCCGCCGAACGCCGCGCGTGCGGCGGTCGTCGCTGTGCCGATGCTGACGTTGAGGGCGCGCGCCTTGTTGCGGTCGAAGTTCAGCTCGACCTGCGGCTGCTGCGCCGACGCGGCGCTGTAGACGTTCGCCGTGCCGGGCGTCTCCTTCAGCAGCGCGTAGACGCGGTCGGCGTACACCCTCGGATCGCCGCCTTGCACGTCGGTGACCAGCTCGTCGATCGGCTGCGCGTTGCCGCCGCCCGTCCCCGTAGCAGGAATGACGACGACCTGGGTCCCCGGCAACGTCTTCGCCGCGAGCTGCCGGTAGCGGTTGACCCAGTAGGTCGTCGAGTGCTTGCGATCGTCTTTGAGCCACACGTGGATCTGGCCGACGTTGCCCTGGATCAGGAAGCCGCCGAACGGCGAGGCGTAACCGCCGGCCACGGCGGTGTCGGCGTCGATGTCCGCGAGGTCGCGGAATTTGCGCTCGAGCTCGAACACCGCGGCGGTGGTCTTCGTCAGCGGCGTCCCGACGGGATAGGTGAGCTGCGTGAAGATCTCGCCGCGGTCGACCGGCGGGATGAACTCGGACCCGACGATCCCGAGCGGCACCAGCAACATCGCGAACGCAAATGAAGCGACGCAAAACACGAGGACGGAGACGCGGTGGCGCAGTCCCCACGGGAGCGCGCGGTGCGCGTACCAGGAGCGCACCGCGCTGAAGCAGCGTTCGAATCCGCGGATGAAGAACGGCGGCGTCCAGCGGCTCCGCAGCGCCCATTTGCCGGCGAGCGCCGGCGTGATCGTGAACGATACGAAGAGCGAGGTCAGCGTCGAGATGACGACGACGATCCCGAATTCGGCGAGGTTGCGGCCTACCTGTCCTTGGAGGAAGGCGATCGGCAAGAACACGACGACGTCGACGAACGTGATGACGATCGCCGCCATGCCGATCTCGCTGCGCCCGCTGATCGCGGCCTCCTCCGGCTCTTGACCCATCTCGAAATGGCGTTCGATGTTCTCGAGGACGACGGTGGAGTCGTCGACCAGGATCCCGACGACGAGCGTCATGCCCAGCAGCGAGATCGTATCGATCGTCAGTCCGAGCATCTTCATCGCGAACAGCGCGACGCTGAGCGAGGCCGGGATCGCGACGAGCACGACGATCGCGTTTCGCCAGGAGCCCAGGAAGAACAGCATCACGATTCCGGTCAGCGCGATCCCCTCGGCGAGCGTCCGCATGACGCCGTCGATCTGCTGCGCGGTGTACTTCGACTGGACGTTGATGACGTTGAAGTTGATGTCGGGGAACTGCGAGCGAATGCGCGGGAGCGCGGCCAGGACGTTGTCCGAAGCGGTCACCTCCGACGACGCCGACGCTTTCTGCACCTGCATGAAGACGCCGCCGATACCGTTGACCTCCGCGGTCTGCCGCCGCGGCTCGTAGCCGTCCACGACGGTCGCGACGTCGCCGACGCGGAGCACCTGCGTCGCCATCGTCCAGGGGTCGAGCCCCGCGGTCGCAGATGACGCCGCCGACGCTCCCGCGCCCGTCGCCGGCGTAGCGAGCGGCAAGCCCGACACGGACTGCGGCGATTTGATGTCGCCGCGGATGTCGATCTGCGTCTCACGGTTCGGCTCGTACGCGATGCCGCCCGGCGCCCGGGCGTTGCTGCCGGCGACGGTGCTGATCACATCGTTCAGCGTGAGGTTGTACGCGCTCAGGCGGCGGGGGTTCACCACGACTTCGTAGGCCGGCGTCACCGCACCGCCGACGCTCACGCCCGAGACATCCGGCACTTGTTCGATCGCGGGAACGATGCGCCCGTTCGCTATCAGCGACAGCTGGCTCGCGGTCAGTTGCGACGACGTCAGGCCGATCGTCACCACGACGGCTTCGGAGGGGTCACGGATCGAGAGCGTGGGTGGCTGCAGGTCGGAGGGCAGGTTGTGCTCGGCCTGCGTGAGCGCCTTCTGCGTGTTGACGAGGTCCGTGTTCTGATCCGACGTGATCGTGAAGGCAGCCGAGATGCTTGCCTGACCGGCCTGGATGTTCGAGCTGAGGGTCTGAAGGTTTTCGGTACCGGCGATCGCGTCCTCGATCGGCTTCACGATGCTGTCGCGCATCACCGTCGTCGATGCTCCGGAATACGAGACCGCGATGCTGATCGTCGGTTGCGAGACGTTCGGGAACTGTTGCTGCACGAGCGTCTTGGCGGCCAGCACGCCCGCCAGCAGCATGAGCGCCAGCAGCACGAAGACCAGCGTCGGTCGCCGGACGAACAGCGTCGTCAGCCGCACGTTACTGCTCCGCGACCTGGTGCCGCCGCTGCGGCTGGACGGGCTGGCCGTCGGAGAGGCCGAGCTGCCCGTTGGCGATCACGACGGCGCCGGCCGGAAGACCGGCGACGACCGCGTTCTTGGCGTCTTGCGCGAGCGCGGTGACGTGCACGGTGGTCGCGACACCGTCGCGAACGACCTGAAGCGTGCTCTGCGTCGTGTCGAGGAACGCGGTCACCGGGACGATGATCCCGGCCGCGCCGGGAAGCCTCACCGCTCCGGTCACGACCATCCCGGGTCGCAGCGTGCCGCGCGCGTTGTCCACCACGACCTTGACGATGAAGTTCGTCGCTCCGGGCGTAACGGCGTTCAGCACGCCGACGACGGTACCGCGAAGCGTCGCGCCCGGATGCGCGTCGGCGGTCAGGTTCACCGGACCGCCGTTGCGGACGCCGACGATCTGCGACGCAGCTCCGTTCAAGACCGCGTAGACACGGTCGGTCTGCTGCAGCGTGAACAGGGTGCGCGAGCCCGGAAACTCGCCCGGGTTGATGTTGCGGTTGACGACGATTCCGTCGATCGGCGAGACGATCGTCGCCTTCGCGATCTGCACCCGGACCTGTTGGGCTTGCGCGAGCGCCGTCTCGACGTCGGCCCGCGCCGCCGACACGTTCGCGCCCTGCAACCCGCTCGCCGTCGTGCCGTTCGCGTGCACCTGGGTGATGTCGTTCTGCAGCGTGACCTGCGCCGTGCGCACGTTCTGCCGGTCGGTCTCGACCAGCGTGCGTTGCTGGTCGTAAGCGGACTGCGCGATGTACCCTTCCCGCAGGAGCTGCGCGTCACGCCGCAGGTTCATCTCGTCGTTGCCCAGCGTCGTCTGTGCGGAGCGCACGGCAGCGCGCGCCGAGTTGACGACGTTGCCGTTCTGAGCGATCGTCAGGCCGGCTTGATCGAAGGTCTGGGTCGCCTTCGCGGAGCTGCTGTTCGCGGTGGCCAAGACGGCCTGCAACTGGGCACGGAGGTCCGCCGTGTCGAGCTGAGCCAAGGTCTCGCCGCGGTAGACCCGATCGCCCTCCTGCACGCGGACGCTGGCGGCCGGTTCGGCGAGCGTCGACGTGATCGCGACGTTCTGCAGCGGCGCGATGAGCCCGGATAAGACCGTCTTCGGCGCCACGGCCCCGTACGCGGCCGTGACGACCGGTACGACGGCATTGCCGCTTTGCCGCGGCGGACGTTGCGAGCGCGCGCAGCCCGCCGCTAGGACCAACACGACAAAGGCGGCCAGCGCCCTGCGGGAAGCCGTCGGATCCCACAACATGCGCTCACAGTATCAAAACCGCCGCAGTCCGGCTCACATCCTATTCCCAGACTTTCGGACCGGTCACGAAACGCGGACGCCTGACCGTTCCGCGCAGATATCCCGCAGGTCACGACGCTCGTCGTCGGAGAGAAACGCTACCTCCAGCGCGTTGCGCTGCGCCGTCCGGATCTCCGCCTCCGTCAGGCCGGCGGCAGGGGCCGCAACCTCGATCTCGTGCGGCCAATCGATGCCGCTGACGACCGGGTCGTCGGTATTGAGCGTGGCGAGCAGCCCCAGCGCGAGAAAGCGCTTCATCGGGTGCTCCCGGTAGCTCCGGACGCTTCCTGTCTGGACGTTGCTGGTGAGGTTCGTCTCGATCCCGATCCGGTGCTCCGCCAGGTATTCCAGAAGCGCGGGGTCGTCGATCGCGCGGACGCCGTGCCCGATCCGCGTCGCGCCGAGAACCCGCAACACCGACCAGATGCTCGCGGCCCCAGCCGCTTCGCCGGAATGGACCGTGACCGCCCAGCCGGCGTCGCGAGCCCGATCGAAGTGCCGCTCGAAGAGCTCGGCGGGCCACGCGATCTCGTCGCCGGCGAGGTCGAGCGCCGCGATACGGTCGCGCCGGCGCAGGAGCGCATCGAGCTCGACCGTGCAAGCCTCCGGCCCGTAGGTTCGGCTCAAGATTCCGATGAGCTTCACGCGCATCCCGGTCCGCGCGCATCCCTCGTCGACGCCGTCGACGATCGCCGCGACGACATCCGCCGGATCGAGCCCGTTCGTCACTGCCTGGAAGTATGGGCTGAAGCGCAATTCGACGTAATCGAGACCGTCGCGCGCGGCATCCTCGACGTTCTCGCAGGCGATGCGGCGGCAGGCGTCGGGTTCAGCGAGGACGGCCGTCATCCAGTGCAGTTTCTCGAGCCACGAGACGAGATCGGGCATCGTCTGCGAAACGACGACGTGCGGCCGCAGCGCCTCGAGCGTCTCACCGGGAAGCGCGATGCCGTAGCGGCGCCCGAGATCGATGATCGTCTGCAGGCGGACGTTCCCGTCGAGATGGCGGTGCAGGTCGATCGAGGGCAGCGCGGGATCGAGCGCGGCCGGGCGGGGACGTGTCGTCACGCCGCGTCGCGCAGTGCCAAGGATTCGACAAAGTGGATCGTCCAGCGCGCGGCGGCTGCGGCGGCGAGTCGTCCCAGACGCCGGTAGTCGGCGCCCGGATTCACCTGCGTGCGGTTGCTGCCGGCGCGGAAGACGATATGCGGTGTTCCGAGCTGATGGCAGACCTGCGCGATCGCGGCGCTCTCCATCTCCATGATGTCGGGATCGAGCTTCGCGCGCATGTCCTCGATCTTCGCCGCCGAGACGCCGAACAGATCGCTCGCCGTTACCACGCCGGTCAGCACCGCCGGCCGATAGCGCACGCCTTCGACGACGATCTCCTCGGGCTCGTAGCTTCCGATCGCGTCCTTCGCAAACCGCAGCAATGCGGGATCGGGCTTGTACGCCCATGACGTCATCAACCCGGGACGCGGGCCGCGCACCTTCCGATAGATCATTCCGGCATCGGTGAGACTCCCGGCAGCGTGGTGGATCGTTTTGGTGGAGATGACCGTGTCGCCGGTGCGGATTCGGGGGTTGAAGCGGGAGCCGGTCCCGGTAACGATCGTCTCCGTCGGACCGAATGCGTTCACGAAGAGCGCGGCGGCCATCGCTCCATTGGTCACGCCGACGCCGGTGACCGCGACGACGACGCGACGCCCACGCAGCCGCCCCATCTCATAGGTGAAGCACCCGAGCGATCCGCTCCGCCGATCGGCGAGTTGCGCCGTTATCGGGCGTACCTCCGACGGCATCGCGCCGAGGATCAAGGTCGGCGCGCGCCGCGGCTTGGTCATGCCGGCTCGTTCGAAACACATCGTTGCGCGCCTCGTCCGCGGGTGACGCGTTTGGCGCGCTGCCACCGACAAGTGGGCAGCGGCTCCGCGCGACGACGCCGTGAATGTGGCCTGATGCTCCGTCGCGACTTGTTCCCTACTGCCGTCGCGCTCTTGGCGTATGCCGTAATGTCCGGCCTCCTTACTCCCACGGGGGTTATCCTCGGTGCCGCCGCGCATGCGCTCGGCGCGCCCGTGACCCAGACGGCGGCGCTCTTCTCCGCGCTCACCGGAGGGAATCTCGTCGGGATCGTCCTCTGCTTCGCGCTCTTCGAACGCCTCTCGCTGCGCGCCGCCATCTCGGTCGCGAACGCGGCGATCCTGGCAGGCGTCGCGATGCTCACGTTTTCGAGCGCGTTGCCCTTCGCGACGTTCGGCCTGGGCATCGCCGGGGTGGGAAGTGGCATCGGACTCTCGGCGGGCGCCGTCATCATCTCGCGCATCTATGCACGGCGACGGCGCGCGATGGCCTTCCTCGGAACGGATTGCGCGTTCAGCGTCGCAGGATTCGTCTTCCCCTCGCTCGCAGCGCTGACGCTCGCCCGCGGCTTTCCGTGGCAGACGGCCTACGTCGCGACGGCGGCGGTCGCCGCGAGCATCCTCGTCGCCGCGCAGCGCATTCGTTTCCCGGCCGCCGCGATCGAGGGCGTCGCGGGCGAGGCCGTCGGCACCAAGGAAACGTACTCGGCACGCGCCCTCGTCCGTGCGGGGCTCTGCGGTGCGGCGCTTTGCGCGTACCTGGTCGGGCAGGGCGCGTTTCTTCTCTGGGCGCCGACGGCGTTGGAGGGCGCCGGCGTCCCGCCGGCGCGTGCGGGGACGATCGTCGGCACGTTCTGGGGGCCGTCCATCTTTGGGCTGCTCACGGCGGCGGTCGCGGTCACGCGCGTCGCACCGCGCGCGCTGCTCGTCGGCGCCGGAGCCGTCGCCGCCGGACTCGCGACAGTTCTCGCGGCGACGACGAACGCGCCGACGTTCTTCACGCTCACGGCGCTCTTCGGCTTCTGCTCGACGTCCATGTACAAGCTGATGATTTCGGTCGGCTCGGAGCAACTTGCGGGCGCGCCGCCGCGCCTGGTCACGTTCTTGCTGCTCGCTGGAAGCCTCGGCAGTACGCTCGCTCCCGCGGTGAGCGCGCTCGTTGCCGGAGCGCATGGCGCGCGCGCGTCGCTCGGCCTCGCGGCGACGGCCTATGCCTGCGCGGTCGGCCTCTTCGTCGTCGCACTCCGGCTGGAGCGCTCACCGCGCCGCGAGCCTGCTGACGCGCGCGACGCCCAACTCGCCGAGCCGCTCATCTCCTGACCTCTTCAATGCGGCGATGAGCAGACCCATGCCGTGCCAAGACGCGACGGCAACGGCCGTGGTCATCATGAAGCGCGCCGCAGCGATGCCTGGTTCAGCAACGCGCGGACCTCGTCGTCATTGACTTGCGAGAAGTTTTCGTACCACGCTCCGACACCGCCGAACGGCTCGGGCGTCTCGTAACAGATTGCCTCGTCCGCGGACTCACGGAGCATGGTGCACGTTTCGGGCGGAGCGACGGGGACGGCGACGACGATCTTCTCCGGACGCTTCCGCCGCAGTGCGTTCACCGCGACGAGCATCGACGCACCGGTGGCGAGTCCGTCGTCTATCAGGATGACCGTCTTGCCGTGCAGCTCCGGGTACGGGCGGTTGTCGCGATAGAGCCGCTCGCGACGCTCGAGCTCCCGGCGCTCCCGTTCCGCGACGCGGACGACTTCACCGTGCGAGATCTGCAGGGCGTCGGCGACGTCGTAGTTCAAGACGTACGCGCCGCCGCTTCCGATCGCGCCCATCGCGAGCTCCTCGCGTCCGGGCACGCCGAGCTTGCGCACGGTGAACACGTCGAGCGGTGCGGCGAGCGACATCGCGACCTCGAACGCCACGGGTACGCCGCCGCGCGGAAGCGCGAGAACGATGACGTCGCGCCGGCCGGCGTAGTGACGCAGGAGCGGCGCCAGCAGTTGCCCTGCCTCGCGCCGATCGCAAAAGACTCGACGATTCTCGGTCTGCGGGTCGACGTCGCCGTTCGCCATGAGCGGATTTGTCCTTCACCTCCTTCTTTCACCAAATCGGCCGCCCGCGCCAGCCGGGAGGATGCCGTATCGGAGGGCTAGCCGGCGACCGTCTTCGAGGTCTCAGCTTGCCCGTTCGCGGACGCGACGGGGTGCGGGAGATTTTCGTTGAGGAGGGCGACGGCGGCGTAGATGGAGTCGATGTGCGGGGTGGGGGTGTCGGTGAGGCGTCCCAACTCCACGACGGCGCCGACGAGCGCACCGATCTCAAGGGGACGGCCGGCTTCGACGTCTTGCAGCATCGAGGTTTTGTGCTCGCCGACCGATTCGGCGCCCGCGATGCGCTTTTCGATCGTGTGGCGAAACGCGATGCCGAGCTTCTCGCCGATTTGCTGCGCTTCAGCCATCATCGCCGCCGCGAGGGCGCGGGTTTGCGGGTTGCGGCAGATGCCGGCCAGCGTGCCGTGCGTGAGCGCGCTGATGGGGTTGAACGAGAGGTTGCCCCAGAGCTTGAGCCAGATCTCCGAGCGGATGTCCTCGAGGACGTACGACTTGAAGCCAGCACGAACGAGCAACTGCGAGAGCGCTTCGATGCGCTCGCTTTTCGAGCCGTCGAGCTCGCCGACCGAGAACCGGTTACCTTCGACGACGTGCACGACCCCCGGCGCGATCACTTCGCCGGCCGGGTAGACGATGCACCCGATGATGCGCTCGCGCTCGATGTGCTGGTCGATGAAGCCGTCCGGATCGACCGCCGTAATCGTTCGGCCGTCGTACTGGCCGCCATGCTTGTAGAAATACCACCAGGGGATACCGTTCTGGACGGTCATGACCATCGTCTGCGGTCCGAAGAGCTGCCGGATGTCGGGCAGCAGCAGCGGGATCTGATGCGCCTTGACGGCGATGATGACGAGATCTTGCTCGCCGGGTTCGGCGAAGCTGTCGGTGACCGCCACGTCGTGCGCGACGATCGCCTCGCCCTCGCTCTCCACCCGCAAACCGTTGCTGCGAATCGCGCTCGCGTGCTCGTGATTTTTCTCGATGAACGTGACCTGCTCGCCCGCGAGCGCCAGATGCGCGCCGAGCATGCCGCCGATGGCACCGGCGCCTATGATACAAATTCGCATGTCGACCTTTACTCGAAGCGATTGGTGAGCGTGCCGATGCCGTCGATCGCAACCTCGATCGTACTGCCTGGCTTCATCTTGCCGGCACCGATCGACGTGCCGCAGGCGATCACGTCGCCCGGCATGAGCGTCATGTCGCGCGAGATCGCGCTCACCAGCCGCGCCGGTTTCACGATCATGTCGCTGGCCGGATAATTCTGCCGCTCGTCGCCGTCTAGGATCGCCCGAATGGTCAGCGTGTCGGGATCGAGCCCCGTCGCGATGACTGGGCCGAACACGCCGAAGGTGTCGAAGCTCTTGGCGCGCGTCCACTGCGCGAACGACGGGTCCGCGTTGAGTACGTCGAACGCCGTGACGTCGTTGACGCACGTATATCCGAAGATGTACTCCCCGGCTTGCGTTTCATCGACGCCGGTGCAGCGCTTGCCGATCACGATCCCGAGCTCGGCCTCGAACACAACGCGGCCCTCGTAGAACGGCGGCTTGCGGATCACCTCGCCGCCCGCGATGAACGCGTTGCTTCCCTTGATGAAGTACAGCGGCTCCGGGGGGATTTCCAGGCCGAGCTTCTGACCCAGCGCGGCGAAATTGTTCCAGAGCCCCACCATCTTGGTCGGCTCGGTCGGCGGCAGCAGCGTGACGTCGCGCAAGGGGATTTCCTCGCCCGTCGAGGTGGGCGAGCCAAACATGTCGCCTTGGAAGCGGGTGATCCTCTCACCGTCGAGCGTCCCGAACCCCGGGCTCCCATTGTGCTCGAACCGCAACCACAGCTTTGTCCCGACCTGCACGTTCAAGATTCGCCTCCATA
>CALEYW010000015.1 GCA_937927945.1 uncultured candidate division WPS-2 bacterium | reverse complement strand
GGAGGGGTTCAGTTTTCACGAGCGCAGGGGTTCAATCTCTCACGAGCGTTGCCATAGCCGCGTGCCCTGGCCGACGACCACCGGGACGGTGAGCAGGGTGATCTCGTCGACAAGCTGGTTGTCGAACAGCCAGCGGATCAGGCTGCCGCTGCCGTGCACCTGCAGCTCACCCGCCGGCTTGGCTTTCAGCTCGCCGATGGCCGCCGCGGCGTCACCGGAGAGGACGGTCGTGTTCGCCCAGCGCGGTTCGGTGAGCGTGGTCGATGCGACGTACTTGGGCTGCGTGTTCAAGGCACCTGCGATGGGGTGCCCCGGATCTTCCATCGCGCCCCAGTAGCCGGCGAAGATCTCGTAGGTCCGCCGGCCGAACAGGAACGCGTCGGCGCGCTGGTAGACCTGGTTGAGAAACGCCATGGCCTCGTTGTCGAACAGCGGCGTGACCCATCCGCCGCGCTCGAATCCGCCGCTGCGGTCCTCGTCCGCCCGCCGAGTCCCTGCATCACTCCGTCGACGGAGACGATCGTGATGGTCGTCAGTTTCATGGTCGCAGTTCCCTTCTCGCTGAGTTTGTCGTCGTTCGTTTCCACCGAACCGCGGCGCCGATCTCATCCGTCGCAGCAGAGTCCATCCGGCCGATTATACCGCACCCTCCCCGAACACGGCCCGCACGTCGGCGATGTCGTACTCCTGAACGGGACACCGTGAGCATCGCCCGGCGCTGTTCCGTGTCAGGGCCGCTGCTGCGGAAGGTCTCCAGCGCCGCCTGCGACTCCCAGCGCTCGAAGATGTTGACACGGCCGGGGTCGACCAGGTCCGCGCAGATCGCGACGTCGAGGCAGCCAACTGCCCGGCGAGCCTGTTCGACGATGCGCACACAGCCCGCGAGGTAGGACTCGCGCTGCTGCGGCTCAACGGTGATGTGTCCTGCAACGATGACCATGGGTGCGCTCCAGTCCTGTCGCCTTCGTGCCCAGCCCGCCGGGCTGTTCCGCTGAGATAGACCTCCAGGGCAGGAGAAACTCATCGTTCGGCAACCCAAACCAGCCGGCGAACACCGACAAATCGCGCATAGTGGCCCGTCCCCTCATCGAGTGAGGCTCAAGGAGACAACGCCCGCGAGCTACCAGGAACCAGCGGTATAACCTGCTGCCTGCACCCACCAAGGACCGACTCTCACACGAGACGGATCGGTTCACGGGGTCCGGTCATTGCGGCTCGGGGCGATGAGCGCCGAGTGTGCCGATGGCAAAGGTGCGCCGAGCGCGCGAGCAAAGACGGGCGGACCGATGACTGAGGACGACTTCGTTCGCGTGTATCAGGTGGCCCGGACGACGCGCGACGTGCAGCTCGCCCGCGGCGATCCGCCGAACCGCTCCATCCAGCATACGCGGGAACTGATCGTGGCGCTGCGCGCCTGTGGGTACGATGCTCGCCCGTTTCCCGTCCGCGCGATCGTAGAGAACGCCGCAAACGTGCGGTTCCGAGCGAGCGGCAGCGTGGACGTCGTAGCGGCGCGCGAGGCCGGCGCATTCGACATTGGGTTGGGGTGGAGAACCGAAGCGGGTCACGAATGGCCGGGGCACCTCATCGCCGAAATTCCGCTCCACGGGTGCTTCGTGGACGTGTCGCTCGACCAAGCGCACGATCCGCAGCATGGCCTCGTGATCGCGAACCCAGTCGTCTTTGTCGCGGACGCGTTCGGCGAAAGAGCCTTCGCGCCAGATGGCAGCGAGCGATACGTCATGTGTGTGCCGCTCGCTGAAGGCGCGCAGGTGTCGTACTTCCCGTACCCCGAGGAACAGGGCTTCCGGCATGGTCGCGAGTGGAATCGGGGGTGAGGTGAAGGCGGCTTAGGTTATAGACCCTCGTCCTCCGCTGACGCGCCGATCATCGCTGCACGCTCGGCTTCGGCCTGCGGGACGGTTAGTTTCCGTCGCCCGGGGTTTGCGTGTGAAATCTCAAGGCGCTCGCAAACCGCGCACTCGAATCCCGTGTCGTCGAACTCTTCCAGCTCGGCGAATTGCTCGCACGGTGGAAGGCTGTTGCTGGGCGTGTGCATTCTTAGTGGCTCTCCCCGCGACGCTCCTTCAGAACGCGTCGATTGTCGGTCGCTGAATCGAGGTCGCCGGGCCCTGGAACGTCAGGGGCAGAGATCCGGGCGTTTGGCGTGCAAGGTTACCGCAAAGCGCCTAGCTACCGTCTTCGGATTATCTACGACTAGTGCGAACCGATCGACGCCACCCGCGACAGCACCCGCATCGGGGAGAACGAGCGCTTCGGCATGCTTCACAACCGCGTAGGATGCGGCCCATGGTTCGCTGGTGATGATCCAGCCGCCGATTTGGCGCTGGTCGTCGTTGATGATGGTTCTGGGAGCCCCCATCACGCGCTCGAGCTCCGCCCAAAACGCATCGCGCCACGCAGTGTAAAGGGTCATGGTGAGCACGCCGGCACCAGGCCACCGCGAAACGGTTCAAGTTGCCGTCGTCGCACGGTGATACGATGCTGGGAGTTTGCCGAATTGTCGTTACTCATGCGGCCCGCGGTCGTCCCGCGCCTCGGCCGTCACTAATGAGGCGATTGTTTTTCCTCCGATGGAGATGCGGGCAACCCCACTACAAGCCGGTTGGGACGCACCCCTTTTCCATGGCAACCGCCCTCGCCGACGCCGCCCCTCGTCGCGCTCGGCGTTCTTGTCGGGCGTGCGAGAAATGGTCCTGGCTCACGGACCCCTTTGCGCAGCTCTAGTTCGAAACGGACGTCCCGGCGTCTGCCCAAGAAAGAGCCCGGCTGCCCATTTAGTCGCCGCATGATGGCCTTTGTGGGCAAAGCCTCGTGGCGTTGGGAACAAGTCTGCGAGCGGGAGCGCGACGCGATCTGCCGCGCAAAGCTTCGTGCGACGATCACCCATCTGCGCGCGCATGTCGCTCGCTCAGGAGATTCAAGTGCGACAGTTCGTCAAGCGTTTGCTCAGCCCGCGCAAGACGCGTCGATGCAAACACGAGGCCGCGGGGCTTACGGACGCATCTAAGGTTAAGGAGAATTCAGTGGCAAACTTCCTGCTCGTTTACAAGGGTGGCGGCATGCCGCACCGGGCGCAAAGCGAAACCATAATGGCGGCGTGGCGCGGCTGGTTTGGAAGCCTCGGGAAAGCGGTCGTCGACGGCGGCGGCCCCTTCGCCGGATCCAAGTCGGTTGCCGTCGGCGGATCAGTTCGCGAGGGCACTCTTTCGGGGTTGACGGGATATTCGATTCTCGCAGCAGACAGTCTCGACGCTGCCGCGACTTTGGCGAAGGGCTGTCCGATTCTCGCCGGCGGCGGCGACATTGAAATCTACGAAACCGAGGTCTTGTAAGCCCCGCGCTAGTCGGCGACCACCGTCAGGCCGAACCCCTACCGGGCCCTCACGGCGCAAATTTCTCGACTAAGTTGGTAGCCCTTGGCGCGGTCGCCGCACAACTTTGAAGAAAGGCGTAGAGAGCTCGGCAGGCGCCTCGAGCCACTCCACGCGACGAAGGCGGCCGCGCCGGAGCCGCTCGACGATCCGCAAAGGGACTTCGCTGTGGGGCTGCCCCCGTGAATTAGGTGAGTCTCTTTAGAAGAGTTTCCAGACAGTGCCGTCCTGATACCGCACTCGCGTGGCCTCGCATCGAACCTCATAAACGCTGGGCCACTCGTTGAGCTTTCCACCGATGATGGTCATCCCGCCCATCAGCGGTTGTTTGCCGCCGTCGTTGAACTTGTAGTCCTCGCCTAAGGATTCGCCCGGCGCAAGCGTCACCTCAAGCAATGATGTCTTAGGATCGCCGGCTACGTCACCAAACGCTGTGAACGGAAAGAGGGTTCGTCCAATCGCCTCGATCGGCTTCTTGCTCGCGTTGTGAAGCGTGACGTGGGCAAGATTGAACAGCGATCCGCCCTCGTAGAGCTTTGATAAAGCGCGACACGAATCAACGGTGACCGGTGAGCCAGACGTATTTATCATTTTCGCCTTTAGATCGTGTACGACCAGGACCTTAGGACCCTGGCTCGTGTTCGTCTCGGCCTGTGCGAGTAACCAAAAATGCCGGCAAGCAAGGCAACCATCGTCTGGTTGCCTTCGACGGCGGGCTTCCCAGCACCGGCACCGCCGACGAGTGAAACGCGGCTGGCAGTGTGATGCGGCGCCCGAAACGGCCTCGTCGATACTACCCGCGGCCGTGTGCCGAGCATTCCGGCAATGCTGTAAACTTTGGTAACGTCGAGCGCTTCGGTCGTCGTCATGCTCGGTAGAATCGACGGCACGCGACGTGCGAGCATGGTCTTGCCGCAGCCAGGCGGTCCTACGAGCACGACGTTGTGTCCGCCGGCAGCCGCGATCTCGAGCGCGCGTTTTGCAAGCACGTGCCCCCAGACGTCTGTCAATAAAATCCAAGCCCTGCGTCCGGTCGCTCGCATCGGGCCTCGAAAACCCCTTCGCGATTTTGTCCGGTCCGAATGTCGCGCGGTATCTTGCTCACGAGGTTGGGAGAACCGCACCACAGGTAAAGGGCTTCAGTACAGTCAACGGCTCGCTTGTGAGGTGCCGGGGCTTTGCAATCACTCTTGCCGCAGTCTTCCTCGTCATATCGTCGACCTTGGGGTGTTTCGGCGCAGTACGAGCTGACTTCGTTTCGCGTTCGTTTCCCCTGAGGCTCGGAGCCGGGCAACAGCCGGCGAGTCTCGGAAGACCCCAGCCGCTCGGCGATGGCTACGTTTACGTGCAGAGTGGCGCGCAGATGTTTCGGCTCGACCAACGCCGCGGTGTTTTCACGGCGGTCCTCAACCTTCCGCAGTCGTGCGCCCGCGGCGCGGTCGCTGCGCTCTCGAAATCAAAAGAGGTTTTTTCGGCGTGCGCGACGTCAGGAGGCCTCGCTCTCGTTCGCCGAAGTGGTACGGTCACCGTTACGCTTCTTCATCCCGGCGATCGAGCTGCTGCCATGACGGGACTCTATCCCCAATTCGTCGCCGTGCGGGGCGGGTTCTGGTTTGCGGAGCGACTCACGTCACGCGTTGGCTTTTGCACGCCTGAGAGATGCGAGCCAGCCTGCTCGCTGCCCCGAGCGCAGGACCCTTACCCTATTTTGGCTGCGGGCGATAAAGACGGAGTCGTCGCCGCCCTCGGGTCCCAGGTCTGGAGTCTGTCGCGTGGCTGTAAGTTGGTTCGCTGGCGTTTTGCACCTTCGGAGCCCGTCAGGCACATCGCGCGCGGGCCTTCAGATCAATGTTGGTTTGCGACTGGCGCGACCTTGGTGCTAGCTACCCCCGATCATGCGGTTCATACGATTCCAACCACGGCTGACATCGTAGGCATAGGCAGCAATGCAAACCACGGGCCCACGTACATTGTGGCACAGGACCGCGCCACGCGCGGTTATACGTTGGCGACTTTCGTAGGCGCAACCCGGCAAGGAATTACCAAAGTGAACTTGCCGCAAATAAACGGCTTCGCTCTGGACCTCAACGACCGAGTTTGGATGACTGTCTCGTTTCTGCACGTGCTTGTAGAGTACATGCGGGAGAACAATCGGTAGGGTCCTTCCCCGCTAAGAGTCTCATCTGGACGGAGGCGTTCGATCACAAGGTTGATGATGCGTTCCACATGACCGGCGATATCACCGACCGCATCGTCTCATCGATCGCGAACGAAATCGAGAGCACGAACGCAATCGCGCTGCGCTGCGCCCGCCGAATTCACTGGACGCGTGCGAGGCGCATCATCGCGGCCTTTGGCACGCGTATCGCTTCAACAGACTCGACAACGAGCGGGGACAGAACTTTTTTGAGACGGCGGTACGACTCGATCCGACCTTTGCGCGCGCGTACGCCGGCCTGTCCTTCACCCACTTTCGAGACGTATTTCAGGGCTGGGGAAGAACGCGAATCGGAGAGGGACCGCGCGTTCGAAGCTGCTGCGCAGAGCCTCAAGGTCGACGAACGGGACCCCGCCGCGCATTGGGCGATGGGGAGAGCGCTTTGACTCCGCGCCCGTCACGATCAGTCGATCGACGAGTTGGAACAAGCGGTCGACCTGAGTCCGAACTTCGCTTTGGGTCATTACACGCTGGCATTCGTCCACGCCCAAGCGAGCGATGCCGACACCGCCGTCGCGTTCTCAGATCGCTCGCGCCGTCTGAGCGCATTTGACCCGTTGCTCTTCGGCATGCTGGGCGCACGCGCCATGGCTCTGGTTCGAATGGGTCGCTTCGACGAAGCCGCGGATTGCGGCGTGCAGGCCGCGGGGCGCCCCAACGCGCACGCGCACATTCTCGCGATCGCCGCGTTCTCTCAGGCGCTCGCCGGCCGGCTTGACGAAGCCAGGGCCTGCTTATCGTCGATCCAAAAGGTCCTTCCGCGGTACGACGTCGACGATTTTCTCACCGCGATGCGCTTCGACGTCGAAGGGGAACGATTATTTCGCGACGCCGCCAAACGCATCGGACACTAGGCGAGTGGCGCGGTCCGGCGATGGCGATGCAACGGTTAGTCGTTGCCTGACCAACGCTGATTCGGTGATGCCGCATGCCATCCAGCGTCATGGAGAGAGGCTGTTGCGCACGGCGGGGTAGAACCTCATAGGCCCACATGCTGGCAGCACTTACGATTCACCATGTCTGTGGTCTCGACGAGCTCCGTGAAGCTCCGCTCGTATCCGCCGACCGAATCGTCTCGATCCTCGACCGAGACGCCTCGTCGCCACTCGAACTACGTTCGATCACTGCGCCCATCCTTACACTGAGGTTCGATGACGTCGTTGAGGCCGCCGACGGACTGGCTCCTACCATCGTGCAGATACAAACTTTACTCGAGTTTGATGCGGCAGCGCGTGTTGACGAGCGGCTTGTAGTTCATTGCACCGCCGGCATTTCGCGATCGACTGCGGGGCTCGCCGTTCTCCTTGCTGCGCGACACCCGGATTTCGAGGACGAGATCTTTGCGGCGATCCGGGAGATCCGACCGCAGGCATGGCCCAACTCGCTAGTCGTCTCGCTCGGAGATGAGGTACTGGGCCGGCGGGGTGCTTTGATTGCGGCCCTCCGTCGTCACTATGAGTTTCAAGTCGGACGTCCCGAGCTGGGCGAAATGTTTCGCATGTGTGGTCGCGAGGTCCCAACGGAGTAGCACCGGCGCACGAGGTTCGATCAACCATCGGTCCCTCGGGCGCAGATGGCGCGCGCGCCGTTGATCACTTATTTCGCCGGATCGGACGACTTTTCGCACGATGGCAAGCCGATAAGCGGCCTCACGCGGCAGGCATGGGGCGTTCCACGCCGCCGCGGTAGATCAAAGCTTCGGCGACGTGCGCGCGCGCTACTATCGGCGCATTTGCTAGGTCTGCGATTGTGCGGGCGACACGAGCGACGCGGTCGAACGCACGTGCGCTGAGCGTGCCACGAGTGACGGCGCCTTCGAGGAGTGCGAGGGCCTCTGTCTCAAGGGGGCAGAGCCGACGCACCAGCGCAGCGGGAACCGCTGCATTCGTGGGAACGCCCGCATCGCGAAGCCGCTCCGTCTGCCGCTCGCGGGCGGCCTCCACGCGCACGCGAATCTCGGCCGACGTTTCCGCCGAGCCGTTCTGCACCAATTCGTCGAAGCTCACGCGCGAGACGGTGACGTGGAGATCGATGCGGTCGAGCAGCGGGCCGGAGAGCTTGCCGAGATAGCGCTGGACGAGCGCATCGTCGCAGCGGCAGTCGGAGCCGCGCACGCCGCGGAAGCCGCACGGGCACGGGTTCATCGACGCGACGAGCGTGAAGCGCGCAGGAAACGTGTGCGTTCCCGCGGCGCGCGCGATCGTGACCGTTCCTTCCTCGAGCGGCTGACGCAAGACCTCGAGCGTCGAGCGCGGGAACTCGCCGAGTTCGTCCAGATACAGTACGCCATGCTGGGCGAGCGAGATTTCTCCCGGGCGCGGCATCGATCCGCCGCCGACGAGTGAAACGCGACTAGCAGTATGATGAGGAGCACGAAACGGCCGGGTCGACACGACCCGCGGACGCGTGCCGAGCATTCCAGCGATGCTGTAGACCTTCGTGACGTCGAGCGCTTCGGCCGTCGTCATGCTCGGTAGAATCGACGGCACGCGGCGGGCGAGCATCGTCTTTCCGCAACCGGGCGGTCCGACCAGCACGACGTTGTGTCCTCCCGCCGCCGCGATCTCGAGTGCGCGTTTTGCCAGCACCTGCCCGCGGACGTCCGCGAAATCGCCCACCGCGGCGTGGTCGGAGGAGTCGAGGACGGTCGATCCGCGACGACGGAACGGCGCACCGTGACCGAGCACGACGGCCACCGCGTCGGCGAGCGTCGGCACCGCGTACACGTCGATTCCGTCGACCAGCGCGGCTTCGTCGCGATTCGCCTCCGGCACGATGATCGACGCGAAGCCCGCGCGCCGTGCGGCGATCGCCATCGCCAGCACGCCGGGGACCGCGCGCAGCTCTCCGCCCAGCGCCAGTTCACCACACACGAGGTACTCGCGCAGGGCCGCGCGGTCGAGCTGCTCGTCGGTCGCGAGCAGCGTGAGCGCAACGGCCAAGTCGAAGCCGACGCCGGACTTGCGCAGGTCGGCCGGCGCGAGGTTCACCAGCAGCTGCCCGGGCGGAAAGCCGAATCCCGAGTTGATGATCGCCGAGCGGACGCGATCGCGTGATTCGTTGAGGGCGCGATCCGGCAGCCCGACGATATGGAACGCCGGTGTCCCGGCGCCCGAGTCGCTTTCGACGCGCACGACATACGCGTCGATTCCGGCGATCGCAGCCGAGTGCGCAAAGGCGAGCACGTCCTCCCTTCACTCCGCCGGCCGCAAACGTCAAGGGGCATTCGCGGTGGTGAAAACGCTCGGCACGGCCGCCGCACGTACCACCGTCACGGTCACGACAGACGTCGTTGCGCCGCCCGGGTTCGTGCCGCTCCAATCGACGCAGCGCCGCACGAGCAGCGTCTGGACCGCGCAGATCCCGTCGTTCTATATCACGGTGACGTTCAGCGCGACCGTCACCCTCACCGGGCTCCCCGCCTTCACCTTCAGCCTGAGCGGACCGCCCCCTCGCTGGTGCGCCATGACGATCTCGCCCTCCGGCCAGCTCCCGGTCGCGCCGCAGGGGTCCAACACGTTCCTGATCCAGGATTATCTGCCGGCCGGGCGCCGTACACCGGGACCTTTACGAAGACCGCCGACACGTGCCTGGGGGCAAGCGCGAACGCGACGTATGCCACCACGAACTTCGACCCGGCGAAGCCCGGCCCGACGCAGACGGTCACCGTCACCGGCGGCAACCTCGGCGGCAATTGCTTTCTGACGTTCAGCGACGGCACCCGGCAGGCGGCGATCAACATCATCAACTACGCCGGCAATTTCCACCCGCAATGGGCGAGGCGAGCAGGCGCCTTCGCCCGCCGGTCGCCCACTTGCGAATTCGTCTCCACACGGTACACAGCTGTGACGCCGACTACTGTGGATAACCAGTCAGAGACCGCGCCGTTACTGGCATCTCCCTGATTCCTGGAACACCGATAGTCCCCAAAGGGCCATTTCGACGCTGTTGTCAAGAGCGCACTGCGATAAATGTCGCGCCGCACGCTCCGGCCGTTCTTGTTGCGAGGTATTCTCAAGTACGTGGCAATTCGGAGGTGCGGCGGGCATTCGCAGGGGTTCCGCGGACGCTCCCCGCATCCGATTCGTCGGTATGAAGAAGGCTTTCGTCCTCACGTGCACCCTCGCGATTGTTTTCACCGGCTGCGCCAAATCGACGGATACGTCGACCTCTACGACGGCCGCTTCGACGGGCGGCGCAAGTCCCGCGGCGAGCGCTGGGGCTGCGTCGGGCGGCAAGACGATCGGGTTCTCGGTGCAGAACCGCGAAGCGCAATTTTATCAGGACATGGAGTCCGGGATGAAATCCGAGGCGGCGAAGTACGGCTATACCGTCACGGTCGTCGACGCGGCGCGCGACAACGCCAAGCAGCAGAGTCAGGTCGAGGATTTCATCTCGCAGAAGGTCGCGGCGATCGTCCTGACCCCCTACGATTCGCAAGCGATCGGCAGCGCGATCGTGGAGGCCAACAAGGCCGGGATCCCCGTGTTCACCGCCGACATCGCGAGCGCGTCCAACGACGGGAAGGTCGTCTCGCACGTCGCCAGCGACAACGTGCAGGGCGGCGCTCAGGCGGGCAAGCTCATGTGCGCGGCGCTCCCCGGCAGGGTCGGGACGGTCGCAATCATCGATGAACCGACGGTCACCTCGGTCCAAGATCGGGTCAAGGGCTTCCGCGCGGCGCTCGCGTCAGGCTGCAAGGGCGCGACGATCGTCTCCGACATCGACGGCGGCGGCGAGCGTGCCCGCGCCTCGTCGGTGATGGACGACATCCTGCAGTCGCACAAAGACCTCCGGGGCGTCTTCGGCATCAACGACGACTCGGCGCTCGGTGCGGCGAAGTCGATCGAGGCCGCGGGCCTCAAGGGCAAGATCGTCGTGATCGGGTACGACGCGACATCGGAAGCCCGTACTGCCATCGCCGCAGGCTCGATGTACGGTGACGCGATCCAGCACCCCGATCAAATCGGCTCGAAGACCGTCGATGCCATTCACGACTACTTCTCGGGCAAGACGCCGCCGCCGAAGATCGCCGTCGCGGTCGGTACGTTCACGAAAGCGAACGCCAAGTAGCACCTTTGACGCCCGCGTCCCCGCCTCTGTTGCGGATGCACGGCATCGTGAAGACCTTTCCCGGTGTGCGTGCGCTGGACGGCGTGTCGTTCGAGGTCGTTGCCGGTGAAGTACACGCGCTCGTCGGCGAGAACGGCGCGGGCAAATCGACGCTGATGAAGATCCTCGCCGGCGCGCAGCCGGCCGACTCGGGCGAGATCGCGATCGACGGAGGCGTCGTCGCGATCGACGGGCCCAAGACGGCCGAGCGGCTGGGGATCGGGATGATCTACCAGGAGTTCAACCTGGTCCCCGACCTCGGCGTCATCGAAAACATCGTGCTCGGCGTCGAACCGCGAAGCGGGTTCTTTCTGGACCGGGCCGGCGCTGCGCGCGAAGCGGCGCGCGTGCTCGCCGAGCTCGGTATCGTCCTCCCGCTCGATCGAACGGCTCGACGGCTGACCGTCGCGCAGCAGCAGCTCGTCGAGATCGCCAAGTGTCTCGCGCGCAAAGCGCGGCTGATCGTGATGGACGAACCGACCGCGTCGCTGACCGACCGGGAGACCGATGCGCTCTTCGCGCTGATCGCGACGCTCAAGGCGCAAGGGGTCGCGTTCGTCTACATCTCGCATCGCCTCGAAGAGCTGCCGCGCATCGCCGATCGCGTGACGGTCCTGCGTGACGGCGCGGCGATCGAGACGCGCCCGATCGCCGCGATGCCGCAAGAGGACCTGATCCGCCTGATGGTCGGCCGCGCGCTCGAGAACCACTTTCCCGAACTTCCGCCGGTCGCAGACGGCGCCGCGACGGTCCTGCACGTGAGCGATCTCGCCGCCGACGGAGCGGTGCCGGTGCACGACGTCGTTTTCGACGTGCGAGCCGGGGAGATCGTCGGCCTCGCCGGTCTGGTGGGCGCGGGACGAACCGACATCGTCCGCGCGATCGCCGGCGCCGACGTCCCGCTGCGCGGCGAAGTCGCCGTCGACGGGGCCAGAGTCGTCGTCCGCTCGCCGGCCGACGCCATCCGCGCCGGAATTGCGCTGATCACCGAAGATCGCAAGGGACAAGGACTCGTGCTCGGCATGACCGTGCGCGAGAACACGACGCTTGCCCACCTGCAGGCGTTCGCGCACAACGGGTTCATCGATCGCCCGGCCGAGACGGCCGCGACGAACGAGAAGATCGCCGAGCTGCGCATTCGCACGCCGTCCAGCGAGCAGACCGTTCGCAACCTCTCGGGCGGAAACCAGCAGAAGGTCGTGCTGGCCAAGTGGCTGATCGGCCGCGCGCGCGTCTTCCTCTTCGACGAGCCGACGCGCGGGATCGACGTCGGCGCAAAAGCGGAGATCTACGCGCTGATGGTCGAGCTGCTGCGGCAGGGAGCCGGCATCGTCATGGTCTCCAGCGAATTGCCCGAGGTGCTCGGCATGTCGCATCGCGTGCTCGTCGTGCGCGGCGGGACGATCCGCGCGGAGTTCGCGCGGGGCGAAGCGACCCCGCAAAAGGTCATCGCCGTCGCCACCGGAGTCGCCGCTTGAAGCCCGCCGTCGAAATCAAACCCGCCGCCGAAGTCAAAGCCGTGCTCGACGCCAGCGCGGGAGAGGTCGCTGCCAAGAAGCGCCGCGCCGCGACGATCCGCACAGTCTCCCTGGCCGCCGGCTTCATCGCGGTGATCCTGGTCGTCAACGTGCTCGCGCACGGAAACTTCCTCGAGCCCGGCAACATCACCAACATCCTGCGTCAGATCACCGTCAACGCGATCATGGCGGTCGGACAGACGTTCGTCATCATCACCGCCGGCATCGATCTCTCGGTCGGTTCGCTCATCGCGCTCACCAGCGTCGTGATGGCGCAGGTGTCGAACGCGCTGCCGTTCGGAGGAGCGGGAAACTTCGTCGTCACCGTGCTCGCGGTCATCGGCGTCGGCGCGTTCGCGGGCTACATCAACGCGCTGCCCGTCGTGAAGCTGGGCCTGCCGCCGTTCATCACGACGCTGGCGATGATGCAGGTCGCGCGCGGGCTCGCGTTCATCCTGGCGCACGGTCAGCCGATTCCGCTGCACGCCAGCGCCGCGTTCGACTGGCTCGGCACCGGCTATCTGCTGAGCGGCATCCCGGGCTTCCCCGGCGTGCCGTATGCAGTGCTCGTCATGGCGGCCGTCGCGATCGTGTTCTCGGTACTGCTCGGGCGCACGGCGTACGGGCGCTACGTGCTCGCGCTCGGCGGGAACGAGGAGGCGGCGCGTCTCGCCGGCATCAACACCGGGCGCGTCAAGACGCTGGTGTACGTGATCTCCGGCGGCTGCGCGGCCGTCGCGGGAGTGCTCCTGACGGCGCGCTTTGCGTCGGGCGCTCCGCAGAACGGCAGCGGCTACGAGCTGCAGGCGATCGCCGCCGTCGTGGTCGGCGGCACCTCGCTCATGGGCGGCCGCGGTTCGATCGTCGGCACGTTCTTCGGCGCGCTGCTGATCGGCGTGCTGTACAACGTGATGAACCTGCTGCACGTCGAATCCTACACGCAGCTGATCGTGCTCGGCGTCGTCATCCTGCTCGCCGTCGTGCTCGACCAATTGCGCAAACGCTATCTCGCCCGCTGAGGCGAACCAACGACAAGGAGAAGAGCCATGGGACCGTTGGACCTCGAGAAGCAGATGCCGCGCGGACCGCGCGAGAAGCTCGCCGGCCTCTACTTCATGCCGCGCACCGTCGACAAGCTGCGCGCGGAACAGCCGGGCGGCAAACTCGGGCTGTACCTGAATCGCGGCGACGGCCTAAGCGCCTACATGTGCAAGCGGGTCGGACTCGACATGGAAGAATTGCGCGCGAAGGTCGCCACCGCCGCGGACGAAGCCGAACTCGAAGCATGGCTGCGCGAACGGCTCGATCCCGCGGTCGTCGAGGAGACCAATGGCAAGCTCGAAGCGCTCGGCACGCACCGCCTCACGCCCGAGAACGTCGAGCTGGTGAAGAAGATCCACCCGATCTTGCACGAGCGCCCCGAGCTCACGATCTTCTTCGACATCTTCGATGCCGACGAGGCGCCGCGGCGGAGCTGATAGAACCTGTTCGCATCGGCTTACCTTTGGGAAGGGGTTTTTCATGACGCCTCGGATGGCTCTCGTTCAGTCGATCGTCGTTGTCTGCGGGATTTTGCTCGCGCCTAGCGTCGTTTCGGCGGATCTCGTGGAACCATCGCCGCAGCCTTCAGCTGCAGTTGGTGCGGAGGCAACCGTGACCGTGCTCGTGCCAAAAGACACCCCACTGGTCGTCCGCACGATCGAAGGGCATAATTCGTACTCGGCTCAGACCGGACAGAAGTGGCACTACGAACTTGTGAACGATATCGTCGTAAACGGCTACGTCGTGGCCCGAGCGGGGGACGACGCTGAAGGGGGCGTTCAAGAAGCGCAACAGGGGAGGGATGACCCCTTCAACCACAAGGCTGCGAATCTCCGAGTTGGCGTCGACGAGGTTCACAGTTTCTGCGGAGATACGATTCACGTGCGGTTCGATCGCAGTGAGTACCGTCGCCGCCAAGGCCTCTTCGGAAACAACAAAGACGTTACCATCATCAAGGGACAGCTGTACGTGCCGCTCGTGTCGCGCGCTCAGAAAGTCTGCGGTGTCGCGACAACGGCAAAGCCCGCGCCAATTCCGGCAGAGGCAATCCGAACCGCAGATCACTAGATTCCGGGGTAGCCGCGCGTTTGAGCAATCCGCGGGCTCGACTTCACACCGCGAGGCGGCGGCGCTCCCAGTCTCCGCCGCGCAGGCGTACGGTGGTGACGACGCCGCGGAAGACCCAGCCCGCGGTCCAGCCGAGGGGGACGGCCCATAGCCCCAGGTGCAGCGTGTTGATGCCCAGCGCGATCCCGCCGATCGCGATCGCCGTCATGCCGATCCCCATCACCATCACGAAGCGCGTGTCTCCCGACGCGCGGATCGGCGCGAGCACCGTCATCGCCCATCCCTTCAGGGGCAGGGTCAGACCGACGTGGAGCGCCAGCGGCAATGCGGCGACCGTCGCGAGCGCCGGGTTCAGCGTGCAGAGCGCCGCGAGCGGCCACGCGAGCAGCGCGACGAGCGCCCCGACCCCGACGCACACGCGCAGCGCGATGCGCACCGCAGCGCGCAGGAACGTCTTGGCGCCGGTGTAGTCGCGCGCGCCGATGCGCTGGCCGATGATGACCTCCGCCGCATCGCCGAGCGATCCCGGCAGCGCCCACGTCGCGTCGTTCACCAGCGACAACGCGCGAAACGCCGCGACAGCTTCGGTGCCGTAGGGGGCGAGCAGACCGATCGTCACCGGCTCCGGGAGAATCTGCAGCGTGAGGAAGACGAACTCCGGCCAGCTGAGCGACGTCGTCACCCGAACGAGATCCCGATCGATCCGCCACGTCGCGAAGATGCGTAGTTCCGGCCGGCGCCGCGTTTGGTCGATCGCATACGCCAGTCCGACCAGCTCGGCGAGGAGCGACGAGATCCCCGCGCCGGTCAGGCCCAACGGGTGATGCGTTCCGGCGCCGAGCGCGAGGACGAACACGAGCGGCACGTGCACGGCGTTGATGACGAGCAGCACGCGCAGCGCGAGCCGGGAATCGCCGGCGGTCGCGAACGCCATGATGAGCATGCCGCTGCACACCATCGGGATCAAACAGAAGGCGCGCAGCGTCAAGTAGTGCGCCGAGGCCTCGAGCGGAGCACCGCGCGGAAGGATCGCCTGCAGCAGCGGGTGCGCGCCGGGGATCGCGGCCAACGCGGCGATCAGCGCGATCGCCAGCGGCACGACGATCGCGGAGCGCACGATCGACCCGAAGCGCTCGCTCTGCCCCGCGCCGATCGCCTGTGCGCCGACGATGCGTAATCCCGTTCCGAACGCGAAGAGCCCGATGCCGAGCACCATGAACACGCCCGCCGCGCCGGTGATCCCGGCGAGCGCGGCGGTCCCGAGCGACCCGATGGCGATCGTGTCGACGATGCCGAGCAGCTGATCGCCGATCAACGCCAGGGCGTTCGGTGTCGCGAGCCGGCGAATCGCCGCGCCGGCATCGCGATGTTCGAGCGCCTCGATGGCGGCCGAACTCACGTCTTTCCGGCGGCTCGGATCCGTGCGTATTGCACGATGCGCGCGACGCCCAGACCGATCAGTCCCAGCGCCAGGATGACCCCGATGATTTTACTGTTCGTCGGCGCGGGCGCCGCGGCGACCCGCCACAGCGTTACGACGCCGAGTGCGATGAAGCCCAGGCCGAACATCGCCCGGAACCGGTAGATGGCGGAACGATCGACGCGCATCCGCCTCAGCGCGTTCTGATCAGCGTGCGCTGAAGTGCGTAGAGAAGCCGTTCGCCCTCTTCGAGCTCTTTGAACATCGAGCGTCCGCGGAACGCGGGCAGCGCTTCGGTCAGAATGTCGACCGAGCTCGAAAGTTCGCTCCGGTCGAGCACGCTTCCCTCGCTGTTCTTTTGCAGAATCATCGTGCCGTACTTCAGCGCGGTCTTCGCCACTTCCAACTCGTTGTTCGCTTCGGCGAACGCGTTGAGCGCGGCGCGGTAGGCGCGCGCCGCCTCCTCGTAGTCGCGTTTGCGGGTGGCGAGCATCCCTGCGAGCGTCTCGGAGTACCCGATGTCGATCGTCTTCGAGCGGCCGAACGTGCGCGCCAGAATCGCGCGCGCATCCGCTTCCGCGGCGCTGGCGGCGCGCGTCGGTTTCCCGGCCGGCGCCGCGTCCGGCTGCAGTTTGGGATCGGCCGACGGCGGACCCGTCCCGAGCAGCGAACGCAGTTCGCCTAGGACTTCGCGCGCGGTCTGATAGCGCCGATCGGGTTCTTTTTCGAGCAGCTTGAGGATGATGTGCTCGATCTGCGGCGGGACCGCGCGATTTTGCGAGCGCGGCGGCGGCGGCGGCTCGTTCACGTGTCCGAAGATCACGGCCACCAGATCGTCGCTCTCGCTGCGAAAGGGCTGCACGCCGGTGAACGTCTCGTAGAGCATCACGCCGACCGAGTAGAGGTCGCTGCGTTCGTCGGCGAGCTTGCCGAGAAACCGTTCGGGCGGCAGGTACGCGATCGTGCCGACGATCTCGCCGGCCGTGGTCACGCTGGACATCTCGCTCATCCGGCGCGCCAGCCCGAAGTCCATCACCTTGACGGCGCCGCTGGCGACGACCATGACGTTGGCCGGCTTGAGATCGCGGTGGATCACGCCGCGCTCGTGCGCGTACGCGAGCCCCTCCAGAATTTCGATGTAGTGCCGGATCGCGGTGTGGATCGTCAGCTCGCTCGCCGGGACGGCGTTCAGCGTGCGGCCTTCGACCAATTCCATCACGATGTACGACCAGCCGTCGCTGCGCCCGGCGTCGTAGACGGCGACGATATTGCGGTGATTCAAGCGCGCCATCGAACGCGCTTCGCGCAAGAACCGCTCCTGCTCGCCGTCGTCACGCTCGGTGAGCACCTTGATCGCCACCGCACGGTCCAGCATCGTGTCGATGCCGCGGTACACGTCCGCCATTCCGCCGCGTCCGATCAGCTCGTCGACGTGATAGCGCTTGTCGAGGGTCTGCCCTGTCAGCGTCGTCATGCGAACGCTCCGCGGTGCAGCCGCGCTCGCCCGCGGTCGAACGTGACGACGTCGAAACGCGCCCGCGCGCGCGGCGCCGCGATCTGCAGCCAGTCGCCGGCCAGCGCGCGCAGCGTCGCCCGCTTGCGCGCATCGACCGCCGAGAGCGCGCTGCCGAACGACGATCCGGCGCGCGCCTTCACCTCGACGAAGACCACCACGTCGCCCTCACGCGCGATCACGTCGATCTCTCCGCCGGGCAGACGCACGTTGCGCGCCACGATGCGGTAGCCGTTCGCTTCGAGCAGCGCGACCGCGGCATCTTCGCCGGCGCGTCCCCGTTCCGCATGGTTCACGCGGGACCGATCTCTTCGACGTAGGCTTCCAATCCCGGCAGCGCGTCCCACGCCGCGCGTACGCGCCAGAACCCGCGCCGGTGCTCGACGCACGGACCGTGCGCCGTGAGCGCCTGGATGTGCTGCGGCGTCGCGTACCCCTTGTGCAGCGCGAACCCGTACTGCGGATACTGCGCATCGAGTGCGACGAGGAGCGCGTCGCGGTGCACTTTGGCGACGATCGACGCGGCCGCGACCGTCGCGCACTTCGCGTCGCCCTTGATGACCGGTTCCTGCGGCCCACTCCACGATTTGATGCGCACGGCGTCGGTCAGGAGATATTCGGGCGAGATCGCGAGCGCTGCGAGCGCCCGTTCCATCGCCAGCACGCTGGCCCAGTAGATGTTGATCCGATCGATCTCCTCGACGCTCGCCTCGCCGACACCCCAAGCGATCGCTTGGGCCTTGATCTCGAGCGAGAGCGATTCCCGCAACTCGGCCGGAACTTGCTTGGAATCGTTGAGGCCGCGGAGGCGAAGGGGACCGTCGACGACGACGCACGCCGCGACCACCGGACCGGCCAGCGGGCCGCGCCCCACTTCGTCGATCCCGCCGACCAGCCGATGCCCGGCCGCGTGCGCGAGCTCTTCGAAACGGTGCAGGCGGTCGAGGCGGCGCCGCTCTCGCTGGGAGGCGTTGCGGTTCTTGCGTGCCTGGGCAGCCGTGCTCATGCAGCGGGCTCCGGCCGCTCGAAGCTGATCCGGCCGAACTTGGCTTCGCCGAAATCCTTGAGATAGGCGCCCGACGCGTTGTGCAAGTCGATCTCGCCCCCGCGCCGGGCGAACCCGCGGCCTCGCGCATAGCTCTCGAGCTCCGGGACCGCGTCGAGCCCGTGGGCCTGCGCCCACTGCGCGAACTTTCCGATCACCGCCTCGGCATCGAAGCGCTCGCGCGGCAACGCACCGGTCAAGGCGAGCTGCCACTGCGCCTCCGGCGTTGCGATCTTCGGAACGAGGATACCGGGTGAGTCCATTACTTCGAGTTTCGGCCGAACGCGGAACCACTGCAAGGACCGCGTCACCCCAGCTTTGTCTTCGGCCTTTGCCGCGGTGCGGCGCAGCAGCCCGTTGATGATCGAGGATTTCCCGGTGTTCGGGATGCCGACGACCATTGCCCGCGTCGTCCCCGTCTCGTCCGCGAGCGCATCCAGGGCGAAGGTCACCCGTTTGACGGCGCCCTGGTCTTTGGCGTTCACGGCGATGGCATTGCGATCGTGTGCGGCGTACCACGCCAGCCATTCCCTCGTGGCATGCGGGTCGGCGAGGTCCTCACAGCACAGCACGAGCAGCCGGCGCTTGTGCGCGGCGAGCCCGTCGAGCGCCGGGTTCGAACTGGCCTGGGGCAGCCTCGCGTCGACGACCTCGATCACGACGTCCACCACGCGCAGCCGCTCGCCGAGCTTGCGCATCGCCTGCGCCATGTGGCCGGGATACCACTGGATCTGCGCCTGCTGAACGCCGCCGCCCTTACTCACGTGAAAGCACGGCTAGATGCGGCGCGGGGGCCAGATGCCGACGAGCGCCTTGCCGACGAGGTCGGCGTCGCGCACCACGCCCCAGTTGCGCGAGTCGTCGCTGTCGGCGCGGTTGTCTCCGAGCACGTAGAAGCTGCCGGGCGGGACGGTGACCGCGGGCGCGTTGCGGCGATCGGGAAAGCCGACATACGGTTCGGCGAGAGCCCGTCCGTCGATCGTCACCAGCCCTGCGCGAACCTCGACCCGTTCGCCCGGCAATCCCACCACCCGCTTGATGTAGGTCTCCAGGGTCGGTCCTTCATGCTTGAACGCGACGACGTCGCCCCGGTGCGGCGGCCCGAACCGGTATGCCAGAGTGTTGATCAGCACGAACTCGCCGGCATGCACTCGCGGCTCCATCGAGAGCCCGTCGACCTGCGGCGTGCGGAGGAAAAATGCCGCCGCAATGGCCGCCAACAGCACGAGTTGTGCGGAGAGCGAAACGAGCGTACGCGCCTTCGCCACGCCGTCCACGTTCGCTCCACGGCGTCGCTGTTACTTCAAGCTGCGGAGCTGCGGCGTGACCGGTACGCGATCACTGCAGGATGCGGATGCGGTTCAGCGGCCAGAAGAGCAGGAACGCGTGGCCGGTGAACGATGCTTTTTGACCGGCGCGCTGGCCGGTGAAGAACGTGCCGCCGGTTTGCGCGAAGCCCCAGACGTGCGAGTCTTCCGAGTTGTTGCGGTTGTCGCCCATCATCCAATAGCAGCCGGCCGGGATGCGATTCGGCGCACTCCACCGCTCGCGCGGCGGGATGTTGGCCTGGCTCGGATCGAGTTTCACCCCGTCGACCCACACGCCGTAGTCGCGAATTTCCATCTCGTAGTTCGGCTTGTCAGCGATGTACGGCTCGACCATCGCGATGCCGTTGCGGTACACGGTTCCCTGGTGGATGCGCAGCGTGTCGCCGGGAAGCCCGATCGTGCGTTTGATGAAGTCGTTCGGCTGGATCAGCGGTGGGGGGAAGACGACGATGTCGCCTTCATGCGGCTTCGAGAAGCGGTATTCGAATTCGTTGACCAGCAGCACGTCGTGGATCTGCAGCGTCGGCTCCATCGACCCGCTGGGGATGAAGAACGTCCGCACGACGAACGTGATGAGGAACAGCGCGACCAGCCCGGCGACGATGAACGCGTCGAGGTATTCGCGGATGACGGTGCGCGTCGAGGGCGCGTGCGGAACGTCGCCGACGGCGCCGACGAGGACGGGTTCGGGCCGGAAGCTGATGGCTACGCGCACGATCGCGAAGAGCGCGATCAGCCCGAGCAGTTCGAGCGGAGTCACGAGGAAGACCGCGTTACTTCGCGGTCTTGCGTTCCTTGATGCGGGCCGCCTTGCCGATTCTGTCGCTGAGGTAATACAGACGCGAGCGGCGGACGATGCCGCGCTTCGAAACTTCGATGCGATCGACGCGCGGGCTGTGCAGCAGGAACGAGCGCTCCACGCCGACGCCGTGGGCGACGCGGCGGACGGTGATCGACTCGGCAGAGCCGCCGCCCTTGCGGACCGTCACGACGCCTTCGAACATCTGGACGCGTTCTTTGCCGCCCTCGACGACCTTCGAGTAGACTTTGACGGTGTCGCCCGGACGGAAATCCGGGACAGTCGGCTTTTCCTGTTCCTTCTGGATCAGGTCGAGTACGTTCATGACAGCTCTTCTGTGGCTCACGCGAAAATCGCCGCACAGGGGCGGCGGGCAACCCCGGTAGTGTACCACGGAGCCCCTACTCCGACAACCCAGGATTGTTCCGGAGGTCGGGACCCGCTGGACTCGCCTCATCGAGCGCCCGGTTCCTCGCGATCGCGCGCGCCCGGGACTGCTCGCGCCGCCAGGCGGCGATCTTTGCGTGGTCGCCGCTCAAGAGGACGGCCGGGACGTCGACCCCGCGGAAGGTCGGCGGTCGCGTGTACGAGGGGTGGTCGGGCTCGCCGTCGACCCAGGATTCCGCGGCCGCCGAGGCGGCGTCGATGGCGTCCGGAACCAGCCGTACGGTGGCGTCGAGGAACGCCATCGCGGCGATCTCGCCGCCGGTCAGGACGAATTCCCCGAGGGCGACCTCCTCGATCGGGTAGAGCGCGCCCAGCCGCTCGTCGACCCCTTCGTAGTGGCCGCAGATCAAGACCAAGCGGTCGAGCTGGGCCCACGCCTCCGCGTCGGCTTGGCGGAAGACGGGACCGCTGGCCGAGGTGAGGACGATCCGGCGCCGCTCGCCGGGCGGCGCCTCGGCGACGATGCGGTCGAGGATCCGCGCGAGCGGCTCGATCCGCAGCACCATCCCGGGTCCGCCGCCGTACGGGCGTTCGTCGGCGCGTTCGCCCGGCTCGAGCGCGTCGAGCAAGTGGTGGACCCGCAGCTCGATCAAGCCGCGCTCGATCGCGCGACCCACGATCGAGAGGCCGACGACCGGGGCGAACATCTCCGGGAAGAGCGTGAGCACGTCGACGTGCAAGACTGACACGTGGCGTTCTTCGACCGTATGCGTCGTCTGGTCCCGGGCCGACCCCCTTCGGAACCGCTGGCGCGTGGCGTCCACCACCTCGACCACGGCCGGCTCGACGCCGCCGAGAGCGCCTTCGGCGAGGCGCTCGCCCGCGCGGAAGGGCCGCGGGACGTCGCGCTGGCCCGTAACAAGCTGGCCATCGTGGCGATCCGCCGCAGCGACCGCGAGCGCGCGGTCGAGGAGCTGATCACGGCGCTGGAAGCCGAGCCGCGCTCGGCGGCCGCGATCACCACGCTCGGCAACCTGCTGCTGGAAGACGGCGCGATCGCGCAGGCGATCGTCCATTACGAGGCCGCGATCCGCATCGACGACGGCTACGGGCCGGCCTATCACAATCTGGGTGTCGCGCTGCACCGCAGCGGGCGGCGTGGTGAGGCGGTCCGGATGCTGCGGAAGGCGACCAGGCTCGAAGGTCGCAACTCTCGTTCGTAATGGACCACGAGCAACTTCGGCTCGGCCCCGACCTGATCGACGTGATGCGCGCCAGCGTGAGCATCGCCATCGGGCGCGGTGCGCAATTCGTCGCGCCGCCGCACCTGCTGCTGGCGCTGCTGGGCGACGCGCGCGTCGGTCCGGCCGTCGCGCCGCTCCTTCCGCGCGAACACATCAGCCGCGCCGCGACCGACGCGGCGAAGAAGCTGCCCGCCGTGTACGAGCTCCCCGAAGGCCCGCTTCCCGACGGCGAACGGGTGGCGTTCCAGCGCTACGACACGCTCGCGTTCCGCTCGCGCGACGGCGCGCGCACGTTGTATCTCGACGCGGACGCGTATCATTTGTTTCTCGAAGGCGCGCGGCGCGCCGGCGAGACGTATCAGCCGAAGCATCTCGTCATGGGCTTCACCGCCGAAGCCGTCAAGGACCGCGACCTGCTCGCGATGGTCGGCCCCGACCTCGTCAAGGTGACGATGTCGGTCAGCGAGCTCTAGGCCCGGGCCGCTAGAGCGTTTTCGTCCCGATCACGTCGGCACTGGTGATGTCTTCGAGGTATTCGAAGAGCTGCGGCAGCGTGATCTTTTCGAGTGCGCTGCGTTCCTTGATGCCCTCGCCGTCTTCGCCCTCATCGCGCAGATAGCAGCGCGACTCGACGCCGCCGGCACCCTCGCTCAGAAACGAGACCGCGAAACCCTTGCCGAGCGTGTCGTCGTAGATGCGCATCGCCGCCGGGTTGAGGATCTCGATCGAATGTGACGGGTTGTGCGCGTCGAAGATCGTGATCGTCAGGTAGTCGCGGTTGACGATCTCGATCGAGCCGACGACGAACGTATTTTTGGCAGAGAAGAACTCGTGCCCTCGCTTGTTGCGCGAGCTCACTTCGTAGAACACACGATGCGCAACGAACCGATTGAGAATCTTCCTCAGCGTCGCGATCGAAGCCAGGGTCTCGGTCCGGTTGCCGCGGGTGTAGATGATCTTCAGGGCGTGGGCCGGCCTTCGAGTAAATCTCCGCCTGGGCCGTCCTTCTGCACCAGCGCGGGGCATGACGCGTTGCACGAGACCGGGAAGAAACCCTCCGCCCTTCGACACGCTCAGGATGTGAATGCTCTCAATCCCCGACATGGCGCTGCTCGGCGCCGCCGCCCTCCTGCTCTTCGGTCCCGAACAGCTCCCCAAGGTCTTGCGCAAGGTGGGGCAGTTCACCCGAGAGGTGCAGAACACGTCGCAATCGTTCATCCGCGAGATGGAGCGAGCGGCGGACCACGAGCCGGTCAAGCCGACCGATGCCGATCTGGCCCCACCGTACGATCCCGTGCCGTACGATCCGTACGCAGGCGAACCATACGTCGAGGCAACCTCGTACGACACCGCGCGCCCCTCGGTCGAACATCCCGATCCGCCGGAGCCGGACCCCGAACGGCCGGTGGGAGAGAAGCTCGCCGAACCGCGCTCCGCGCCCGAACCGTGGGATCAGCCGACGCAGGCGATGGCGGCCGTCGACCTCTCACACTCCGCAAAGACGGCGCCAGAGGACGATCACCCGGTACACATATAGGCGCGTCTCGGCGTACGGCGGCAGCCCGTCGAACCGGTCGACCGCGCCTCTGCCGGCATTGTACGCTCCGAGCGCGCGCACGTACCGCTCCTGCGGCGGATAGCGGCCGTACCGGCTGATCAGTGCGGCGAGGTAGTGCACGGTGCCATGAAGGTTGGCGGCCGCGTCGTCGGGGTCGACGCCGAGCGCAGCCGCGGTCGCCGGCATCAACTGGCCCAATCCCCGCGCTCCGGCGGGGGAAACCGCGCGGGGATCCCAGGACGACTCCACCGCGACGAGCGCGACGACGAGCCGCGCGTCGAGTCGCGCCGCGTCAGCCTCCGCGACGACCCGGCTCGCCAGCGAAAGCGCGCGCGACTCGTCGAGTCCCGGATCGAATGCCCGCAAGGCCGCCGCATACGCAACGAGCGGCGCCGACACCCCCCGCCCCGCCCCAAGCAACCCGATCGCAAGCACCAGCGCCGCCAGCTTCACATGGCCGCGAGTGCCCGATCAGCTAGATGTTAAAGTTCTGGCGGAGTTCGTTGATCCGCGACTCGAGGATGCCGCGCACTTGGCGATGCAGGCGGTCGCGCTGTTCGTCGGGGAGGCGCTGGTACACGAGGTAGCCGGCGGCGGAGATGATTCCGCCGAGGACTCCGACGAGCACCGTGCGGCCGGCGTCGGTCGACGGGCCGCTGTTCGGGCCGTCGGGTGGGTGGAGCTCCCCGTTCTGGGGTCGAGTCGCGTCGCTCATCGTGCGGTTCCTTTCGACGCGCGTGTACCCAGGTTCTGCTCGCCGGTTACGGCGATTGCGGTTCGGTCTCGCGAACCGCGCGAATCGCGCCGCGATATTGCGCAGCGATCTGTTCGATCGCGAGTTCGGCGGTGGCGACGATCGCCCGGACGTCCTCACGGCCGCGGGCGTCCTCCGGCCAGCGCATGGCGAAGTCGCCGCTGCGGCGGTGACCCGTGACGCTGACCCCGGCCACCTCGCTCAACCCGACCCACGCGGCCTGGAGCAGCGCCGAGACCGCCGCACAGGCGATGTCCTCGCCCGGCTCGCCTTGCTCCGCGTGGCCCTTGGCAAAAACAGAAGACAGCCGGTTGCGGCTGTCTCTGCAAAAACGAACCTCGAGCATCCTTCGACAGGCTCAGGACAAGCTTCGTCCCTTACGGGAGAGCGATCTTGTCGATCCGGATCTCGGCGAAGCGCTGGCGGTGGCCGTTGAGCGTGCGGACGCGCTTCTTCGACTTGTAGCGGAAGACGAGGATCTTTTTGTCCTTGGCCTGGCGCAGCACCGTGCCGGTGACCGAGGCGCCGCTCACGGCGGGGGTGCCGATGGTGACGTCGTCGCCATTGGCGGCCAGGACGACGCGGTCGAACGTGACCGACGAGCCGATTTCCGTCTCGATGAGGTCCGTCCGAATGACGTCGCCTTCAGAGACGCGCAACTGCTTGCCGCCGGTCTCGATGATCGCGTACATAACCTGGGAACTTTATCACGCGGCCGGGAGCATCGTCAACGTCACCGGTCGAAGTCCTCACCGTGGACCCGGCGCGCGTGCAGACGGTCGTCCTCGCGGCCGGAAGCTCGCTGCGGATGGGCCGGGATAAGCTGATCGCTCCCTTCGAGGGCGTTCCCCTGGCCCGGCGCGTCGTGCTCGGGTTGGCCGAACTCCACCCGATCATCGTCGCCGCACCGCCGGTTGCGGAGGCGCTCGCCGACCTTCGCGACGTCCGGCTGATCGTGACGCAGCCGACCGCCGGCCCGAGCGTCACGCTTGCCTTGGCGCACGCCGCAGTTCCGCCTGAGCTTGCGCTGGCGGTGATCGCCTGCGATCTGCCCTTCCTGGACGTCGCGCTGGTGCGGGCGTTTCTGGAACGGGTCCCGGTCGACGCCGACCTGGCCTTTCCGGTGGTTGCCGGAACGCCCGGTCATCCGGTCGTGTGGTCGCCGAAGGCGCGCGCACGCATCGCCGCGCTGCGCGACGACGAGTCGCCGGCGCGCGTGCGGCGTGACCCGGCGCTGCGTATCGTCGAGGTGGACGAAACGGACGATGGGTACGTTTTCGACGTTGATACGCCGGTAGCGTGGTCCGACGCGGAAGCGCGGGCGGCCCGCGCCGCACACTGATGGAGGGAACGCCGATGCACCATCCTGCCGCGAACGACGAGCGCTGTGCCAGCCGCGGGTGCGGTCACCCGAAATCCGCGCACGTGCACGATCGGGTGCTTCACGGAGGCGCCTGGATCGAAGTCGCGCGTTGCCGGGCTTGCGAACACGAAGGCGGTCCGTGCACGGACGAGCGCCGGATCCTCGAAAAGGCGGAGTAGCCTCGGCGGTGGCAAGCCGCCTCGTTATGCCGAAGCGACCGCCATTCCGACGGCGGGGCCGTCGTCGAGCCGCAGGGTCAGGCACTTCGCCGAACCGCCGCCCTTGTGAAACTCCGAGAGCTCGGTGCGGAACACGCGATACCCGATGTCGTGCAGGCGCTCGCGCAAACGGCGCGAGCAATCGTCGAGGATGACCGCGTCGCCGATCTCCACCGCATTGCATGCGAAGCGCAGCGCATCGTCGACCGACACCTCGATCAGGTACCCGGGCTCGATCGCGCGCCGCAGCAGCGTTTGCGCGTGCGGCGAAAACGCATCCATGTACGCCATCACGTGTCCGCTGGAGAGCGGGCACAGCGCGATGTCGAGGTGATAAAACCGTTCGTCGACGAGCAGCAGCGGGAGTACGCGGCATCCGACGATCTCCTGCAGCTGCAACGTCGCGCCGCGTTCGGTGCGCCAGCCGTAGCCGGCGTACAGGATCGGGCGGACGCGGTCGAACAGCGCGTCGCCGGCACCCTCGAAATACGTCTGCTGGAGGAAGGTCGTGGCAAAACCGGCGCGGGCCAGCGCGGCGCGGAAGACCGGTTGCTCCCGGCGGCGTTCGGCATGGCGGAAGCTCGAGACGATCGCAAGATTCCCGCACATGAGCGCCGCGTTGGCGGTGAAAACGAGGTCAGGCGTCTGTTCGGCTTGCGCGACCGGGATGAACTCGACGTCGCCGACGCAGCCTGCGAGCTCGATGAACCGCTCCCATTGGCGGCGCGCGTCGGGCGCGCTGTCGCCCACGAAGCGTGACATCCAGGGGTTGATCGAGTAGCGGACGTCGTAGTGTCCGGGCGGGCAGACCAAAAGCCGCGTGGTCATGCCCCCACTCTACGATTTTGGCCCGGGGAGCGTCATGCGACAAATGGTGCAACTTTCGTCGATGCCGTGCCGCGCGTGGGTACGCCTGAGGCATGAAACGCGACGAGGATGACCCGCGGCCGCTGCACACGCAGGCCGACGACGAGCCGCCGCTCAGCCGGCGCGAAGCCGACGTGGCCGGGATCACGCCGACCCCCGAGGTCGTGTACGGCGAAAGCGACGAGGACCCCAACCGCGAGGACCAGCGCGAAGCACACCGCGCCGACCCCGACGAGCACGTCTAGGAAGTAGGCGTCTCGACGTAGACGTCGTCGCCCTCGACGCGGACCCGGTACGTGGGCAACGGCTCGGTCGCCGGGAGGGTCAGAGCTGCGCCCGTGCGGACGTCGAACGTCGCGCCGTGTCGAGGGCACTCGATCCGGCAGTCCTCGAGTTCCCCTTGGTCGAGCGGCCCGCCGTCGTGCGTGCAGACGTCTTCGACGGCGTACAGCGTCCCGTCGACGTTGCACAGCAGAACCTCGACCCCGTCGACTTCGACGCGTTTCGTCGTTCCCGGGGGGATGTCGGTTCGTTTCGCGATCGGGTGGGGCACGCGGGTTGATTCGCGAAGGCCGCACCATGACCCGTTCTCTTTCGATCGGCCTCGCGTTTGCGCTGGCCGCCGCTCTCCCGGCCGCCGCGGCAACCGCGATCCATAAGACCGCGGCCGCGCACACGAAGCAAGCGCACACGGTGACGCTGCCGGACGGTTTGAAATACACCGACGTCGTCGTCGGGAAGGGCGCCGTTCCGAAGAGCGGGCAGACCGCCGTCGTCCACTACACCGGGACGTTTCCGGACGGAAAGAAGTTCGACAGCTCGCGCGACCGCCACGCCCCGTTCGAGTTTCCGCTCGGCCAGCACGGCGTCATCCCCTGCTGGGACGAGGCCGTCGCGACGATGCACGTCGGGGGACGGCGCAAGCTGATCTGCCCGCCCGGACTCGCCTACGGCGCGAAAGGCTACCCGCCGGTCATCCCGCCCAACGCCACGCTGCTCTTCGACGTCGAGCTGCTCGGCGTCAAATAGCGCGCCGCAGCGCCTTCAGCAGATCGGCGCCTTCGCCAGATTTCCGATCGGGATCACCGAGAAGGTGAAGCCCGGTCCGAGCGTGATGTCGCGTCCCCAGCGGACGGCGTTGACCCCCGTCATCACCAGGCCGGCGACGGGGATTGGTACGCGCGAGGCAGAGCTCAAGAGATCGTTCGGGCTCCAAGTGACCGGAAGCGTCGGGGTCATCGAGACGTCGACGCGCTTCGGGCTGCCCTTGGCGCCCGCAACGGTGAGATAGCGCGGCTCGAGCGAGAGCATGCCGTCTCGGCTGGCCCGGCCGGCCGACGTGGCCGAGCGGATCAGGCCGTAGCCCAGCGTGCCGGCCGGGACGACCGTCCCGTCGTCCAGCGTCATCGGCTGCGTGGTCTTGAAGCGGAAATCGCCGCCCGCCCGCGCGTTGCGCGACTCGACCTTATCGACCATCTCGGCCGAAACGGCGAGCGCGCAGGTCTTCGTCGCCTGCGCCGGAGTTGGAAGCGCCACGGTGGCCCAAGCCAAGGCGGCTCCCAGGAAAGCGAGTCGACGAGCGTTCACGCAGGGGAGTATTCCCGGATCGCCGCGACTTCTCGTGCGCGGCGACTTTTAGCCGACCGAGCCTTCCATCTCCATCTTGATCAGACGGTTGAGCTCGACGGCGTACTCCATCGGGAGTTCCTTGACGAAGAAGTCGAAGAACCCGTTGACGATCATCGCGGTCGCATCGGCTTCGGTCAGGCCGCGGCTCATCGCGTAGAACAGCTGCTCCTCGCCGATCTTGGAAACCGAGGCTTCGTGTTCGACGGTCGAGCGCTGCTCGTCGACCTTCATCGTCGGCTTCGTGTCCGACGACGACTTGTCGTCCATGATCAGCGCGTCGCACTTCACGCGGGTCTTCGCGCCGACCGCGCCCGCGTGAATCTCGACCAGGCCGCGATACGTCGTCTTGCCGCCGTGCGCGGTGACCGACTTGTTGGTGACGACCGACGTCGTGTTCGGCGCCGCGTGGATCACCTTGGCGCCCGCGTCCTGATGCTGACCTTCACCGGCGAACGCCGCCGAGAGGATCTCGCCGCGCGCGCCTTCGCCCATCAGGTAGATGGCCGGGTACTTCATCGTCAGCTTGGAACCGATGTTGCCGTCGACCCACTCGACCGTCGCGTTCTTGTACGCGACGGCGCGCTTGGTGACGAGGTTGTAGATGTTGCGGTACCAGTTCTGGATCGTCGTGTAGCGGATCGACGCGCCGTCCATCGCGATCAGCTCGACCACGGCCGAGTGCAGCGAGGACGTGGAGAACTGCGGTGCGGTGCAGCCCTCGATGTAGTGCACCTTCGAGCCTTCGTCGGCGATGATCAGGGTGCGCTCGAACTGGCCCATGTTCTCGGTGTTGATCCGGAAATAGGCCTGGAGCGGCATCTTCACTTCGACGCCCTTGGGAACGTACACGAACGATCCGCCGGACCACACGGCCGAATTCAGCGCGGCGAACTTGTTGTCCGCGACCGGGATGACGGTCGAGAGATACTTCTTGACGATCTCGGGATGCTCGCGCAGCGCCGTGTCCATGTCGCAGAAGATCACGCCGTCTCTTTCGAGTTCCTCGATGACGGAGTGGTAGACGACTTCCGATTCGTACTGCGCCGAGACGCCGCTGAGGAACTTGCGCTCCGCTTCGGGGATCCCGAGGCGGTCGAAGGTCTTCTTGATGTCGTCCGGGACATCGTCCCAGTTTTGCTCGGTGCGCTCGCCGGCTTTGACGAAGTAGCGGATGTTGTCGAAGTCGATCTGCTCGAGCAGTTCGGTATCGCCCCACGTCGGCATCGGCTTGGAGCGGAAGACGTCATAGGCTTTGAGCCGGAAGTCGCGCATCCACGCCGGCTCGTTCTTCATCGACGAGATCCGCTCGACGATCTCGCGATTCAGGCCCTTGTCGGACTTGAACGCGTACTTTTCCTCGGAATCGTGGAATCCGTGGCGGTACTCTTCGATGAGGGTGTCGGTCGTGGCGGCCATAGAGCTCCCAGCGTAGTGGTCCGGCACCACCTCGGTCAAGATAGTGCAGACGTTTCTGTACTTTCTAGGACCCCTTGGGCCCTGCAAGGGTGTCAGGTGGAGCCACAGGCGTGGGAAATGGGAGCGACCGAGCGGCCGCCTCGCGAACCGCCGCGAGCAGTACGTCGAGATCGTCCGGTCGCGTTCGGTGGTTCACGATGCAGGCGCGCAGCGCGAGCCGGCCGTCGATCCGGGTCGTGCTCGGAACCGCCGTACCGCCTTCCTGAACCGCGATCGCGATCGCTTCGTTGAGCCGGTCGAGCGCGGCCTCGTCGAATCCAGGACGCACGACGCGGAAGCAGACGACGTTGAGCTGGACCGGGGCGAGGAGTTCCACGTCAGCCGCTCGTTCGACGGCCTGGCCGAGCAGCGTCGCGAGCGCACAGGTTCGCGCGATCGTCGCGCCGAGCCGTGCGGGCCCGTAATGCCGCAGGATGAACCAGATCTTGAGGGCGCGGAACTCGCGCGAGAGTTCGATCCCGTAGTCGGCGTACCACGGAGCGCCGGCGCCGGTGCCGCGTTCAGTGCGTTTGAGGTAGGCGGGTGCGGAGGCGAACGGCGCGCGGTGCGCGGCCTCGTCGCGGAAGAGCACGCACCCCGTGGCATACGGCGCCTGCAGCCATTTGTGCGCATCGAATGCGATCGAGTCGGCGCGTTCGATGCCGCGCACGAGATGAGCGTGCGCCGGACTCAGCACGACGAGCGCTCCGAACGCGCCGTCGACGTGCAGCCACAGACGTTCCTCGGCGCAGAGATCGGCGAGCGCCGCGATCGGGTCGAACGCGCCGGCGTCGACGCTGCCGGCCGTCGCGACGATGAGAAACGGCTGCATCCCCGCTGCTCGGTCGGCGCGAATCCGCGCGCGCAGCGCAGCGACGTCGATTCCCCGCCGCGCATCCACGACGGTCTCGCGCAGCGCCGAACGTCCGAGTCCGGCGACCGCCATCGCCTTGCCGACGGAGTCATGCACGCCCGCGGCCGCATACGCGGTGAGTTGAGCGCCTGCGATGCCCGCGTCGCGTGCGCTCTGCCCGAGCGCGGCGTCGCGCGCGGCGACGACTGCGAGCAAATTCCCCATCGACGTCCCGCTCGTCAGAATTCCGCTCGCGGCCGCGGGGAAACCGAACAAGTCGGCAAACCAGCGCACGACGGCCCGTTCGACGTACGCGGCCGCGTGCTCGCGCCCGCCGACGTTCGCGTTCATCCCGGCCGCGAGGAGTTCGGCCAGCACGCCGGCAGCACTGCCGCCGCCGTGCACCCAGCCGAAGAAGCGCGGGTGCACGTTCCCGGTCGGATACGGTTCGATCAGTTCGCGAAAGCGCGCGTACGTCGCATCGAGCGGCTCGCCGTCGGGCGGGATCGGATCCTGCAGCGCCGCCTTGACCTCGTCGGGAACGGGACGCCACGCAGGTCGTTCCCGGATCGCCGCCATGTCGTCGACGAGCTGGTCGACCGCAGCGTGCAGCGTCGCACGAAACGCCTCCCAATCGCTCGGATCGAGCGACGTGCGCTCGTCGCTCACGATGTGAGGCGGCGCCGCACCATCGCGTCGATCGCGGTCTTGATGCGCGGTACGTAGGTGTGCTTGTAACCGAACATCACCGGGTCATCGAGCTCGTGCACGATCAGCGCGTTGTCGGCTTCGAACAACAGCAGCTTGCCGTCGCGGTCGATCGCGCAGTCGATGCCGACGTACTCGAGCGGCAGCCGCCGCGACGCCTCCCGCAGCGCTTCGGCCAGCTCGCCGCCGAACACGTCGTCCATGCGGGCGAGAAACGCGTGCTCCTCGTCGCGCATCCACCGATGCTCGGTCATCGGCGAGTTGTAGTAGTGCACCATCCAGTTCGGCGAGATTGCCAAGTGGAACGGCCACGGTTTGCCGTCGACGAAGAGGATACGGTACTTGCGAAAGTACCCGTCGGCGCTCCGGTAGTCGACGTAGCGCGAGACGTACAGTTCCGCCGCGTCGCAGCCGGCCAGGAACGCCTGGCGCTCCGCGTCCGCGTCGATGCGGACCAACCCCTGACCGCCGTGCGAGTCGAGCGGACGAACGATGTGCGGCAGGTCGAACCCCTCGCGCGCGTACGCCGCGCGGTCGATTCGCGCGGTCGGCGCCACCCGGCAGTAGCGCGCGCCGGCGAACGTCTCGGCGAAGCCGACCCGTCCAAGCCGGGCGATGGCGGCCGGCCGGTTCACGACCGGGACCTCACAGCGCCGGGTGAAGGCCTCGAGCATCCGCAGCGCCGGCTGCGCCGCGCTCGACTCACCCGCAGCCACGAACACCGCGTCGTGCCGGGGCAGCGGCGGGATCGGTGCGCTCGGGTCAACGTACCAGCGATGAAGGGTCACGCGGGCCGGGTCGAAGAGCAGATCGACCGGAGTATTGGCGGTGAACGGGCCGGGCACGCAAGGGACCAGGAGCGCGTAGTCCTCACCGACGGCGGCGAAGGTCGAGTGGATCGGCGCCAGGGCGATCGCCCGTCGCTGGTGCTCGAGCGCCAGCTCGGGCCGGCGCAAGATCTGCGCAACCTCGTAGATCGCGAGATGAGCCCCGACGTCCGCCGGGTCCTCATCGGCTGCCGCCAGAAGAACGGCTAGCGCTTGGTCGAGTTGTCCAGCAGAAGCGAGCTGTCGCCCGGTCGAGGTGGCGCTCACCTTCGCCCCTGTGTCAGTGGCCAGATCACCAGGCGGCCCATTCGCCGACACAACCTATTTACATCGGACCCCGGGGGGGTTATCATCGGCGTCGGACTTCACGGACCCCGGCGTAACAGCGCGGGGTCACGGCAGTCGGTTTTGGGGACGGCGCGCCCAACGCGCCTTCGCAGTGGAACGTCCGTTCGGTCCAAAGGAGACCGTGCCGGCAAGAGTCCGCTGATAGGTCGACAGCGAGACGGTGTACCGCACGCGCTGGACGACACGCCTGGAGGTGGGATTCTCCCAACCGAAAGCTCTCGAGGAGTCAAACAATTGAAAGCACTCGGCACGCACATCGTCTGTGAGCTGTCCGGCTGTGACCCAGCCAAGCTCACCGACGTCGACGCGGTCCGTGAGATGATGCAGAACGCGGCCCTTGCGGCAAACGCGACGATCATCGAAGCGGCGTTCCATCGCTTCCAGCCCCACGGGGTTTCCGGAGTGGTGGTCATCCAAGAGTCGCACTTGTCGATCCATACGTGGCCGGAGACCGGCTACGCCGCAATGGACTTCTACACGTGCGGCGACCACACAGATCCGTGGGCGGCATGCGAATATGCCGCGGAGGCGCTCGACGCCAAGACCATGCTGACGACCGAAGTGAAGCGCGGCATCGAAGCCGCATCAGGCCGCTTCACCCACATCGTTACGACCGAGAACGACACCCGCGAGCTGATGGCCACCGCCTAGTACTCGCAGGACCTGCTCCTCGGACCACCCGGTCAGGAAATCCCGAAGCCCGCTGCACGAGCAGCGGGCTTCGTCGCGTCAACCGCTTCCTCGGCGAAGGCAGGGCATCGCGTCCGCCCGTTCAACCGTGCCGACGCGATGCCGAAAACCGAGCACTACCAGTGGTACACCGAGCAGTTCGCGCCGACCGAGATCCACGCGCACGCGATCGAGGAGACGTACTACGCGGGCCGCACGCCGTTCCAATCGGTCGCGGTGCTGCGCACGCCGGTGTTCGGGAAGCTGCTCGTGCTCGACGGCGACACGCAGTCCTCGCAGAACGACGAGAAGATCTATCACGAGTCGCTGGTTCATCCCGCGATGGCGTCGGCGCGCGAACGTGCCGACGTGCTGATCCTCGGCGGCGGTGAAGGAGCCACGCTGCGCGAGGTGCTGCGCGACCCGTCGGTCCGCCGCTGCACCATGGTCGACATCGACGGTCAGGTCGTCGAACTCTCGAAGCGGTATCTTGCCGAGTGGTCGGACGGTGCGTTCGACGATCCGCGCGCGCGCGTCATCATCGGTGACGCGCTGAAGTTCATCAAGGAAGACCGCGACCGTTACGGGGTGGTGATCTCGGATCTGACCGAACCGTTGCCGGATTCGCCGTCGTTTCCGCTCTTCAACGGCGAGGTGTTTCGCGACATCAAGGCGCGACTCGCGCCTGGCGGCATCTACGTGCTGCAAGCGAGTACGGCGGGCTTCCACAACATGGAGCTCCACGCCAAGATGGCGCGCTCGCTGCGGGCCCACTTCGCGCACGTGCGCAGCTTCTACACCCACGTCCCGGCGTTCGACAACGACTGGGCGTTCATCGCCTGCAGCGACGAGACGGACGTCGCCGCGACGGCGGCGGAACGCATCGACCGGTACGTCGCCGGATTGCGCGGCGAGAACTGGTTCTATGACGCTCAGACCCACCGCCGGCTGTTCGCGCTGCCGCTGTACCTGCGCCGCGAATTGGCGAAGGACGGCGCCGTCTTCGCGTAGCACCGCACCGGGATGACCGACGCTTCCGGAGTTCTTCGCCGCACCGCGCTCTACGATGCGCACCTAGCGCTCGGCGCGCGGATCGTCCCGTTCGGCGGCTTCGAGATGCCCGTGCAATATTCGAGCATCCTCAAAGAGCACGACGCCGTGCGCAAGCGCGCCGGGCTGTTCGACCTCTCGCACATGGGGCAATTCTTGCTCGACGGCCCGGATGTCGGCAGCTGGGCCGAATCGCTGACCATCAACAAGGTCGCGAACATGAAGCCCGGTCAGGCACGCTACAACGTGTTCACGAACGACCGCGGCGGCGCGCACGACGACGTGATCTTCTACCGGCTCGCCGAAGATCGGTGGCTGCTGGTGGTCAACGCGGGCAACGCCGACAAGATGTGGGCGCACGTGAGCGCGGAGCGCAGCGGCGACGTCCGGCTGACCGACCTGCGCGGCGAGCGCGCGCTGATCGCGATCCAGGGTCCGCGTTCGGTCGAGTGGCTGCAGCCGTTCGTCGATGCCGAGCTCGCGCCGATGAAATACTACTCGTGCACCGAGACGACCGTGCGCGGCACGCGTGAAACCGTCGTCGTCGCGCGGACCGGATACACCGGCGAAGACGGCTTCGAAGTGTTCGTCCCCTCAGACGATGCCACCGCGCTGTGGGACGGGCTGCTTGCCGCGCACCGAGGAGCGGGACTCGAACCGTGCGGCCTCGGCGCGCGCGACGTGCTGCGGCTCGAGGCGGGGATGCCGCTCTACGGCCACGAGATGGACGAGGAGGTCACACCGCTCCAAGCCGGCCTCGCGTGGGCGATCAAGTTCGACAAACCCGCGTTTCGCGGCAAGGAGGCGCTTGCGGCGCAGCGTGACGCCGGCGACTATGCGCGGATCGTCGGCCTGGTGATGGAGGGCCGCGTTCCCGCCCGCGCCGGGTACCCGGTGCTGGCCGGCGGCGCGCGCGCGGGCGAGATTCGCAGCGGCTCGCTCGGGCCGTCGGTCGGAAAGAACATCGCGACCGCGCTCGTCGCGCCGGCCGCCGCCGCCGACGGAACCGCGTTGACGGTCGAAGTGCGCGGGACCGAACACGCCGCGGTTGTGACACCGATGCCGTTCTACCGGCGTCCCAAGGGCTGAAGTCCGGCAGGTTCGCGGACCCACGAAAGACTAGCTAGGGGATCGAGATGGCACAACCGGCAGGACTGCTCTATAGCAAAGAACACGAGTGGGTGAAGCTCGACGGCGACGTCGCGACCGTGGGGATCACGGACTACGCGCAATCGTCGCTCGGCGACATCGTGTACGTCGAGCTGCCGCGCATCGGCGCGGCGCTGACGCAATTCGGCGGCATCGGTGTCGTCGAGTCGGTCAAGGCCGTCTCCGACATCTTCACCCCGGTCGGCGGCGAGGTCACCGAAACGAACGGTGCGATCGAAGGCGACCCGGCGCTGGTCAACCGCGATCCGTACGGAGCCGGCTGGCTCTATAAGGTGAAGCTCGACGACGTCGGGCAGACCACCGAACTCATGTCGCCGGAGCAGTACGAGAAGCTGATCGTCGAGGCCTGATCGTGTACACGCCGCATACCTCCTCCGACATCGAGGCGATGCTGCGCACGATCGGCGTCGACACGCTGGACGATCTCGTCCGTGTGCCGGACGCGGTCGCGCTGCGCGCCCCCGTCGAAGTCACGCCCCAACACAGCGAGATCGAAATCGCGGAGCGTTTCCGCCGGTTCGCGGAGCGCACCAGTGCCGGCACCTACACCTCGTTCCTGGGAGCGGGGGCGTACCGGCACTACGTGCCGCCGGTCGTCGGCGCGATCGCGATGCGCGGTGAGTTTCTCACCTCGTACACGCCGTATCAGGCCGAGGTCTCGCAAGGGTACCTGCAGGCCATCTACGAGTGGCAGACCTACATCGCGCTGCTGACCGGGCTCGACGTCGCCAACGCGTCGGTCTACGACGGCGCGACGGCGCTCGCCGAAGGCGTCATCATGGCGGTCAACGCGACGGGGCGCAAGGCGGTCCTCGTCTCGCAAGCCGTGCATCCGAACTATCGCGCCGTACTGCGCACGTACGCCGAGGGCCTCGACCTCGCGGTGGACGAGCTTCCCTACGGCGCCGACGGACGCACCGACCTCTCGTCGCTCGAAGCGGCGCTCGCCGACCAGCGCTACGCCGCGGTCGTCGTGCAGTCGCCCAACGTGTTCGGCGCGATCGATGCGCTGCCGGCGGGGGTCGGCGCGCGGATCAAAACCACCAAGACGGTCGTCATCGGAGTCGTCGCTGAAGCGATGTCGCTCGCGGCGCTCGCCGCGCCCGCGTCGTGGGGCGTCGACATCTGCGTCGGCGAAGCGCAGTCGTTCGGCGTGGCGATGGCGTACGGCGGCCCGCATGTCGGCTTCATCGCCGCGACGACCGAGCATCTGCGCCGCATCCCGGGACGGCTGGTCGGCAAGTCGGTCGACGGCGAAGGGCGCGTCGCGTACGTGCTCACGCTGCAGGCGCGCGAACAGCACATCCGGCGCGAAAAGGCGACCTCGAACATCTGCACCAATCAGGCGCACTGCGCGCTGTGCGCGACGATCTACCTCGCCGCCATGGGCAGCAGCGGCTTGCGCGACTGCGCCGCCCTCAACGTCGCGCGCACGAGCGAACTGCGCGCGAAGGTGACGGCCGTCTCCGGCTGCGCGGCGCGGTTTTCGGGCCCGACGTTCAACGAGTTCGTGCTGCGCGTTCCCGGACGCGCCGCGGACGTGCTGCGCGCGCTGGAAGAGAAGAAGATCCTGGGCGGCCTCGACCTCGGCCGCTTCTATCCCGAACTCGACGACTGCATCCTCATGACGGCGACGGAGCTCACCACGAGCGCCGACGTCGATCGCCTCGCCGCCGCCCTCTCGGAGATCACGGTTCGTGCCGCTGCCCACGTATGACACCCCGCTGATCTTCGAGAGCGGCCAGCCGGGGCGCGCGAACCGCTATCTCCCCGAAGGTCCGGCGCTCGAGACGCTCTTGCCGGCCGACGCGCTGCGCGCCGATCTGCCGTTGCCCGACAACAGCGAGCTCGACGTCGTGCGCCACTTCACGCGCCTCTCGCAGAAGACGTTTGGGATCGACACCGCGTTCTATCCGCTCGGCTCGTGCACGATGAAGTACAACCCGCGGATCAACGACGCCATGGCCAATACGCCCGCGCTGCGCGACCTGCACCCCTTCGCACCCGACCACGCGGCGCAAGGCGCCCTGGCCGTGATGTGGGAGCTCGAGCGCGCGCTCGCGTCGCTGTTCGGGATGGCCGCGTTCTCGCTCAACCCCGCCGCCGGCGCGCACGCCGAACTCACCGCGCTGTTGATCGCGAAGGCGTACTTCAAGCAACGCGGCGAGACGCAGCGCAACGTCGTCATCGTCCCCGACACCGCGCACGGCACCAATCCGGCCTCGGCCGCGATGGTCGGCTTCAAGGTGCTCTCGCTCAAGAGCGACGCGCAGGGCCGGGTCGACCCGGACGATCTGCGCCGGGTCGTGGGGCCCGATACCGCCGTCTGCATGATGACCAACCCGAACACACTCGGGTTGTTCGAGCCGCGCATCCACGAAGTCTCGGACGTCGTGCACGAGGCCGGCGGTCTGATGTACTACGACGGCGCGAACGCGAACGCGCTCATGGGCAACACGCGGCCCGGCGACATGGGCTTCGACCTGATGCACCTCAACCTGCACAAGACGTTCTCGATCCCGCACGGCGGCGGCGGCGCGGGCGCGGGCCCGGTCGGCGTCGCGGCGCATCTGGTCGACTTTCTGCCGACCCCGGTCGTGCGGGCGAACGAAGCGGACGGCACGCCGTCGACCGCGACCGGCTGGCGCGAGAGCGCGGACTTGACGTTCGCGCTCGACTTCGACCGGCCGCAGACAATCGGGACGATGCGCTCGTTCTGGTCGAACTTCGCGCACATGGTGCGCGCGCTCGCGTACACCTACGCCAACGGCGGCGACGGCCTGACCATGGTTTCGAAACTCGCGGTGCTCAACGCGAACTACATTCGCGCGTCGATCCGCGACGTGATCGACGTCCCGTACGACGAGATCAACCGGCACGAGTTCGTCGCTTCGGCGCAAACGCTCAAGCGCGAGACCGGCGTGCGCGCGCTCGATCTGGCTAAGGCCCTGCTCGACCGCGGCTATCACGCGCCGACCGTGTACTTCCCGCTGATCGTGCCGGAGTGCTTGATGATCGAGCCGACGGAGACCGAGTCGAAGGAGACGCTCGACGGGTTCATCGCCGCCTTCCGCGAGATCGTCGCGACGGCGAAGTCGGATCCCGAACGTGTTCTTGCCGCGCCCGTCAACACCGCGGTCGGCCGGATCGACGAAACGCGCGCCGCACGGCAGCCCGACCTGCGGTGGCGCGCCCGCGATTCAACCGGGTAAGCCACCGGGTCGCTGCTACGACCGCTTCCAGCGCTGCGGCGTAAAACGGCCCGCGATCCAGCCGCCGATCCCGCCGCACACGATGTCGACCGCGTTCCATACCGGCCCTTCGAGCGACCCGTGCAGATGTTGTCCGTACTCGATCGCCGCGGAGTACGCCGCCACGAGCAAGCCCATGCGCAATGCGGCTCGGCGACTGCGCGGCAGCGCGAGCTCGGCGGTGAAGCCGACCACCGCGAACGCGGCGATGCTGTATGCCTTGCGCAGCGCGACGTGCAGCGAGATGCCGAACGGATCGCCCAGCCGTCCGGCTTCGGAACCGAAAACTTCCGTCGCCACGTGCGCGGGCGACGTCTCGTGGTACGCCTCACCGCTGAGCGCAAGGAAAAAAAATCCGACCGCGACGACAAGGGCGAGCACGATCTCCGCGATGCGGCGAGGGTTGGAGGCGGCCATGGCGCCGCGTTCTGCGCGCGAGGGGAAAGTGCCCGGCGCAGTGCCTGCGTCGTGGAGAATACCGAGCCGGCGTCGAACGGGACGGGCATGCCCGGGCGCGTGAACGAGGCGGACGCGGAACTCGACGCGCTGCTGGCGGAGGACTGGCGCGACGGGTACCGGCGTCATCCGATCACCGCATCGCTCGACGGCGAGCGCGAGTACGACGACCGCTGGGACGACCAGTCGGCCGCGGCGCTGGCCGACGAGGATGCCCATCGGCGCGACGTGCTGGCGCGGTTGGAGGCCATCGGTCGCGACCGGCTCGGCGAGAGCGGACGGCTGAACTACGACCTCTACGATACGGTCCTGCGTGACGCGCGGCGCGGTTACGCGCTCGGCACGCAGCACTTCGCGATCACGCCCCGCTCCGGCGTGCAGACGTACGCTCAGTACGCTGCCCAGCTGCCCTTCATGCACGTACGGGACTACGAGAACTGGCAGCGACGGCTCGATGCCTATCCGGCGGCCGTCGCCCAGACGCTTGCGTTATTGCGCGAAGCGGTCTCGCGCAATCGCCTGTGGCCGAGGCGATCGATGCAGCGGCTTCCCGAACAGCTCGACCGGCTGATCGCGCCGGCGGAGAGCTCGGCCTTCTACGCGCCGTTTCGCGCGCCGGCGCCCTCGATCGCGGCCGTCGACGCGGAGCGCCTCCGCGAACGCGCGCGCTCGACGATCGACGAGCGCGTCAACCCTGCGCTGCACGAACTGCGCGCATTCGTCGTCGACGCGTACCTGCCGGCCGCGCCGGAAGACGCCGGACTCTCGCACCTGCCGGGCGGCGACGAGCTCTACGCGTACTTCGTGCGCCGCGAGACGACGACCGATCTGGCGCCGGACGCCATCCACGAGATCGGCCTGCACGAAGTGGCGCGCATTCGCGCCGCGATGGACGAGCTCGCGCCGCAGCTCGGATACGACGCGAGGCCGCTCGCGGAGATCTTCAGCGCGCTGCGGGAAGACCCGGCGAACTACCATCCGACCCCCGCCGCGCTGCTGGGCGCGTACCGTGCGATGGCGAAACGGATCGATCCCGAGCTCGTGCGCGTCTTTCGCACGCTGCCGCGTCTCCCGTACGGCGTCGTACCGATTCCCGACGCCTTCGCGCCGGATGCGACGACGGCGTACTATTGGCCGGGAGCGCTCGACGGTTCGCGCGCCGGGATGTACTTCGTCAACCTCTACCGGCCCGAACAGCGCCCGATCTACGAGATGATGGTGCTCTCGCTGCACGAGTCGGTCCCCGGCCACCACTTGCAGATCGCACGCGCGCAGGAGCTCGTCGGCCTGCCCGACTTCCGGCGCAGCACGCTGGCGTTCACCGCCTATACGGAAGGCTGGGGCCTGTACTCCGAATCGCTCGGCGAGGAGATGGGTCTCTACGATGATCCCAAGTCGCGTTTCGGCGCGTTGACGTACGACATGTGGCGCTCGGTGCGGCTCGTCGTCGATACCGGATTACACGCGCGCGGCTGGACGCGCGACCGCGCGATCGAGTACTTCCTCGCCAATGCCGCGAAGACGCCGCTCGACGTCGAGAATGAAGTCGACCGCTACATCACGATGCCGGGCCAAGCCCTCGCATACAAGATCGGGCAACTGAAGATCCTCGAACTCCGCCGTCGCGCCGAGACGGCGCTCGGTCCCGCCTTCGATCTGCGCGACTTCCACGAGGTCGTGCTCGACCAAGGCGCGCTGCCGCTCGACATCCTCGAACGCCGCGTCGACGCGTGGCTGCGCGCCGGGGAGCTGGCGGCGACGCCGGGGCGGGCGTAAAGAAACCTGACCGCCGCCGTCCGCCTCGCGGAGAATACGGAGTCCCTGTCGTACTGGAGCGCCATGGCCAGGCGCCCATCGCCGACTCTGACCGAGGCTGAATACCGCCTCATGAACATTTTGTGGGATCTCGGCAGCGGCACCGTCGCGGACGTCCACGCCCGGGTCGACGGCCATCCCATCGCGTACACGACCGTGCTCTCGACGCTCACCATCCTCGAGCGCAAGAACTACGTGAAGCACACCGTGCGCGGAAAAGCGAACGTCTATCGGCCGCGGGTCGAGCGTGACGCGGCGCGGCGAACGGTCGTCGACAACGTCCTCTCGACGTTCTTCGGCGGGTCGGCACACGCGCTGATGCTCAACCTCCTGGACTCCGAGCGCTTGAGCCCGGAAGAAGAGCGTCGCTTGCGCGACCTGCTCGAGGCCGAGCGCTGACCCTCGCCGCTGCCGCGAGCGCGGCGGCACTGATCGCCGCGGTCGCCAGCCTCATCCTCGCCGCCGGGGCGCTTGCCGCGGCGCGATGCTTCGCGCGAGCGGCGGACCGTTACCAGCTGCTCGGCGGCGCATTCATGCTCGTAGCGCTGATCGGTCCGGCGGCGCTCGCCGCCGCGGCCTCGCGGCGTGCACCGATGTTCGACGCGCCCGCCGTCGCCTTGCGCGTGGCGCCGCTGGCACCGGCGCTGCTGCTGCTCGTCTTCGGCTTTGCGGTCGCGCTCCTGTTCGAACTGGCGCTCGACGTCGTGCGGCTGCGCCGCATCAAGCGAGCGGCCGAACCGCTCGGGACGCTTCCGGTCCGCAACGCCCGCATCGGCACGTCGCCGACCGTTCCGACCCCCACTGCTATCGGTTACTTCCATCCCGCCATCGTCGTCCCGGCCGGCTTCCGCGACCGGGTGGACGCGGGCGAATGGGAGGCCGTCGTGGCGCACGAGTGCGCCCACCTGACCCGGGGTGACGACTGGGCGAAGGCGCTGCAGAGCGCTGTCCTGCGGGCCTGCTGGTGGCTGCCCGGGCTGTGGCTGCTCAGTCGCGGCCTGGACCTCGAGCGTGAACTGGCCAGCGACGAGCGCGCCGCGGGCGCGACAGGCGCGCGGCGCTACGCCGCCTGCCTGCTTCGGCTCGCGACAGGCGGTTGTGCCGACGCGGTCGCGCCGGCGCTCTGGGGGCGCCGTTCCCACGTCGCGATCCGGGTCGAACGGCTGCTTCGGCCGACGGCCGATTCCTCACCGATCGTGCGCGCGATCGCGCTCGGCGCGTTCAGCGCGACGGCGCTCGTGGTCCTCGGCGCCGCCGTCGTGGCGATTCCGGCAATCGGAGGGCACGGTCGGCGCGCGACCGCGCATCCGCGTCACCTCGCGCTCGTTGCCGTCCACCGTCATCGGCCGCGGCCGGCGCTCAAGGTCGCCCACCGTACGCCGCCGCCGATCGCCGCCCTGGTGACGATCCCGGTCGTGCACCACATCGACGTCGAGATCGTCGCCGCGGTTCCGCTGCCCCACGTCGTGCGGGTGAAGGCCCTCGCGGGGCCCGTGCGCCGGCCGCGGACCGCCGCGTCCTCCGTCTCGGCGGCGGCCGAGGTCAATCCGGCTTCCGCGGTCGCGTCGCTCGCGTACCTGCCTCAACGGCGCTGCGCCACGTGCTTCGGTCCCCTCCACCACGCGCCGGACGCCGCGTTCAGCGCGCCCGCCGCCGCCCCCGCCGCGTCGACCGCGCCGTTTGCGGCCTCGTCCACGCTGGCCGCCGAGGACACCGGTTCCGGCCCGGCGTCGCCCCATGCGGGCTTCCTCTGGCTCCGTCTCCCGCGCGCCCTGTTCCGGCCCTAAGGTCGCCGGCAGCTCCGCTCGGGTCGCTTGCCCGCTCGGTTCTTCTTGGGACCTCGCGCTATACTAAAGAGACCAGCCCGGTCGTCGGGCTGGAACTGTCTCCGGGAAGCGACGATGCGGATCAAGTATGAGGTTTCCGCCGGCGGGCTCGTCCTGCGACGGAACGGAAATGGGCTCGAAGCCCTGCTCATCGGGCGGGGTGAGCCGCGCGTTTGGTCGCTTCCGAAGGGGCACGTCGAGGCGAAAGAGACCCACGAGCAGGCTGCGCTTCGCGAAGTTCGTGAGGAAACCGGCTGTTGGGCCGAGATCCTCTCCAAGCTTTCCGACATCTCGTATTGGTTCTACCTGAACCGCACCAAACACAAGAAGTCGGTCCATTTCTACCTCATGCGCTACCTCTCGGGCGACACGGCGAACCACGACCACGAAGTGGACGAGGCCCGTTGGTTCGAGATCAAGGCGGCCAAAAAGGCGCTCAAGTACGTCAACGAGAAGCGCCTGGTCGATCTGGGCCTCGACTGGCTCGCGCAGGAAGGCGCCGGGCTCTTCGAGCCTGAGGTCGTCGCGCTGAGCCGAGCCATGGGAGACTCGAGCGCCTGAACCTCCCGTCGACCCGCTCAGAACAGGCCGGGAACTCCACCGTCGACCAGCCCTTGGATGAACCACGGGCGGGCAGCGCGCTACGCGTCTCCTGCGACGTCTTCGATGGCCCGCTCGACCTGCTGCTCAACCTCGTCAAGGAACGTCAGCTCGACATCGCGACCGTCCCGCTCGCGCTGGTCGCCGACCAGTACCTCGCCTACATCAAGGCGATGGAAGAGCTGGACGTCGAGCTCGCTGCCGACTACCTCGTCGTCGCCGCGACGCTGGTCTTCCTGAAGTCGAAGGCGCTGCTGCCGCCGATTCCGATCGAGTTCGCCGGCGATCCGGACGAGTCGGCCGAAGCGGTCGAAGCGCGGCTGCGCGAGCGGCTGATCGCGTACTCGAAGTATCGCGACGCCGGTGCCGACCTCAAGTCGCGCGCCGCCGAAGCGGCCGCCTACTATCTGCGGACGGACGGCGGCGATCCGAGCGCCGAACTCGTCCAGCGGTACAAGATCGACGCGCTGAAGCTGGCGACGGCGCTCGCCGCCGCGCTGCGCGCCGCAAAGCCCGAGAAGCGGACGATCCTTCGCGAACGCGTCTCGCTCGTCGAACAGATGGAGCTGATCGCGCGCACGGTGCGCCGAGACGGCCGCGCGACCTTCTTCGGCCTGTGCGCGGGCCTCGACCGCGTCGCGATCATCGTGACGTTCCTCGCCGTGCTCGAACTCGTCCGCCGTATGCGCGTGCTCGTCGCGCAGGAAGAAACGTTCGGCGACATCGAGCTTCTCCCAGTGAACGAAGAGACAAGTGGACCCCGTGCAGCCTGAACTCGTCGACACCGGCAAACTCCAGCGCGACCTCGAAGCGCTGCTGTTCGTCGCCTCCGAAGCGCTTTCGATCAAGCAGCTGGCCAAATTGACCGGCGCCGAGCAGAGCGAGGTCACCGTCGCGCTGCAGAAGATCGACGAGGACTTCGCGTTGCGCGGCGTGGTGTTGCGGGAGATCGCCGGCGGCTATCGCTTCGCGAGTGCGCCGGCCGCACGCGAGGCGGTCGAGACCTACCTGCTCCCGCCGAAAACGAACCTCTCGCCCGCCGCGCTCGAGACGCTGGCGATCTGCGCCTACATGCAGCCGGTCACCAAGGGCGAGGTCGAGGGGATTCGCGGGGTGAGCGCGGATTCGGTCATCGCCACGCTGGTCGACCGCCGGTTCCTCACCGAATCGGGGCGCAAGGACGTCCCCGGCCGGCCGATCCTCTACAAGACGACCGACGAGTTTCTCGAAGCCTTCGGCTTGCGCTCGCTGGAAGAACTCCCGCCGATCGACCTCGAGGGCACCTCTCCGATGGAGTTGGCCTTTCCAATCCCGACCCAAGCAGCCTTGCCGGTCGAGAGCGCGTTCGAGGAGGACCCGGAAACCGCGCTGGACGCGGACCCGGAAACCGCAGCGGACGTCGAGCCGGTCGAAGACCCCGAAGAAACGGCCGCAGAGGCCGACAAAACGCACCAGACGCCGGTCGAGACGATCGTCGCAGAACAAGAAACGGAGCCCCAGCCATCAGCGGTATAACCGCCCCGGAGCTCGACCCCGCCACCACCTGGGCGACGGTCGACCAGAACTGCCAGCGCGTCGCGCTGGCCCACGAACTCATCCAGCCGGGCGAAACGTTCCGGCTCACCGACGATCAGCGCACAGCGGTCGACACCATCACCGCCGGCCTCGACGACGACACCTTCGAGTACCTGCTCAAGGCGCCGACGGGTTCGGGCAAGACCGAGGTCATGCTGCGGGTCGCCGTGGATACGATCCTCAAGACCGACGGCTACGTCGTCATCATCGCGCCGACGCGCGACCTGATCCGCCAGCACGTCACCTATTTCAGCGAGCGGCTCGAGGGCACCGGGATCGGCGTCGGGCAGATCCACGGCGGCGCGGCGCCGGCCGAACGGCGCGCCGTCGAAGCGGGCATCGCGAACGGCACGATCCACGTCGTGGTCGGCTCGGCGATGATGCTGACCATCGATCGCCATTGGTCGATCATCGACGAGAGCGATCTGCTCGTCATCGACGACGTCAACGCGTTCGACGAACGCGAGCACCTGCGGCTGCTCGAAGACCTCGACTGCCCGATGCTCTTCGCCACCGCGACGCCGGACGAGCTGCGGCGCTTCCTCGAGCGCATCGGCGCGCTCGCGAACGTCGTCTCGATGAAGAAGATGCCGTTCGACGTGCTGCCGACCAAGATCCACAAGGTCGAAGGCGTATGGGGCGAACCGCCTGCGGAGCAGCTCTCCCGCGCCGACGCGCTGATTCGCGATCACCTCACGCGCGGCTCCCGCATCTTCGTCATCGGCCGCACCCGCGGCGACGTTCCGCGCTTGGCGGAACGGCTGCAGCAGACGTACGACATCGACGTCGAACAGCTGCGCGGCGACATGGCCGACACGAACGAACAGAGCAAACGCTACCGGCGCAAGGGCGTCAAGGTCAACGAAGTCGGGACCCGCGTGGAGATGATGAACAGCTTCCGCGGCAAGGCTCCGGCCGTTCTGGCCGCGACGAACTTGATCGGCAGCGGGATCGACATCCCCGCCGCCGACTTGATCGTCATCACGGATTCCGACGCGTTCGGCGAAGCGGAGATCGAGCAACTGATCGGGCGGGTCGGGCGCCGCGAGCGTCCCTCCGACGCGGTGCTGCTCACCGGGACGACCCTCGAGCGGAACCCGTCGCGCGCGATGCCGACTGCCCGGGCCAAGAGCTTCATGCCGGCCGGGACGCGCGCGCGTCAATTCAACTTCGGCCGCCGCCGATAACCGACCAACGGGATTAGCGGAGCGCTGATGCGGATCGGCTTTCACGTGCGGGTCGGCGGCGGGTACGACGCGGCCGTCGCGTACGCCGCCAAGTACGGCTGCACGTCGTTGCAGTTCTTCAGCGGCAATCCCAAGACGTACCGGGTGGGTGCGATGGACGTCCCGGCGCTGCAGCGCTTCTCCGCCGCGCGAACGGCGGCCGGGATCGCGCCCGTCGCGATCCACACGTCGTACCTGATCAATTTGGCGAGCGACGATCCGAAGACGGCCGGCGGCTCGCTGAAGCTGCTCAAGAACGATCTCGCGGTGGCGGCCGCGGGCGACGTCGCGTACGTCAACACGCACCTCGGCTCGTACGGAAAGCGCGACCGCGCCGGCGGTTTCGCGGTGGTCGTGGCAGCGCTCGAAGACGCCCTCGACGGCATCGCGCCCGCGGTTTCGCTGGTGATGGAGAACAGCGCCGGCGCCGGTCAGCTTTGCGGCGGGACGATCGAGGAGCTAGGGGAGTTCGTGCGCGCGGTCGGCCATCCGAACCTGCGCGTCTGCATCGACACCGCCCACACGTGGGCCGCGGGCTACGCGATCGACACGCCGGACGGCGTCGCGCGCTTCTTCGATCTGGTCGAACGCGAGATCGGCCTCGACCGGGTCGTCATGTTCCACTTCAACGATACCGAGATCGAGCTGGGCGGACATCGGGATCGCCACTGGCACATCGGCGAGGGGCGTATCGGGATCGAAGGATTTCGCGCGATCGTCGCGCATCCGGGCGTTCGCGGCAAGGTGGCGATTCTGGAGACGCCCGGCGAAGAGGATGACGACGCGCGCAACATCAGCACGCTGAGGACCGTTCTCGCGGGCACGACGTGATGTCAGGAGGGACCGGATGAGCGAAGATGATCGCCGGCGAGCGGAGCGCGTGAAGGTCAGCTTGGCCGCCCGCTATCGCCCGGCCGACAATCCCTCGGCGCCGCCGCGCAGCGGGACGATCGACAACATCTCGCGCGGGGGGCTGCTGCTGATCGGCGGCGAGACGTTTCCGCACGGCACCCGGTTGCACATCACCTTCGAGGACAAGGACGGCGAGAGCCACGAGATCGTCAGCGAAGTGGTGCGCTCGCAAGCGATGGGCGGCTTCGGCGTCGCTTTCGTCCACGTCGGCGACGCGACGCTGGAGTACGTCCGCGGCGTCCTCGGCGTCACGTAACGCTCGCGGCGCGCGGCGTCGCCTAGCGGTCCCATGATCGTCCATTTTGATCTCGATGCGTTCTATGCGTCGGTCGCGCAGCGGGACGACGCTGCGCTGCGCGGGATTCCGCTCGCGGTCTCGGGCTCGTCGCGGCGCGCGGTCGTGTTGACCGCGTCGTATGAAGCGCGTCCGTTCGGCGTGCGTTCCGCGATGCCGCTGTATCGCGCGCTCGAACTGTGCCCGCACCTCACCGTCGTCGCGCCGGATTTTCCGCGGTACCGCTCGAGTTCCGAGCAGGTCTTCGCGATCTTCGCCGACGGCGCACGCGCCGTTGAAGGCCTCTCGCTCGACGAAGCGTTCGTCGACGTGCCGACTGAAGTTCTCGAGGAGGCCGTCGCGTTCGCTCGGCGCGTGCGGGAACGCATCCGTGCCGAGGTGGGCCTGACCGCCAGCGCCGGCGTGGCCCGCACGAAGATGGTCGCAAAGATCGCGAGCGACCTGGAGAAGCCGAACGGCCTGACGGTCGTGCCGCCCGGGACGGAACAAACGTTTCTCGCGCCGATGCCGGTGGGCCGGTTGTGGGGCATCGGTCCGAAGACGCAGCCGCGGATCGAAGCGGCCGGGATCCGTACCATCGGCGACGTCGCCGCGCTCGACGACGCACGGCTCTTCGCGCTGTTCGGCCGGAGCGGCACGTTCTATCGCGATCTCGCGCGCGGCATCGACGAGCGCGAGGTCGACCCTTCGCGCGAGCGCAAGTCGATCTCGACCGAGGAAACCTTCGAGTACGACGAGCGCGACGAGGTCGCGATCCTCGCGCTGCTCCGCGTGCAGGCCGACGACCTCGCGCGCGATCTCAAAGCGAAAGGCTTGCGCGGCTCGACGGTCGGCGTCAAGATCAAGAAGGCCGATCACACGGTCACCGGCCGTCAAACGTCGCTCGCCGTCGCGACCAACGACGCCGACGTGATCCACGACGCCTCGGTCTGGTGCTGGCAGCGCACCGGCCTCGCCGGCGTCCCGATCCGCCTGCTCGGCACGCGCGTCACCGCGCTCACCGAAGAACCCGAACGCGAACTGCGTCTGTTTTAGGCGGCGTCAGATGTGATCGGTGCTCCAGACCGGGTCGGCGTCGCTGTTGCGCGCGAGGACGGCGGCGGTGGACCAGGCGGTACGGAATGCGGGGCTGAGCGGTACCATCATCGTGAGCGCGTCGGTCCGCGAACGGACGGCCCCGCGCGGCACCGCGGCGCGGGCGATCTGGGGCGGCAGCCAGCCTTGGATCTTCCGCAGATCGCCGGCCGCGGCGCGCAAGAGCGGGACGATCGCGCGCGCGTCGTCTTCTCGCGCAAAGGCGAGTTCGTCGAGGACGAAGGCGTCGGCCTCGGGGACGCGGCGGCCCGTGACGTATGCCGCGAGCGCGCGTCCGCGCCGCACGCCGAAGCGAATGGTTTGTCCGCCGTGCTCGCGCGATGCCGCGCGCATTCGCTGCCATTCCCAGTCGAGCGGCGTGCGGGCGAACGAGAAGGGGCGGCGCGCGTCGAGCGCGTCGAAGGTGCGCCGGGCGGCGCCGGCGTCGGCGTCGCCGAGCGGCGCCACGGTGATGCGCTCGGCGAGCAGCGTGTCCGCGCGCAGGGTGATCAGCCGCGAGGGGAGTGAGATGAAGCCCAAGGTCTCGTAAAACGCCGGCCGGATGTCGCTGAAGAGATAGGCGAGATCCGTTCCTGCCGCGCGTTCGGCGTCGAGCATCGCGCCGAGCAGCGCCGTCGCGTAACCGCGTCCGCGCAGGTGTTCCGGGGTGAAGACCGCGCCGATTCCGGCGGCTTCGTACGTTCGTCCCTCGCAGCGCAAGACGCGCGCGTATCGTTTGCACGACGCGACGAGCGCGCCGTTGACTCGAAGTCCGAGCGTTCGAAAGCGCCGCTTGCCCCAGGCCGAGCCGGCCGTCGCGCGAAACTCCTGGACGTATTCCTCGAAGGTGCGCTCGCCGGCCCATAGCCGCTCGGAATGCGGCAGCACGTCGCGAACGTACTCGTCCGGCGGGATGGTGGCGAGGTCGAGCATCAGACGTCGGGTTCGACGGCGCGCGCTCCGGGAAGCCAGACATCCGGCGGCACGGACGAGCAGACGAACGACGGGTTCAGTATCGTGACCCCGTCGTACCGCAGCGGCAAACCGTCGAGTGCCATCACGTCGGCGCCGCATTCGAGCGCGATCGCGTGCGCGGCGGCGGTGTCCCACCAGCAGGTCGGCCCGAGCCGAGGATAGAGCTGGGCCGTGCCGTCTGCGACGAGACAGGTCTTGAGCGCGCTTCCCATCGGGACGGTGCGGTGCGGCGGCAGCGCCGCGAGAAAGGTCGGGAGCAGCGGGCCGGCGTGCGAACGGCTCACCACGACGACCAGTTCGCCCTCGCAGCGCGCGTGAATCGTTCGGGTCCCTTGCGCGTCGGTGCGGCTTGCGCCGGTGCCGCGCGCGGCCGAGTAGGTGATGCCGTGCGCCGGAACGTGCACGACGCCGAGCGTCGGTTCGCCGTGCTCCACCAGCGCGATGTTGACGGTGTACTCGCCGTTGCCCGCGACGAACTCGCGTGTTCCGTCGAGCGGGTCGACCAGCCAGAAGCGTGGGGGAACGCCGCCGTCGATGTTCCAGCGGCCCTCTTCGGAGATCACCGGCGTCTGCGGATCCAGCGCTTGCAGCGCGTCGACGATGATGTCGTTCGCGGCAAGGTCGGCTTGCGTCAGGGCGGAGGCGTCGGGTTTCCGCCAGACTTGATAGCTGCCGCCCAACTCGATGCGCCGGATAGCGTCGCCCGCGAGGAGAGCGATGCGGGAAACTTCGGCGAGGAGTGCGGCGTCGTCGCCGGTGCGCAGGAGCATCGTGGTTCCCGCTCCTACACCGGCGCGCGAACCCCTGCGCAGCGCGCCTCAGACGAACGCGAGCGACGGATACGCGGCGCCCAGCACGGGCCCCGGGTCGCGCCCAAGCCAGCGCTCGATGACGGTCGCGTACACCGAGCGAAAGTCGGTCGAGAACTTCAGATCGCCGTGGTCGAGGTCGGTCAGCGACGGATGGTCGCCGTAGATTCCGCCCTTCACGCCGCCGCCGATGACGAACAGCGGCATCGCCGTCCCGTGGTCGGTGCCGTTCGAGGCGTTCTGCGCGACCCGGCGTCCGAACTCGCTGAACGTCATCGTCATGACCTTGCGATCGAGCCCGTGTGCGGCGAGATCCGCGTAGAACGCCAGCAGCCCGTCGCCCATGTAGCCGAGCAGCCGGTCCTGTTGCGCGCGCTGTCCCGCGTGCGTGTCGAACGAACCGATCGAGACGAACACGATCTTCGAGCCGGCGCTCGACCCGATCAGCTTTGCCGCCAGCGCGAGCTGCTGCGCGAAACCGTTGGCGGGGTAGGTCGCCTGGTTGGTGAACGCGGCGGTCTGCGCGCGCAGGACGTCGCCGCCGTGGTAGGCGTCGCGCGCCGTTTGCGCGATCATCGCGAGATACGGCGATTGGCCGGCTTTCGCGCCGTCGTACAGCACGCCCGCGCTCTGCTTGACGGCGAGATCGCGGCCCGCGTTGTAGCCGAATGCGCCGAGCGCACCGATCGCCGGAACTTCGACGTGCGACGCGACGAGCGCCGCCGGAAGCGCGTCGCCCAGCGAGACCGCTTCGAACAGCGACGGCGTCTTCGAACCGGTCGGATAGCGCCGGTCGAGGTAGCGGCCGAGCCAGCCGTATTGCTGCGGACGATCCGGCGACGCCGTCTCCCAGATCTGCGTCGCTTCGAAGTGCGAACGGTTGGGATTCGGATAGCCGACGCCCTGGACGACCGCGACTTTGCCTTGCTTGTAGAGTTCGTCGAGACCCTTGAGCGCGGGGTTGAAACCGATCCGATCGTCGAGTTTGAGCACCTGCTCCGGCGCGAGGGCGATGCCCGGACGGTAGCGGTGATAATTGTCGTCGGCATACGGCACCACCGTGTTGAGCCCGTCGTTGCCGCCGCCCATTTGGATGACGACCAGCACGCCCTCGGGATCGCCCGTCGTGCCGAACGACGGAAGCGGGGCCGTTCCACGCGCGACTTGCGCCAGCGCCACGCTCGCGTTGCCGCCGAGAAATGCGACCGAGAGGGCGGAGGTCACAAACGAGCGACGTTTCATACTCTTAGTCCAGTTGGTTGACGGGGAGGTTGAGCGTCAGCGCCAACGCGCCGCGGATCTTGTCCTGATAGTTCTCCGGACCGAACGGCAGCGGGTTCGTCATCGCCGCCGTCGGCGTCACGTTGTTGAGATAGCCGACGAGCGTGGCGCGCACGTCGGAGGTGACGTCGTCCTGCACCGCTCCGCTGACGAGCGCAGCGGCGACTTTCGCGGCGTTCATTCCGACGCGGCCGATCAGCGTGTCGGGGTTCGCATTCGGTGCCGCGATCGCGGGTTGACCGTTCTTCCCGGGCGCCGTCTGCGCGACCAGCCCGTTGACGAAGTTGAACCGCGCGAGCAGCGTCGAGGTGTTGATCCACGCCGGTCCGCCGTCCCAGCCCTTGACGCTGGGCGGGTTCAGCGGTTCTTGGCCCATTCGCGCCAGCTGGTAGACGAGGTTGGGCGGGACGGCGCTCACGCCGAGATAGCGCAGCGTACCGATCGCGAATTCGATCGGCGACTTCGGCAACGCCCGGTACGCGCGGGTCGAATAGAAGACGTTGGAGCGCAGGATGGTGCCGACCGTCTTCGCGATGTCGAAGCCGGAGAGCGCGTAGACTTGGGCGGTCGCCTCGACCAGTTCGGGCTCAGGATCGCTGTAGACGAAGAACTCGAGCAGCTTGCGCACGATGAAACGCTGGTGGACGGGCTGCGAGACGATGATCGCGATGACGTCGCCCGTGCCGAACGGTCCGCTCGTGCCGAGAAACGTTTTCGAGCCGTCATCGTGCCGCGCGGGAACGAACGCGGCCCTGCCGTTCTTGTCGATCGTCCAGCCGGTGAACGCGCGTGCGCTTTCCTGTACGTCGTCTTCGGTGTAGTTGCCCAGTCCCAGCGCGAAGAGCTCCATCACTTCGCGCGCGTAGTTCTCGTTCGGATGCGCCTTCGCGTTGTACCGGTTGTCGAGCCAGATCAGCATCGCCGGATCGCGCGTCACCGCCCCGAGCAGGGCCGGAAACCGCCCGAGTCCTTGCGCGCGGAAGAGGTTGATCTGCGCCGCCATGTACTGCGGCGGAACCTTGCCGATCGCGGTGGCGAAGTGGCCGTGCCAGAAGAGCGCCATCTTCTCGACGAGCGGCCGGTTGGAGCGCAGCATTCGGTCGAGCCAAGCCGACTGCACCGCCGCCCGCGCGCGTTTGGGATCGTAGAGGACGTCGGCGGCGGGATACGCGGGGAAGTCGAGATCGGGCGCCGTCGGGTGCAGCAACGTGTCGACCGCGTCGCGCGTTTGCAGCGAGGCGAGCCGGGCGACGTCGTCGGCCGATCCGCCGAAACCGGCCCGGCGCAGCAGATGCGCCGCCTGACGCGGGCCGAAACGTCCGTCGTACGGCTGCAGCGCGCTCGCCGCGTCGAGCGAACCGGGTGGACGATAGCCGACCTGCGGATCGGTCGACGTGTCGATCGTATGTGGCACGCTACCTCCGGAACGCCGTTCAATTCGCCGCCGTCCCGCCGATCCGGCGCGCGGGGATGAAATTATGGTGAGAGGGCCGCGCTCAGGAGGCTTTCGATCTCGGCGGCGAATTCCGGCGCGGCGACGCCCCGGGTCGGACGTCCGCCGGCGGAGATCGTGACGCTGACGTCGGCTCGTCCGAGTGCGGCGGCGAGCAGACGGCGCTGTTCGCGGACATAGGCGGCACGGGGCTTCGCTTTGTGCTCGTACCAGGTGAACTTCGCGGTGCGCGCGGCCGGCGCGTCGCCGGCGCTCTCCTTCGGAATCATCCCGTAGGTCGTGCTGAACAGAAACGCGTCGGGGACGTAGTACGGCGGGAACGCGCCGGCCCGCGCGTCGACGACGAAGACGTGATCGAAACGCCGGCCCAGAATGCGTTCGATCGAAGCGACTGCGACTGCGCCCGTGCGTTCGTCGACGATCTCCGGTCCGCGCTCCGCGCCGGCCAGCCGTCCGCAGTACGCGAGCGCGTCGGCCAGGTTCGCGAACGGATGACGCGCGGCGTATTCGCCGATCAACGCGACGACCCGCGCGATCAGCGTGGCGCGCAGGCGCGTGCGCGCCGCGGTCTCGCCGCTGCGCGGCACGAGAAGTCCGCCGTCTTCGACGATCGCTCGCGCGGAGGCTTCGACGGACGTTTCGCGCAGCCAAGCGCTCCAGCGCTCGCGCCGTGCGCGGAAACCCGCGAGTCGTTCGCGGGCGAGCGACGATAGATCGGCGTCGCGCTCGCCGTGCAGCAGGTTGGCGGCGAGGCGCAACTCGCGTTTGCGATCCCAGCGGCGGTCGGTCTGCGGTTCGTCGGGGAGCGCGAAGAGCGCGGGCTGCGGGCTCGCCGGCTCGCCGCACAGCGTCGCGATCGACGCGTCGGACAGCCGCAGCATCGGGGTCTGCAGCGTGCGCAGCAGCCACTCGTGACGAAACGGATCGACCGCCGACCAGAGCAGCGCGAGCGCATCGAGGACGTCGGCGCGCTCGAACAGCGCAGGGTCGCCGGCAGGCGCGATCGGCACGTCGCGATCCACCAGCGCATCCTCGACGAGCGCCATGGTGCGCAACGTCCGGTGCACCACGGCGATGCGGTGCGGCGGCGTCCCCGCCCGCACGAGCGCCGCGATCCGCTCGGCGACCGCGGCGGCTTCGGCGCGGCGATCGGGCGCGCGCAACACGCGTACCGCGTCGCCCGGCGGAATCGGGCGCAACTGGTCCGCGTCGATGACGGCGCGCATCACGGCGCCGATTTGCGGCGGCAGCGTGCGCGGGTGCAAGGCGACGGAGGTCACCGCGCGGCCGAAGATGCGCTCGGGGCGCGCGCCGCTGAAGGTTTGCGTCGCCGCGTCCGGGTCGCCCGCGACCGCAACGCCGTCGAGCGCGTCGCCGAAGAGCGCGCGCAGGAAGCGCAGCGCGGCCGCCGAGAGGTCGTGGGCGTCATCGACGAACGCGACGCGCAACCGATGGCGCAGCGAGCGCGCGATCGCCGGACGGTTCTCCAGCAGCCTCGTCGCTTCGACCAGCGCGTCGCTCGACGTCAGGCAGCCGCGCCGCACCAGCTCGTCGACGTACGCGCGGTAGAGCCGCGCCAAGATTCGGGCGAGGTCGAGCTCGCGCCGGCGCTGGCGATCGAGTTCCGAGGCATCGACCGCGAGCGATGCGCGATGTTCGTCCTTGGTCGCCGACACGAGCGCCGGCGACGTGAGGTTCGGCGGGTTCGCGTAAAACGACGCGGCGCCGCGCTTCGCGGTCGCCAGGAGCGCTTCGTCGTCGATCCCGGCATCGCGCAGCTTGCGAATCAGCCGCAGCGCCGCATCGGCGAAGCGGTCCGGCGTGCGCAGGCCCGCGATCTCCGGATCGACCTCGGTCCCCAGCCAATCGCTCCACTCGGCGGAGAACAGCGGCGCCGCGGCACGCTCGAAGATCTCCTCGGCATCCATCGGATCGACCAGTTCCAGATCGAGCGCCAGCCCCGTTTCGAGCGGGTGTGCGCGCAGCAGTTCGAGCGCCAGATCGTCGAGCGTCGCGCCGCGAACGTCGATTCCGGTCGCCGCGGCGATGCGCGCGGCCAGCGCTCGCGCGCCGTCGCTGCGCGCCGCGGTCACGATCGCGGCGCCCGCGAGGCTCGGATCGACGGCGACCAGCGCGGCGAAGCGGCGCACCAGCGCTTCCGTCTTGCCGCTGGTCGGCGGACCGGTGAACGCGAGCAGCCCCACGTCGGCGGGAAGCGCGAGCGCGCGTTCGAGGGCGAGCACCGTGACCTGATCCGGACGCGGGCCGAACGTCATCGACCGAACCGCTCTTCAAGGGCCAGCGGCCGTTCGCGGCACGCCGATGCGTACGCGCAGTACCGGCAAGCTTCCGGATCGCTCGTCGCCGGAAACGATTCCAGCATCCCGCCGGCGAGCTCGGAGGCGAGTGCGATCATCTGACCGCGCGCGCGTTCCAGCTCCGTCAAACCGATCTCTCCGGTGGCGCCGCGAGAACGCGGCGCGCGCGACGTCGTGACGACTTCGAGCTCGACCGGCTGGACGTCGAGCAGCGCGTCCTTGAGCGGGATCAATGCGAGGCGCGAGACGACGTCGCCGGCCGCGGTGCGGGCCCAGAAATAGAACGGCAGCTGGAACTCGCGGAAGGCGCGCACGTCGGCCAAGTATTCGTCGGCACTGGTCGCGATCGAACCGGTCTTGTAGTCGACGACGGTCACCGTCCCGGTGCGATCGTCACGGTCGAGCCGGTCGATGAAGCCGACGAAGCGGTGCCCGTCGAGCTCGACGTCGGTCGCGGTTTCGCAGCCGATCACCTCGAACGGAGCGCGGCGCGCGCGTTCCAGCAGCCAGGCGAGATATTTCTTCGCGGTGCGCCGCGCGCGGCGCTTTTGCAGCTCGAACTCGACCGGCGCGTCGAATCGGGTGCGGTGCCGGTCGAACGCCGCGACGACGCAGTAGTCGAGGAATGCCTCGAGCGCGTCCGCGTCGGCATCGTCGAACCGCGTGTGCACGCCGTGAAAATCTTCGAGCGCGGCGTGAAAGGCGATGCCGTAGAACGACGCCGACGAACCGCGGTCCTCGACCGCCGCGCAAGCGTATCGGAACCACCACTTGCGCCGGCACTCGGCGTACGCATTGAGCGACGATGCGCTGAACGAGAACTTTCGCATCACGACCGGCGCGGGCGGCTCATCGCCGACCGGCTCGGCCGGTGCGATTCCGGCCACCTCCGGCGCGCGGCGCGCCGCAGACCCGAGCTCCGCGTCGAGTTCGGCCAGCAGATCGCCGGCCTCCCACGGTTCGGCGAACGCGCGCGCGGCGTCGAAATCGGCGGCGATGCGGTTCAGCGCGACGCGCGTAGGCACGTCCTCGAACGGAAACGCTGACTGCATTGCCGCGAATACGCTCGTCCCGGACGCGTGCGGCGCTTTGTAGGCGGCGGTCACGGTCGCAAGACCGTGCGCGAAACGGTTCGCGTCGGCCAGTGCGCCCCGAGCGATGACGTCGAGCAGCGTCGCGCGTTCGCCGGCCGTCGCGAGCAGCGTGCGCGCATCGTCCGGCGCGACCCCGCTCTGCGGTGCGAGCAGAAAGCGGCGCGCGTCGGCATCGCCCTGCGAGCGGACGTAGCGCAGCAGCGCGGCAATCCCGTCGACGAGCGCCAGATCGAGCGGCGGCGTGCTCGGCGGCCCGAGGTCCACCACCTCGAACGGAACGCCGGCTTCCAGCGCCAGGCGCCGCCAGGCGAATCGGTCGTCGTCGTTCGCCAGCAGCGCCGCGTCGATGTGCAAGCCCGCGGCGTCGAGGGCGGGCTCGGCTCCGGGGGCGAGGTGCAGTGCCGCGCGCACGTCCAGCGCGTCTGAAAACGCGATCAGCGTGCGCACGTGCGCCGCAAGCGTTTCGAGCGGCGTGGGAACGGCCCCGGTGTCGATCGCCGCGAGCACGCGCGTCGCGAACGAAGGGCTGCCGCTGACGTGCGGGGCGAGCGTGACGTCCTCGCGCGTCGCGGCGATGCGCCGCACGATCGCCCGCCGTTCGCCGTCACCCAACACGCGGCGACCCACCAGCCGCGTCAGAAGGGCGGCCGGCGCGAGCGCGTCGCCTGCCGGAAGCCGCCGTTCATCGACCAAGAGCACGACCGTGAGGTTCGGCACCGTGCGCAGCGAACCCGCGATGGCGTCCTCTCGATACGGAATCTGTGGACAGACGTGGAAGCGGTGGAGATGCGCAGGCTGATCGTGGGGATTTCCGGAGCCAGTGGGAGCCTCTACGCGATCGCCGCGTTGCGGGCGCTGCGCTCGGTTGCGGACGTGGAGACGCACCTCGTGCTCTCGGGCCAAGCCCGGCAGACGATCGAACTGGAGACCGATGTGACCGCCGACGAGGTCGAAGCGCTGGCCGACGTCGTGCACCGTGACGGCAACCTGGCCGCGCCGATCTCATCGGGATCGTTCAAGACGGACGGCATGCTGGTGATCCCGTGCTCGATGAAAACGGCGTCGGGGATCGCCTACAGCTACAACGCGAACCTGCTGGTGCGCGCCGCCGACGTGTGCCTCAAAGAGCGGCGCACGCTGGTGCTCGTCGTGCGCGAAACGCCCTTCCACCTCGGCCACCTGCGCACGCTCACCCAACTGGCCGAGATGGGTGCCGTGATCCTGCCGCCGATTCCCGGGATGTACGCGCGGCCGAAGACGGTCGAAGACATCGTAAACCACACGGTCGGCAAAGCGCTCGATCAGTTCGGCATCGACAACGCCCTCTTCGAGCGCTGGCAGGGCGCTTAGGTCAGCAGGTCGCTGACTATCGCGCGACGAGGACGAAGGGCGCGCTGCGCGTGGTGCGCTCGTCGCCGTCGCCGACCGGCGCGGCGTAGACCTCGAACGTGCCGGGCCGATTCGTGGTGAGCGTGATCTTCAGCGCGGCCTGATCGTGTACGGCTTCCACCTCGTACGTCGCGGCGCCCATGGCTTTTCCGCCGGGCGGTTCGACGGGGACGCCGAGTGCGCACTGCTTCTGCACGCAGGTGAAGCGTACGCGATGGGCGTTGATGTGCTTGCCGACCACGCGCACGACCAGCGCTTTCGGGAACTCCGTGACGTACGTCGGCGCACCGGGCGAGACGTAGGCGTGCGCGCTCTGCGGCGTACCCGACACGACCCTCGCGCCGATCGTCAGTTTGGCCGCCGCGCGGTGCCCGGCGGCGAAGGCGCCCGGCACACCGCCGAGCGTCGCGACCGCGAGCGCTGCGGCGACGACGGCGGGGCGGTACCTCACGACGCGACTTGGCGCGGCGTTGCCCGCTGCTGCTGCGGACGCCATTCGACGCGCGGCGCGATGAGTCGCGCATCGATTCGCTCACGATGCTCCGCCGCGAGCCGGATCAATTCCGCGATCGCGCCGTCGGAGAGAAGCGTCGGTTCGAGACCAAGCGAGCGCAAGTTCGTGTTCACGCAGTTGTAGTAGTGCCGAGACCGAGTCCCTGCGCCACCGCGCTGACCCGGACGGCGAGCTCTTCGACCGAGAACATCTCGGTGAATTGGTTGAAAACGCGATATTCGCCTGGTGCAGCCGGATGCTCCAGCGCGATCCGGATGCAGCGGACCGTGTCCCGAATGCCGAGGAAGGCGCGCGTCTGACCACCGCGTCCGTACACGGTGAGCGGGTGGCCGAGGGCGGCCTGTACGCAGAAGCGGTTCAGCACGGTCCCGAAGATGTGGTCGTAGTCGAACCGGTTGCCGAGCGCCGGCGAGGCGGTAGTCTCCTCGGCGTTCCGTATTTGATCATCGTGCCGAGCTTCACCAGATGCGCGTCCGGCGCATGATCGTTCAAGGCCCATAGTACGTTGAGGTTCCCGACCGTGTTGTTCAGGTGCGTGCGCAGCGCGTCATCGCGATCGATCATCGAGAACGGCGCGCTCCGCTGTTGCCCGAAATGCACGATCGCGCCGGGCTCGGTCTCGGTCACGAAGCGGCAGAGGTTGGGATAGTCCGTTCCGTCGACGTGTTTGAAGTGAATCGTGCGGCCGGTCAGGCGCGACCACTCGTCGATGCGCCGGCGCATCGCGGCGATCGGGACGAGCGAGTCCAGACCGTGCTCGCGATCCCAATCGCGGCGTGCCAGGCTGTCCAGGATCGTGACGTCGTACCCGGCGCGCGAGAGGCGCAGGGAGGTTGCCACCGCCAAGGTCCGCATTGAGGCAAGGTGCCCAGCTTGGCTGAGAACATGCTGTGAGCAACGGAGCTCTCAGCGTTGCTTAATCAGCAGCGTCAACGGCGTCCGCACGGGGGTGCCCAACGTACCGCCGGTCGTACGCACCTCCATCGCCGCATCGTCGCCGCTGGCCAGGATGACGGCGCGTTCGGCGGCGTCGCTGCCGAAGATGTCCGGCTGTTCGCGCAGCGCGTGCGCGAGGTCGGTCAGCGTGACCGCGGTCGTGCGCACGAGCAGGACGCGCTGGCCCGCGTAGGCGAGCACGACGCGCGGCACCTCGGTCGTATCGTTGCCGAACCCCGGAAACGAACCGCCGGGAGCGACGACGAACGGTCCGACCGCGTTCGCGTCGGCGGCGGCCGCGTCGGCCGGCCCCAGCACCAAACCGCTCGGCCGTGCGGCGATCGACGCTCCCGTTCCTTTCATCACCGCAGCCGTGACGACGGCGTCGCCGGACGGTGACGCTGCGATGACGGCCGCGAAGCCGTCGGACGCGAGGTTGGCGACCAACGCGCAGACCCGCTGCCCGTAGACCGCCCCGGTGAACGCCACGACGCTGGCGCGGCCGATCCCGCCGGCTAACGGCACATCTTGACGAATGCACGGGATCGGCCCGGGACTCGCCGGCGGCGTCGTCTGCGCGACGGCGGATCGGGCGGCAGCCAGGCTCAGCGCGATGAGGAGAACGGCGAAACGCATCTTCCCGGCAACGCAGCCGGAGCGCCGGCAGTTCAGCGGGCGGGTCTTTCCGGAGCGGCTGTTACGGGGCGAACCGTGCGTTCGCCTTGCTCACGTCCGCGACGCGGTCGATGTTGAGCGCGATCTGCGCGTGCGTGCTCCGCACCGCACCGACGCGCGCGCCGAGCAGGCGCGCGGCGCGCGCTTCCACATCCGCGATCCCCAGACGCCCGACGGCGAAGCGCGCCAGCACGTCCCAACCGAAGAGCGAGGCGAGGCGCAGCGGTGACTTGCGCGCGCCGCCGAGCGCGTCCAAGAACGTCGCCAATCGCGGCATGACCCGCGGACGCAACGCCACCAGGCCCCCGCCGCAGAAACGTCCTTCGCGCATCCGCGCCCACGTGTGAGGAAACTCGGGATACGCCGCTTCGTGAAACGTACGCTCGAGGCAGGCGTAGGCGACGTCGAGGTCTCGCGCGAGAACCGCATCGACGAACTCATCGACCGCGGCCGCGTCCAACGCCGGCAGATCCGATGCGGCGACGATGACCAGCGCGTCTTCGGTGAATCCTTGCATCCCCGAACGCAGGCTCTCGATCATCCGCGTGCCGTCACCGCGCACTTCGCTCGCACCGCTGAGCGCGGGGTGCGCAGCGGCGCTCGGCGGCGCGACGACCACGATGCGGTCGATTCGCGACGAGGCGCGCAGGCCGTCGACCGTCCGCGTTACCAGCGGAACGCCGCCGATCCGCACGAACGCTTTGTTGGGCGCGCCCGGTTCGAGCGCGGCGACGGCGTCCGGTGCACCGCCCGCCAGCACGATCGCGTCTAGCGCCATGCGGGCGTCTCCGCAAACGGCACGACGTGCACCGCGGCGCCATCGGGCGGGCGCAAGGCCAGCGCGATCGCGCGCGCGCCGCGTTCGTCCGGTGCGAGCGCGAAGCAGGCGCCGCCGGAGCCGGAGAGCATCGGCCGCGCAGCTCCGGCGTCGCGCAGTGCCGACAGCGCCGATCGCACGGCAGGATACGCGCGCGCGACCACCGTCTCGAAGTCGTTGGTCATCGTCGCCGCGACGGCAGCGAAATCGCGCCGCTGCAGCGCCTCGCCGCAACGCAGCGTCGCCGACCCTGCTCGCGGCCGGGTCGGCGCGGGCGCTGCGTCGCGCTCGGCCGCGAGCGCACCGTACGCCGGGCCGGTGGCGACATGAACGGGCGGCACCAGCACGACGGCCCACCACGGCGGTGCCGAGCCGAGCGCCGTGACCCGCTCTCCGGTCCCCTCGACCAGCGCCGGTCCGCCGGCCAAGAAGAACGGTACGTCGGAGCCGAGCGCGCGCGCGTCCGCGATCCAATCGCGCGGCGCGACGGCACCGAACGCTCCGCTCATCGCCGCGCGCAGCACCGCGGCGGCGTCGCTCGAGCCGCCGCCGAGCCCGGCGCCCACCGGGATCGCTTTGCGCAGCGTCACGGCAAAATTCGCGGCGGAGAGGCCGGCCTGCGCGAACGCCCGCGGCACCAAGTTGTCGGCTTCGAGCGCTGCCGGCTCGCACGCGAACGAAAACTGTGCGCCCGGCGCGAAGGTCAGTTCGTCGTCGAGCGCCACCGGCACCATCACGCTGCGCAGCGCATGATAGCCGTCGTCTCGTCGCCCGAGTATCTCGAGCGTGAGGTTGAGCTTGGCCGGCGCACGCATCGTCACGTCGCGGTAAGGGCCATGCAAGCGAGCCAGCCGGTCTTCACGCTCGCCTCAGTTCGTCGCTCGTCGCCTCGTCCCCGGATGTAGGGAGGCCACGCGGTTCGCCCTCGGGTAGAGGAGGGACTCCGTGGGACCGACCTTCGATGCCCAGCGAAATGAACTCAGCGCGTACGTCCTTCCGGAGGAGCAGACGCCCTTTGGACTGACGCTCGGCAACTTCAAGACCTTTGCGACCTCGACGCCCAAGGGCGGAATTCGCGGACTGTGGGACGCCGATACCGATCAGATCATCTTCGGCACGCACCAGATCGCCTACCGGGCCGGCGCGGCAGAGACGCTCTTTCCGCACCAGATCACGCGCGAGTTCACCTTCCTCCCGTATGCGCAGATCGCCGAGTTCGGCATCGCGCGCGATCTGCGCGTGACCGAAGCGTTCTACGTGCCGCACGGACCCAAGCACGATCGCGTCGTCTCGTTCGTCGTCGACGTCACCGTGCACAACGCGTCCGCCGCACCGGCGAGCGTGCGCGTTTTCCCGTGGGCGCTGCTGATCGGTCAGCGGTTCTACGGCGAGCCGGAGAAGCAGGTGCGCGCGAATGCGGGATCGCGCTTCATTCGCTCGTTCGGGGAGGAGTCGGGCTGGGTGCGCTGGTGGGGCGGCTCGCGCGAACCCGCGGCGGTGGTCGTCGCGCTGCGCGAACAGACGCTGCTGCAGGCGATGATGGAGGGCACGTTCGGGGAAGGCGCGCACCTCGGCGAGATCACCCCGCATCTGGCGGAATTCGCGAGCCGGCGCATCTTCGGCGCATTCGAATACCAGCTCGAAATCGCGCCGGGCGGCCGCGAGTCGCTGCGCATCGCCGTCGTGTTCCACAAAGACGGCGACGACCGCTCGAAGCCCGTGCTCGAACAACTCCTGCAAGACGCCGACGCGCTGCCGGCGACCGAACGCTATTATGCCGAGAAGCTTGCCGACGCGCGCTTCCTCACCCCCGCACCGCTGATCAACCGCGGCGTCGTGTGGGCGAAGTGCAACATGCTGCGGGTCATCAAGGAGTATCCGCAAGGCTGGGGTTCGACGAATTCGCCCCCTTCCGACATCCTCGTCTCGCGCGACACGTCGTGGTTCGTCCACGGCTACGACTACTTCTTGCCGCAGTTCTCGCGCGATGCGATCGAATTGTTCAACCGCAATCTCGAGCCCAGCGGTCAAGTGGTCGAGTACGTGCGCGGCGTCAACGGATACAAGACGTCGTACGATCTCAACGTCAACGACGATACGCCGCTGCACATCATCGCGATCTTCCACCACTACAACGCGACGCTCGACGACGAGTGGCTGCGCGGCGTCTTCCCGCTGGTCGCGAAGATCGCCGACTACATGCTGACCCAGCGCGACGCGCACGGCCTGTTGTTCTGCCGGGCCGGCGGCCTCGACATGTTCGGCATCACGTCGTGGCGCAACATCATCCCGCTCTACAATCTCGACGGCGCCGTCACCGAGATCAACGCCGAAGCGTACTTCGCGCTCGAAGCTGCGGCGCGGCTCGCCGCCGTGGTCGAAGACCGGGAAGCGTGGGAGAAGTATTCGCTCGAAGCGTCCGCATTGCGCGCCGCGATGCTGACGAAACTCTTCAACGCCGACGCGTCGGCGTTCGTGCTCAACTACGACACCGACGGCAACTATCAGGACAACTTCACCGCCGACGAAGTCTTTCCGGTACTGTTCGAAGTCGCCGAGCCGGCGGTCCGCAAGGCGATCCTCAAACGGCTCATGGAGCCCGACTTCGTCACGCCGGTCGGCCTGCGCACGATCTCGACGGCGGACTCGTGGTATTTTCCCTCGCACGGCTTCGGTCTGCTCGGCGGCGTGTGGCCCGATCTCACGCTGTGGTTCGCGGTCGCGCTGGCGCGCAACGGCGCGCCCACCGAGGCGGCGCACTGGCTCGAGGCGATCTACGAATCGATGGAAGGCGGCGCGTCGCGCAACACCGTGCCGGGTCAGTTCGGCGAGTGGTTCGACGGCGGCTCGCTGACGAATCGCGGGATGTACCTCTCGCCGTGGACCGGCGCCAAGTACCTGTGGGCCGTCGCGGAGACCGTCTGCGGGCTGGACGGCTATCGCACCAGCGGCCGCCCGCACATCGCACCGCTGCTTCCGCCCGACTGGACCTACACTGCCGCGGTGCGCGTCCATTGGGGCGGGCGGCGGCACTCGTACGTCATCGACGCCGAACGCAAGATCGTCGTAGGCGACATGGATTTCGCGTCGGCCGACGAGCCGTATGCCGTCTTCTACGCCGGCCGCGACGTCAGCGACGAGGTGCGCACCTCTCCGGTCGAGGTCGGCGCCGTCGCGTTCGAGGACGCTCACGGAGCGGTGCGCATCTACGTCTGCAACGACCGCGAACGCCCGCGCGACGTCGTGCTGGAGTTCCGCGGCGAGACCTACCGGCGCCGGGTCGAAGCCGCCCGCATGATCGAGATCTCGATCGGCGAGCCGGTGCTGGTCGACGCCATGGCCACTCACGAGGCCCGAGAGGCCGCCGCTCCCGTCTGATGCAAGTCCATTCTCGTGCCTAGTCGGCGTCCGGGCCTCTCCGTACTCATGGTCGCAGGTGCGATCGTGCTGCTCGTCTCGATCCTGGTGGGCCAGAAGCTCGGCGACCGGGTCCTCCTGCAAACCGAGAAGCGCGTGCCGATCGCGGAGTCCGGCGTAACCCCCGTCCCCACTCCGGACGCCACCGACCGCACCTTCCTCAAAAACTGGAAACGATTGCAGGTCGTCGCCGTCGCCACCGACCCGGCATTCCCGGACCCACGCGTCACACGGCCGCCCACCCCGCGTCCGACCCCTACGCCGACGCCGCACACGCCCGTGCCGGAGCCGACGATCAAGGCGATTTACACCTCGCCGCCGCTCGCGATCCCGCTCGCCTCGCACGACCCGAACGCGTTCGAGACCGAGCCGCCGAGCGTTCCGCCGCCGACGCCTCCGTAAGGGGCCGGCTCGACGCGTCTCCATTGTACGCATTGCTGCCACCTCTTTTGAGGAGGACAATGGGCGTATGAACGGCGATGGACGGCAAACGGGAACCGACACGGTCAAGCGCGGGCTCGCGCAGATGCTCAAGGGCGGCGTCATCATGGACGTCGTCACCCCGGAGCAGGCCAAGATCGCCGAAGAGGCCGGCGCGGTGGCGGTGATGGCGCTGGAGCGCATTCCGGCCGACATCCGGGCCGACGGCGGGGTCGCCCGGATGAGCCATCCGGCGCTGATCGAGCGCATCATGAAGGCCGTCACCGTTCCGGTGATGGCGAAAGTGCGCATCGGACATCTGGGCGAGGCGCGCCAGCTGCAGTCGCTCGGCGTCGACTACATCGACGAGTCCGAAGTGCTCACCCCGGCCGACGACAAGTACCATCTCGACAAACATGGCTACACCGTGCCGTTCGTGTGCGGCGCGCGCGATCTGGGCGAAGCGCTGCGGCGCATCGCCGAAGGCGCCGCGATGATCCGCAGCAAGGGCGAAGCCGGTTCCGGCAACATCGTCGAGGCGGTGCGGCACATGCGCGCGATCCGCGACGGCATCGCGGAGCTCTCGGCGCTGCCGAGAGAAGAGCTCGTGGCGCGTGCGCGGGACCTCGGCGCACCGCTCGAACTCGTGCGCGAGATCGCCGCCAACGGAAAGCTGCCGGTCGTGCTCTTCTGCGCCGGCGGCGTGTCGACGCCGGCCGACGCCGCCCTGATGATGGAACTCGGCGCCGAAGGAATCTTCGTCGGCAGCGGCATCTTCAAGTCGACGAACCCCGCCGCGTTCGCGCGCGCGATCGTCGATGCGACGACGCACTGGCAGAACCCCGACGTCGTCCTCAAAGCGCACTCGTCGATCCCCGAAGACGCGAAGGCGATGGACGGGCTCGACATCCGCCAGCTCGCCGATCACCAGTTGATGGCGTCGCGCGGCACCTGATGCCGACGCCCGTGGTGGGCGTGCTCGCGCTCCAAGGCGACGTCGTCGAGCATGTCGGCGCGCTCGAACGCGCCGGGGCGCGCGCCGTCGAAGTCCGCACGCCGGACGATCTCGCTGCCGTCGACGCGCTGGTCGTTCCGGGCGGCGAGTCGACGACGGTGATCCGGCTGCTCGACCGGTTCGGACTGACGCAGCCGATTCGCGACCGCGTGCGCGATGGAATGCCGTTTTGGGGGACGTGCATGGGGCTGATCGTCGCGGCGCACGACGTCGCGGATCTCGAACAGCCGACGCTCGACCTCATCGACGTCACCGTACGGCGCAACGCCTTCGGACGACAGGTCGACTCGGCCGAGGTCCCGCTCGCGATCCCCGCGCTCGGCGCTGGTCCGTTTCCGGCGATCTTCATCCGTGCGCCGTGGATCGAGCGCACCGGTCCCGGCGTGGAAGTGCTGGCGCAGCGCGACGGCCACGGTGTGATGGTGCGCGAAGGCAACGTGCTCGGCACGTCGTTTCATCCCGAGCTGAGCGGCGACGAGCGAGTGCACGCGTACTTCCTGCGGATGATCGCCGCAGCGAGCGTTTTCTCGTGATCCGCGAGTTGCGTTAGCGGACGACTTCCCGCCAGGCGCGCTCGATCGCCGAAAAGAGCCCGCGGAGCGTGTGGGCGGTGCGACGAGATCCGTCTCCGGCTGGATCGCACCGTGGAATAGGACGACCAGCGGCCCCGGATGCTGCGGGTCGTAGCCGGCGCGTCCAGCTGCGCCGTGGGGCGGTCACCTGGCCGTAGGGTGCTCATACCGTTCGCGCAAGCCTTCGCCCGGCCGGCCTCGCCGGGCGGAGCCGGCGTGGCGAGGGCCGCGGCCAGGGCCAACGCGGCGAGCACGACGAGGTGAACAACGGTCGAGGAAGCGAATCCTCCAAATATGCCGTCCGGCGCCCGTGCCCCGAGGCTCAGGCCAGCCGAGTGGAACGACTCTCGCAGTCCGTTCCACCGCGTCCCCATGTCATCGATCGGAAGCGAGGCGGCCCATGCGCCTCGCTTCTTGCGTTCCGCGGCCCTTTACGACCCCGACCCGCGCCGTCAACGGGAGAGATCGTGAACGACGTCCTGGTGCTGAACTTCACCTACGAGGCGCTCAACATCACCTCGTTCCAGCGCGCGGTGAAGCTGCTGTTCTCGGGCAAGGCCGAGATCGTCCATCGGCGCGACGAGATCATCAAGTCGACCAGCTACCAGATGAAGCTGCCGTCGATCATCCGGATGCTGTACTACATCAGGCGTCCGATGCAGAAGGTCGCGCTGACCAAGAAGAACGTGCTGCTGCGCGACGACTACACCTGTCAGTACTGCAACCTCAAGGGCGAGCGGATGATGACGGTGGACCACGTCTTGCCCAAGAGCAAAGGCGGCCCGTCGACCTGGGAGAACCTGGTCTGCGCGTGCATGCGCTGCAACAACCGCAAGAACAACCGCACGCCCGAGCACGCCAACATGAAGCTCAAGCGCAAGCCGAAGGCGCCCAAGTACATCCCGTGGATCCGCGTCAAGCGCAACACGCTGCCAGGCGAGTGGCACCAGTTCCTGTTCCTGTACAACGTCTCGATCGAGGAAAAGATCGAAGCCTGATGAGGCCCTGAAGGCATGGATGCCTATATCACCGTGACGGACGCTTCGGGGCGCGTTCTGCTCCGCCGTCCCGCGACTTCCGAAGAGATCGCCGAAGCGCTGCGCGCCGCCGACGATGCCGAGCAGTCGGCGCGCGCGACGCTCGCGCAGATCGCCGAGGAGCGCGGCCTGCTGCGCGCAGAGAACGCGGGTACGATCCGATGATTCGCCGGATCGAGCGTCCGCCGTCGTTTCCGCCCCGGCGCCTGGGGATCTCGCGGCGCAATCAACGCCTCGAGCCGGTCGTCGAGGACTTCGCGTTTCCCGAGCTGGCGCTGCGCTATTCGAACGGCTTCGTCACCGTCGAGATCACGCACGACGCGGTCGACGCATACGTCGAGGAACATGGCGACGTCCCGCTTCCGGTGTACGTCGATCAGCAGAACGGCGACCGCCGCACGTTCGATCCGAAATCGCGCGTGCGCGTCGTGTACGACCGCGAGGCGCACCTGCGCGAGGTCACCACGCGCGGTCGCGACGGTCAGTACGTGCGCCTGACGGTGCTACCGAGCGCGATCGCCGATCCGGGTGCGGAAGGCGGCGGCTACGAGACACTTGACGACATCCCCGATGAGGAATGGCGCGATGCCGACGGCGACGCTTTTGACCAGATCGTGGAAGAAGAAGACGTCGAGCCACAGCACGCCGGTGACGAACACGACCACGGTGCCGAGGAAGACGGCGACGAACCGCAAGCCGAAATTGCGATCGAACCCGGCGCGGTAAAGGGAGCCGATGGCGTAGGCCGCGATGGGGAAACCGATCAGGTAGCCGCCGGTGGTGGCGAGCGGTCCAACGAAACGCGCGATGCCGCCGACGTTCCCCTGGAAGACCGGTAGGCCGGCCAACCCTTCGACGAGGTACGCGAGCACGGCCAGCGTCCCGAGTTCGCGCCCCAGCAGCGCGACGAGGACTGGGATCGCCAGCGTCTGCAGCGTGATCGGCACGCCCCAGAACGGGTTTGCCGGCACGGCGATTTGCGCGGAGAGGTACATCAGGCCGGAGCCCGCCAGCACGAGCGCCGCGCGTCGCGCGAAGACGGCCGAGGACGAGGCGGAACGAGCGGAAAGCATCGCCCGACGGTTTGGACCTCCTCGCGGGCTCCCCTTCGGAATGAGCGCCGACCCGCGTTATCTGTTATAATCGCGCCCGTTGTGACCACCGGGGAGCCCGCCGTGACCGCGCTCGATCAATCGCGCGCGCCGTATTTTCAGGTCCTGCTCGAGTATGTCGATGCCGGCGTCATCCCGTTCCATACGCCGGGGCACAAACAAGGGATCGGGATGGACCGGGCCTTTCGCGACTTCGTCGGCGACAACGTCCTGGCAATCGACCTGACCCAGATCCGCGGCCTCGATGATCTGCTGCAGCCGGAAGAGGCGCTGGTCGAAGCGCAGGAGCTCGCGGCCGAGTGCTTCGGGGCCGAGCAGTCGTTCTTTCTGATCAACGGGTCGACCAGCGGCAACCAGTGCATGATGATGGCCGCGCTCAATCCGGGCGACAAGCTCGCGCTCCCGCGTAATTCGCACAAGAGCGCGATGGGCGGCCTGATCATGTCGGGCGCGACGCCGGTCTGGATGCAGCCCGAGGTCGACGAGGCGCTGCACATGGATCACACGATCACGCCCGAGACGGTGCGTGCGACGCTGCTTCACGATCCCGACATCAAGGCGATCTACATCGTCTCGCCGACCTACTACGGCGTCGCAGCCGACCTCGAAGCGATCGCCGCGATCGCGCACGAGCACCGCATCCCCCTGCTGGTCGACGAAGCGTGGGGTCCGCACTTTCACTTCCACCCCGCGCTGCCGCTCTCGGCGATGCAAGCGGGTGCCGACATGGCGATCAACTCGACCCACAAGATGCTGGGCTCGCTCTCGCAGACGGCGATGCTGCACGTGCAGGGCAGCCGCATCCGGCTCGATCGGCTCAAAGCCGTCTACAAGCTCTTCCTCTCGACTTCACCGAACCTCGTGCTCGTCGCCTCGCTCGACGTCGCGCGCCGGCAGATGGCGATGGAAGGACCGGCGCTGCTCTCGCGAACGATCGAGATCGCGCAGGACGCGCGCCGTCAGCTCAACGAGATTCCGCGCGTGTATTGCTTCGGCGAAGAGCTGGAGGGCCGTCAGGGCGTCTTCGACCTCGACCCGACGAAGATCACGGTCACCGTGAAGGATCTCGGCTACACCGGATACGAGGCCGAAGAGATCTTGCGCCGCCGGTACAACGTGCAAGTCGAGTTGGCCGACCTCTTCAACATCGTCGCGCTCTACACGATCGGCACGACGCAGGAAGCATCGGACGCGCTGATCCACGGCGTGCGCGAGCTGGCGCGCGAAGACCGGCCGGTCGACATCTTCTCGCCATCGGGCGTGCTCGACCGGCGGGTGAAGACGGGCACGTACCAGTTGCCGAAAATCCCCCCGATCCGGCTCATCCCGCGCGATGCCTTTCTCTCCGACACCGAATTCGTGCCGTTCAAGAATTCGGCCGGGCGGATCTGCGCCGAGGTGATCACGCCGTATCCGCCGGGCATCCCCGTCATCTCGCCCGGCGAACAGATCACGCCCGAGATCATCGACTATCTCGCCCTCGAAAAGAAAGCCGGCGTGAAGATGCAAGGCCCCTACGACGACGATCTCAAGTTCATCCGCGTCGTGCGTTGAGCGGCGACGTCCCGAGCTGGTCCGCGTCGTTCGAGATTTCGGCGCGGGAGAAGAATGCGCGCGGCGACTCGCTGATCGCACGTCTTCCGCTTGACCCCGATCGCGTAACGCGGTGCGGCGAGGTCGCCAACGCATATTCGGGCCGGCTCTTCGCGGAAAGCAGCGCGGAGTATCGGGAGCTCGGGTCAAATCCACACGATTTGAGCGCCGGCGTCGCGGCGCTTCTGACGCGACTGGATGCGCACTACGACGCTTTTCGCGCCCTCGGCGGTGCCTTCGCGGTGTCGATGAAAGTCGTGCCGTACGGCTGCCTCGCGCCGTGGAGACTCGATTTCACGCAAGACGTCGTCCGCAAGCTCGCGCGGTGGAACGCCCTTATCGACGTCGACGCGTACCTCTGGGCGCCAGAAGGGACCGAGATCGGCGCACGATGTATCTATTGCGGGCTCGACCGGCCAACTTCGCCGGACGACCGCCGCATCGCTTCGCTCTTGAGTCCTGGACCCGCCGATGGCGCGAGCGACGCGCGGCTCCTGATCGAGGACGTCGACGCCGTGGATGGGGAGCGTCTACGCGCCGCCTGTCCTATTTGGGGTGAATATGTCGAACGGCTGCGGACCTTCGCTGCACCCGCCGGACAACAGCCGATGGCCGGAAAGCGGTGGGGCGCGGTCGCTCTGGGCACGCTGCTGCGCGCTGTGCGGAGCAGCCCCGAATTTCTCCGGCTGCTCGGAGCAGCGAAATCACCGCCGCGTGTCGAGGCACGCGCGTGGTTCAACTACTTCAACGTCGGAGCACGCGTATTACGTCGCGACGTCCGCCGGCTCGCGAATTGGACGGCCTCATTCACCTTCTTGCTAGAGGCTGCTCCTCTACCGGCCATCAGCATCGATGATGGACACTGCTACCATTGCGACTACGTAGCGCCCGGCTTCGAGTCGAGTTGCGCAGCGCAGCCGTCGGCCGACGTCTAAAACGGCGCTTCATGCTCGCAACGCTCGGTGACGGGCGTCATGCTCGCGTCGTCCAGCGGAAACAAGCGCACGGATCTCTTCGAACGACAACCGGGTTGCGCGCCGAGCGCGACGAAATACCGTCTCGCGCTCACGTTTCGCTACCGTCGTAACCCGATCGGGTGATGCGGGCGGCCCACTGCGGGCGTAGCATGCGGACATGGCTATCGAAACGGGCGCGCTCGCCGCGCTCTCCAATGACATCGCGACGACGATCGAACGGGTCTCGGCCGGTGTCGTCGCGGTCGAGGCTCGTCAGCGTCTCGGTTCGAGCGGGTTCTTCGTTCGTCCGAATCTGATCCTCACCGCGGATCACACGCTCGAGAGCGACGAGGTCGAGATCGTGCGCGCCGGGGGTGCCGCCGAAGCGGCGACGATCGCCGGGCGCGATCCTTCGACCGACCTAGCGCTGCTGCGCGTCGAGCAGCCGGGTACGCCGCTCGCTTTTGCGGGCGACGAGGCGTTGCGAGTCGGCGCGATCGCGCTGGCGGTGGCGCGCGACGACGACGGCGATCTCGCCGCGTCGATGGGTGTGCTCAGCGCGGTGGGCGCGGCGTGGCGGACGTGGCACGGCGGCGAGATCGACCGCTTCGTGCGCCCCGATCTCACGTTGTATCCGCGCTTTTCCGGCAGTCCCCTGATCGACGCGAGCGGCGCGGTGCTCGGATTGAACACTGCTGGTCTTTCGCGCCGCCAAACGCTGGCGGTTCCGGCCTCGACGATTCAACGCGTCGTCGAAGCACTGTTAGCGCGCGGCGGCCGTCTGCCGCGCGGGTATCTCGGCGTCGCGCTGCAGGCGATCAGCGGCGGTGCGATCGTGCTCGGCGTGGAACTCGGCGGTCCGGCCGACCGCGGCGGGCTGCTCGTCGGTGACGTGATCACCGCGATCGGATCGACGCCGGTCGAGGATGCGGACGACGTCCACTCGCAACTGGGCTCGGACACGGTCGGCAACCCCATCGTGCTGGCGATTCGCCGCGCCGGAGCGCCGCACCAGGTGCAGGTGACCGTCGGCGAGCGGCCGGAGCACGATCGCTGATGCCGGGAACGGTGGAACGCGATCTGGAGACGCTGGGCGAGCGGCTGCGTGCCAGCACGGTCGCCGTGCGCCTCGGACGCGCGGGTGCCGGCTCGGGCGTCGTCTGGAGCACCGACGGCACGATCATCACCAACGCGCATGTCGCCCGCAGCGCGCGGGCCGAGGTCGTGCTGGCTGACGAGCGCCGTTTCGCGGCGCGTGTCGTGCGGCGTGACGAGCGCCGAGATCTTGCCCTGCTGAAGATCGACGCCGATGGGCTTGCGCCCGTCGAGGTGCGCGACCCCACGACGCTGCGGGTCGGCGAAGTGCTGGTCGCAGTCGGACATCCGCTGGGGATACCGAATGCCCTGACGATGGGGATCGCGCATGCGGCCGTCGGCCGCGGTCCGCGCCGCTTCGTCCAGGCCGACCTGCGATTGGCGCCGGGCAATTCGGGCGGGCCGCTGGCCGATGTCCACGGCCGCGTAGTCGGGATCAACAGCATGGTCGCGGGCGGGCTGGCGCTTGCGGTCCCCAGCGACGACGTGCAGCGCTTCGCGGCGGAGGAGGGCGCGCCGGCCCGGCTGGGCGTGCGTCTCGTCCCGGTGGTCCTGCGCGATCGTCGTGAGGCGCTGCTGATCGTGGCGGTCGAACCGGGCAGCCGCGCCGCCCGCGCGGGGCTGATCGTCGGGGACGTCGTGCTGGCGCGCGACGCCGAGCGGCTGCGCTTCGCCGGTTCGCTCGAGGTTGTCCGCGGCGGGGTCGCTCTGGCGATCCCGATACCGCGAGAGGCTGCGAGCGCTCGCGCTGCCTGAGCGCGCGCGGGTCGCGATCGACGCTGCGGGTCCGGCGCGCGAGCGCCTGACGGCTGCCCTCGGCAGCCGGGTCGAAATCGTCACGCGCGAGGCGGCGGACGTCGTGCTGCACGACGCCGCCGGCTCGCGCGACGCATATGCCGCGGTCGCGGCGGGATTCGCCGTCCCGACGCTGCTGTTCGTCGACGATCCGCACGCCGAGATCGCGTTCGCCGCGCTGCGGGCGGGCGCGGCGGGCGTGCTGGCGCGCCAGAGCGACGCGGCGGAGATCGTCGCGGCGATCGCGGCCGTGCTCGCCGGGCTCCTCGTGCTCGACCCGGGCGCACGCGAAACGCCCGCTCCGCTCGCGACCACCCGCGCCGCAGCCCTTCCCGAACCGCTGACCGATCGCGAGCATCAGGTCCTCATCATGCTCGCGCGCGGGCTCTCGAACCGCCGCGTCGCCGAGCGCCTCGCGATCTCCGAAAACACGGTCAAGGCGCACGTCGCCGCGATCCTCGGAAAGCTCGGCGCGACGACGCGCACGGAGGCCGTCACCCTGGGTATCCGGCTCGGTCTCGTGATGCTGTGAGATCGGTCCCAGGGTGCCGGACGGCGTAACCTGAAGCTGGCGCGCGATGCTTCCCGCCGCGCTCTCGCTCGATCGCCTGGCCGTCCCGGTGATCGGCGCTCCCTTGTTCATCATCTCGCAGCCGGATCTGGTCCTCGCCCAATGCAAAGCCGGCGTGATCGGGGCGTTCCCGTCGCTCAACGCGCGGCCGGCGCCGGCACTCGAGGAATGGCTCGAACGGATCGAGCGCGAGTTGGCCGAGCACGATGCCGCGCATCCCGAGCGGCCGGCGGCGCCGTTCGCGGTGAACCTGATCGTGCACAAATCGAACGACCGGCTCATGCACGATCTCGACGTGTGCGTGAAGCACCGCGTGCCGATCGTGATCACGTCGCTCGGCGCGCGGACCGAAGTGAACGCCGCGATCCATTCCTACGGCGGCGTCGTCCTGCACGACATCATCAACGTCGCTTTCGCGCACAAAGCGATCGAGAAGGGCGCCGACGGCTTGATCGCGGTCGCCGCCGGCGCGGGCGGGCACGCGGGAACGTGGTCGCCGTTCGCGCTGGTGCAGGAAATTCGCGCGTGGTTCGACGGTCCGCTGGCCCTTTCGGGCGCGATCGCGAACGGCCGCGCGGTGCTCGCCGCGCGCGCGATGGGGGCGGACTTCGGGTACGTCGGTTCGGCCTTCATCGCGACCCAGGAAGCGCACGCGCCCGATCTCTACAAAGAGTCGATCGTCGCCTCGAGCGCGCAGGACATCATCTACACGAACCTCTTCACCGGCGTGCACGGAAACTATCTGCGCAAGTCGATCGAGCGCGCCGGGCTGGATCCGGAGAACCTTCCGGAAAGCGATCCGTCGAAGATGAACTTCGGCACCGATCGCGAGGCCAAAGCTTGGCGCGACATTTGGGGCTCGGGCCAAGGGATCGGTGCGATCGACCGCATCCCGACCGCCGGCGAGCTCGTGGAGCGGCTGACGCGCGAGTACGACGACGCCCGCAACACGCTGCTGGCCGAACGTTCACCGCTGCGCGCGGGCTAAACCGCGTCTACGGCGAGATTCGGGCGGGCGCGCACCATCGCGATCCAGTTCTCGATCGTCATCACGAGCTCGTCGTTCTGATTGAGCACGTCGACTTCGAAGACCAGCGTGCCGCGGTCGGGTTTGCTCTGCGAACGCCGGTTCTCGGTCACTCGCACGCGCACGCGCAGCACGTCGCCTGGACGAACCGGGAGCTTCCAGCGGATGGGACCGAGTCCGGGCGAACCGAGACTCGTCTCACAATCGATGAACTCGTCGACCAGCGCTCGCATCGCCATGGCGCACGTGTGCCAGCCGCTCGCGATCAGCCCGCCGTACGGCCAGCGCTTCGCCGCCTGGGGATCCACGTGAAACGGCTGCGGATCGTACCGTTTTGCGAACGCGACGATCTCTTCGGCGGTGACGTGTACGCCGTCGAACTCGGCGACCGAGCCTTCAGGAAAATCCTCGAGGTATCTTACGGGCATGCGGGCGCTTTCGCCGTCGGCCGGGCCGACTCTCCAGGCCCCGGCTTATCGGCCGCCGCCCGGCGATCTTTAGGGCCGAGCGACCGAAACGAACCCTCGGTAACGGGGTATTTGGACCACAAATGTTCCAGGTATCAGATCGGGCGGAGCGGAACTTTCTCTTCCGTCGCGGATCGCCGACGACGGGGACCGCGACGGACAATCGATATCGACAGACGTCGACGAGGAGACACGTTGGCCGTTAACGCCGAGTCCTTCGTGCCGAACTGGGAGCTCACGCAGCTCCTGGACATCTTCCCCCTCCCGCTCCGCCAAGCGCTCGTCCGTCTTCCACACCTTGACCGCGTCATCGAAGTCGTGCTCGATCTGGGCCGCCCGCCCGAAGCGCGCTTTGAAGATGACTTCGTGTTCCTTGGGGACACGGCGGTCACCGCGGAAGACATCGCGCACGTCACCGCACGCTTGTCGCCTTTCGGCGGCGACAACCGCGCCGGCATCGAGCAAACGCTGCATCGCATCAGCGCTATCCGCAATCGCACCGGACGGATCGTCGGGCTGACGTGCCGCGTCGGTCGCGCCGTGTACGGCACGATCGACATCGTGCTCGACGTCATCCGCAGCGGAAAATCGATTTGCCTGTTGGGGAGGCCCGGCGTCGGCAAAACGACGATGCTGCGCGAATGCGCGCGCGTGCTGGCGGAAGACCGCAAGCGCGTCGTGATCGTCGACACATCGAACGAGATCGCCGGTGACGGCGACGTTCCGCATCACGGCATCGGCCATTCGCGCCGCATGCCGGTTCCCGACCCGCACCTGCAGCACAACGTGATGATCGAAGCGGTCGAGAATCACATGCCGCAGGTGATCGTCATCGACGAGATCGGAACGGAAGCGGAGGCGTTCGCGGCCCGTACGATCGCCGAGCGCGGCGTGCAGTTGATCGGCACCGCGCACGGTCAGACGCTCGAGAACCTCCTGATGAATCCGACGCTCTCCGACCTCTTGGGCGGAATCAGCGCGGTGACGCTCTCCGACGAGGAAGCGCGCCGGCGCGGAACGCGCAAGACGGTGCTCGAGCGCAAGCAGCCGCCGACGTTCGACGTCGTCGTCGAAATCCACGACCGCGACCGGCTCGCCATCCACCTCGAGGTGGGCGGCGTCGTCGATGCGCTGCTGCGCGGGTACACACCGCAACCGGAAGTGCGTCAGCGCACGGCCGGCGGCGCGATCGACATCCTGCAGCAGGCCAACCCCGAAGCGGTCGCCTCGGAAAAAGTGCGCGCGCTGCCGCAGCAGCCGCGCGACGACGACATGGCGCTCTTCGGAGCGACCGGCGAGCCGGTGCCGGACGATGCGAAGCCGCTGATGATCTTCCCGTACGGCGTCTCGCGCAACAAGATCGAGCGGGCGGTGCACAACCTCCGGGTTCACGCCTCGATCGCGCGCAAGTGGGACGACGCTGACGTCGTGCTGACGCTCAAGACGCTCGAGCGCAAAGAGTCCGATCGGCTCAAACAAATCGCGACCGAAAACATCCCGATCTACTCGATCAAGACGAACACGACCACGCAGATCCAGAGCGCGCTCAAGGACGTCTTCAACCTGCCCTCGCTCGACGTCGAAGAGATCGCGATGCGCGAAGCCGAGGAAGCCGTCTACCAGGTGCTGCTCGACAGCCGCGCCGTCGAGTTGACGCCGCAGACCTCGTACATCCGGCGGATGCAGCATCAATTGGCGGAGCGGTACCGCGTCCAATCCCGCTCGACGGGCCTCGAGCCGAACCGCCGCGTTCGGATCTTCAAGGGCCCGGACGTGTAATCGACAGCGTCGCTTAGGCGACGCACTGACCCCATGCGACGAGGCCGGGACGGCGTGAAGCGGTGCCGGCCTTTTCGTTGTGCTAGCCGGAGGCGCTCGTCGTCAGCGCGCTTTGACTCGGAACCGTGGCGAAATTGGTCTTCCCGTCGCGCGCCTCGCCGTTGTGGAAGCGGGCGATGGCGGCGGTGAGCTGCGCGGAGGCGTCGCGGAGGTTCGCGGTGAGCGCGGCGAGCGCGCCGGCTTCGATCGTGACGTCTTCGCCGGCCTGGACGAGCGCCGCGACGCGTTGGCGGGTGTGGGTGGAGGCACCGGCGCCCTCGGCCGCCGCGCGCGCGAGCTGCTCGGCCAGTGCGCCCAGACTCTCCGCGACGCTGCGATTGCGCGCGGCTTGCTCGCGCACGGCGGTCGTGGCGCGAATCAGGGAGTCCGTCGTGGATCGTTGCTCGTCGTTCGCGCGCCCGACGTCGTCGAGCTGACGGGCGACCTGGCCGACGTTGGTGCGGATCGAGTCGAGTGCCGACGCGGCGGACGAGGTCGCGTCGCGCGCCGTCCGCGCCGCCGTGTCGCCGTCGCGCGTAGAAGCGACCGCGATGGCAGTGCGCTTCTGGACGTCCGCGATCACCGCGGCGATCTCGGCGGTAGCGCGTGCTGCGCGCGACGCGAGGCCGCGGATCTCGTGCGCGACGACGGCGAAACCGCGGCCGTGCTCGCCGGCGCGCGCGGCCTCGATCGCGGCGTTGAGCGCGAGCAGGTTCGTCTGGTCCGCGATTTCGTCGATCGTCTCGGTGATGTCGCCGATCCGTTCCGACGCGTGGTGGAGCGCTTCGATCCCCTCCAGCGTGGTTGCCATCGCACCGGCAGCGCGTTCGCCCGACGCCGTCGCACGGACCAGCGCGCCGGCGCCGTCGCCGGCCGCCGCGACCGCGGAATGCGCCAGCGCCCGAATCGCGTGGGCGATCTCACCCCCGCGGTCCACCGAATGCGCCAGCTCCTCGAGCGCGGCCGCTGTGGTGCGCACGGTATCTTCGAGCTGATCGGCCGACATGCGGACCTCGGCGACCGCGTTCGCGAGGTCGACGCTCGCCGCGCCGGATTCGGCGGTCGAACGTTCCAGCTCTTCGACGCTCGCAGACGTCGCGCGCAGATCGTCCGAGATCGAATTCGCCACCGTCCGCAGCCGTCCGGCGTTCGTGTCCGCCTTCGAAGAACCGTCGTCGAGGGCGGTCGCCGCGCCGCGCGCATCGGAGAGGACGTCGCGCACTGCGCCGAGCAGCGACGCCAGCGCGCGGCCCAGGAAGTCGCCGGGCGAGCGCGCCTCGACCCGCGTCGCGAGGTCGCCGCCCGCGAGCCTGACCGCCGCGCCGGACGTTTCGCGCAGCGAGTTCTCCGCGCCGGCGAGGGCGTGCAGCACGACGCCTGCCTCGTGCGGAACGCGCGGCAACGTCCGCAGGTCCGCCAGTGCTTCGAGATCGCCGTCGGCGACGCGGTCGAGCGCGCGCGCGATCAGCGAGAGCGGCTTGGCGATGGATTCGGCGAGAAATCGTGCCGCGAGCATCGAGTACACGACGACGATCGCGCCGGTGAGCGCGAACGCGAAAGCGCCGCCGTTGCCGCGAACGGTGACGATCCCGGTCACCGCGGTGACGAACGCGACCGTCGTTCCGATCACCAGCGCGATCCGTCCGGCGATCCCGCCGGTCGTGACGCGCGGAACCGGAACGGTCGCGCCGAGCGCCTCCGCGGCGAGGACGTCGAACCCCGCCAGCGCTTCTTCGAACGCCAGGCCGAGCATCGTCGCGTACATCAGCCAGCAGAGCACCGCGCCGATCAAGGCGACCGTGAGATTCTGGGTCGGCGGCTGCTGCGCGAGGATATTTCCTCCGACGCAGCCGATCCCGGTAATGATCAGGAACGATGCCGCCCACGCCGCGACGAAACGCGGAACCAGCCGTCGCAATGAAGCGCTGATGCGCGCTGCGTCGCCCTTCCCGGTGAGGATCGCCTGCCGAACCGGCGCGAGCACGCGCTTCAAGGCATATGTCTGCACGAGCGGGATCAGCAAAACGCCGAACGCGGCGACGATGGCGCTGTCGCGAGCTTCGTCGCCGGCGAAGTTCCCGCCGAGATAGACGAAGGTGAACCCCGCGGCGAAGGAGACCGCGATCGCGAGCAGTCTGCGACGGGAAAAGTGCGCGGCGACCGACTGATAGCGGTCCATTGCCAGGCTCGTTCAGCGGTCGAGGGCGACGTTCCCCGCGTCGTCGACCGTGACGACGGAATCGAAGAAGAGGACCTCCCCTTCGTTCGGCAAGCGGCTATGGACGCTCAGCCGGTGGACGCCGGTCCGGGCCTGCCCGAGGTACGTCATGCGCAGCAGCGGGCTCTTCGCCTGATCCCACGCCAAGAGCCGGCCGGCTTGGGAGAGTACTTCGACCACGCGCTGCTGGACGTTGAGCGGGAGCAGCCGGTATGCGTCGTCATCCGTCGCGGCGAGCGCCGAGAGTTCGCTCGCGGCCCGGTTCTCGGGCGCGGGCTGAGCGCGGCAGAAGCGCACGATGGCGTCCCAGTCGTCGGCGGCGATGCCCTGGAACTCCGCGGCGACCAGCGTCCATTCCACGCCTTCGCGCGTGATGGGTCCCTTGCGCACGATGGTCATCCGCGCCCGGACACGGCGCCCCTCGACGTCGAGCGCGACGTCGACTTGCGAGCCGGCGGGGGCCGTTCGGGTGGCGAAGAGCATTCCGCGTTCGCTGATGTCGATTCCGGCCGCGGCGACCAGCTCGGAGCCGTGGAGCCAGGCGATCGGGTATTTCCGGCGCACCCGCTCCACCGTCCGCCGTTCCGCCGAGCCGCCTGAGAAGCGCTTCACCAACTCGTTGAGCACGATACCTCCGCGATGGCCGGGCCGTCGATGTCGCGAAGAGCCCTGAGTGCTCGTCACCTTTGAAGGCATCGAAGCCGCCGGGAAGTCCACGCTGATCGCAGCCCTAGCAAAAAGGCTGACCGCCCGCGGGGAGCCGGTGCTGGTCACCAAAGAACCCGGCGGCACCCCGTTCGGGGATGCTTTGCGAGGCGTGTTCCTCGATCCGGCTTTTCAGGTCGATCCGCTGGCGGAAGTAATGCTTCTCAACGCGTCGCGTGCGCAATTGGTCGCCGGCGTGATCGCGCCGGCGCTCAAAGTGGGGATCATGGTGCTCTGCGATCGCTTCTTCGACGCGACGGTCGCCTATCAGGGTTTCGGGCGCGGCCTGGATGTCGAACAGCTGCTGGAAATCTGTTTGGCGGCGACCCAGCGGATCGCTCCGGATCTCACCTTCGTGGTCGACATCCCGGTCGAACTCTCCGCGGAGCGCGTTCGCGCGCGTGGCGGCGCCGACCGGCTGGAACGCGAGGACGGCGCGTTCCACACCCGCGTACGCGCGGGCTACCTCGCTCTTGCGGAGCGTTTCGCGCATCGCATCGTCGTGCTCGACGGCACGCAATCCGCCGCCGCGCTCGCCGATGAGGCGCAGGCCGTGGTCGACCGGCGCTCGGCGGCGCACCGATGATCGACGGACGATTCGAGGTGCTCGGCGCCGCCGTGCCGCGGGCGCTCTTCGAACACCTGACCGGCGCGACGCTCTCGCACGGGTATCTCTTCACCGGCCCGGCCGGCGTCGGGAAAAAGACGTTCGCGCGCGAGCTCGCGCGTTCGCTGCTCTGCGTCACCGAGAAGCGCACGCTGCTCGGATGGTGCGGCCATTGCACCGGCTGCACGCACGTCGCCGCCGGCACACACCCGGATTTCTACTACGCCGAAGGTCAGCTCAAGATCGGAGAACGCGACGGCAGCGGCTTTCACGAGTCCGACGAACCGACCGCGCGCGATATGGTGCGCCAGCTCTCGATGCATTCGTACGCCGGCGGCAAGCGGGTCTTCGTCTTGGGTGACGCGGACTTCACGCGCGAAGCGGCCAACGCGCTGTTGAAATTTTTCGAAGAGCCGCCCGACGACGTGCTGCTGCTGATCACGTCGTCGGCCGCAGGCCGCATACTGCCGACGATCCGCTCGCGCCTGATCGAGGTGACGTTTCCGCTGCTCAGCGAAGTCGAGGTCACGCAAGTGCTCGAACGGCGCGGTCTCTCCGCGGACGACGCCGCGCGCGCCGCGACGATCGCCAATGGCAGCGTGGCGCGAGCGCTCGCGTACCTCGATGAAGGCGAAGGTGCGACGCGTGACGCGGCCGTCGAATGGTTCTTTGCCGCAGCGCAGGGCGATGAAGCCGACGCGAGCGGATGGGCGGCGCGTCCGACGCTCGAGGCGGGGCTCGAGACGGTGAAGACGCTGGCTCGCGACTGGGCGGCGCTCGGCCTGGGTGGGGCGGTGCCGCTCCTCGCGCGCGATCAGCGCGCGCGTCTGGAAGCGCTGCCGCCGCGAGAACCGGCCGCGCTGGCCCGGCTGCTGGGCGCCATCGGCGACGCGGAGCGGATCGCACGCACCAACGTCACGCCCGCGCTGGTCGCCGATTTGGTGCGGATGGCACTCGCCCCGAGCAGCGCGGAGGGGCGGCGGTGAGCGGCGGTTACCAGCGGCGCGTGAACGCGGTGTCGGTGTACGTCTTCGTGACGATCAGCGCGACGTAGCCGATCGCGATCGCCTGCAGGATCGCGTGAATCAACAGGATGATGATCGTCGACCCGCCGATGTACGGCAGTAACAGGCTGCTCAGATACGACGATGCGTACGGCACCGCGAAGAAGGTCAGCGCGAACGCTATGGCCGCCGTCAGCACGGCCGGACCAGGGGTCGCGCGCACGCGTTCCACCGACACGCCGATCGCCGCGCCGCCGGGGATGCCGCCGACCGCCGCGGCGGGCATCGCCCAGATCAAGAAGACGTAGATCACTATCGTCAACGCGAGTGCAATCCACGCGCCGACCAGCACGCCGGCGAATTGCGCCAGGCTGGTGACGATCGCCACGCCGAGCGCGGCCACGAGGATATCGCTTCCGCGGCGGCGCGCTTCGCTCCAGCCGCGCTCGAACGACGCGTGACCGCTGCGCCACGCTTCGTCCGCAATCACGCAGGCGGCGCCCAGGCCGAAGAGCTGCAGCAGCTGGAGGATGAATCCCGCCAAACCGCTCGTCGCCTGCGCGATGCCGCCGCCGCCGTACGGCGAGAGCACCATGCCGACGAGCACCGCGATCACCGCCATCAGCAGCGGGATGACGATGATCGACGGATTGCGCGCCAGCAGCGGAATTGCCTGGACGTAGACGCCGAGGTCGGGACCCGCTATGGGCGCGCGCCGCATCGCTGGTTCAGCCCCGTGCGCCGGCGAGGGCGCTGCCGCAGCCGCAGCCGCGTTCCGCCGGGATCGCTTCGATGATCTTGAAGATCGCGTTCTTCACGCGCTCGTTGTTGCTGGCGAACACCTGCATCACTTCGTGATGCGAGACGGGCTCCACGCCCGCTTGCCCTTCGAGTCCGACGTCGTAGTCGGTGATCAGCGAGATGTTGACGTAGCACATCTCCAGCTCGCGAGCCAAGTACGACTCCGGGTAATTGGTCATGTTGATCACTTCCCAACCCAGCGAGCTGAACCACTTCGATTCCGCGCGGGTCGAGAAGCGCGGTCCTTGGATCACGACGATCGTCCCCTTGTCGTGGGTGTCGATCCCGAGGCCGCGCAGCGCGTCGACGGCGATCGGACGCAGCTGCGAGCAGTACGGGTCGGCGAACGAGACGTGTGTCGTGATCGGGCCGTCGTAGAAGGTGTCTTTGCGGCCGGTAGTGCGGTCGACGATCTGGTCCGCGACCACCATCGAACCGGGCTTCACGTTCTGCTGCAGCGAACCGCAGGCGGTCGGTCCGATGATACGGGTGACGCCCAGCGCCTTCATCGCCCAGGCGTTCGCGCGGTAGTTGATCGACTGCGGCGGGTAGCGGTGGTCCTTGCCGTGGCGCGGCAAAAAGGCCACTTTCCGTCCGGCGATCTCGCCCAGGGCGATCTTGTCGCTGGGGAGACCGTACGGGGTCTCGACCCAGATTTCGCGCGGGTTCTCGATCAGGGAGTAGAAGCCCGAGCCTCCATAGACCCCGATCTCGGCGCTCTCGTTCGTCGTGTACATTGCGGAGCCCAAGATAGGACGAACGCCGTCAAAAGTCCGCTCGCGGGGCGGCCCGAGACGCCCTAGTCCGAAAAATCCGAGGGCTTGAGTTCGTCGATGAATTTCTTGAACGTCGGCGAGTCGCGGGGTTCGACGGCGTCCTTGTCCGGAACGGTCTCCTCCAGCGCGATCTTGTCGCTGACGAAGATCGGGGCGTGCATGCGCAGCGCGAGCGCGATGCCGTCGGAGGGGCGAGCGTCGATCTCCTGCACTTCGCCGTTGGTGCGCACGATGAGCTTCGCGAAGAACGTCGAGTCCTTGATGTCGTGGATGATGATCTGCTCGAGCTTCGCGGAGAGCGATTCCAGCAGCGTGCGCATCAGGTCGTGCGAGAGCGGGCGCGGCACGGCGGTTCCCTCCAGCGCCAAGGCGATCGCGGTCGCTTCGAACGGACCGATCAGAATGGGGAGGTACCGCTTGCCCTCGAGGTCCTTCAGGATGACGACCGGATCGTGCGTGAGGAGATCGATCCCGAGCTTGTCGACCTTCATCTGCCGCATCGACCGATACTCCGGGGGCGCGTGAACCAACTCCTCCGGCGCAGAGCTTTCGGTGAATCCGGAAAGCGCAAAAAGGCGAATCCGGTGGGAACGCGTACGAAGCGCCTCCGTGGCACTGTCATGCGGTATCGTCGGGCTTCCCAACGTGGGCAAGTCGACCATCTTCAACGCGCTCACCCGCTCCGCGCAGGCGTTGGCGGCGAATTACCCGTTCGCGACCATCGAGCCGAACGTCGGCGAGGTGCCGGTCCCGGATCGGCGTCTCGACGTGCTCGCCGGCCTGAGCAAATCCGAAAAGATCGTCCCGGCCGGGATGCGGTTCGTCGACATCGCCGGGTTGGTCCGCGGGGCGTCGAGCGGCCAGGGGCTCGGCAACGCCTTCCTTTCGCACATCCGCGAGACGGACGCCATCGCCATGGTCGTGCGATGTTTCGAGGACCCCAACGTCACGCACGTCGAGGGGACGCCGGATCCGCTTCGCGACATCGAGATCATCAACATCGAGATGGCGCTCGCCGACCTTGCATCGCTGGAGCGCCGGCGGGACAGGCTGCAGCGCGAGGCCCGTGCCAATCCCAAAGAAGCGCCGCGCCTGGCCGCACTCGAGCGTTTGATCGCTGCCTTGGAAGCCGGGCAACCGGCGCGCGGGTTCCCGCCGGATTCCCTCGAAGCGCAGACGGCACGCGAGGCGTTCTTGATCACCGCCAAGCCGGTGCTCTACGTCGCGAACGTCGACGAATCGCAGATCGCGGCGCCCGGACCGATGGCGCAAGCCGTGTTCGCGCACGCAAAAGCGGAGAACAGCCGCGCCATCGCGTTCAACGGCAAGATCGAGTCCGAGTTCGCCGGGATGAGCGACGACGACGTGACGATGTTCCGCGCCGACTACGGCATCACCAGCGGTGGTCTCGACCGCCTCATCGTACAGGCCTACGATCTGCTCGGCTTGATGACGTTCCTGACCACCGGGCCCAAAGAAACGCGCGCCTGGACGATCGACAAGGGGACCAAAGCGCCGCAAGCCGCCGGAAAGATTCACTCCGACATCGAGCGCGGGTTCATTCGCGCCGAGATCGTGTCGTTCGAAGACTACGTCGCGTTCAAGGCGATGGAAGCGATCCGTTCCGCCGGCAAGCTGCGCTCCGAGGGCAAGGACTACGTGATGCAGGAAGGCGACGTCGTCGAGTTCCGCTTCAACGTGTAGCTAGGACTGGATGATGGTCGCGCCGGGCGGGGCGCCGGCCGGCGGCAGCCCGAGCTGGGCGCGCAGCGCGCGGTTCTCGCGCTCGATCGGCCACTCGGTGAACGCGAGGATCAGCAGCAGGACGAAGCCGGCTAGCGGGACGAGCATCAGCAGGGAGAGCCACGGGTTCATCCCGGTCTTCTTGAGGATCGTGTAGTAGATCCAGACCGTGAAGACCGTGATCACGAGGCCGCCGAGCACGATCACGCCGCTCATCGCGGCCATCGCCGCGTAGGCGCCGGCGCCCGGGTCGCTGGTAGATTGGGCGAGAAGGACCTGCATGGCGCTCGCTTCAGCAGGCCAAGCGAGTTACCCTGCGATGCGCCATTTGGAGCATCCGAAGCCAGGTGATTGTTCCCAATGTCCTAAAGCAACCGGACGGCTCAGGAGGTTCTCTGTTCGATGTCCACCGCCGTTCGGGCGGCGACCGCGGTTCGCGATGTCAGCGTCTTCGGTGACGCGATCGCGTACTTCAACGAAGCGGCCGCCCTCCTCAATCTCGACCCGGGGATGCGGGCGATTCTCACCCATCCCTCCCGTCAGATCATTTTTTCGATCCCGTTCCAGCGCGACAACGGGCAGCTCGAAGTCTATACCGGGTACCGCGTCCAGTACAACTTCGCGCGCGGTCCGGCCAAGGGCGGGATCCGCTTCCATCCCGGCGTGACGCTCGACGAAGTCACGGCCCTCGCGTTCTGGATGACGTGGAAATGCGCCGTCGTCGATCTGCCGTTCGGCGGCGGCAAAGGCGGCGTGACCTGCGATCCGCGAACGCTCTCGATGTCGGAGATCGAGCGCATCACGCGGCGGTACGCGGCCGAGCTGGTCGAGGTCATCGGCCCCGACAAAGACGTACCCGCGCCCGACGTCAACACGACGCCGCAGCACATGGCGTGGATCATGGATACGTACTCGATGCATCACCGCATGAACGTGCCCGGCGTCGTGACCGGAAAGCCGCTGGAGATCGGCGGTTCGCGCGGTCGCGTCGAAGCGACCGGCCGCGGCGTTTCGATCGTCGCGCTCGACGAGATGGCGCGTTTGGGTATCGATCCGAAGGGTGCGAAGGTCGTCGTGCAAGGTTTCGGCAACGTCGGCTCCGTCGCGGCGCAGATGTTCGGCGACGCGGGCTGCAAGGTGATCGGCATCTCCGACGTCACCGGCGCGTACGTCAACGAGAACGGCCTCGACGTCAACGGTGCGATCGCGTACGCGCAGGAGCACCACTCGCTGGACGGGTATCGCGGCGGCGACAAGATGTCGAATCAGGCGATGCTCGAGGTGCCGTGCGACGTGCTCGTGCCGGCGGCGCTCGAAAAAGTTCTGACCGTCGACAACGCGGCGCGTATCAAGACGAAGCTCATCGTCGAGGGTGCGAATGGGCCGACGACGCCTGAGGCGGATCACATCTTCGCCAAGAACGGGATCGCCGTGATTCCGGATATCGTGGCAAATGCGGGTGGTGTGACGGTGTCCTATTTCGAGTGGGTTCAGGATCGTCAGGGTTACTTTTGGAAAGAGAAAGAAGTCAACGAGCGGCTCAAGGAGAATTTGCTCGAGAACTTTGGGATCGTGGGCGACTTGGCGAAGGCTCGGGGTGTGACGTATCGGACGGCTTCGTATATGGTCGCGATCGATCGCGTGGTTCGGTCGCTCAAACTTCGCGGCGTGTACGCTTAGGCTCCTGACGGTGGCGTAGTCGCGGAGAGCGATGCACCACTACGTCGGGACGCGGCCCTCGTACTTTCGGGTGCGAGGGCCGCTCCGTTTTCGCTCGCTCCCGCGCCTCCGGGCTCCGCTCCCGCGCGTGGGTTGGCTATTCCGATTCCACCCAGGATTCGGACCAGGTGCCTATTGCGGTTACTACGTGGTCTAGGCTGCGGCCGCATTGGGTGAGTTCGTAGGTGACGCGGATGGGGCGGCAGGCGGCGACGGTGCGCGTGACGATGCCTTCGCGTTCGAGTTCGCGGAGGCGTTCGGTGAGGAGGCGGTCGGAGAGGCCGGGGATGGCGGTGAGGAGCTCGTTGAAGCGGGCGGGGCCGTTGCCGAGGGCGCGGAGGATCGCGCCGACCCAGCGGCGGCCGATCAGCTCGATCGCGTATTGGTAGCGAGGGCAGAAGGCCGATTGGCCGTCGGCGTGTTCGGTTGGCTGGACTGCGGTCTGGCGGAGGTGCATATTTTGTCTCAGTAGGCTACTTGACGTAAGTATACCACGGTGGTACGATCGGGTCACCTACTGTTCGTAAGTAACATACGAAAGAAAGATTCATGGACATTGCGCTCGCCCTCCTCCTCGCGCGGCTCATTGGGATCGGCCTGGCCGCTCATGGAGCCCAGAAGCTTTTCGGCTGGTTCGGCGGCTACGGCCTCGCCGGGACCGGCGGGTTCTTCGAAACGCTGGGATTCAAGCCCGGCATACTGTTTGCCGCGTCGGCCGGCGTGGGCGAAGTCGCGGGCGGGCTGCTGATCGCGCTCGGCCTCGGCGGCCCCCTCGGGCCGATGCTCATCATCGCCGCAATGACCGTGGCAATCATCGCGGTGCACCTCCCCAATGGGTTTTTCGCCCAGAAGAACGGTTACGAGCTGGCGCTCGCCTATCTCGTCCTAGCGTTCGTATTCGCCTTCACCGGCTTCGGTGCGTATAGCCTGGACGCGACCTTCGGCCTGGCGGGATTCTGGACGCCGACGATCGCTTGGATCGCCGTCGCCGTCGGCATCCTCGTCGGCCTGGCCAACGTCGCGATCCGTCGCAAGCCAAGCGCTCAGCCGACCACCTGATCCTGGCGGGCTAAGGGCTTCTCGGCCGCCCCTTAAAGGCGGCGGTCGAGTTGCTGGACCTGCGAGGGCCGGGTCGGCGGCACGATCTGCTCGAACGACGGCTCCTGCAAGGGGCCGCCGGCCTGTTCCCAGGCGGCAAAGCCGCCGCTCAGGACGCGAACGTCGTATCCTTGCGCTGCAAGGCGGTCGGCGATCTGTTTGGTGAGCTCGCCGTCGCCCTTTTCGTCGTATAGGACGAGGGGACGATCCTGGGCCAGCGGAAGCGCGAGGTGGCCCGGCGTGAGCAGCTCGTGAGGGCGATAGCGGATCGCACCTCGGATCTCGCGATGACCGCCGTGTTGGCCCACGTTGAGGATCGTCGCGCCGGAGTCGCTGGGGGCGCGGAGTTCGCCGACCGTGATCTGCATCGTGGGCTATCCTACCCGGTCGCGCCCGCCCGCAGACGCAACGCGCTCGCGATCGTCGCGACGGCGCCGAATGAGCAGGCGAGCCACAATGCCGTCGGCACCGCGCGCACGAGCGCGTCGTGCGCGGCGCTGCTGCCGAGCGATGCCCCGTACGCGCCGAAGACGATCGCGACGAGCGCGGCTCCGAGCGTTTGCCCGCTGAGCCGGAAAGCCGCGAGCAGACCGCCGGCGCTGGCGCTCTTCTCGCGTGGCGCGCTGCCGATCAATTCGCGGTTGTTGGGCGACTGGAAGAATCCGTACCCGATCCCGCAGACCAGACCGTGCATGACGATTTCCACGGTCGAGGGGTGCGCTCCGAGCGACGCGTACATTGCGAGGCCGATGGTAAGGACCGCGAGGCCCGCCGTGGCGAGCGCTCCCGGCGAGAAACAGTCGGAGAGCCGTCCCGCGAGCGGTGCGGCAAGCACGATGCCGAGCGGCCACGACGTCAAGAGCAAGCCCGACGCGAGCGGCGTGCGCCCGAGGCTCTCCTGGAAATAGAACGGCAGGCTGACGTAGGCGAGGCCTTGCGCCGTGAAGCTGGCTACCGACGTCGCGCCCGCGAACGCGAAGCGCGGGATGCGGAACAGATCGAGCGCGATCATCGGACGTTCCAGCGTACGCTGACGCGCGATGAAGAAGCCCATCGCTGCAATCCCGGCGCCCAGTCGGACGGCGATCGACCACGGCGGTTCCGAGCGCGCGAAGCCGTCCAGCCCCCAGATCGTCAAGGCGAATCCGAACGCGCTCGCGGCGACGCTGGGAAGGTCGAGCAGCCGCACGTCGCCGCGGTCATCTTGCGGCAAGGCGCTGTTGAGGAGTATGTTCGCGATCCCGATCGGAACGTTGATCGCGAAGAGCCAGGGCCAGCTGACGAAGGCCAGCAAAAGGCCGCCGATCGTCGGTCCGGCCGCCGATCCCGCGCCGACGACGAGGGCGTTCAAGCCGACGGCTCGACCCAAGTACGCGCGCGGAAAGATCTCGCGCACGAGCGCCGGCGAGATCGCCATGATCGCCGCGGCGCCGATCCCTTGCAGCGCTCGCGCGCCGATCAGCAGCGGGAGCGAACGCGCAAGCGCGCACAGGAGCGAACCGGCGATGAAGATGACCGTTCCGACGCGGTACACGCGTGCGCCGCCGAGCAGGTCGCCCAGCGACGCGCACGCCAACAGCGACGCGGTCACCGCGAGCTGGAACCCGTTGACGACCCAAATCGATTCGGCCGGCGACGCCTTCAGGTCGCGCGCAATCGTGGGCAGCACAACGTTCGCGATCGACGAATCGAGCGTCGCCATGACGATTCCGAGCGCGATCGCCAGAAACGCGATGCGCCGCCGCGGAAGCGGCAGGCCGTCACCAAAATCGGTCAGACGAACGCTTGTTCCGCGTGGTACGAACTGCGGGAGAGCGGGCTCGCGACCACTTGTACGAAGCCCTTCGCGTCGCCGAGCGTCTTCAGGCGTGCGAATTTCTCAGGCGTCACGAACTCTTGCACCGTGAGGTGACGCTTCGTCGGCTGCAGATACTGACCCATCGTGAAGATGTCGACGCCGATCGCGCGCGCATCGTCCATCGCTTGTTCGATCTCCGCTTCGGTCTCGCCGAGGCCGAGCATCAGCGACGTTTTGGTGTACGTGACCTTGCCCGATTTCTTCGCGTGCTCCAGCACGCTCAGCGACTGGCGGTAGTTCGCCCGGCGGTCGCGCACGGTTGGCTGCAGGCGTTCGACGGTTTCCAGGTTGTGCGCCAGCACCTCAGGCTGCGCGTCGAGCACGATGTCGAGCGCGCCGAGGTCGCCGGCGAAATCTCCGGTCAGGCACTCGACCTTCGCGTCGGGAACCCGTTTGTGGATCATGCGCACCGTGCCGGCGAAGATCGCGGCGCCGCCGTCGGCGAGATCGTCGCGATCGACCGCGGTCAGCACCAGATACTTCCAGCCGAGTTCGGCGACGGCTTCGGCGACGCGCTTGGGTTCGAGCCAATCGACCTCGCCTTTGGGCGAGCCGGTCTTCACGTTGCAGAAGTGGCAGCCGCGCGTGCACGTGTCGCCGAGGATCATGATCGTCGCCGTGCCGGCACCCCAGCACTCGCCGATGTTCGGGCACATCGCTTCTTGGCACACGGTGTTCAATTGGAGGCGGCGCACTTCGCCCCGCACGTGCTCGTACGACTCGCCCGACGGAAGTCGGACCTTGAGCCATTCGGGCTTGCGTTTCGGCGGCGGCTCGGGCGTGATCAAATCGATGGTCGTCATGCGGATTCCAAGACGGGGTTCGCCGGGAACGGGAGGGGTGCCCCCGGCGCAAGTGTATCGCGGTCGAACTCGACCGCGAAGGCGCCTTCGAGGCAATCGAGCAGCACGTCGCGCGCTTCGGCCCAGCTCACCGTGTGGCCGACCTGTGCCGAGATCGACGTGATGCCGAATTCGGGCGTCCCGCACGGGGTGATCAGACGGTCGTAGTCGAGCGTCGTGCACGCGTTGAGGGCGAGACCGTGGAACGAGACCATCTTGCGCACAGCGAGGCCGACCGCGCATATCGCGTCATCTCCGACGTAGACGCCGCGGTGCTCGGAGCGCCGTTGCGCCTCGATGCCGAACCGTCGCAGGCAGTCGATCGAGGCGTTCTCGATCGCGTTGACGAGCGGCTGCACCTCGCGGAAGCGCGCCAACCGCCGGATCGGGTAGACGACGACCTGGCCAGGGCCGTGGTAGGTGACGTCGCCTCCGCGCTCGGCCTCGACGACGTCGACGCCTTGGTGCGCGAGCAGATCACGCGAAAGCAAGAGGCTGTTTTCGCGCGAATTGCGGCCCAGCGTCACGACGGGCTCGTGTTCGACCACGATCCACGTATCGGGTTCGCGTCCCTCGACGACGGCCTCGTGCAGGGCACGCTGCAACGCAAGCACCGGCGCGTAGCGCCGGCGACCCAGATCGAGCAGCCGGGCGCGCGGAATCATTCCGCCATCATGACCCCACTCCGGCACGCCGGGTTCCGGAGGGTTACCGCGGACGGGCCAGTCGGGCGAGCCGGTCCTCGATCGCGTCGAAGCGTTGAAGCATCCTTTGCTCCAGCGCCCCGAATCGCCGGTCGACCGCCTCGAACCGCCGGTCGACCGCCTCGAACCGCCGGTCGACGGCGTCGAACCGCTTCGCGATCGCGTCGAAGCCGGCCGCCATCGCCTGGTGCAGGCTCGCAAAGCCGCCGAGGATATCCTCGTCCGTCACCCGCCGATGATGACCGCGCTCCATTGCCATTTCCTGTCCGCCGTGTGTCAGACCGCTGCGGGCTGCTTCGCCGGCTTGGGATTGATGATGTGGATCGCCTTGCCGTGCATCGCTTCGGCAGCGTCCATGATCGACTCCGTCAGCGTCGGATGCGGGTGGATCGAGAGGCCGATGTCTTCGACCGTCGCGCCCATCTCGAGCGCGATCACGCCTTCGCCGATCAGCGACTCGGCCTGCGGCGCGACGATATGCATCCCCAACAGCAGATCGGTTTTGGCGTCGCCGATCAGCTTGATCAGCCCGTCCGATTCGTTCATCGTGCGCGCGCGACCGGACGCGATCAGCGGGAACTTCCCGACGCGGATCTCGTAGCCGGCGGCCTTCGCCTCTTCCTCGGAAAGTCCGATCGTCGCGACTTCCGGATCGGTGTAGACGCAGTTCGGAATCGCGACCGGATCGAACGCGCTGGCGCGGTCGCCGGCGATCACTTCCGCGGCGACGACGCCTTCTTTCATCGCCTTGTGCGCGAGCATCGGCGCGCCGGTGACGTCGCCGATCGCGAAGATGCCCTCGACCTTCGTACGGCGCTGCGCGTCCACGTCGAGAAAGCCTTTGTCGTTCGTTGCTAGGCCGGCCGCACCGAGGTTCAGCGTGTCGGTCACCGGGCGGCGGCCGACGGCGACGAGGACCATGTCGAACTCGCGCGTCTCATCCTTGCCGCTGGTGTAGGCGCCGTTGAACGTCGCCTTGACGGCCTGCGGTCCGGTCTTCTCGATCTTGCCGACCTTCGTGTCGAGCGCGATCTCGACGCCTTGCTTCTTGAGGATCCGGCCCAGGGTCTTCGATATCTCGCTGTCGGTTCCGGTCAGGATCTGCGGCAACGCTTCGACGACGAGCACCTTCGCGCCCAGGCGCGTGTACACGGTCGCGAACTCCAGGCCGATCACGCCGCCGCCGACCACCAGCAGGTTCTTCGGAATGCGCTTCATCTGCACGGCATCGTCGGAGTTGATGATCGTATCGCCGTCGTGCGGCCAGGCACCGACGTCGATCGGTGCCGAGCCGGTAGCGATGACGATCGCCGCAGCCGTGTACTCGTCGGTCGTGCCGTCCTTCTTTTTCAGCGAGACGGTGTTCTTGCCGGTGAACGAGGCGTCGCCGTAGGCGAACTCCACGCCGTTGGCTTTGAAGAGCTGGTTGACGCCGCCGACGTTCGCCTTGACGACCTTGCCGGTGAACGCGGCCACGCCCTCGCGGTCGACTTCCGCCTTGGGTACCTTCAGGCCGATCTCCGCGGCGTGGTCGATCTGGCGCGAGATCTCGCCCACGTGAAGGAGGGCCTTGGTCGGGATGCAGCCCCAGTTCAGGCACACACCGCCAACCTCGTCACGGTCGAAGCAGACGACCTTTTTGCCGAGCTGGCCGAGCCGGATCGCGGCATGATAGCCGCCCGGGCCGGCGCCGATGACGAGAGCGTCGACGGTGAACGAAGCCATTGGGTGCGATTGAACTCCTGAGCGCGGAAGAGGGCCGTTCTACACGACCCCCAGGTGACGAGAAGCGTTTCGCCGCGCTCTTCGCGCCGGGTCGCGGGAGCCCCCGGCGCGCTCACTCGATCGCGCCTATCCCGACGGGACGATGCGGTACGCGCCGAGCTTCTGATCCGGGTCGATCCGGATCTGCACCAGCAGCGTGCCTTTGTCGAAGGTGGCCTGATAGTCGTAGCGGCCCTTGTCGGGCTCCGCCGCGACCTGTTTGAGGCCGCGGTACGTGCCGAGCGCGTGCATCCGATCGGAGAGCTCGCCGACCGAGGCGCGATTTACCTGGGTTTTGAGCGCGTCGTCGAAATTTGCCGTGGCGCGCGCCAGATCGACGTCGTAGACGCCTCTGGTGGTCTCGTCGGCGAGTGCCTGCGGATCGGCGTTGTGCTGCGCGCACCCCGCCGCCGCGATCGTCACGGCGACCGCGACGGCGGCGAGTTGCCCTCGCACCGCTCTAGAGTGCGCCCCAGCCGTAGGACGGGGCGTTCGACGCGATGCGCGTACCGCTCGAGGTCCGTTCCACACGCGCTCCCGCGACCAGCGGTCCGGTTGCACCGGCTGCCGACGCGACGTGGGCGTTGCTGCGTCCGCTCATCGCGATCTGGTGGCGCAGACGCAGCACTTCCTGATGCTGGATCGCGACCTCATGCCGGTATCCTGCGACCAGCGCAGCTTCGTGACCGTAGGCCTGGCGCTCCGAGGCATAGGCGGCTTCGGCGTTGTTCGCTTGCGCCTGCGTGTACGCTTGACGCCGATCGTACTCCGCGTATTTCTGATGCACTTTGCGGTTGTGATTGATGATCAGCAGCGTTCCCGCGATGGCGGCACCGCCGAGGATGATGTTGCGCGTGCTGGCGGCGCCGTCGGCCAGGGCCGGAGCGGCAGGCATCGCGGTCACGCCGAGCGAGACGGCGAGCGCGAGGCAAGCAAGGTGGCGTTTGGTCATTATTAGTGCAGTCCTCCGGATGTCGTTTTACCCAACGACGCAGTTTCCTCAACGACGCAACGTAAGCCGCGGGTTCCGAGGCAGAGGTGCGCTCGCGCACACGTGATCAAGCCGGTTCGAGCACCGCAACCGGAAGCACGCCGAGCACGCCGGCAAGCGGGAGAACGGGCGCACCCTCGCGCCGTTCGGCAGCGGTTTCCCGTCCGCTCAGCACGTCGCGATAGCGTTCCGATCCGCCGGGCGGTAAACCGAGCATCGTCGTCCCCCAAATCGCGCCTAGCGGAGACGCTTCGCCGGCCAAGGTGTGCGGGAGGCGCGCGGTGACGACGATGGCGTCGCCGCGGCCGTACGCGACGACGTGTGCGGCGTGCTGTCCCGACGCATCCAACGCAGCGTACGCGGCACTCGGCCATTGCGCGTGCGCGCGATGGCGCAGCAGCGTTGCCAAGACGTAGAACTTGATGCGTCCGTCCGGCCATTCGGCGAGCAGTTCGGCGGCCAAGCGCTCGCGCGGCACACCGGCCGCGAGCGCGGCGTCGAATCCCGCCAGCATCGCTGCCCGGGCCGCGAAGTCGACCGGCCGGCGGTTGTCCGGATCGACCAGGCTCAGTTCCCAGAGTTCGGAGCCCTGATACGTATCCGCAACCCCGGGAGCCGTCGTTCGCAGAACGACTTGCGCGAGACCGTTCGTCAAAGCCGCAGGGGCGAGCCCGCGGATGAATTCGCGCAGATTTTCGAGGAACGCCCGAGCCGAGCGCGGATCGAGCACGCGCCGAACGAAGCGCTCGAGCGCCCGTTCGTACGGCTCGTTCGGGTTCGTCCAGCTCGTGCGCTGTTTCGCCTCTCGGCCCGCTTTCACGAGGTACGCGGCGATGCGTTCGGCAAACGGCGCCAGCGCTTCGGGATCCGGCTGCTCAGCCAGAAATTCGGCCGGCCAGGCCCCGACGAGCGTTTGATAGAGCAGGTACTCGGCGAGCGGTGAGGGCGATCGTCCGCCGTCGAGCTTGAGGGCGTGACGCGCGTTGAGGCGCGACCACCGCGCGACGGCCCGCCGCCACGCCTCCGGCATCTCGGAGATCACCGCGAGCCGCGCGCGCACGTCCTCGCCGCGCTTGGCGTCGTGCGTCGACGTCGTCACCATCGCGTTCGGCCGCGTCGCCGCGCGGGCAGCGTTCTGCCGGTGGAACTCCGCGACCGGCGTGCCGAAGCGGCCCGGATCGCCGCCGACTTCGTTGAGTGCCGCAAGCCGAAGCGAACGATAGAAGGCCGTGTCTTCGACGCCCTTCGCTGCGACCGGCGACGTCAGCTGCTGGAAGCGCATCGCGAATTCGACATAGCGCTCGCGCAATGCGTCGTCATCCGTCTCGGTCAGCAAGACGCGGCGCAAAAAGGCGTACGCCGAGCCTTCGCTCGCGAGATCACGCGCCCGTGCGCGGCCGATCGCCCACTCGATGTGCCGCCGATCTTCGGGGTCGACCTCCTCGCCGCGCACGTACGTGCGGTAGACGGGGAAGGCGGCGATCGTATTGATCAGCACGCGGCTCAGCTCGAAGAGGGTGAAGTCGCGAGTGCGCGGATCGCGCTGCGCGATGCGGTCGAGCCGCAGCGCGAGAACGTTGCGCTCGGCCGCGAGCGCCGTCATCAGCACGAAACGCTTCGCTTCGTACGCGGTTTCCTCGAACGGCGCGGCGTCGCCGGTGAAGCGGCGGTACAGCCGGGTGAGCGCATGCTCGCTGCGGGCGTCCACGGCGATTCCGGTGATCGCGTTCATGAACTCGTAACCGGTTGTGCCATCGACGTTCCACCGCGGGCGCAGCGTCTCGTGCGGGGCGAGGATCTTCTCGATCACCAGATACAGCGGCTCGCCGCGCAATTCGGCTCGCGAACGCAGCAGATCGCAATAGCCGAGCGGGTCGAACAGCCCGTCGACGTGGTCGAGCCGCAAGCCGTCGACGGCGCCGCGCGCGATCAGATCGAACACCAGCTCGTGCGCATCGGCGAAGGTCCCGGCGTGTTCCATCCGCAGCGCCGCGAGACCGTTGATGTCGAAGAACCGGCGGTAGTTGATCTCGTCGGCGGCAACCTTCCACGAGGCGGGGCGCCAGTGTTGCGCCTCGACGACGCGCTCGATCAGCGCCTTTCCCTCGGCGCCCGCCCGCTGCGCGTCGAGGCGCTCGATCAACGCCGCGGCGTGCTCTCCCTCGGTCTCGGCGAGCAGCCGGCGCAGCGACGCGGCGGCAGCGCGGCGTTCGGTGCGGCTCGGAACGCCGTCGAGCGCTGCGAAGAGCGGCGCGAACGACGCGAGCGATGCCGGTTCGGCACTGTTCAGAACGAGCGCGTACGACGGCGGCGCGAGCGGAAAGCAGTGCTCGTAGTAGCGCAGCGCGATGCGCCCTTCGAGGTAGTCCCAGCGCAGTTCGCCGGCCTCGAGGACGTCGCCGTACTGTTGGCCCAGGAACGGGAGCAGGATCTTCCCGTGCAGCTGCTCGCGCAGCGGTTCCCAATCGACGTCGAAGTAATCGGCGTAGTGGGAGTCGCGGCCCCAGCTCATGAGATCGAGCCACCAGGCGTTGTCGCAGCCGCCGACGCCCATGTGGTTGGGAACGAAGTCGAGCACGTGCCCCATACCGTGCGCGCGCAGTGCGTCGACGAACGCCGCGTACTCCTCGGGCGTCCCGATCTCCGGATTGAGCGCGTTGTGGTCGACGATGTCGTAGCCGTGCGTCGATCCAGGCCGCGCCTTCAGATACGGCGAGGCATAGACGTGCGAGATGCCGAGCGCGTGGAGATACGGCACGAGCGCGGTCGCGTCGACGAAGCGGAAGCCGGCATGGAACTGCAGCCGGTACGTCGCGCGCGGCGTCACGCTGCGAGGAACCAGCCGACGCTCCACGGCGCCAGCTCGCCGCGCTCGAGTCGTTGCGGGACCGTGCCGAGCGTGAAGAGCGGCGTGCCCTCGAACGCATACGAGACCGGTTCCGCTCCGTTCCCGAGCCGCGCGACGACGCCCAGCCGCGCGCCGTCGCCAAAACGCCACCGCACCGCGAGCGTGACGGGATCGAGCACCTCGTATCCCGCGCCCAACGCGCCGGCAGCGAGGTGCGGGACGATCGACTGCGCGCGCAGCGCAAGCAGCGCGCGATGGTAGGCCAGCGCCGCTGCATGCGGCTCTGTTGCTCGTTCGTCCCAGCGCAAGCGCGACGCTTCCATCGTCGCCGGTTCCTGCGGATCGGGAATCCGCTCCCGCACGTTCGCATCACGAAATGCGGACCAGGCGGCGAATTCGCGCCGGCGTCCGTCGGTGACGGCGCCTCCCAACTCCCCACCGAAATCGGAGAAGAAGAGGAACGGCGTCGACGCCGCCCACTCTTCGCCCATGAAGAGCAGCGGCAACGCGGGTGCGAGCAGCAGCACGGCACCGGCCGCGCGCAGTGCCGCCTCGCCGCTGCGCATCGAGAGCCGCTCGCCGAACGCGCGGTTCCCGATCTGGTCGTGATTCTGCAGGAAGTCGACGAACTTGGTGGCCGGCAGCGCCGCGCTCGACTCACCGCGCGCGGCACCGCCGCGGTGCGGTGAGGGTTCGCCTTGGTAAGCGAACCCTTCGGCCAGCGCGCGCGCGAGGCGGCGAACGGGGTCGTCGGCGTAATCGCGGTAGTAGCCGTCGCGCTCGCCGGTCAACAGGACGTGGAATGCATGGTGCGCGTCGTCGTTCCACTGCGCATCGTAGAAGCGCAGCAGGCCGGCACCGTTGGCGTCGTTCTCGAGCACGAGCTGCACGTGCCGGCCGGGCTCGGTCCGAGCGCGCACGCGCGACGCGAGCTCCTCGAGGAACGTCGGCGACGAATCGTCGCGAATCTCGTGCACCGCGTCGAGCCGCAAGCCGTCGAAGCGGTACTCGTGCAGCCAGTAGAGCGCGTTGTGGATGAAGAACGCGCGGACGTTCGCCGCGGCGTCGCCGTCGACGTTGATGGCGCTACCCCACGGCGTGTGATGACGGTCGGTGAAGAACGCGCCGGCGAAGGCCCCCAGATAGTTGCCTTCCGGGCCGAAGTGGTTGTAGACGACGTCGAGGAAGACCGATAGGCCGCGGCCGTGCGCCGCATCGACGAATGCCTTGAGCTCGTCCGGCGAACCGTAGGCGTGCTGCGGCGCGAACGGCAGCACGCCGTCATAGCCCCAATTCCGGCGTCCCGCCGGCTGCGCGAGCGGCATCAGTTCGAGCGCGGTGACTCCGAGCGCGACGAGATCGTCCAGCCGCTCGGCGGCAGCGGCGTAGGTTCCCGCAGTCGTGAACGTGCCGACGTGCAGTTCGTAGAACACGAGCTCGTGCGTCGGCCGCCCGCCCCAGCCGGGATGGCGCCAAACGTGGGCGGTTGGATCGATCACGCAGCTGGGCCCGTGTACGCCGTCGGGCTGAAAGCGCGACGCGGGATCGGGGACGCGCGGCTCGAGACCCTCGAAGGCGAACGCGTAGCGCGCGCCGGCGCGCGTACCGGGCACGAATCGCTCGAACCAGCCGTCACCCACGTCTTCGAGCCGGTGTTCGGCATCGTCGACGACGACCGTCCCGCCGCGGCGCGACGGCGCCCAGATTCGAAACGCTGCCCCGTCGTCGCGCAGCGATGCGCCGAAGGGCATGGCGTGGACGAAGCGATCGGCGGATGCGTTCACGGGAACTCCGCGTGCAAGGCGTCGACTGCTGCCGCCAGCGCGACCGGGCGGCGCGCCACGGCCTCGCGAACGTCGCGCAACGCCGAGCGCAGCCGGAAGAAGCGGATCAGCGCATCGCGCTGCTCGGGGTCCTGCGGTACCGTCGGCAGATCGCGCGCCGTCTCGGCGTAGCGTTCGACGAAGGTCGCGAGCGCACGCGCGGTCAGATCGCGCATCGTCGCGCTGGTCGCCTCGCGGTCAGCGGTGGCGTCGTGTGCGCTCGTCGCGACGGCTTCGCGCGCGACCGCATCGAACGAGCGCGCCAGCGATGCGACGTCTTTGAGCGGCGAACTGCGATCCTCGACCGTCTCGCCGAACCCGACGAATACCGGAATCCCCTCGACCAGCAGAACGCGGTGGAGGCTCAGCCGGCCGTGCGCGCGGGACGCCGACGCGTCGATCTTCGCCGGGAGTCCGTCGAGCACGCCGGCGACTCGCTCGCTCACCGCGACGACGCCTTCGACGCCGGCGTTCACCAGCGCCGCCAGATCGTCGCGCGACTCGGTGCGCCAGCGCTCGAGGTCGTCGGCGCTCGTCGGATGGGTTCCGAAGGTCGGGTCGCTGCCGGGGGACGCGAGCGCGCGATGCAGTTCCGCTAAGGCGTCGGCGACCAGTGTCGCACTGCGCAGCAGCCGTTCGTCGGCCTTGCCCGCGCGCAAGATTTCGCGCAGCGAGCTCTCCGCGTCCTCCGGGTGCGGGACGTACCGTTGTGAGGTGGCGGCGACCCACGTCTCACCGCCCCGCTCGACGATCGTCGCGGTGCCGAGCAATTCCGGGGCCTGGGCGTAGCCGCGTTCGCGCAGATGCCGTAAGAACGCGACCGCGCTGTCGGGCACGCGCGGCATCTGGCGGTGCAGCGTGACGAGCCGCGCGTCATCGAGGATCCAGCGTTGCGCGCCGGTCGCCGAGCCCAGCCGCTGCGAGCTGAGCGCCTCGGGCATAGGGTCACCCTCGAGCGCGAAGTGCAGCCGCTCTTCGTCGTGCACTTCGATCCCCTCGCGCATCGCGCGCTCGATCAGCGGCGCGGTCGCGGCATCGGTTCCGGCGTCGATGATCCAGCCTTCGCGCGGGCCGCTGCGCACGCGTGCGACCGCGTCTTCCCGGATCGGTTCGTCGTAGACGAAGCGCAGCGGAAGCGAGACGCGGCGCTGCCCGTCGCCGACGATCAAGAACGCGAGCGCCGGGTCGAGCGCGGCGGCGACGAACGCGTCGCGCACGCGGCCGTGTTCCGAAGCACCGAGCGCAAGCGGAACGACGTCGCTGTCGATCACGGCGCGCGCCCAGCGGTCGAAGGCGAGTGCGGCTCGCGGCACGACGACGGTCGGCAGTTCCGGCAGCGCGACGGAACGGATCGGAGCGGTCGTTCCGCTCGGATCGCGGACGAGCGCAAACCAGTAGAAGCCGTAAGGCCCCAGGGTGATCGAGTACGGCGACGTCGTGACCGGCGGGAACGCGGTGGAACCGAGCATCTCGAACGGCGTGCGCCCGGCGAAGGCGGCCAGATCGAGCTGCACTGCCTGAGCGTTGCGCGAGAGGTTCGCGACGACGAGGATCGTCTCGTCGTCCAGTTCGCGCAGGTACGTCAGCACACGGCGATTGCTGGGATACAGCAGCGTCAGGTTGCCGCGCCCGAACGCGCGCGACGCCTTGCGCACCGCGATCGCGCGGCGCATCCAGTTCAGCAGCGACGTCAACGTTCGCTCCTGCGTCTCGACGTTCACCGCCTCGAACCCGTAGGTCGGATCGGTCACGACGGGCGCGTAGAGCCGGATCGGTTCGGCGCTCGAGAAACCGCCGTTCCGGTCGGGCGACCATTGCATCGGAGTGCGGACGCCGTCGCGGTCTTTGAGAAAGAGGTTGTCGCCCATGCCGATCTCGTCGCCGTAGTAGATCACCGGCGTTCCCGGCATCGACATCAGCAGGCCGTTCATCAGTTCGATGCGGCGGCGATCGTTCTCCAGCAGCGGCGCGAGCCGGCGCCGGATGCCGACGTTGATCCGCATCCGCGGCTCGATAGCGTACACCGCGTTCATCCGCTCCCGTTCGCGATCGCTGACCATCTCGAGCGTGAGCTCGTCGTGGTTGCGCAGGAAGATCGCCCACTGGCAGCCGTCGGGGATCGGCGGCGTCTGGCGCAGGATGTCGTGAACGGGGTAGCGGTCCTCGTCGGCGACCGCCATGAACAATCGCGGCATCAGCGGGAAGTGGAAGCACATGTGGCACTCATCGCCGTCGCCGAAATACGACGAGAGATCCTCCGGCCACTGATTCGCTTCCGCGATGAAGACGCTGTTCGGAAACTCGCGCTCCAGCACGGCGCGCAGGATCTTGATGACCCCGTGCGTTTCGGGCAGGTTTTCGTTGTTCGTCCCTTCGCGCTCGCAGAGATATGGCACGGCGTCGAGCCGGAAACCGTCGATGCCGGCGTGCGACCAAAAGCGCATCGCCTCGGTGATCGCACCGATCACCTCGGGGTTCTGAAAGTTCAGGTCCGGCTGATGAGAGAAGAAGCGATGCCAGTAATACTGGCCGGCGACGGGATCCCAGGCCCAGTTCGACCATTCCGTGTCGGTGAAGATGATGCGGGTGCCGGCATAGGCGCGATCGTCATCCGACCACACGTACCAGTTGCGTTCGGCCGAGCCGGGCGGCGCGTGCCGCGCGCGCTGGAACCACGGATGCTGGTCGGAGGTGTGGTTGATGACGAGTTCGGCGATCACGCGAATCCCGCGATCGTGCGCCTCGGCGACCAGCGCGCGCACGTCCTCCAGCGTGCCGTACGACGGATGGACGCCCGTGTAGTCGGCGATGTCGTAGCCGTCGTCGCGCAGCGGCGACGGAAAGAACGGCAGCAGCCACAGGGCGGTGATGCCGAGCTCGGCGAGATAGTCGAGGCGGGCGGTCAGGCCGCGCAGGTCGCCGATTCCGTCACCGTTGGAGTCTTGGAACGCTTTGACGTGCGTCTGGTAGACGATGGCGTCGCGATACCAGTGCGGATCGTCACGGCCCGTCATACGGCGGTCAGCGGAGACGCGATGTCCTCCAGCGATTTGCGTTCGGCATCGACGCCGAGCACGATCTCCACGACGCCGCCGAACATCATCAATGCCGCGCCCGCGACCCAGCCCATCGCGAGCATGCGCGGGTCCTTCGTCGCGATCAGCTTGCCGTAGATCAAGGGCGCGACGGCGCCGCCGATCAGCGTTCCGACCGCGTACACGAAGGCGATCGCGGTGGCGCGCGTCTCGAGCGGAAAGATTTCGCTCACGGTCAAGTAGGCCGCGCTGGCGCCGGCGCTCGCGAAGAAGAACATCACCGACCACCACAGCGTGATCGTCGCCGCGTTGAGGCCCCCCCGCAAGAACATCATCGTCGCGAGGATCATCAGCACGCCGCTGGCCAGGTAGCACCCCGCGATCATCTTCCTGCGCCCCACGGTATCGAAGAAGCGTCCCAGCGTCAGCGCTCCGAGAAAGTTGCCGACGGCGAACGGCATCGTGTAGAGGCCGACGTCACCTGGCGCGACCTTGAAGAAGGTCGTCAGCGTCAATCCTTGGGTGAAGAACACTGCGTTGTACAAGAATGCCTGCGTGATCATGAGGGTCATGACGAGCACGGTACGTTTTGGATACGTCCTCACCATCGTGACCAGAGTGTCGAGTATACCGTGTTTGCGGGTGGGGTCGAACGCGAGCCGCCTCGCGGGCGGCGGCGGTAGCCTACCGCCGGTCTGGGCCTGGACCTCGCGTTCGATCGATCGTACGATCTTCTCCGCTTCGTCGGATCGTCCGTGCGTGAGCAGCCAGCGCGGGCTTTCCGGAATGCTCCGGCGGATGAACAGCACGGCGACGGCGAGAACGCCGCCGAGCCCGAACGCGAGCCGCCAGCCGAGCGCGGGCGAAACGAAGCGCCCGTCGAGCAGCGGGATCGAGAGCGCCGACCCGATCAGGGTGCCGATCCACCACGAGCCGTTGATCGCGATGTCGGCGACGCCGCGCCGGCTAGCGGGGATCAGCTCGTCGATCGCCGAGTTGACGGCGCTGTACTCGCCGCCGATCCCGGCGCCCGCGAGCATGCGAAAGATCGCGAAGCTCCAGAAATCCCAGGCGAACGCGGTGAGCACGGTGCTCACCAGATACCAGGACAGCGTGACGAGGAAGAGCTTCCTACGGCCGAGTTTGTCGGTGAGAACGCCGAAGGCGATCGCGCCCACGCAGGCGCCGATGAGGTACGCCGTTCCCGCAGCCGTCGCTTGAACGTCGCTGAGGTTCAGCCCTAGCTTCGAGGTGAGCGTCGGCCCGATCGTCCCGACGATGGTGACCTCGAGGCCGTCGAGGATCCAGGTGATCCCTAGTGCGATTACGATCAGCCAATGCCACTTCGCCCACGGCAAGCGATCGAGCCGAAACGGAATGTTCGTGGTGATCTTTTTGGCGGCTGGGACGGCCAACGGACCTCCGGCGCGGGGACGAGCGGCCCTTCGTGTACCCAGCCAGGTTCCGCCAGAATCGAGCGTGGCCAGCGGGGGTCCGGAGCTCGGTAATGTGCCTTACGGCAGCGGCCGGCGATCTTGTCTATGCTGGACCCCTCTCCATGCCCGCTCCCTTGCGGAAAGGTCCACCATGAAATCACCTCTGGCTGCGCTGCTGGTCGGCGCTGCGCTCCTCGCGATCCCGGGCGCGGCCCTGGCGCAATCCACGATGGCGCCCGGACCGACTCCGGCGATGGCGCCGCCGGCCTCGACCGGGGCGATGGCGCCGATGAAGCCCGCCGCGAACGGCGCCACGATGCTGTGCCGTCCCGCGGTGCAGGGCGAAAAGCCCAGCGCGATGATGGGCACCACCGGCATCGTGTGCAAGACGATGGACAAGATGATGCAGAACGGGATGATGATGGTTCCCAACACCAAATCCGCCGCGGATGACGCCTGGAAGTCGTGGCTGAATTCGGCGCTGCTCATCCCGGTCACGGCCGGCGGCAACGGCTGAACCGCGTGAGGCGGGCGGCCGTCGCGCCGCCCGCCGTCGCTACAAGAGCGTGCGGCGCAGGTCCGCGAGCGCGTTCTTGACCTCGACGCAGAACCGTGCGGCGGCGGCGCCGTCGATGACGCGATGGTCGTACGAGAACGACAGCGGCTGGATCAGGCGCGGTACGAATGCGGCGCCGTCCCACACCGGGCGGATCTCGGCTTTGCACGCGCCGAGGATCGCGACTTCCGGCGCGTTGATGATCGGGGTGAACGTGGTGCCGCCGATCGAGCCGAGTGACGAGATCGTGAACGTTGCGCCGCTCATCTCGGCCGGACCGAGCTTGCTGTCTCGCGCCTTCGCGGCGAGTTCGGCAGTCTCGCGCGCGATGTCGACGACGCCCTTCTTGTCCGCGTCTTTGATCACCGGAACGACCAGGCCGTTCGGCGTGTCGGCCGCGAAGCCGATGTTGTAGTACCGCTTGAGGACGAGCTCCGCGCCGTCGAGCGACGCGTTGACCTGCGGATAGGACTTGAGCGCCGCGATCGCCGCCTTCATCAGGAACGCGAGCATCGTGACCTTGACGTCCTTGCGCTCGCCGTTGATCTGCTTGCGGAACGCTTCGAGGTCGGTGACGTCGGCGTCTTCGTTCTGGGTGACGTGCGGAATCATCACCCAATTCCGCGCCAGCACCGGCCCGCTGATCTTCTGGATGCGCGAGAGCGGGACGCGTTCGACCGGACCGAACTTCGCGAAGTCGACGGTCGGCCAGGGCGGCAGGTCGAGAACGAGACCGCCGGCAGCGGGCGCGCCGCCGGGGATCGGCGTTGTCGAAAGCGTCGCTTTCACGAAGGCCTGCACGTCGTCGCGGGTGATGCGGCCGTTCGGACCGCTGCCGCGAACGTCGGCGAGAGCGACACCGAGTTCGCGCGCGAAGCGCCGGATCGCCGGGGACGCGTGGACGTGGCCGTTGCTCGGAATGTTCGTGGGCGCCGCGGCCGGAGCGACGACGGGGGCCGGTGCCGGAGCAGCCGGGACCGCGGCCGGAACGCTCGTGCCGTTGGTCGCCGGCGGACGTGCGACCGGTGCGGCTGTCGATGGTGCCGCCGGTCTCGCGCTCGCCGCGGCTTTCGCCACGATCGTCGCGATCGGCGTACCCTTCGAGACGGTGTCGCCGACCTTGACCTTCACCTCGCGCACGACGCCGCCGCTCGTCGCCGGTACTTCCATCGTGGCTTTGTCGGATTCGAGCGTGACCAGCGGCGCTTCCGCGGCGATCGTGTCGCCGGCTTTGATCAGGACTTCGATGACGGGGATCGCGGTGAAGTCACCGATGTCGGGGACGACGAGCTCGATCGTGGTTTCGTGCTCTGCCGGCGCGGTTTCCGCGGCCACTTCTTCGGTGGCCGCGGCGACCGCGCCGCCGCCGCCGACCGTATCGGATGCTGGGGATGCGACGAGCTCGGGGTGACTTTTCGCCGGCGGGGTGGGAGCGCTCGCCGGTTGTTCCGACTCGACGGTGACGAGCACGCTGCCCTGTGAGACCTTGTCGCCGATCTTCACGCGGACGTCCTTGACGACGCCCGCCGCAGAGGCGGGAACTTCCATCGTCGCTTTGTCGGACTCGAGCGTGACGAGCGGCGCGTCCTTGGCGATCGTCTCGCCCGGGCGCACCAGCACTTCGATGACGGGGATCTGGTCGAAGCCGCCCAGATCCGGGACGGTCAGTTCGATCTGTGCCATGTGCTCGCTAGACCGTGGTCGGTTCGGGCTTCGCGGGATCGAGGCCGTACTTCGCGATCGCTTCGGCGACGATCCCTCGTTCGATCGTGCCGTCCGCCGCCAGCGCGTTGAGCGCGGCGAGCGCGACCCAGCGCCGGTCGACCTCGAAGAACGAGCGCAACTGCTTGCGCGTGTCGCTGCGGCCGTAGCCGTCGGTGCCGAGCGCGTGGAATTCGCGCGGGCCGACGAACGGGCGGATTTGCTCGCCGAACGTTTTCACGTAGTCGGTCGCGACGACGACCGGGCCGGCACGTCCTTCGAGCTGCGCGCGCACGTAGGGGACGCGCGGTTCTTCCTTCGGGTGCAGCAAATTCCAGCGCACGGCCGATTCGCCGTCGCGGTGGAGCAGCGTGAGGCTCGTCGTGCTCCAGGTGTCGGCCACGACGCCCCAGTCGTCGCGCAGCAGCTCGGCGCCGGCGATCACTTCGCGCAGGATCGCGCCGCTGCCCATCAGCTGAACGCGCGGCTTTCCCTTCGCCTGCCGTCCGCCGTCGCGCAGCAGGTACATGCCGCGCAGGATGCCGTCCTCGGCACCGGCCGGCATCGCGGGGTGCTGGTAGTTCTCGTTGAGCAGCGAGATGTAGTAGTAGATGTCTTCCTGCTCGGCGAGCATCCGGCGCACGCCGTCCTGCACGATCGTCGCTACCTCGTACGCGAACGTCGGATCGTACGGCTGACAGTTCGGAATCGCGGCTGCGAAGAGGTGCGCGTGCCCGTCTTCGTGCTGCAGTCCTTCGCCGTTGAGCGTCGTGCGGCCGGACGTGCCGCCGAGCAGGAAGCCGCGCGTCCGCATGTCGCCGGCGGCATACGCGAAATCGCCGATTCGCTGGAAACCGAACATCGAGTAGAAGATGTAGAACGGCAGCGTCTGCACGCCGTGCGTCGAGTACGCGGTACCCGAGGCGATCCACGAACACATCGCGCCGGCTTCGTTGATCCCCTCCTGGAGAATCTGGCCGGCCTTGTCCTCGCGGTACCACATCAGCTGATCGGCGTCTTGCGGCCGGTAGAGCTGACCTTCGGTCGCGTAGATGCCGAGCTGGCGGAACATCCCTTCCATGCCGAACGTTCGCGATTCGTCCGCGACGATCGGCACGACGCGCGGTCCGACCGTCTTGTCGCGCAAGATGGTGGAGAGCGTGCGGACGAACGCCATCGTCGTCGATATCTCACGCTCGCCGCTCGATTCGTGCAACGCGGAGAACGCTGCGCGTTCCGGCACGGCAAGCGGCGCTTCGACGTTGCGCCGGCGCGTCGGAACGGAGCCCAATTTCGCGACCCGGTCGCGCAGGTATTCCGCTTCGCGGGTGTCCGGCGCGGGCTTGATCAGCGGAACCTTCTCGAGCTCGGCGTCGGAGATCGGGATCGAGAAGCGGTCGCGGAAGAAGCGCAGCTGCTCGACCATCAGTTTCTTCTGCTGGTGGGCGATGTTCATCCCTTCGCCGGCCGAGCCCATGCCGTAGCCCTTGATGGTCTTCGCCAGGATCACCGTCGGTGCGCCCTTGTGTTCGATCGCGGCCTTGTAGGCGGCGTACACTTTATGCGGATCGTGGCCGCCGCGATTGAGCGCCCACACCTCGTCGTCGGTCATGTGCTCGACGAGCTTGCGCGTCTCCGGATAGCGGCCGAAGAAGTGTTCGCGCACGTATGCGCCGTCGCGCGACTTGTACGTCTGGTAGTCGCCGTCGAGCGTCTCGCCCATCAGCTTGACCAGCATGCCCGTGTGGTCCGCGGCCAAGAGCGGATCCCAGCGCGAACCCCAGATGACCTTGATCACGTTCCAGCCGGCGCCGCGGAAGATGCCCTCGAGCTCCTGGATGACCTTGCCGTTGCCGCGCACCGGGCCGTCGAGCCGCTGCAGGTTGCAGTTGACGACGAAGATGAGGTTGTCGAGCTTCTCGCGCGACGCGAGCGAGAGTCCGGCGAGCGTTTCCGGCTCGTCGATCTCGCCGTCGCCGACGAAGCCCCACACTTTGCGATCCTGCGCGTCGATGAACCCGCGGTCGCGGAGGTAGCGCATGTAGCGCGCCTGGTACACCGCTTGCAGCGGTCCCAGGCCCATCGAGACCGTCGCGAACTGCCAGAAGTCGGGCATCAGCCACGGATGCGGATACGACGGCACGCCTTTGCCGTCGACTTCGCGCCGAAAGTTCTCGAGCTGCTCTTCGCTGATGCGGCCTTCGAGGAAGGCCCGCGCGTAGATGCCCGGCGAGGAGTGACCCTGGAAGTAGACGAGGTCGCCGCCGTTCGCCTGCGACGGGCCGCGCCAGAAATGGTTGAAACCGATGTCGTAGAGCGTCGCCGCGGACGAGAACGTCGCGACGTGGCCGCCCAGCTCGCTGTTGTCCTTGTTCGCGCGCACCACCATCGCCATCGCGTTCCAGCGGATGTAGTGCCGCAGGCGCTCCTCGATGTCGTGGTCGCCGGGGAACGGCGCTTGCTGATCGACGGGGATCGTGTTGACGTACGGCGTCGTCTGGGCGGCCGGCGTCCGCACGCCGCGGGTCGCCGCGCGCTCGACGATCGCCTGCACCAGCTCGCTGGCCCGGCCCGGCCCCTCGTGCTCGATGACGCCGTCGAGAGCGTCGAGCCATTCGCGCGTCTCCTGCGGGTCGGGCTGCGCGGCGGCCGCACCGGCGGCGCCGTTGGTGGCGGGAAGAGCGGACGTGTCGATCATGGCGTCCTTCGCGAACGAGAGGTGGCGTACGGGGCCATTCTAACTCGCACACCTCTACGCGCAGTCCGCCAATCGGGGCGGATAGCCATCCAATTCGTTCCTTCTCAAGCCTGAGAGGGGGATTGGACCGGGCCGCTTCGCGAATGGACGGTACATGCGGACGGGATGGTCCGAGTTGGCGATCGCCCTCGACCGAGCCAGCATCGTGCCGGTCTACCGGCAGATCTACGAGCGCCTGCGGGAGCAAATCCTGGCCGGCGCGCTCCCCGAGGAGACGCGTCTGCCGCCGGAGCGCGCCCTCGCCGGCCGGCTCGGCGTGAACCGCTCGACGGTCGTGCACGCGTACCGCGACCTGGCCGCCGACGGGCTGATCGAGCAGCGGGTCGGATCGGGTTCCCGGGTGGCATCGACCCTGCGCGGCGGGCAGCCCGACCGCTCGGCCGCGGTACCGTGGTGGGTGACGCTGCCGCCGTGGCGAGTCGGGCAATTCCCGGCGGTACTGGGGGAACTCGCCGCCAGCGAGCACGGCGACGTGATCGGCTTCGTCCAAGGCGTTCCGCCCGCCGAACCGTCGCCGCTCGAGGATCTCTCGCGCTCCTTCGCGCGGGTCGGCGGCGACGTCAACTTCGTGCTGACCTACGGCGATAGCGAAGGCTACGCGCCTCTGCGTGAGGCGATCGCCGCGCGCATGCGCGCGCGCGGCTGCGCGGTGGATCCGCGCGACGTGCTCGTGCTAACGGGCTCGACCCAAGGGATCACGCTCGTCGCGCAATCGCTGGCCGAGCCCGGCGATGAGATCGTCGTCGAAGCGCCGACGTATCCCGGGGCGCTGCAGATCTTCCAAATCGCCGGCCTGCGCGCGATCACCGTGCCGGTCGACGAAGGCGGGATGCGCGTCGATCACATCGAGGCGATCTTGCGCACGCGCCGTCCGCGCTTCATCTACACGATGCCGGCGATTCACAATCCGACCGGGGTGACGATGAGCGCCGACCGGCGCGACCGTCTGGTCATGCTGGCGAAGCGGTTCGGCGTGCCGATCGTCGAGGACGACCCCTACGGGGAACTCGTCAATCCCGGCGCCTCGCCGCTGCTCGCTCGCGATGCGGAGTACGTGATCTATCTCTCGTCGTTCTCGAAGACGATCGCGCCTTCGTTGCGGCTCGGCTGGCTGGTCGCGCCGCGGACGATCTACGAGCGGCTGCTGCTGCGCAAGCAGTCGTTCGACATGGCGTCATCGATGTACATCCAAGCGGGGGTGCGTGACTATCTCGAATCGGGCTACGACCCGCACGTCGCAGCATTGCGCACGGAGCTGAAGGAGCGCCGCGCGATCGCGTTCGGTGCGATCGAGCGCTATTGGCCGCCGCAACTGCGCGCCGCGAAGGGCGGCGACGGGTACTATCTCTGGGCAACGGCACCCCGCGACATGCGGGCTCGCGCGCTGCTGACGGCAGCCGAACGGCACGGCGCCTCGTTCATGTTCGGCGAGGCGTTCTTCGCGCAGTCCGGCGGAGACCACAACTTCCGCCTTGCGCTCACGCCGGTTCCGCGGTCGTCGATCGAAGAAGGGATACGTCGCATCGGGGAGGCCGCGCGCTGACGCTTCGAGCGGCCCAGGACAGACTGTTTCCTTCGGCGGCACTGCTCGGCTGGTACGCGCGGCAGGGACGCGTGCATCTGCCGTGGCGTACCACGCGCGATCCGTACCGGATTCTGGTCAGCGAGACGATGCTGCAGCAGACGCAAGTCGAGCGCGTGATCCCGCTCTACGAGGCGTTCGTCGCGCGGTTCCCGACGTTCGCGGCGCTGGCGGCGGCAGAAGCGGGTGACGTCGTGCGCGCGTGGCGCGGATTGGGCTACAACAGCCGCGCCGTGCGCCTGCACGCGCTCGCGCAGGCGGTCGTCGCGCGCCACGGCGGCATGCTGCCGCGCGAGACGGCGGCGCTGCGCGTGCTGCCCGGGATCGGCGCATACACGGCCGCGGCGGTGCGCGCGTTCGCGTTCGAGCTCGACGATGCCGCGGTCGACGTCAACCTGCGGCGGGTGATCCATCGCGTCGCGTTCGGCGTCGAACACCCGCCGCTCGCCGCCGACGGGACGCTGGACACGCTGGCGATCGCCGCGGTACCGCGCGGCGCCGGGCACGACTGGAACTCGGCGATGATGGATTTGGGCGCGACGCTGTGCACCGCGCGAGCTCCGAAGTGCTCGGTGTGCCCGTTGCGCGACGGCTGCGTCGCGGCCCCCGTCGATCGCGCGCAGCTCGCCGAGCGTGCGCGTGCGAACGCACCGCCGAAGGCCGCGCAAGGAAAACTCCCGTTCGAGCGTACGGCGCGCTTTCTGCGCGGACGCATCGTCGATCGGCTGCGCGACCTCGTACCGGGAGAAGCGCTCACCATCGACGCACTCCAGCGCGACCTTGCGGCCGTCGTGCCGGCCGACCGCTTGCACGAAATCGCTGATATCGTCGCGGTTCTCGAGCGCGACTCGATCGTGACGCGCATCGCAGACAGCGTGCGGCTGCGCTGACGCGGCAGCCGGCACAGCAGATGTTAATCCGCCATTCATCGAAAACGTCGAGCGGCGCGTTTGCCGGCCTAGCGCGAGGGTAGGAGTTCGGGGGCTCTCCACTCCTCTCTCCAGCAGGATCAAACAATGAAGCTACCGCGCATCGCCGCGTATCTCGCCGTACCAGCCGCGCTCTCGCTCGCAGCCTGCGGAGGCGGTTCGACGTCGCCGTTCGTGAACAACGCAACGCAAGGGACCGCGCAGGTGCGCTTCGTGCAGGCCGACCCGAAGGTCGGCGCGCTCGACGTGTACTTCTTCCAAAGTGCCGGCAGCCAGACGTCGAGCGCGGCGTTTTCAAATCTTGCGTTCGGGGAAGCGAGCGATTATCAGCCGCAGACGGCTGTCGCGAACACGCTGGTCGCTCGGAGCGCGGGCTCCGCGTCGTCGAGCACGGCCGTGACGGCTTGCAACCTGCCGCCGCTCACGAACGCGAACTACTCGATCGTGATCGCGGACCAGAACGGAGCGCCGAATTGCATGGTGTTCCAGGACCAGAACTACAGCGCCACGCCGCAGTACCGTTTCCACCATGCAGCGTCGATCAAGGCCGCCGCGAATTCCGCTCTCGCCACCGTTGCGTACGGCGTGGGAACGAGCGCCGCGGCATTCACGGTGCAGGGAACCAGCGGCGTCGGTGGCTTCGTCGGCTCGAGCAATCCCATCACGCAATCCGGGAGCTCCGGCAATCAGGCGAACGCGACCGGCAGCGTGTTCGGCGTCGGTGCGAGCGCGGCGACCGGAACGAGCGCCACGCCGCTGACCTCGCTTTCCGCGCCCTCGATCTTCGCGCCGGGTTCGCTCACCCAACCCGACAGCGCGGGAACGCTGCCGTTCTCGACCTACGCGGGCGTCTCACTCTTCGCGATCGATTGCACGACCGCGATCGCCGGCGCGACCACGCCCGTGCCGTGCAACGGCGGCCTGGCACTGATCGGGGTCTTCGACTCGAAGTGAAGCGCGAAGTATGAAACTCGAAGGAAAAGAAGAGGCGCGTCCGGTTTACCGGGCGCGCCTTTTCGGTTTGGAATAATGACGAAGTTCGGACTCTAAAAAAATCGTGGACGGACCTACTTCTTCTTGCCCTTCTTCGCGGGTTTCTTCTTCGCAGCTTTCTTCTTTGCAGCCATGTTTCTTCACCCCCCATCCTAGTCAGATTCGGTCTCGGCCCTAGAGCGTCGAGACAGTCCACCAACGTCGTTGGTAAGCGGCGGGTTCCATTCCGGTAGCTGTGCTCCTTCTGGGGAATGTAAAGCCGCTGTGAGCGTCGGGCGAAACCGCCTCAGCCGAACCAGGCGGGAAGGTCGGCGTAGCGTTCTTCCTTCCACGGGTCGGCGTCGTTGTTGTAGCCGCGCACCTCCCAGAAGCCCTTCTGGTCGGTATCGCGGAACTCGATGCCATGCAGCCACTTGGCGCTCTTCCAGAAATACTTCTTCGGGACGAGCATCCGGATCGGTCCGCCGTGGATCGGCTCGATCGGCTGCCCGTCGAACTCATACGCCACGAGCACGTCGTCATCGAGCATCGTCGAGAGCGGCAGGTTCGTCGTGTAGTCGTTGTCCGCGTGCTGCACGACGAACTTCGCGCCGGGGTTCGGCTGGACGCGCTCCACCAACGTCGAGAACTTGACCCCGACCCAGTGCGTGTTCTTCTTCGACCAGCGGGTGACACAATGGATGTCGCCGCGGAATTCGGCTGCCGGCAGGGACCGCAAGTCCTTCCAGCTCAGTTCGATGGGGTTGGCGACCGCTCCGAAGATCCGCAGCCGCCAGGCCGCGAGGTCGATCGTCGGGATGTCGCCGACGTGCAGGACCGGGAACCCGTCGGTCACGGTCTGACCGGGCGGAACGGACAAATCCTTCTGCTTGAGAAACGGCATAGCCCCACCCGCTTCGACGCCGGCCGAAAAAGTCTCGCTCGCGGGGCCGCGAAGGTTGAGGCCGATGACGATCCCGTTCCCCAAGCGCAAGGTCTCGCGCGCGGTTGCGCTCCAGGAACTGGCGATTCTCGAGCAGACGTATCCGAACGCGGTGACGGCGCTGCAGTACGGCAACCCGTTCGAGCTGTTGATCGCGGTGATCCTCAGCGCGCAGTGCACGGACGCGCGGGTCAACCTCACGACGCCGCAGCTCTTCGCGTGCTATCCCGACGCCGCGTCGCTCGCGCGCGCCGATCGAGCGGACGTCGAAGGGATCATCAAGTCGTGCGGGTTCTTCCGCACGAAGGCGAAGAACGTCATCGCCGCCGCGCAAGGGCTCGTCGCCGAACACGGCGGCGCGGTGCCCGGCGAGCGCGCAGCGCTCGAAGGGCTCCCCGGGGTCGGCCGCAAGACCGCCAACGTCGTGCTGTCGGTCGTCTTCGCCGAAGCGGCGTTCGCGGTCGACACGCACGTCTTCCGCGTCTCGCACCGCTTGGGCCTCACGCTCGCGACGACGCCGCGCGGCGTCGAGGACGACGTCACCAAGCTCGTGCCGCGCGAAAAATGGCGCCACGCGCACCACTGGCTGATCCTCCACGGCCGCGAGATCTGCAAAGCTCCCATCCCGCTGTGCGCGCGCTGCCCCGTCACGATGTGCCCGTCACGCAAGATTGTTGAACGCAGTTTAGTCCGGCGGCGGACCGAGCGCAGCACTATCGCGCGTTGAGGAAAGTGTCGTTGCGAGGTCGGACCGGGGGCCCCACGCTCCGCGTGGGGGGCGCGCAGCCTGGGGCGGAGCGCCTTTAAACTTGCTAAAAGCGCATTGGGCCGGGTTCGTCGAGGTGGGCTGGGCGCGGGATCTGGGCGTCTTCGGCGATCGTCTTGAGGAGCTGGGAGCCGGTCAGGGGATCGCGGTAGCCGGCGTCGGTCGAGAACTTCGAGAGGTTCATCAGCGCGGGCGTGTCGTCGTCGAGGAACTGATACTCGCCCTCGAGCCCGGCGCCGGTGACGATTACGAGCTGGCGCTCCGCATCGAGATCGAGCGCGATGCGCTTCTCGCGAAACCGCAACCGCAGCCGCGGCGGGTTTTCGAGCCGCACGATCGTCACGCCGTTGCGCGATCCGAGGATCGAGTTCAGCCGCTTGACCCCGGTCGCCAGCACGTCGGTCAATGCGGCGAAACGCGAGGCCGCGTCGTCGCCGCGCGGGACGGCGACGTTGCCGGTCGCCGAATCGATCGCGGCGCCCAAATCCCGGCGGGCCCGGATCTTCTGCGCCATTGCGACGATTGGGTTCTGGTCCTCGTCCATGGAAGACGTCTTCGCGATGAGTTGGGAACGGACTGCCGCTACGCCGTGCGCGGCGCCGCCGGAGCGGGTCTGGGAGGTGCTGCTGGACGGCAAGCGCTGGGCCGAGTGGAACCACGGGGTCCAGTGGATGACCGTCGAGGGGCCGCTCCGCCCGGGCGGCGTGCTGACCATGAAACCCAAAGGCGCTCCGCAGACGGCGTTCCGCATCGAAGCCGTCGTCCCGAACCGCCTGCTCGCGCTGGAGCTGACGTTCGGTCCGCTCGCGACGCTGCGGTTGCGCTGGAACGTCGCGGCGCGAGAAGACGGCGCGACCCTCGAAGCGAGCGTCAGGACGAGCGGCCCTTTTGCCGGCCTCCTGTTGGCGCGCGCCGCGCGGCGGATCGGCGATGGGCTGTCGGCAAACCTCGAGCGTCTCGCGGCGCGAGCCGGTGCCTGACCGTTACGGGTCGACAATGCTTCGCGTTCGCAATCATGGAAGTCGTAAGCACGCATGGCGATCATCGAGGCGACTGATCTCACGAAGGTGTTCCGGCGCATCGTGCGCCGTCCCGGAATCGGCGGCGCGGTGCGAGCGCTGTTCTCGCGAGAGTACGAAGACAAGGTAGCGGTCGACGGCGTCAACTTCACGCTGGCCGAGGGCGAGCTGGTCGGATACCTCGGCCCGAACGGGGCCGGCAAGTCGACCACGATCAAGATACTCACCGGCATCTTGGTGCCGACGTCGGGGAGCGTCCGGGTGGCGGGCGTCGTCCCGTATCAGCGCCGCCAGGAGAATGCCGAGAACATCGGCGTCGTGTTCGGCCAGCGCAGCCAGCTCTATTGGGACCTGCCGCTGCGCGAGTCGTTCGAGCTCCTGCGCGCGATCTACGACGTGCCGCGCAACCGGTATCTCGAGAATCTCGCCCACTTCTCGGCGATTCTCGACCTCGAGCGTTTCTTCGACACGCCGGTGCGGCAACTCTCGCTCGGCGAGCGCATGCGCGGCGATTTCGCCGCCGCGATGCTGCACGACCCCAAGATCGTATACCTCGACGAACCGACGATCGGCCTGGACGTGGTGGCCAAGGAAGCGATCCGCGAATTCATCACCCGCGTCAACCGGGAACGCGGGACGACGGTGATCCTCACCACGCACGATCTCGCCGACGTCGAGCGGCTGACGCCGCGGGTGATCCTGATCGACGAGGGGCGCGTCATCTTCGACGGCGCGCTCGAGCGGCTGCGCACCGAGTACGGAACCCACCGGACGCTGGTCGTCACCTTCGCCGAGGCGCCGATCGAGATCGACGTGCCGGGCGCCGAACTCGAAGGCCGGGAGGGCCTCGTCGCCCGGCTGCGCTTCGACCGGCGCCTGCTCAGCGCCGAGGCGCTGATCCGGCGGGTGATGGAACGCTACCCGATCAGCGACGTCTCGATCATCGAGCCCGACATCGACACGATCGTCCGCCGTATCTACGTAGAAGGTTACCAACACGGCCCGGTGGGGACGCCGTCGTGATCGGGACGGCCGAAGGACGCCGCCGGCCGCGCTTTCGGCTGGAGCCCTACGTCGAGTTCGCCCGCACCGCGATGGCCCGCGAAGCGACGTACCGCTTCGACGTCTTCACGACGATCGGATCGTTCGTCGTTCGGGTCTATCTGTTGCGCATGGTGTGGACGGCACTCTACGCGCACAACGCGGCCCCGCATGAACTCTCCCGGCACGCCATCATCACCTACTCGGCGGTCGCGCTGCTGATGGGGATCGTCATGGACATCGATCAGACCCGCGCGCTCAAGGACAAACTGCACGACGGAAGCATCGCGACCGACTTCCTCAAACCGATCATCGTGCCGTTCTATTTCTTCGCGGACGGCACGGGCGAAGTGCTCTTTCACGCGGTGCTGCTGATTCCAGCGACGCTGATCGCGCTGCTGATCTTTCACATCATCGTGCCGGCGCCGGCGGTGCTCGCCGCCTTCGCGCTCAGCTTCTTCCTGGGGTACATGGTCGGGTTCTTTCTGAACTTCCTCCTGAACTGCAGCGCGTTCTGGACGCTCGAGATCAGCGCGGTGCAGCTGATCGTGACGTGGCTGACCGATCTGTTCGGCGGCGAGCTGATCCCGCTGATCCTGTTCCCGGCCTTCCTGCAGAACTTCATCTACGCGCTCCCGTTCGCGGCGATGTTCTCCACCCCGCTGCTGATCTACGTCGGCGTGATCCCGCCCTCGCGCTACCTCGAGTCGATGGGCCTGCAGCTGGTGTGGATCGTCGTGCTGGCGCTCGTCTCGACCGTGATGTGGCGGGCGGGTTCGCGCCGCATCGTCGTGCAGGGCGGCTGATGGGACTCGGGCTCCGGCGGATGGCGGGCGTCTACCGCCAGTACTGGCGCATCAACATCCTCACGACGCTCGAGTACCGCGAGAACTTCCTGGTTTGGTTCGCCTTCACGTTCGTCTATCACGGGTCGTCGATCGCGGCGCTCTGGATCGTGCTGTCGCGCTTCCCGTCGATGAACGGCTGGAGCTTCCGTGACATGGCGTTCCTGTACGCGATCTGGATGGTCGCCCACGCGCTGCACAACACGCTGTTTTCGACGGTCGGCGAAATCCCGGAACACATTCGCGACGGGGAGTTCGACCGGCTGCTGGTCCGCCCGCTGGATACGCTCTTCCAGGCGATCGCGACGCCGGGCCAGGTTTTTCCGGACGAGCTCGTGCTGGCGATCTTCACGTTCGTCGCGGCGACGATCTACGCCGGCGTGCACGTCGACGCGCTGTTCCTCACGTTCATACCGCCGATCGTCATCGGCGGCGCGCTCATCGACCTGGGCATCAACCTGATCATCTCGACCGCCGCGTTCTGGTTCGTGAAGGTCGACGCGCTGCGCTGGATTTTTGTGCAGCTCGAACAGGAGTTCACCCGCTATCCGATCACGATCTACACGCGCAGCGTGCGGCTCGTGCTCACGTTCGTGTTTCCGTTCGCGTTCATGAACTATTTTCCGGCGCGCTATTTCCTGCACAAAGGGATGAGCGGCCTCGGGCTGCCGCCGGTCGCCGGGCTGCTCACGCCGGCGATCGGAGTCGTCTTCGTTGCGCTGGCGTACGTCTTCTGGCGCTTCGGACTCAACCGGTACCAGGGAGTGGGGCACTAGTCAGCGTCGGCGTCGCGACTCCGGCCGCTTCGGCGGCGTCGCGGTATTTCGCGAGCTCGATCGCGTTGAGCGCGATCGACGCATGCGCCACGACCCGGATGAGGTGTTCGCGCTCGTCCGGATCGAGATCGAGACCGCTCACGTTGTGGCCGTACACGACGATCCCGCTCACCGTGCGGTCGAAGAAGATCGGCGCGGCGAACGTCAGCCGTTCGTTCGGGAACGATTTTTGGATGAGCCGGGTATCTTTACCGGTGAAGGTGAGCGCACCGCGCGTCCGGGTGATCGCCTGGGTCAACTCGTCGCTCGGACTCAATTTGATGACGAAATCCGCCGGCCAGTCGAAATTCTCGGCGAGCAGGTATCCGCCGTCGGGCTGACGCGCGAGAATGCCGCCGAACGAGAGCTTCAACGCGTGCGCCGCGTCCTGCAGCAGCGCGCGATACACGTCCTCGACCGTTTCGGCGTCGAGGATGTAGCCGGCGATGAACTCCAGCGCCTGCCGCTGGTGCCCCCGGTCGCGGAAGAGGAACCGGTCCACGAGATGGTTGAGGAATCCCATCAGCCTTCCGGTGAAGAGTGCTACGCCCATCGAAACGGCGATCAGATAGCCGTACGCGAAATCGGTGTTGTTGTAGAACGCGTACGTCCCGATCTCTTCGGCGACGGTGATCGTCCCGATGAACGCCGCGGTCACCGCGACGTACACGATGGCCCGGCTCACGACGAAGTCGACGTTGAAGAACTGGTGCCGTACGACCGCGATCCCGATGGTGACGATCGGGACGATGGTCATGGAGACGAGGATGCTGTTGAACCAGATGGGGATGTAGCCCGGCGGATAGAGCTGGTCCGACGCGAACCGCGCGGCCCCGGCAAAGAGGAACCCCGCGGCGATCCAGCCGATGCGGTGGCGGTCGTTGTGACGCGCACGCAAAAACGCGATCGTCAACGCGACGGCGGTCATCGCAGCTACGGCGTAGTTCGCTTGCGCGACGAGCGTGTCCAGGCGCTGGGCGGGGAGCGCGCCGTAATTCAACGCCCACTGCGCGTACGCGTTGAGCGTTCCGAGGACGACCGCGAAACCCGCCGCGACCCAGGCGAAGAGGCGCTCGCGGGGAGCATCGGTGTCCCCGTCGATCAGACAGAGCGCGAAGAGCATCAGCGCGGACCGGACCGCTCCGCGGATGGTGTCGCCGATCCACATCGAGATCTGCCGCCACGGGGCCGGCATGATGGTGTCGAGGTAGGTCGAGGGCGCCTCGACGCCGGCCAAGCAGAACACGAAGAACGCGGCGGTTGCGATGCTCGGCTTCACCAGAAAAAGGATCGCGCCGAGTGACACGGCGACGACGAACAGCACGATGCGGAGCATGTCGAGGAAGCGGTTGCGGTTCGTCTCCTTGATCGCGACGAGGTGCAGGACGCGCTCGGTTCCGTGCCGTTCGATCGGGATGTACCGCTGCGGGTTGTCATAGGTGAACGAGTGCCCGGCGATGCCCGGCTTGCGGTCGAACGGTTTGATGCGGTCGATGCGCACGTGGTCGCCGAGCAGGATGAGATCGCCGGTGTGCGGGCGCGCTCGCTGCCGCAGCACCGAGGTGATGTTCCGCAGCAGCCGCTTGGCCGGAGACGGCGTCGCAGTATGCGGGGCGGGCACCGGCGGGTGCGCCGAGACCGGCGCGCGGATCACGTTCGCGTCGCCGTCCGTGCTGTAGCCGAAAAAACTGAGCGGGTACACGATACGCACGAAGTCCGGGACGACGCGCGAGAGCGAGAGCGCGACGAGGATCCCGACGATCACCATCCGGATCACTTCGGGTGGGCGCAGGGAGACTTTCGGGAGGCTCGGCTCTTCGGGTGTCACCTTGGCCGAAGCTTACCCCGCCGCGGCGGTATTCAGGATTTCGGCGGGCTCCATTTGCCGACCATCGAGCGCGCGATCACGATGCGCTGGATCTGCTGCGTCCCCTCGTAGATCTGCGTGATCTTCGCATCGCGCATCATCCGTTCGACCGGGTACTCGGTCGAGTAGCCGTAGCCGCCCAGGAGCTGCACGGCGTCGACCGTCACGCTCATCGCGGTGTCCCCGCATTTGAGTTTCGCCATCGCGGCCCAGGTCGTGACGTCCGGAGCGTTCTCGTCGCACTTGCGCGCGGCTTCGTACAGCAGCAGGCGGGCGGCTTCGACTTCCGTCTTCATGTCGGCCAGCATGAACTGCAAGCCCTGCTGCTGCGAGATCGGCTTGCCGAATGCGACGCGCTGCTTCGTGTACTCGGTCGCGTAGTCGAGAGCGCCCTGCGCGATCCCGAGCGCTTGCGCCGCGATCCCGGGACGCGACTTGTCGAGCACCTTCATCGCGATCTTGAAGCCGACGCCTTCTTCCCCCAGCATGTTCGCCGCGGGGATGCGGCAATTGTCGAAGGCGAGCTCGACGGTCGGCGATCCGCGAATCCCCATCTTTTTCTCGAGCTTGCCGACGCTGAAGCCCGGCGTGCCCTTCTCGACGACGAACGCCGAGATGCCGTTCGGACCCTTCGTCGCATCGGTCACGGCGAAGACCGTCACGACGTCGGCGACGCTGCCGTTGGTGATCCAGATCTTCGACCCGTCCAGGACGTACTCGTCGCCCTCGCGGCGAGCCTTGGTGCGCATCGAACCTGCGGCGTCGGAACCGGAGCCGGGCTCGGTCAGTGCGTAGGCGGCGAGCTTTTTGCCGCTGGCGAGATCCGGCAGCCAGCGCCGCTTCTGTTCGTCGCTGCCGCCGATCATGATCGGCAATGCGCCCAGTTCCTGAACGGCGATGAGCAGCGCTGAGGACGCACACGCTTTGGCGACTTCCTCGACGACCTTCACGTAGGTCACGAACGAACCGCCCAGACCGCCGTACTCCGCCGGTACGGGGATGCCGAGCAAGTCGTTCTCGGCGAAGAGGTCCTTGATGTCCCACGCGAACTCGGCTTTTTCGTCGATCTCCGCGGCGCGCGGCTCGACGCGTTCCTTGACCAGCTGGCGGACGACGTCCAGGATCATCGCCTCTTCGTCGGAGGCCTCGGGGCGGGGCGATGCGATCGACATAGCCCCATGAGATTCGACCGGGTGCGGACGTCGGCCTCGGCGCGGAGGCGGCTCGGCGGCACCCTGAGCTTACACTCCGGCCGAGATCTGCATCACCCTGGGCTCGGCCGGCACGCGGAGCGCAGCGCCGGTCGCGGATTTGACGTCCTCGACCGTGACGCCGGGCGCGACCTCGCGCAACACCAGTCCTTCGGGCGTGACGTCGATCAGCGCGAGGTCGGTGATGATCTGCTGCACGACGTTCTTGCCGGTCAGCGGGAGATCGCAGCGCTCGAGGATCTTGTGTGCGCCGCCCTTGGCCGTGTGCTCCATCATCACGATGACCCGCTTCGCGCCGTGGACGAGGTCCATCGCGCCGCCCATCCCTTTGACCATCTTGCCGGGGATCACCCAGTTGGCGAGATCGCCGTTGCTCGCCACCTGCATCGCGCCGAGGACGGCGACGTCGACGTGGCCGCCGCGGATCATCCCGAACGACGTCGCCGAGTCGAAGAACGACGCGCCCGGCAGGACCGTGACGGTCTCTTTCCCCGCGTTGATGAGGTCGGGGTCTTCCTCGCCCTCATATGGGTAAGGGCCGAAGCCGAGAATCCCGTTCTCGCTCTGCAGAACGACGGTGACGTTGCCGGGCACGTAGTTCGGGATCAGCGTCGGGAGCCCGATCCCGAGGTTGACGTACTGACCGTCGCGCAGCTCCTGCGCGACGCGCGCGGCCAGCTGGGTTCGCGTGAGCGCCACCTTATCGTCCTCCGTCCCGCTTGCGCGTGGTCACGCGCTCGATGCGTTTGCCGCCCGGCCCGACGCGGACGATCCGCTGCACGTAGATGCCGGGCAGATGGACCTGTTCGGGATCGATCTCGCCCGGCTCGACGAGCTCCTCGACCTCGGCGATCGTGATCTTTCCGGCCATCGCGCAGAGCGGATTGAACTGTCGCGTCGCCTTGTGGAACACCAGGTTGCCGTGCCGGTCGCCGATGCTGGCGCGCACCAGGGCGAAATCGCAGACGATGCCCTCTTCGAGCGCGTACTCTCGGCCGTTGAAGACGCGAACATCCTTCTTCGGGGAGGCGACCGCCACCGAACCGTCGCCGTTGTAGCGCCACGGCAGGCCGCCGTCCGCGACGAGCGTCCCGACCCCGGCGGGCGTGTAGAACCCCGGAATTCCGCAGCCGCCGGCGCGGAGCCGCTCCGCCAGCGTCCCCTGCGGCACGAGCTCGACTTCCAGCTCGCCGGCCAGGTATTGGCGCTCGAACTCCTTGTTCTCACCGACGTATGAGCCGGTCGTGCGTCGGATGCGCTTCGCGTCGAGCAGCACGCCTAGCCCCCAGCCGTCGACACCGCAGTTGTTCGAGACGGTCTCGAGCCCGGTCGGGCCGGCCTCGAGCAGCGCCTCGATCAGGTTGTGCGGGATTCCGTTGAGGCCGAATCCGCCCACCGCCAGCGACGCGCCGCTGGGGATGTCTCCGACCGCTTCGGCACACGAAGCGACGACTTTGTCCATACGAGCCGGACTAGTGCTACGTGCGGATGCCCCGGTCCCGCGCCCGTTCGGGTGTATCGGGCGTCCGACAGGTGTGCGCTCCACCGCATTTTGGAAAGGTCGACGGTCGTGTGTGGGGTAAGGTTTGCAAGGCTCAGCGGCGCCGCGGGAAACCGTCGCGTGCTTCCGTCAATCGACCGGCCAGAGCGAGGCGCCCTTTTGAACCTCGAGGATCCGCAGATCGCGCACCTCGTCGACCTCTTTACTGCGGCGGCAGAATCCAATCGCCCGCGCGAGGAGCTGATGCGCGTCGTCCTCGGCGCCGCGCTTCCGATCGCGGGCGGTGACCTCGCGGTCGTCTGCGGTCCCGATGGTGAGACGGTCGCCAGCGCACCGGCGGGGCCCGAGCATGCAGCCGAGGCTCAAGAACTCGCCCGCCAAGCCTGCCGCGCGCTGCAGAACGATACCGCCGCCGGCGAGGTCTACATCGCGCACCTGGCGGTCAGCCCGCCGTACGTCCTCGCGGTGCGTTGGGCGCGCGGACGGCCCTCGCGTATCGACGTGTGCCAAGCCGTCGCGAAGGCCTGTGCGCGGCTGCTCGGTCAGAACGAAGCTGCCGCGCCGCGCGAAGTCGGTTACGATCCGCTCACGGCGCTGCCGTCGCGCAGCGCGACGCTGCGGCACCTCGACGATGCGATGCACGTCGCTGCCCGGCTCGGGACGCGCGTCGGCGTCATCTTCATCGACCTCGACGGCTTCAAAGCCGTCAACGACACGTTCGGTCACGCGCGCGGCGACAAAGCGCTGATCGAAGCGGCGCAGCAGATGCGCGAAGCCGTTCGGCGGGGCGATCTCGTCGGACGCATCGGCGGCGACGAGTTCGTCGCCGTGCTGGGTGTCGTCGAGAGCGAAGACGAGATGGCCGACGCGGCGCAGCGGTTTCTCGATCGGATCGCGCTGCGGGTGGAAGAAGACGGGATCGTACGCGAGGTGCGCGCCAGCATCGGGATCGCGGTGTTCCCCCAGGACGGCACGACGGCCGATACCCTGCTGCAGCACGCCGACCAAGCGATGTACGCCGCGAAACAAAGCGGCGGCAAAGCCATGTGCTGGTATCGCGACGGCGTCGGTGCCGATCTGCACGCGCGGCGCGACATCCGCGAGCGTCTGCTGAGCGTCGACGGCGACCGCGACTTCCTGGTGTGCTGGCAGCCGATCGTTCAAGCGTCGACGCTACACGTGGTGGGCGCGGAGGCGCTGATCCGCTGGCGCCATCCCTCGCGCGGCTGGCTGGCGCCGCGGTCGTTCCTCGAAGCGGGCGGTCCGACGATCACGCCGACGATCGACGGATGGGTGATCGGCGCCGTCGAGATGACGCTGCGGACGCTTCATAAGGAGTGGCCGCATCTGCGGCTGCACGTCAACATCGGCTCGACCGACGAGTCGATCTGCTCGGAACTGGAACGCCTGCTGGACGAATTCTCGCCGGTCAGCCAATGCGTCGCGATCGAGATCGGCGAGGCGATGACGCAAGCCGACCCCGACGGGGTCGCCGCGTTCCTGCGCCGGCTCAAGGCGAAGGGCGCCTTCATCGGGCTGGACGGCTTCGGATCGCAGCCGACGTCGCTCGAAATGCTGGCGATGCTGCCACTCGACTTCCTCAAGATCGGCCGCCGGATCACGCAGAACGCCGCGTACGATCAGCGCTACGAGCGGATCGCGCGAGCGGCGATCGCGGTAACGCGAGCACTCGGGCTGCAGCCGATCGCCGACGGCGTAGAAAGTCGCGAACAGGCCCACTGGCTCACCGAGAACGGCGCGGAGCAGCTGCAGGGGTACTTCCTGGCGCAGCCGATGACGACGCCCGATTTCGCCGACTGGCTCGCCTGGTCAACGGCCGCCGCAGCAGGTTGGGAGAGCCGCAAAGCAACCGCCTAGATGCCGACGGCTTCCACCGCGTCGCGATCGCGGAATTGCTTCCAGTAGAGCTGGGCGTAGGCGCCGTCGCGGGCAAGTAGTTCGTCGTGGGTTCCGTGTTCGACGATGCGGCCGTGTTCGACGACGAAGACGACGTCGGCGTTGAGGATCGTCGAGAGCCGGTGCGCGATCACCAGGCTCGTGCGGCCTTCCATCAGGGGGATCAGCGCCGCTTGGATCGCCGCCTCGTTCGCTGAGTCGAGCGCGCTCGTCGCTTCGTCGAGGATCAGGATGCGCGGGTTTTTCAGGAGGACCCGCGCGATCGCGAGACGCTGGCGTTCGCCGCCCGAGAGCTTGTGTCCGCGCTCGCCGACGACCGTTGCGTATCCCTCGGGGAGCGACGCGACGAACTCGTGGATGTTGGCCGCCTTCGCCGCCGCGATGACGTCGGCTTCACTCGCGTCCGGGCGCGCGTAGCGCAGATTCGCCCCGATCGTGTCGTGGAAGAGGTACGTCTCCTGCGTCACGATGCCGACGTTCTCGCGCAGGCTCGCCAGCGTCACGTCGCGCACGTCGAGTCCGTCGACGCGAACGGCGCCCTCCTGCGGATCGTAGAAGCGCGGGACGAGGCTGGTGATCGTCGTCTTGCCGGCACCTGAAGGGCCGACGAACGCCGCCATCTGTCCCGGCGCAATGCGGAATGAGACGCCGTCCAATGCGACGCGCTCCGGGCTGTAGGAGAAGTGCACGTCTTCGAACGCGATCTCGCCGCGGAGGTCGCGCAACACCGTCGCGTGCGGCTTTTCTGCGCCTTCCGGGGGCATGTCGAGATACTCGAAGATCCGTTCGAACACCGCCAGCGCCGAGACGATCTGCACCTGCACGCCGGCGAGCGACGACGCCGGCGTGTACAGCCGGCCGAGGTAGGCGACGAACATGACGATCGTGCCGACGGTCGTGCCGCCGTTGATCGCCAGCCACGCCCCGGCGAGCCACACCATCGCCGGGCCGATGACGACCATCGCCATGATCGCGGCGATGAACCAGCGGCCGACCATCGCGAGTTTGATCTCGAGATTCATGAGGTCGGTGCCGACCCGGTAGAATCGCGCGCGTTCGAACGACTCGCGGACGAACGACTTGATCAGCGTGATTCCCGAAATCGAGAGGGTCTCTTGGGTGATCGATTCGATCTCGTCGCGTTTTTCGCGCGTCTTCTTGCGGATGTCGTACATCCGCCGCCCGACCGGCGAGAGCGGGAGGATCATCAGCGGGATGATCGCCAAGGCGACGAGCGAGAGCCGCCAATCGACGATGAAGATCGTGACGATCGTCGTCACCATCGTGAACACGTTCGTCACGATCGAGACCAGCGTCCCCGTCACCACGCTGTCGATGTTGTCGACGTCGCTCGACACGCGGTTCATGATCTCGCCGGTCTTCGTTCCGGTGAAGAACGAGAGCGGCATCCGATGCAGATGGTTCACTAGGCTCGTGCGGATGTCGCGCATGATGCCTTCGCCGACCAGCGAGTTCAGGTAGCCCTGATACACGCCGATCCCGCCGCCGACGACGGCGCTTGCGATCATGCCCCCAACGGCGAGCCAGACGCCGTGCATGTCCTTGCTCGGGATCGCGCCGTCGATCAGCCACCTGGTGAAGAGCGGCGGGACCAGTCCGAGCAAAGAGCCGATGAAGATGCAGGCGAGCACCAGCGCCTGCTCGCGCACGTAGGGCCGGAAGAGCGCCAGGATGCGGCGCAACTCAACCCGCCTCGTCACTTTGGGACGATCCGGACTGTACATCTGCGACCACATCATGTGGACCGGGGGGCCGCCGCCGCCGAGCATCACCGTCTAGGAACCGCTCCGGGACGGGAGAGTTCCCGTTATGAGACGCGCACGAGCACCTTGCCGACGGTGCGGTTCGGGCGCAAGATGTCCATCATCGCGGCCGGCGCGTTCTCCAGCCCTTGGACGATGGTGGTCGGGGTGGCGACGACGCCGTCGCGAACGAGCGGCAAAACCTCGGCCTGAAACTCGGCCATGCGGTCGCGGTGATCGCTCACGATGAAGCCTTCGAGGCGCAGGCGCCGCCCGACGGCGAGCATCAGGTTGCGCGGACCAGGCGGCGGCGCCGCGGAATTGTACTGCGAGATCGCGCCGCACAAGATGGCGCGTCCGTGGTCGCGCATCGCGCTGATCGCCGCTTCGAGCTGCGACCCGCCGACGTTGTCGAAGTAGGCGTCGATGCCGTCCGGCGCGGCCGCTTGCAATCGGTCGAGCACCGGCCGCTCGTGGTAGTCGAAGGCGGCGTCGGCGCCGAGTTTCTCTTTGATGTACGCGGCTTTCTGCGCCGAACTCGCCGAGCCGATCACGCGCAGTCCCCAGCGCTTGGCGAGCTGAACGACCATCGAACCGACGGCGCCGGCAGCCGCCGAGACGAACAAGGTCTCGCCGGCCTGCACGCGGCCGATCACGCGTAAGCCCACCCAGGCAGTAAAGCCTGTCGTGCCGAGCGCGCTCAAATAGGTCTCGGCGGGAACGCCGGTGACGTCGATCTGCTTGACCGACTTCGCCGGGATCACGGCGTACTCGCGCCAGCCGCGGTCGTGCAACACGGTCGAACCCTCGGCGATCGTGGGGTCGTTCGATGCGACGACGGTGCCGATCGCGGCGCCGCTGAGCGGCGCGCCGACGTCGAACGGCGGAACGTACGAGCGCCCGGCGTTCATGCGGCCGCGCATGTACGGTTCGACCGACATGAACACGTTGCGAACGAGGATCTCGCCTGCGCCGGGCGGTCCGACCTGCGTCGTGGCGAGCGCGAAGGTTTCCGCCGTGCATTCCCCGGACGGTCTCGCGGCGAGCCGAATCTCGCGGCTCTCGACGACGTTGGTGTTCATTGGAAGAAGGTTGCGGCCCGTGTCGGAACGCGCCTGCACGGCTCCAGGCGATTGCGCCGCGGCAGGGGAAAAGGGTGCGTCCCACCGGCTCCTCGAGAGGAATGATGCGATGAACGTTCCGCACGCCGCCCTCGTCCCGCGCGAGCACCTCGCGACGTTCTCACCCGGAATCTCGTGGGCCGTGCTGCCCGGCGACGGGATGACGCTGGTGTATTGGGTATTCGAGCCGCCGGCGTGCGGCGAGGTGCCGCTGCACGAGCACGTCATCTCGCAAGGCGGCGTCGTGCTCGAAGGATCGATCCACTTGCGCTACGCGGACGGCTCGACGACCACGCTGCGCGCCGGCGACTGCTACACGCTCGGCTCGTCCGTCCCGCACGGCGCGACGTTCACCGAACGCTGCGTCGTCGTCGACGTCTTCGCACCGAACCGCGTGGAGTACGAAGAACGCTACGCCGCGGGGACGCAGGCCGACGCGTTCGAGGTCATCGGCGCGACGCGCGCCTAGTACTACTGTGTTAGTAAATGTGCTATACTTAGTGTGTGAAACGCACTGGTG